>JBBAVV010000009.1:0-96835 GCA_040397545.1 Pirellulales bacterium
CCGTCGAGATAGCGGACCGCGTACCGGCAGATGACCGCACCGATAAAGCTGATCAACAGCAGCATGATTGCTGCGAGGTCGTCAAAGTAGACACCGAAGTTGACGGCGGGCAGGCCGGGCACAACCGCCAGCCGAACGTCGATCGGCCCTCTGAAGGCCAGCCCCACAGCGACAACAACAGCGAGCACCGCTGCCGCCACACTCATGGTTTTGGCCAGCCGCCGCATGAAATCGAGGTGCTCGTTCGCCCACTCCCGCGGGATCAGGCCAGCGGCCAGAAGCATGAGGGCGGGAGCGGTGATCGTCCAGGCAAACAGGCTGTCCATCTTTGAGAATCCATTCAAAACGATTCCGACACGTCCGCGGCAGAAGCAAGATACCCGCGGGTGAAAAATTTTGCCATTCGCCGGCTGGGCCGAAAACCTGCCAGAGCGACGTCAGATGCAGGCCACCGATGGCAAAGCATTGTCGATGTGCCGGAAGGCTAATCTGTCCCCCTCGACACCAGACAAGAGCCTGCAGTCCCCGGGCCGCTCATGTCCTTGAGGTGGGCGTACCAGGCGAATGTCATGAACACGTTCGAGCCGATCGGCAGCATCGTGTTCTGGAGCAGGACGGGCACGGTGTGGTCATCCTTCCGGAAGCGTGCTCGGAGCTTCTCTCATCGAGAGGCCATGGCGGTTCAGCCGGGAGACAACCCGCCGCCACGGCCGGCCGCACCGGCCGATGACAGCGATGCCCACGCATCGTCTTCAGACCCAAGACAGGAGGCTGCTGCCGCCACACCTGCCGTTGCCGTCGCCGTCCGCCATTCCAGTTCTTCTTTTCAGCCGGTTCCCGTTAGGGATGACGGCCTGCGCAAAAAAAGGGGGGCCGAGGTGAGGGAAGTGATTTTTGAAAACCGATTTTTCACGGTCGATCGTGCGACTCAAGCATCCCGACCGCAACGATTGTTCCGGTGGCGCCCGTGTGACTGGGCCACCACGCGGGTCGGGGGGGGCACGGTTCGATACCTACCGGGGGGGCGAACGTCCGGACCGAGGCCCCTCCTCCGGGTCGAATGAAGGGTCGAAGAGGACACGAGGGACGGGACATGGGCGTCAACCGGATCGTCATGCAAAACGGGGTCGTGTGGTGGTTGCCGCCGCTGCGTGCCAGGGACGAGGCCGAGCGTGCCCCGCCCCGCCCCGTGCGTCGCCAGCGGCGGGGCGGGTCGCGTTGCGACTCCACCCGGGCCCCGCGGGATGCGTCGGCCCCGCCCCCGACGGGATTCGTCCCCCTCTCGTCGCTCGGCATTCCCGGCCTCGACTCGATCCTCTTCAGCCATGCCGATTTCTATCGCGAGGCCTACGATCGGGCGGTGCGTGATCGGCAGGAGGGCGAGGCCGGCCCGCCGCGGGCCGAGCCGGCCGGGGCCGATCCGATTCCCCGCCCCGACGATGGTCCTGGCTCCAGCGGTGACGCGGAGCCAGCGAAATGGTAGGGTTCGCGCGGATCGGGGGTGACCCTCGGCGATTCTCCCTCCGCAGGGCCCTGATCGATGTTCGTCCACCGCAACGTCGCCAACATCGTCGCCTTCAACGACGTCAACATCTCGGCGATCCTCGAGTACGGCGTTGTCCACCTGAAGATTGAGGACATCATCGTCTGCGGTCACACCCGCTGCGGCGGCATCGCCGCCATCGAGGATGGTGTCCACGAGAGCTCCATCGCCGACTGGCTCTGCATCGCCACCGGCGCCAAAGAGGCCGCCGACAGAATCGCGCGCGAGCGCGGGCTCGACCGGGAGCAGAAACTCGCGGTCCTCACCGAGGAGAACGTCAAGCTCCAGATCAAGCACCTCCGCAATCTCGCGCTCATCAGGAACCTGCACACCAAAGGATCAGTGCCGCGGATCCATGGTTGGCTCTACCGCGTCGAGACCGGCACGGTCGATGTCCTCGTCGACGGCCGCGGGAAAACGCCCCGGTCGGGCTCCCCAGCCAAGGCCATGAAGGCCGTCGTGGGCCATGGCGCGCAGAAGCCGGCTGCGAAAAAGACGCGGAAGCGATGAAGGTCGGCCTGGCTCCCCGTCGGGGGGGCGGGCAGCAGACCGGCATCGACGCAATCGCACCCCTTTGTCTATCATGCGCCAGCGGTAGCGATGTGGCGTGCCTTGCTCGGTGGCCCGCTGCCGACATCCGACGGGGAGGTGTGTCTATGGCCAACAGCGCGTCGTGGCGTTGGGTCGCAGGGATGGCCCTTGTGGTCGCCGGGGTGTCGGCCCGGCCGGTCCGGGGTGTCGTCATCGATCAGGTCAACGCCGGATCGGCGAACATGACCGCCCCGGCCGATGACCCGGGTTGGAACAACGTCGGGGCGATCTGGATCGGCGCCGGGGTCTATCTCGGCTACGGCTGGGTGCTGACGGCCAACCACATCGGCAGTGGGGCCGGCATCACCCTCGGTGGCGTGACCTACACCATGGCTCCCGGTACCGGCCACCAACTCACGAATGCCGGGGCATCCGGGAAGTCGACACTCACCGATCTCTCCATGTTCCAGCTCCAGGGAGCCCTGCCGAACCTGCCGGCCATCCGCATCGCCAGCAGTGCTCCGGCCAATGGCGACACCGTCACGATGATGGGTCGGGGGAGCATCCAAGATGCCAACCGGACCTTCTGGAACGTCGACACATCGGCGGGTCCGTTAGGTCCGTGGGTCTGGACGGAGACGATCCCAGCTTCCGCCAACGCGGCGGGCTACCAGACCGTTGGTGGGGGGACGATGCGGTGGGGCACGAACGCCATCGATTACAACGATTGGTTCCGCGTCCGCGGGTTCGACGTCTTCGGCCTGGGAACGACGTTTGACCCGGGCGTCTCGGACAACGAAGCCCAGGTCGTCGTCGGTGATTCGGGCGGTGCCGTGTTCGTGAAACAAGCCGGAGAGTGGAGCCTTGCCGGTATCATCATCGCCACGGGGGTGTTTCCGGATCAGCCGGGGGTGGCTGGCACGGCGGTGTACGGCAACGCCTCCTACTTTGCCGATCTCTCCTACTACCGGCCGCAGATCATGGCCCTGGCGGTGCCGGAGCCTGCCGCCATGACGCAACTGCTCGCTGCCGGCGGGATCGGCGTCGGGGTCTGTTGGTTCCGGCGCCGGCGCGCGGGATGACTCCCAGGGTGGGGGGGCGATGCGGCTTCTCCCCTCCGACCGCAAAGACGCGGAAGCGGTGAAGGTCGGCCGGGCTTCCCGTCGGAGGGCCCTGGGCAGAAGACCGTCATCGATTGAATCTCCCCCCTTGTCTATGATTCGCTCCAGCGGCGATGTGGCGTGACATGCTCGATGGCCCGCTGCCGACATCCGGAGGGCAGGTATGTCTATGGCCAACAGCGCGTTGAGGTGTTGGGTCGCAGGGATGGCCCTTGTGGTCGCCGGGGTGTCGGCCCGGCCGGTCCGGGGTGTCGTCATCGATCAGGTCAACGCCGGATCGGCGAACATGACCGCCCCGGCCGATGACCCGGGTTGGAACAACGTCGGGGCGATCTGGATCGGCGCCGGGGTCTATCTCGGCTACGGCTGGGTGCTGACGGCCAACCACATCGGCAGTGGGGCCGGCATCACCCTCGGTGGCGTGACCTACACCATGGCTCCCGGTACCGGCCACCAACTCACGAATGCCGGGGCATCCGGGAAGTCGACACTCACCGATCTCTCCATGTTCCAGCTCCAGGGAGCCCTGCCGAACCTGCCGGCCATCCGCATCGCCAGCAGTGCTCCGGCCAATGGCGACACCGTCACGATGATCGGTCGGGGGAGCATCCAAGAGGCCAACCGGACCTTCTGGAACGTCGACACATCGGCGGGTCCGGTGGGTCCGTGGGTCTGGACGGAGACGACCGCAGCTTCCGCCAACTATGCAGGCTACAAGACCATCGGTGGGGGGACGATGCGGTGGGGCACGAACGTCATCGATGACAACGATTGGGTCCTCGACGGGTATGACTTCTTCGCCCTGGGAACGACGTTTGACCCGGGCGTCTCGAACAACGAAGCCCAGGTCGTCGTCGGTGATTCGGGCGGTGCCGTGTTCGTGAAACAAGCCGGAGAGTGGAGCCTTGCCGGCATCATCATCTCCCAGGGAGAGTTTCCGCAGCAGCCGGGGAGGAGTTACACGGCGGTGTACGGCGGCGGCTCCTATTTTGCCGATCTCTCCTATTACCGGCCGCAGATCATGGCCCTGGTGGTGCCGGAGCCTGCCGCCATGATGCAACTGTTCGCTGCCGGCGGGATCGGCGGCGGTGTCTGGTGGTTCCGGCGCCGGCGCGCGGGCTGACTCCCAGCGTGGGTGGGCGATGCGGCTTTTCCCCTCCGACCGCTATCCCCTGCCGCTCCCCGCGGGGCATCGCTTCCCGGTCGAAAAGTATCGGGAGCTGCGGTTGCGACTGGATGCCGAGGCGGCGGCCGGCGCGGCGCTGGAGTTCATCGAGCCACACGCGGCCACCGACGAAGAGCTCCTCCGCGTCCACGAGCAGGGTTATGTCGGCCGGGTGATGGCCGGCACCCTGACGCCGGCCGAGGTCCGGCGGATCGGGTTTCCCTGGAGCGAAGGCCTCGTCGCCCGGTCGCTGCGGAGCACCGGCGCCGCGGTCGACGCGGCGGCGGCGGCGCTCGAGGATGGGATCGCCGCCAGCCTCGCCGGAGGCACCCATCATGCGGGGAGCGACTGGGGAGAGGGCTACTGCGTCTTCAACGACACGGCGGTGGCGGCGCGGGAGATGCAGGCCCGGGGGAACGTCGAGCGGGTGGCGATCCTCGACCTCGATGTCCACCAGGGGAACGGCACGGCCCAGATCTTCGCGGCCGATCCCTCGGTGGTCACCGTGTCGGTCCACGGCGCCCGCAATTTCCCGCTCCGCAAGGTTCCCGGCGACCTCGACCTCGGCCTCGAGGACGGCGCCGACGATGCCACCTACTTGGCGGCGGTGGACGCGGCGATCGACGGCGCGATGGGGGGGAGGGGGCCCGATCTGCTCCTCTACATCGCCGGGGCCGACCCCTACGCAGGGGATCGGCTCGGGAGGCTCGGCGTCAGCCGTGCCGGGCTGCTCGAACGCGACCGGCGGGTGCTCACCGCGGCGGAGTCGGCCGGAGTACCGGTGGGAATCGTCTGCGGGGGGGGCTACTGTGAAGACATCGGGGCGATCGTCGAGATCCATGCCGCGACGATGCTCCTGGCGGCCGCGATGCTGGCGGCCCGCCGGAGCTGACCGGTGCCGGATTCGGCCGATCCCAGAGACGGCCGCCGCGGCAGGCCCCGCTTCCGCCAGCCTCGTGCCCCAGGAGGTGGGGGTGAAATCACCGGCCGCGGCTTGCCGGTCAGTCCATCAGACCGTAGGCTTGTAACGAGGGTTTCGGTCTGGGGACGGGGGATTTCCTTCCATCGGCGACGTCTGCCCCACCGTTTTTCATCCCCATGTTGCGTGGCCGAAGGCATCGCAAGGGGGGGCGGGTGCGGTGGTGCAGTTGGGCTCGTTCGTTGTCCGATGACCAGTACTGCGCCTCATCTTCCGGCGAATTGTTTCATTCTTTTCTTCCAGCTGGAGAATCGTCATGGGTGCCCGAATCGAAACCGTTCCCGGGGTGGTCGCCGTTCGGCGCCCGGCCCGGGGGTTCACGTTGGTCGAGTTGCTGGTGGTGATCGCCATCATCGGCACGCTCGTCGGCCTCCTCCTCCCGGCGGTGCAGTCCGCCCGTGAGGCGTCGCGCCGGGTCAAATGCAGCAACCAACTCAAGCAGCTCGGACTCGCGGTGCAAAACCACCACGACACCCGGCAGTTTCTCCCCACCGGCGGCTGGTGGTGGGGATCGTGGTCGTTCAACAACGGCATGCCCGCCACCGGCGTCAAGCAGTACGCCGGCTGGGGCTACCAGATCCTCCCCTATCTCGAGAACGAGGCCCTTTGGCTCGGCAACGGCGCCAAGGATGTCGACGGTAACGGCGCGATCGCCGATTGGGAGCGCTTCTACAAGGCCCGTGGCACGCCGGTAGCGCAGTATTTCTGCCCCAGCCGTCGTTCCTCCTCCGATGGCGTGAAGTCGTCGGGCGAATGGTATGGCGCTCCGTTCCCCGGCGGCCGGGCTCCCTACGCCCAGACCGATTACGCCGGCAACAGCCTCGACACCGGCGACAATTGGCTCGGTGGCGAGGGGGCTCCGTGGCACAACGAAGGGGACGGCCCGATCTTCCGGGTCGACGGCGATCAGCAAAACATCGACCTCCGCAAGGTGGCGACGTTTGCCAGCATCCGGGACGGCACGACGAACGTGATCCTCCTCGGTGAGAAGGCCCTCGACAACGACAACTGCAAGGGGAACATGTGCGGCGACGACAACGAGGGCTACACCGCCGGCTGGGATCACGACACGATGCGGCACACCGGCTTCGTGCCGCAGACCGACGGCGACCGTTCGGGGACCTGGCATGGCGACGGCCGCTTCGGCTCTGCCCATCCGACGGTCGTCAACGTCGTGCTCTGTGACGGTTCGGTGCGGGGCATCACCTACAACATCAACGAGACGATCTGGCGGCGGATGGGCCACCGCGACGACGGAAAAATGGTGGAATACTGATGACGATGTTCTCGACGACCGCGACGTTTTCGCGGCGGACAGCCCTTGTGCCACTCTGTCTGTTGCTCGCTGGCGCCACCGCCCTCACCGGCTGTGGTCGGACGAGCTACAAGACCGAGCCGGAGTTCAAGATCAGCGGGAAGATCCTCCGGGGGGGCAATCCGCTCCCCCTCGACCCGGTGATGGCTGCTGCCAAGGCCGCGAGCGTCAACATCAAGTTCGTTCGGACCGACGGCAGCGGTGGGGCTGACTTCTCCGAATCGGCCTTTGCCGACGAGTCGGGGGCCTTCACCATCAAGCTGCCGAAGGGGAAGTACCGGGTGTCGGTCGCTCACATGAACGGCCGGCAACCGGGCGACAATCTCCAGGGCAAGTTCGGCGAGCGGAAGTCGAAGATCGAAAAGGAAATCTCCGGCGAGATGCCCGAGCTCGTCATCGAGCTCGACGACTACAAGTAACCACCGCTGCCCGCAGCACGGTTCACGGAAACCAAGACGGCCCGGTCGGCAAGCGCCGACCGGGCCGTTCTCGTTTATTCCTCGGTCTCGTCCTCCTCGGAGGCGAACACGAAGGCCGCCCGTCGCGGGGCCGGCATCGGGGAATTGGGGCCGCGGACGCTCCGCCAGACGATCTCATTGAGAAGCAGGTCGTCGGCGGCATCCTCGACGGAGAAATCCATGACGAGCGACGCTTCGGCGCCCCAGGCCGTCGCCACATTGCGCTCGTCGAGCGCGACTTCCGCCGGACGGCAGCGGTAGGGCTCGAGGATCGGGGCCTTCGCAAAGCTGTCGACCATCGGCAGGGCCGCCGCGTCGAATTGCGACATCGGGTCGAGCCCGAGGATGAGCTCCATCGTGCGGAGCATCGAACTGGTCGAGTAGAGGCTCGAATCGACCGCGCCATGCTTTGTCCACGGGCTGATCACGAAGGCGATCGTGCGGTGGGCATCGACGTGGTCGGGGCCGTTCTGGGCGTCGTCCTCGACGACGAAGATCGCGGTTGTCGGCCAGAACTTCGACCGGCTCACCCCCTCGACGATCTGTCCGAAGGCGAGATCGTTCTCGGCCATGAAGGCCGTCGGCGTCAGCTTGCCGGGGCTCGTGCCGCTGGTGTGATCGTTGGGGAGGCGGACGATCTGGAGCCGCGGCATCGCCCCTTCCTGTTCAAACCGGGCGAGCTCGGCGAGAAACCGATCGGCCCGCTTCAGGTCGGAGTAGTCTTGGTCGAAGCTCCGGTAGAGCGGATCGAAGCGCCCCTCGAGGGCCTTGACCTTTGGCGTGCAGGGATCTTCGGGCGTCTTGCCGTTGGCGACCCACTCGCCGTAGCTGCGGAAGCTCACCCCCGCGGCAATGGCCCGGTCCCACAGATAACCGCCGGCGGGGCGGGCGGCAGCGTCGAAGCTCCCCTCGGCAGGATAGGGAAACTTCTTCCGGCGGTTATGGCCGTAGGAGAGGGGCCATTGGCGCTCGACGAAGTCGGTGGCGTAGGCCCCCATGCTCCACTCGTGACCGTCGGCGCTGACCTCACTCTCGACGTAGAAGTTGTCGAGGAGAACGAACTGCCGGGCGAGGGCGTGATGGTTCGGCGTCACCCGTTCCGGGAACAGGCAGAGCGTCGGGTCGCCGTGCCCCTCCGGCATGTCGCCGAGGACCTGATCGTAGGTCCGGTTCTCCTTGACGATGTAGATCACGTGCTCAATCGGGCTCGTGGCACCGGGGAGGAGCGGGATCGGATGACCGTTGAGCTCGTCCGCCGAAAACAGGCCGTCGGCGGCAGGAGGCTGGCAGGCGAAGGCCCGTTCCGTCCAGATCGCCAGCTGCGCCGTCAGCGCCTCGCCCTCCTCGGGGAGCTCGATGAACGACATTGTCCCGTCGAACAGGCCGCCGATGTAGTCGGGGGTGGGGGCGTCGGGATTGAATCCCGGCCGCGGGCCGTTGCGGTTGGAGTCGGAGATCATCCCCTTGCCGTTGGCAACGAGGAGCCGGCGGCCGTCGGCGGTGAGGCGGATGCAGGTCGGATACCAGCCGACGGGGATGAAGCCGAGGCTGCGGGCGGCTCCCGGAGTCTCGACCTCCCACACCGTCACGGCATTGATGTTGGCGTTGGAGACGAAGAGCCGCTCGCCGTCGGCGGAGATTGCCAGCGAGTTCGGCGTGTTGCCAGGGGGGGCGTCGGGGGTGAGCGTGGCGACGAGGGTCTCGCTCACCTTCCCTTCGGCAAGGTCGATCACCGACACGCTGTTGCGGTTGGCATTGGCGACGAAGAGCCGCTTCCCGTCGGGCGACATCACCATCTCGTTGGGGTGTTCCTCGACCTCGATCCGGCCGACGACGCGCCATGCCTGCGTGTCGATCACCGCCACGGCCGCCTGCGCCCAGAGGGAGACATAGAGCCGCTCCCGCGCTTCGTCGAGGAGGCAGGTCCAGGGGTGGGGAGCATCGGCGACGACCCGTTCGAGGAGCACGTCGGCGCGCTTCGTGATCGACGGGTCGTCGGTCGTCGGCGCGGGCGCCGGCGCCGGCACCGGGGCCTCGACGCCGAGGAGGAGCTCATCGATGATCGCAGCTCCATCGGCCGCGGCCAGTCGCACGCGCGAGACCGAATGCCCCCACACATTGGCGGCATAGAGGGTGGTGGCGGTCGAGTTGACGGCGATCCCAGCGGGGATGCCGCGCAGTTTCTCATCGCGGAGCGGCACCGCTTCGAGGGGTACAAGCGCCCCCGACTCGAACCGGAAGGGGAGGATCGTCTCGGCCGCGCCGCCCGAAGCCCAGAGCCGATTCCCCGTGCCGTCGAAGGCGAGCCCCTGGAAGGCCTCCTCGACGCGGGTCCGTGACAGCACCCTCCGCGTCTCCAGATCGATCACGGCCAGCTCGTGGGGACCGAAGCCGCAGTGGAGGACGACGGCGTGGCGGCCATCGGGATGGATCGCCACGTTGACCGGGAAATCCCCCACCTCGACCTGCTTGCCCGCCGGTCGCAGCGACCATTGGTTGGGGAGGACGACCGAGCCATCGGGCTGTGGCCCGGGGGTGCGGCGGATCGGCTCCTCGGCCAGCGCCCGGAAAACGAACGCCGGGGCCAGGAGTGTGGCTGCGACGAGGAGGGGGAGAACGCGGGGAACGGTGACCCTCGGGAATCGCATGGTAAACCTCGCGCGGGTGGTAGGGAGCCGACGTTGTACCCCCTCCACCCGGCCGCGGCGACCGTTCCACGCTCAATTCTCATCAAACGATCCCCACCGGTCCCTGCCGGCCGTCGCGGTCATCGTCAGCGTTCCTTGGCATCGCCGTCATCGACGAGGCTCCGCCCCTCACCGGAGAGCGGCTCGAGCGTGGCCCGGAGCACCCGGTAGCGGCAGTCATAGGCGCCGAGGAAGAGGGCTTCCTGCCGCGGCGTCTGCCAGTAATCGGAGAGCGACAGCCGCTCCGGCTTCCCCTTCCACTCGATCCACGGCCGTCCATCGACGGTCACCGTCACTCCACCGGTCTCGACGGTGGCGACGATCTCCGCCGGAAGGTTTTTCCGGAAGACATCCCCCTCGATCCGTGTCGAATTATCGGCGACGTTGCGGCCGTCGACGTTCTCCAGGGCACTGACCCGTCGGCCGGCGTCTCCGAAACCGAGCAGGGCGAGAAAGCGGTGTTCCCCCGAGCGCAGGCCGATCGTCAGGCCGTTAGGCTCGTCGAGTGGTTCGATGATGAGGGTCAGTCGGTAGGCCTCCGGCGGCGCGTAGGGCAGCTCGATCCGCGCCCCGAGGGACTTCGGAGCGAGGAGCTCGCGGCGGCCGTCGACCTCGTGATCCGTCCATTCCCCGGCCACGCCATCGCGGCGCGGATCGACCAGCGCCAGGAGATCGACGGTGGTGATCGCCGCGCCGCGCCCGGTCGCCGGGAGCCGGTCGGTGGGATCGATGTCGACCGGGGGAGGGGGAACATCAGGGGCGATCCGGACCTGGAAGTAGCCCCAGGCGGTGGCGACGGAAGGCCCATCGACCGGGGCGCGTTTCGCGTCATCGCCGGCTTCCGTGGTGAGCTTCGGCGTCGGCCCGGTGACGCGCCAGCCGACGCCGCAGGGTCGGTCGAAGCGCCCCAGGGAGACCAGTCCCTTGTGGAGCGCCTCGGCCTCGAGCGGCACGCTCGTCCACGGGCCGCGGAGGCTCGTCTGCACCTCCACGCGCAGTCCCGGAGGAATGAGCTCCAGGGGGAAAAGTCGCAGAGCCACCGGCTGGCCCGGCCGAGGCACTGCCGGCTCGGGGGTGGCGGTGAAGGTGTCGAAGACCGGATCGGCGGGGAGGGCCTTGGCGGCATCGTCGGCCGTGAACCCCAATGGCTTCTTCTGCCCGGCCTCGACCCACGATTGGGCCAGGGCGCTGCGGTACTGTCCTTCGCTCATCACCGAGCCATCGGCCGGTTCGGGGTGGGGGAGGCCGATGGCATGGCCGATCCCCTCGTGATAAACGACGCAGTCGCTCCCCCGGCAGGGGACGCGCCAGCCGTCGCCGCTGACGAGCCCCCAGCCACGCCCGCGGTCGGCGAGGTAGACAGCGCGCGAGCCACCGGCGGCGGCGCCCGGGACATGGAGGCCGCCGTCGGCGAGGGCGCCGTCGAACTTCCAGCCCTGCCCGTCGGGCGACTGGCGGGAGAAGTCATCGAGCGGGCGCCAGTTGATGTCGCTCAAGACAAGGAGAACGGGGAAGGCACCGTCCGCATCACGCCCGACGTCGAGTGTCCGGTCGACCTCGGTGAGGGTCCGGAAGAACGTCGCGTCGCCGTCGCCAGCGCGGAGCGCGTCGGTCGATACGGCGGAGCGGAAGGGCTCTGGGTGGATCGTGGTCACGAGGCGAGATCGGCCCGCGAGCTCGCGGTGGTGGAAGCGGCGCACGCGCTGGCAGAGCCACTCGACGCGCTCCCGCCAGTCAGGAAGCGGTTGCCGGTCGGAGGGAACGAAGTAGACGACCGTGGCACGGATCGTGTCGATCGAGTGGCGGCCATCCCAGGTGGTGAGGCCGGGGGGCTTTTCACCACCGGCGAGCCGGCCATGGGAAATGGCCACGAGCAAGAGTGAGACGACGGCGATTCTGGCCACGGGGTGGCAGGAGCGTCGACCGGTGGGGGGCATGGCGTTGATCTCTCGTTGACAGGAAGCCCTCGCTGCCCGCGAAGCAGAAGAAAAGTATAGCGCCGCGGCCGGGGAATCGGTCCGCGCGGGACGGCGTGGCGTCAGCCACCGCGGAAGCTCGCCTCGACGTGTTCCCGCTCCCGGTCGATCTGCTCGGGGCTCGCGCCGAGGCTCTCGAAAATCCGCACGGTGAGCGCCAGGGCCATCGCGAGCACCGCGAGCGTGGACAGCTCGCGCGAGCCGGTGTCGGAGACCGTTCCCCGGATCCAGGGGATGACCTTGCCGCCATCCCGCTGGCCACGTTGGCATCGGCCTCGAAGCCGGGGGTGTGCGGCCCGGGGCGGGAATCGACCGCGTTAACAAAACCGCTCCCCGGCCCATCGGCAATCCCGCCCGGTCTTTTCCCCCCCGGCGGCTGTGGCGCGGGTCGGCGGAATGACTCTTAATATAGAAAAAAACATTTTTATGAATCGCGAGGAACTGATTGGTGAATACGAGATGGCAGGCTACGAATGAACAACGGCGCGCTGGGGAGGCCGTGGCCGGCCATCGTCGGGGGACAGGGTACTGACTCCACCGATGCGCCGGCCACTGGCGGCGTCATTCCGGTCCGTGGTGGCCCGGAGGTTCGGTGGCAGAGGGGGATGTGTCGCCCGGCTCCCCCGGTATCCCGCAGAGGAGGGTGAGACGATGACAACGGCCCGGAGAGCCTTTACGCTCGTTGAACTACTCGTGGTGATCGCGATCATCGGAACGCTCGTCGGCCTGCTCCTGCCGGCGGTCCAGTCGGCACGGGAGTCGGCGCGCCGCAGCCGATGCGGCAACAACCTCAAGCAGATCGGCTTGGCGCTGCTCAATCATGCGTCGGCCAAAGACGATGTCCTGCCCTTCAACAAAGACCAGGCGATCTGCGGACAGACCGGTGCGAACACGGGGCGCGGCCAATTCAACCTCTCCAACGACGGCGCCTGGTCGTGGGTGGTGATGGCGATGCCGTATCTGGAGGAGCAGGCGCTCTACAACCAGTTCAATTTCGCGCTCAACAGCTACGACACGAGCACGAGCCCGGTCAACAACGCGTCACTCGCAGCCAGGCCGCTGAAGAATCTCCTCTGCCCGTCGAACACGGTCATGGAGCCGGTCCGCACCGGCCAGGCAGCGAGTTACTTCAATTGGAATAGCTACAGGTTCGGTGCTGCCGACTACACCGGCAGCCTGGGGCACGTGTGGGCCGGCTGGCACGACTGCGGTGCGATCCCCACCTTCACCGACCCGGAAGGGAAGGGGCGTTTCAACAAGGGGGGAGGGGGCACACCTTGGGTGAACGGGGAGTGCATGAACGAACAGGCCAACTACAACGGCGTTTTCAAGCAGGTCGGGCCGCGGAAGCTCTCCGACATCGTCGATGGCACGTCGAGGACGGTCGCCGTGTTCGAGAACATGCATTGGCGCGGTGGCAACGGCGCGTCGTTTGACTACAACTCCCTGCCCGATGCGGCGTGGGTCAATCCCAACGCGGTGGTCGACAGTCTCCTCAAGCCGCTCAACAACACCAATCCCGCCTGGCAGCAGGGGGCGGGTGACCAGCGCTGCCGGGGATGGAGCAGCAACCATCCCAACGGCGGCCATGCGCTCCGCGCCGACGGCAGTGTCGGCTATTTCAACGAGAACATGGATCACTGGATCCGCTATTGCATCTCGACGGCCCGCGGCCGCGAGTCGCAAAACGAATGACCAGCGTCAGCGTCACTCGTCGATGGGCACCTGTCGGACCGTCATTTCCCGGAGCAGCCCCCGGTTTTCCGGCCCGAGCGACGTGTCGGCGGCACGCAGATCACTCTCGGCCCGCCAGAACTCCTGGCGGGCCGAGATCTCGAAGATCTCGGCATCGAACTTCGCCTGTTCACGGAGCGTGACGCGGAGGACGTCGCTGCGACCGAGCCGCAGTTGTTCTCGCTCGGCGCCGGCCACGAGGCGGGCGAGATCGAGGCGGGTGCGGGCCTGCTTGTGGAATTCGTACGCCCGCTCGAGCAGGGAGAAGGCGTCCTGGACCTCGGCCCGCACCTGGTCCTCGGCGAAGCTCAATTGCCGGTCGACCTGCATGAGCTGCGAATCGGCCGTCTGCAATCGGCCCCGGGCATCGCGACGCTGGGCCGGCAGTTGAAAGATCAACGACGCCTGCAACACCTGCCGGTCGAGGCCGTCGGGACCGGAAAAGGCGCTTTTGCCGAAGCCGGCATCCTGGTTTCCGGTGAGTTGGCCATCGAGATTGGGGAGTGTTTGGTTGGCGGCGAGCCGCCGTTCGACGAGGAGCTTCTCCCGCTGCAGGGAAAGCCTCCGGAACTCGGGCCGTGAGCCGAGCGCTCGGGCAAGCGACTCCTGGTAGAGGAGGACGCCTGGCTGCACCGGCTCCGGCACCGGTCGCATCCGGCTGCGGCGGGCGAGGAGCGGGCGCCCGGAGGCGTCACGATGGTAGAGGGAGAGATCGATGGAGGCCTGCTGCATCGCCCGGTCGGCCTGAACGATGAGACCGTTGCGGAGGGCGATGTTCTGCTGGTTGTCGATCCGTTCGATGTTCGCCGTCGCGCCCCGCGCTACCTTCTGCTCCAGTTCGCCGTCGCGGCGGACGGCGAGGTCGAGCAATCGTTCACCGGCCTCGTATCGTTCCCCGCTCCCCTGCCATGCCCAGTAGGCCCGGGCAGCCGCCCGCATCCAGTCGAGGCGGCCGCGCTCGATGACCGGCTCGGCGAGCGCGACGTCGAGCTCGGCCTGGGCGCGGGCCGCGCGGGGACGGTCGATGTCGCGGTTCTTGGCGAACGGGACGGTGAGGCCACCCCGCCATTCCCCGGCATTGGCCGTCTTCTGGGAGAGATTGTAGGTGGGGAAATCGCCATACCCGGTACGGAATCCCCCGAAGGCGCTGATCCCTCCGGTCATGAATTGCTGCGAGAGGCCGAAATCGGATCGGTAATTCTCGTAGGTTCCGGGGGAGAGGGCATTGCCGGCCATGTTGACGTTGGTGTCGAAGGCCCCCATCGCGCTGGTCAGCTTGCCCGTGGCGATCCCCCGCTCCCGTTCCACCGCCTGAAGGAGCGGGTAATGGATGAGGACGCTCTGGAGCACCTCCCGGAGCGTGAGCGGTTCGTCGCGATTGTCGAAGGAGAGGTCTGGCAGCTCGAGGGCCGCGGAGGGCTGTGGGGGGGCGATGGTGGCGGCCGCGATGGCCGCCGGCGCGGGGGGCGGGAGTGCCTCGATGCCTGGCTGCCGAGCAGCGGCAGGGGGCACCGCGATCGTGGCGGGCCGAGAGCGGAGCTCGTCCCGCGCGGGCATGGTGGTGCCACGACGGTCGTCGCCGGCCGATCGGGGATCGGAGGCCTCCGCCGTGTCGACGAGGTCGAGGAACGATTGCGTGATCACCGTCGGCGGCAGGTCACCCCGATCGGGGGCAAGGGGGGTCGGCCGGCCGGCGGGGACGAACCGCCCCGGTTCCGTCGCTGCGCTCGAGGCGGCAATGAGGAAAGCCAGGGACGCGGCGGTGAGGATCGGCGTGAAGCTCGACACGCCCGCTTTCGGAATCATCCGACCTTCACCTTCGGTGGCTTGCTCTCTTTCCCCTCCGGGTCCTTGGAGGGGGGAGCGAGAACCGGCGGGAAGCCGTTGAGTCGCCGCCAGACCTCGTACCCGAGCGGCACCCGGTTGAGGAATACCCAGCCGATCGCCTGGTTGCCCTGGCGGAGCATCTGCTGATCGGGCCAGGTGTCGCCGGCGAGTTGGGCATCGGGCTCCACGAGGATTCGGAACTTCCCGGTGCTCCCACTGGCCGAATCGATCTGTCGGATCTTGCCGCCGAACGTGCCGACAGCGAGCTCCGGCCAGCCGGAGAACTGCACGGCCGGCCAGCCCTCGAACTGGAGTCGGACATGCGGGAAAGAGCCCGTCTGTTCCGCGTACGCGAGGACCAGCGGCGCGTCGTTGCCGTCGATGAGGAGCTCTACGACCCGGTCGTTGGTGAGGGGAACGATCGTGCACAGCTCATCCCCTTCCTTGACGAACTGGCCGCCGCGGCTGACGTTGGAGGCCACCCTGTAGACGGTGCCGTCGCAGGGAGCGAGCACGATGCGGTCTTTGAAACGCTCGATGCGGGTGTCGATTTCCTGGAGATCGCGCTGGATCGTGAACAGGTTCTGCTCGCTCTTGCGGAGGTTGCCGCGGGCGACGGCGATCGCCGACAGTCCGGCCGCATCGGCCTGGACGAGGAGGGATTCCTGGGTGAGGAGGAACGCCTCGGCCCGCTCGATCTCCGCGTTGGCTTTCTCGGTGTCGGTGGCTGCCCGATCGGACCGCATCCGGGCTTCGTCACGGGAGATCCGACTCTCCAGCCCGCCGAACTGCGGGTTGGTGAACAGATCCTCGAACATCTGGAAGCGGTTGCGTTCGTACTCCTCGGCGAAGGTGGCGTTGTCCTCCACGTGTTGGGCGACCTCGATCGACTTCTTGGCGGCATCCCGATTGGCTGTGGCGGCACGGATCGCCGCATCGCGAGCCGCCACCTGCGCTTCCGCAGCCGCCCGTTGCTCCTCCACCTCGCGCTCGGCGGCCGTGAGCCGGTCGGCAAGAAAGCTCCGCTGCTCCTCCAGTCTTGCCGCAAGCTGGTGATCGTTATCTTCGATATCGACCAGCGGATCGTTTTTCTTTACCAGGCTTCCCTCGACGACGTGCCACTTGCTGATCTGGCCGGAGATCATCGCCTCGATGACCTGCATCCGATCGACCGGTGCAAAGGCCATGATGTCGCCCCGCCCCTGAACGGTCTGCTGCCAGGGGACGAAGGCGAGAATGAATGGGGAAGCAGCGAAAATCACGATCGCCAGCGTGGCGAAGCGACGGACGCTCCGTGGCGTGGCCACGCCGGCGGGAAGGGGGGGGACGGTGGGGGAGGTGCGGGAGGTGCGGGATCCCATGATCACGAGGCCTCCAGGGTCGAGTCGCATCGCCGGCGGACGTCGTCACGGGTACTGGAGACGACGAGGGTCCAGGGAGACGACGGGCCGAAGAGCGAGTCGGTCAGTCCGCCGTCCCCGTCGAGATCGAACCCGTCGAGGAGGCGGTCGATGAGGAGGAGTCGGGGGTGGCCGGCGATCGCGCGAGCGAGTGTCAGCCGGGCTGCCTCGATGGGATCGAGGGGGAAGCCGTCGGCTGCCAGGGGCGTCGCCATGCCGAGCGGCAGACGGGCGATCCGGGAAGCGAGCCCCACCGTCTCGAGCGCCGCGCGGAGATCAGCGGCCGAAATCGAAGTCCTGCCAGCGCGGAGATTCTCGGCCACGGTGCCGGCGAACGTCTCGGGGGCGCCGACGAGGGCCACCTGCTCACGGGCGGCGGGCCTGTCGAGCGATCGCCCGTCGATGCCGTCGAGTTCGAACGTTCCCGCAGGCGGGGAGCTGAGGAGCGCCAGGGCCTCCAGCCAAGCCGTGCTGCCGGCGTTGGCGTTCATGGCCGCGTGGCATCCGGCTGCCAACTCGACGCGCCGATGTGGCTCCTCGCCATTTCCGGTATCGATGGCCACCGTCATCGGGCCGAGGCTATCGGGGAGTTGTTCCCCGCCGTCGACCTCGGCAGGGAGTTGGTCGACGATCGCCAGCTTCGCGAGGCCGGCATGAAGATCGTAAAACACCTCGGCATATTTCCCGATCTTCGACACCGCGGAGAGCACGAGGGTGACGATCAGTTCCCCGGCCACGAGTTGGCCGAGGTTGAGCTGCCGTTGGATCACCAGCCAGCCGCCCAGACCGAGGAGAGCGGTGCTCGCCAGGACCTCGATCGCCAGGGCGAAGACGACCTGCCGCCAGACCACCGAGTAGTGGCGCCGTCGCGCCGTCAGATAGGCGTCGATCCGCTCCTCGGCCCGATCTTCCGAGAATGTCAGGCCGCTCTGACTGCGGAGCGAGCGGGGGCAGCGGGCCAGGTCCTCGAGCCAGGCCGCAAACTCATACTTTGCCGCGCTCTCGGCGATGCTCGTGCGGACGCCGCCGGTGCCGAGCACGAGGAGCAGGAACGCCAGGAGGAACACCATGACGACGGCAAAGACGAGCAGGTAAGGGTGATAGAACGCCAGCACGGCGAGCCCGACGATCGTCGTCATGGCGATCTGGACACCTTCGACAAGCAACGTCGCCACGCATTTTTGGACCGAGGCCACCTCGAGGAAGCGATTGACGATGTCGGTCGGGTTGTTGCGCGCCAGCGTGTCGGCGTCGCAGCGGAGGAAGGCCGTTACGAAGGCCCTGGCGGTGCGGACGAAGACCCGGCGCTGGACATACTCGGCCACGGCCGATTGCATCGCCCGGAGGCTGGCTGCAAACGCCAGGAATCCGAGGGTCACCACGGCGAGGACGATCACCGGCCAGAGCAGCACCCCGAAGGCCACGGTGTTGACGAGGGCTTCGATCGCGGCCGGCGTGACCACCGACAACAGCCCCACGCCGAGGGCGAAGGCGAGGATCGTGGCCACGTCCCGACGCTCGCTGGCCAGCAGTTTGCCGAGCTGCCGCCAGGTGGCGACGGAACTGGGGCTGTGGTGGGGATTCGCCGACGACATGGAGGGCTCGGGAGGGTCGGGAAGGCCGGGGTTTTGGGGCAGGAAAGCAGCTCCGGGCTTCCCCTATCATCGTCCAGACGAGGCCCTCTCGCTACATTGGTTCATTCGATGGATACTATACGGGTCATCGAAAAGACCAAATTCGGAGGCCCGCCGTGCGCTGGTTGAACTACCACCATCTGCTCTATTTCTGGACGGTCGCCCGCGAGGGGAGCGTCACAAAGGCCTGCCAAGCTCTCCATCTCACGCAGCCGACCATCAGTGCCCAGCTTAAGGCGCTGGAGAAATCGGTGAAGACACCGCTGTTCGAGCGGCGGGGAAGGGCGATGACGCTCACCGAGGCGGGCAAGACCGTCTACCGATATGCCGACGAGATCTTCTCGCTCGGGCGGGAGCTCGAGGATGTG
This sequence comes from Pirellulales bacterium, assembly GCA_040397545.1. Taxonomy (GTDB): domain Bacteria; phylum Planctomycetota; class Planctomycetia; order Pirellulales; family UBA1268; genus QWOP01. The sequence goes on from JBBAVV010000009.1 coordinate 18,739, forward strand.
GTCCGTGGCCGACCGGCCGGCGGGGCGATTCGCCTGGTCGTGGGCGTTGCCGACACCCTTCCCAAGCTCGTGGTCCATCGTCTGCTCCGCCCCGCCTTTCATGTCGAGGGGGATGTGCGGGTGACCTGCATCGACGGCGCCCCGGACCGGCTCCTGACGCAGTTGTCGCTCCACGAGATCGACCTCGTGTTGAGCGACAGCCCCGTCAATCCGCAGCTCGGCCTCCGCGCCTTCAATCACCTCCTCGGCGAGAGCGGGGTGACCATCTTCGGAACTGCCGAGCTGATGAAGCTCCACCGCCGCGGTTTTCCCCAGTCGCTTGACGGCGCCCCGTTCCTCATGCCGATGGGCAACAGCGTGCTCGGCCGGTCGCTCGAGCAATGGTTCGACGACCACGGCATCCGGCCGAGGATCCGGGGGGAGTTCGCCGACAGCGCGTTGCTCAAGGTGTTCGGGGCGGAGGGGGAGGGAGTGTTTGCTGCACCGTCCGTCGTCGAGGAGGAGGTGAGGCGGGCCTACCGGGTCGGGGTCATCGGCCGGGCTGAGAAGCTCCGCGAGCGTTTTTACGCGATCTCGGTCGAGAAGCGGATGCAGCATCCGGCCGTGGTGGCGATTTCAAAATCGGCCCGGCAGGTGCTCCAGCCTTCGTGACGGTAGTTCGCCCGGGCTACGGCTCCGAAAGCCGCACGAGCACGAGCGACTCCGCATTGAAGCTGACGTGACCGGCACGGGCCCGCAGCTCTGCCACGAGCTCCACTGTCGCCGCGGCCTCGAGCACGAACTCATACCCCAGCGGCGTCCATTCCCCCGCGCGATCGACAGCTTGGCGACGTTTGCCACCGGAGATCCGCAGTCCCGCCCCGCTGCCGGTGTCGTCCTCCGTCCCCTCGATCGCTGTGCCGAGCGCGAGCCCTTCGAAGCGGTAGCGCCCCGCCGGCAACGGCACCGCCACGCGCCACGACGCGATCGAGGGGGTCTCGCCGGCGACGGCGATCCGCAACACGCTCCGGCCATCGTCCCCTTCGGTCTCGTCGTGGGTCGCTTCGCCGGCGTCGGTCCGAGGAGTCCATCCGGAGAGCCCAGCGCGGCGGGCGCCGTCGAACTGAATCGGTTCCGGTTCGGGGGCCTCGGCCTGCTCGCGGAGGTGCGCTTCGCGGGCGACGATCCGGTCGCGGAGCTCGCCCAGAGCCCCTTCCCAAGCCTCGAGCGCTTCCCCGCCCGTCTCCGCCACGGCGGGGCGGAGTCGCTCGGCGACGGCATCGAGCGGCGGCAGGATCGCCCCCTCCGCGGCGAACCGTGGGAGGAGCTCCCGGAGGCGATCGCGAAACGCCCCCCGCCACTGCGGCACCCCCATCACGGCTCCGGCGACGATCGTGGGGGGCCCGTCGAGGATCGGGGCGCCGGGATCGCCGAAGATCTGATCCATGCCGTGAGGGAGGAAGCGGATCCGGCCGCCGCTCGCCGGATCGGCGTAGACGCGGTAGTTGTTGTGGGCGGTCGTGTAGCCGTCCCAGTGGCCGGTCGTCAGCTCGAGGGCCATGAAGGTCACGAACGCGTCGACGTCGAGCCGCTCGCTGATCGCGGCCTGCCGTTGGGCCGGATCGGCTACGCGGCAGGCCGCGACGAGCGCCTTCAGATCGGCTCCGGGAACGCCGTTCTTCCCCTCGTCGCGCTCGACGAGCTCGTCGAGATCGACCCCCGTGCCGCCGTCGTAGAGATTGCCGCTGGAGTCGTCGAAGTGGCGCTTGAGAAAGTCACGGTCGATCGCCTCCTTGAAGACATAGAGCCCGAGATCGCGGTCGTCGAGGAGGACGCGGGCGTGGGTCACGCGCGCGGCGGGGACGCCGGCCTCGAGAAACAGATGCGAGCCGAGCCATTCGGCCAGGAACGACGGATCCTGGACGGCATTATTGAGGTGGAATTTGTCGAGGCCGTGAAAGCGGGCGCCGGGGCGGAAGCGGTCGATGTTGACGGTAAATCCCGGCTTGTCGTCGAGCCCCTGGAAGCTCCCCGCCGCGCCCTTGAGCTTGATGGCGACATCCTCGAAGACGGCGTCGGCATCGATCGTGAGGGTGCAGGGGACGTAGCTCCGCGGATCGTCACGGAGCCGATCGGCGGCCCCCTCGGCGAGACGGATCTCGATGCGGGAAATGTGATCGGCAGCAAAAAACGTATCGGCGTCGGCGCCGCGCGTCACGGATGCCGAGGCGGCCAGTGCGAGCCACGCCACGGCAGCGGGAAAGAGGTGTCGGAGCAGGGGGATGGGAGCGTGCATGGCGGATCTCCGCGGCGGTGGGGCGGGGCCGCTGGCAACGGTTTGGCGAATCGGCCCCCCGGTAGGATAATCGCGGCTCGCGGGGGGCGGATGGGGAAGGAAAGGAGGACGTGATGGATGGTTGTGGAAAGTCCTCCCGGCCGGGGAGGCGTCGGACGGGACGGCGCGGCTCGGTCACAGGCCGCCTGCTCGCGGTTGCGGCGGTCCTCGTCGCCGCCGTGATCCTCCTTCTTCCCGTTTCGCGGGGAGGCGCGAGGGAAGCGGCGCGACGGTCACAGTGCGCCAACAATCTCAAATCGATCGGCAGGGCGATCGACGCCTATTCCCGCGAGCATGGAGCCCTCCCGCCGCCGTTCTCGGTTGATGCCTTGGGGCATCCGCTCCAAAGCTGGCGCGTCCTCCTTCTTCCGTACCTCGACGACTCGGCGGCGGCAGGGGCGATCGATGTGGAGAAACGGTGGGACGATCCAGCCAACGCCACGGCGGCTGTGGCGACGGCCAAGCCCTACCGCTGCCCGTCGCTGCGGGCTCCCGCGGGCACGACCACGTACCAGCTCGTCGTTTCCCCGGAAGGGCTCGTCCACCCCGATCGATCGGCGACGCGCGAAGAAGCCGCCAGCGCCGATCGGAACACGATTCTCGTGATCGAGGTGCCCGAGGGGAGGGCCGTGCCGTGGATGGGCGGAGGTGACGCTGGAGTGGAGGTGCTGATGGGGAGCGACGAGGGGTGCCATCCCGGTGGTGTGATGGCCCTGTTTGCCGATGGCTCGATTGGCTTCCTCCACATCGGCAGCCTGCCGCTCGACGTGCGCCGGTCATTGATCACGCCGGAGGCCGACACGCCTCCGGGGTCGTTTGATCGTCCGTGATCGTTTTGCGCTGCGCGGCGCGATGCCGGGCCTCAACGGCGACCAGCGGCAGGAGCCAACTGGCCCAAGCGCTTGCCGCATAGCTCCAGGGGGCGTCGGGGATCAACAGTGATGTTGCCCCCCCGATGACCCGCAGGACCACCGCCGAGACGAGCAGGGCGAGAAGGCGCATCATCCAGCGCTCGTGCTCGGCGAGGCGACGGCGTCGGGCAGCGAGGAAACCGAGCGCGGCGGTGACGCCGGTGAGGAACGCAAGCATCGCGAATCCGAGGCCGGCCACGGCCTGCTCCGGCACCGGGAGCGAGGGAAGGGGGTGCCGGGCCATCACCAGGCCGCTCGGCGCCACGACGAGCAGCGCGAGGGCCACGACGACCCGCCCGAGCAGGACGTGCCAGAGAGGCGCCCGCTGGCGCAGGGCGGGGACTGCCAGCAGGAGACCGAGGAGGAGCGTTGGCGGTCCGGCGAGGATATGCGCCACGAACGCTGTCCGATAGCCACCTTCGTCAAACGTCTCCTCCCGGCCAGCGAGGAAGTCCGTGCGGAAGTCGGGGGTGGGGAGATAGCCGGGGTAACTCGCCACGATGCCGGCGACGACCCGGAGGACGATCGCCGCGCCGAGGATCATGAGCAGTCGCTTCATGCCTGTGGCGTGCCTGACAGGGGAACGCGAGTGTTCATCGGTGGAATCCGAAAACGACGGGACGAAAAAGTGCAGGCCCGCCATCCTACGGCCCGCGTCGATCGGTTTGCCCTCATCGGCAGGGGGCGGCTATCGTGCCGGCCCGCCGTCATTCCTCGTCGGTCATTTTCAGCCGGACGGTGCGGCCGACGAGGTGGTGGCTCGGCGCCTCGACGGTCATGCCCCAACTCGGGCTGTAGCCGTAGAGGAGGGTGGCGTCGATCGCGTCGGCGGTGGCGCTGTTGACGACCAGCGACGGATGCATCGTGCACTCCCGTCCGGGGCAGGGCACGCCGATCCCCTTCACGATCCTCACCGGCTTGCTCCAGGCGATCCCCTCCCGTGAGCAGGCCAACCAGATCCCCCCCTGGGGATCGGATTCGGGCGCGGTGTCGCCGTGGATGACGCCGGTGAACACCATCACGTAGCGGCGGCATTCGGGTACCCACACGATGCTGGCATCCATCGCCGCTCCCTTCCGCTCCCGGAAGGAGATAACGGGCGTGCTGCGGCCGCCGATCCCCGGTTCGCTGAAGTCGCCGTCGTGCCACTTCCACCAGCTCCCTGCCTCGCCCCCTGAGGCCGCCGGTGCCCGCGCCATCCCGATCTCCGACCCGCGCCCGGGTGCAGGCGAATAGACGGTGAACCAGGCGAGGAGGTATTTCCCCCCCGGGGTCACCGTGACCGAGGCGGTGCCGACACCTTGCGGCTGTTTCGAGGTCGTGTCCTTGGGATCGGGGCCGGTGATCACCGGCCCCTGCTTCGTGAACACCCTGCTACCGGCGGGACAGGTCGCCAGGCAGACGCTCGCGAGGAAGTTGTTGACGCCGTTGAGCCCGAGCTTGTCGTAGCCCTCCCAATCCTCGGCATGGTAGAAGGCGCGGATCGTGCCGTCTTTCGGGTCGGTGATCGCGGCGCTGACGCCGGCGTAGCCGTTGTCGGGGCCACCGGGGGAGGGGGCGATCACCTCGGCGACCGGCGCGGCGGTGCCGAGCGAGGTTCCCTGCATGAGCCGGGTCGACACGCCGGCGACGAGGAGGAACGACAGCGGCTTGCGGGAGAGGAACGTGATTCCCTCGTCAGGGAAGCCGACCAGCCCGTGCTGCCCGGAAGGAATGATCACCTTCACCGGGCTGATCCGTTCGATCGTCATGCCGATCCCCTCGGCCACGCGCGGCGCGGCAGGGGCCGCGGGTTCAGCCCCCGGCAGCGGAGCGCACCACAGCACGATCGGGAGGATCAGACAGACGATCGATCGGCAGCGCATCGGCCCGGCTCCGTCGCGGATTCCAACATCCTCCCCGGCGCCTCCCCGCGTCGCCACGAGCGGCGCCGCGCCGGGGATACCGGCTACTCGTCGGCCGAGATCTGGCTCGGGCCGCTCCCCACGGTCTTCTCGTACTTCCCGTCGCCGCTCTTCACGTATTTCGTGAACCCGAGCCGGTCGAGGTTCCGGTCGGAGAGGAGCTTGGGGTTGCCGATGTCGGTCCCCTTGCCACCGATCGCGAAGCCGGTGATCACGCGGCGAACCGGCTCCCCCGTCTCCGGGTGTTTGTGGAGCGCCGGTTCCGCCATCGACTGGAGCAGTTCGAACCGGTCGCCGCCGGTGCCGTCCGGCTTGACGACTTCATAGACGTAGGTGGGCATGGTGGCAGGGAAGGCTCGCGGGGCGGGAAGTCTCCAACTGCCAAAGTCTATCTCCCCGTTCGGCCGGCGTGGGCCCTGGGGGTGTCGGAACCCGGCAGAGGACAGGTGGCCCGATTGCTATCATGGAGGAGGGTTCGGTCCGTTGCTTTCCTCGGCGCTGCCATGCCCGCGCTTCCCTTTCCGCCGCTGCCTCGCCACGCCCTCCTCGGCAGCTCGATTCGGGCGGCCGTGCTCGTCGGCGTGATCACGTCGATCGCCCCCTCCCCGACCCGGGGCGCCGAGCCTCCCGAGCGGGTCGTCGACGGCCTTCAAGTGCTCTATACCTTCGAGGCGCTGGTGAAGGGGGTGTTCCCCGACCGGGCCGGTGTCGGTGAGGGGATCGATCTGCGGATCGACAAGCCGCAAGGGGTGCGCTTCCAGGCCGGTCGGATGGGGCTCGATCTTCCGGTCGTGATCGCCTCGGACGGCCCGGCGAAGCGCCTCACGCAGGCCCTCCGGCAGGCGCAGCAATTCGCGCTCGAAGTCTGGATCACGCCTGCCGAGGGGGAGCAGACCGGCCCGGCGCGGATCGTTAGCCTGTCGCTCGACACGAGCAAGCGCAGCCTCTCGCTCGTCCAGGAAAAAGGGCGATTCGAGCTCCGTCTGCGGACGAGCACCACCAGCGACAACGGCACCCCCGCCACGCCGACCCCGGACGGCACCGCCGTCCATCGGCCGACGCACCTCGTCGCCACGCGCACTCCCGATGGCGTCGTCCGCCTCTCCCTCGACGGCAAGGAAGTGGCCACCAACACCGTCGCCGGCGACATGAACCGCTGGCCCGACGACTGCCGGCTCGTCGTCGGGAACGAAGTCAGCGGCGACCGCCCCTGGCGCGGCGAGATCGCGCTGGTCGCGCTCTATGCGCGGGCCCTCAGCGCCGACGAGATCGCGCGGAACTTCGCCGCCGGTCCGCCGCAGATCGAAGAGACGGCGGCGCTGCCGCCGGGTCATCCGCAGCAGGTCGACGTTATCGGCGATCCGATCCCGTTCCTTTCGGGCTGCTTCGGCACACGGGGCGCGCACGGGATGCTTTTTCGGGGCTCCTGGTTCGGGGCTGACCGTCGCGAGTGAAACGTCGAATCCAATCAGGAGACGAGCCATGGCTTGCCGTTGCGAGAATGTCGGTGGGATGAAGCGCATGATGCTGGCTTTGCTCGTGGCGGCGCTGGCCTGGATGTCGTTGGCTTTTCCTGCTCTGCATGCTGCTGAAGCGCCGCTGCGGGCCGGCATGGCCATCGCCGACATCACGCCCGCCGGGCCCTACCCGATGAGCGGCTACTACTTCGAGCGCCTCTCCACCGGCACGAAGGATCCGCTCCACGCCAAGGCGCTCGTGCTCCGTCAGGGGGACACCGCCGCGGCGATCATCTGCTGCGACCTGATCGTCATTGCCTCCGACCTCACCGACGTCGTCCGCGAGGCTGTCGAGCGGGAAACAGGGATCCCCGGCGCCAATGTCATGCTTGCCGCCACCCACACCCACACCGGCCCCGACTACACCAAGGAGCTGTTCCAGTTCGTCACCGGGAGGAAGCCGACCGGTGAGGCGGCGACACGCGAGCCGTATGCGCCGCGGCTCGTCGACGGGCTCGTCGCGGCGGTCAAGCGGGCCGACGCGGCGGCCATGGAGGTGACGGTGACGGCCGGAAACGTCATCCAGCAGACCCCCGTCTCGTTCAACCGCAGGTTTCTCATGAAGGATGGCTCGGTGCGCACCTGGGCGAAGGTCGACACCCCGGGGGCGATCCGCCCCGCCGGGCCGATCGATGCGGAGATCGGCGTTGTCCGCTTCGATGATGCCGGCGGGAAGCCGCGCGGGCTCCTTTCCTCCTTCGCCCTCCACCTCGACACGGTCGGCGGTAGCGAATACAGCGCCGATTTCCCCTTCTTCATCGAGCGCGAGATCCGCGATGCCCTCGGCGGGGGCGTGGTCTCGCTCTTCGGCAATGGCTGCTGCGGCAACATCAACCATGTCGATCCGACGAAGGCCGAGGCGAACAAGACGGACTTCATCGGTTCCTCGATCGGCCGCTCGATCGTGGCCGGGCTACCGGCGCTTGTGCCGGTCGTAGCCCCACGCCTCCAGGTGCGCACCTCGACGGTCGATGTGCCGCTCCTCGATGCCACCCCACAGCAGGTCGCGGCTGCCAAGCAGCTCCTCGGGGAGATCAAGGGGGGGGCGAAGCCCGAGTTTCTCGCCCATGTCGATGCCTACCGCCGGCTGATCATCGACAACCTCCGCCACGACGTCGATCAGGAGGAGGCGCTCGAGTGGCTCGGCTGGGGGCTGACGAAGAAGCTCGCCGGCTCCGGTGGCACGATGCCGCTCGGCGTGCAGGTGATCACGCTCGGCCGCGACGTGGCGGTGGTGGCTTTCCCCGGGGAGTCGTTCGTGGAGCATGGCCTGGCGATCAAGAATGCCAGCCCGTTCCGCACGACGCTCGTCGTCGAGCTGGCCAACCATGGGGAAACGATCTACGTGCCGACGCGCGCCGCGGCGGTCGGCGGCGGCTACGAGACGACGAACACGACCGTTGCCCCCGGCGCCGGCGAGCTGATGGTCGAGGCGGTCGTGCGATTGCTCCACGACGCGGCCACGACGCTGCCGTGAGGCTCTCAAAGCCTCGTCCCAGGGCCGCGCTCGGCCCGGCAACGGGGCAAGCTGGGGGGATGACGGACGACACGGGGACGGGGTGGAAAGTTGACAGCTCCGCAGGGGGCCTTCCATACCTGCACTCCTGCTGGTGATGGTTCTGCCGTCGATCCCCCCTCGAGGAGATTCCCCATGCGTGCCACGCGCACCCCCTGGTTCCATCGGTCGCTCGTCGTCTTGTCGCTCGGTGTTGCCGTCGGTGTCTGGCTCGGCGCTGCAGGGGTCGTCGCCCGGGCAAAGGATCCGTCGATCGTGACCGATTCGGGCGCGAGCCTGTCGGCGACCGAAGCTGCGGTCGTGGCCCGCACCAACGACGCCCGGGCGCAGCGTGGTCTCGGCCCCCTCGCGGCCGATGCCGCCCTCATGAACGCTTCCCGGCGGCAGGCCGCCTGGATGGCCCGCAACCGCAACCTTTCCCATGGCCAGGGGGTGACGGAGAACATCGCCATGGGGCAGTCGTCGGCCGCGGAGACGGTGGCCGACTGGATGCGGTCCGACGGCCACCGGGCGAACATCCTCGGCTCTCACCGACGGATCGGCGTGGCGATGGCACGAGCGGCCGACGGGACGGTCTACTGGTGCCAACAGTTCCGTTGAGAGGGATCCCGTCGAGCGCCGGAGTGTCATTCCCCGCATGACCACCTTCATCCATTCCGCCGATTGGCAGCTCGGCAAGCCGTTCGCGCGGATCGCCGACGAGGAGCAGCGCGGCCGCGTCCAGCGCGAGCGGCTCGAGGCGGTCCGGCGGATCGGCGACCTAGTGCGAGAGCGCAAGGGAACGTTCGTCGTCGTCGCGGGTGACCTCTTCGACTCGGCGACCCCGAAGGATGCCACGATCTCGCACGCGCTGGCCGCGATCGGCAGCATCGGGGTGCCGGTCTATGCGATCCCCGGCAACCACGACCACGGTGGCCCCGACAGCCTCTGGGAGCGTCCCTTCTTCCGCCGCCAGCGGGAGGCGGTGGCGCCGAACTTCCACATGCTCCTCGAGCGCCAGCCGATCGAGCGCGACGACGCCGTGATCCTTCCCTGCCCGCTCCTGCGGCGGCACGAGCCCGACGACCCGACCACCTGGCTGCGGCGCTGGGAGCCGGCGGAGGGGGACGAGCGGCCGCGGATCGTGATCGCTCACGGGAGCACGCGCGTTTTCGGCGGTGCGGCGCTCGGCAACAGCGTCGATGGCGAGGAGGCCGGGCAGGCCAATGCCATCGATCTCGGTCGGCTCCCCCTCGATAAGCTCGACTACATCGCCCTCGGTGATTGGCACGGTTTTCTCAAAGTGGGGGAGAAGGCATGGTATTCGGGGGCCCATGAGATTGACCGCTTCCCGAAGAACGACCAGCGCCCCGGCCATGTCGCCGCGGTGACCGTGTCGCGCGGTGCGCTGCCCGTCGTCGAGGCGCTGCCGACGGGAAAGCTTCGCTGGCTGCGGCACGAGGTAACGCTTGGTGACGACGGCCCCGGAGTCTTGAACAGGATCCTCCGCGAGGCGACCGGTAGCCGCTATGACGACTGCCTGGTGGAGCTCGTGCTCACCGGGGCGGTCTCGCTTGCCGAACGCAGCCGTCTCGACACGCTTCTCGACGATTGGCGCGCGGGGCTTGTCCGCCTCGATCTCGATGACAGCGTGCGCTTAACGCCCTCGGAGGAGGAGATGCGGGCGCTGACGGAGCGGCCCGATCCGATCATTTCCCGCGTGGCCGCCGAGCTCGTCGCCCGCAAAGATGCCGGTGGCGAGGGGGCGGCGGTGGCCCTGGCGGCGCTGCGGCTCCTCCATGGGTTGTGCCGCGCTGCCGCTGACGGCGGCACCAGCCAGCCAGCCACGGGAGCGGCGCCATGAAACTCCTCGATGTCACGGTCCGCAGTTACCGGATCCACAAGGAAGTGACGGTTTCTTTCGGCGACGGCGTGACGGTCATCGCCGGCCCGAACGAGTCGGGCAAGAGCACCCTCGTCGAGGCGATCCACAACGCCCTCTTCCTCCGCAGCCGGGCCACCGGCGAGGTCGCGCAGTCGCTCCGCTCGGCCCATCATGCCGGCCATCCGTCGGTGATCCTCGGGTTCACGGCCGGGGGGAAGCGGTGGACGATCGAGAAGACCTTCACCGGCACCTCCTCCGGGAGCACGACGCTCAAGGAGCAGGGGGGGAGGACGCGCCACAACGAGGAGGCGGAGGAAGAGATCCACCGTCTGCTCCAAGAGGAAGAGGTCGGCGGGGGCCGCGGCATCGCCGAACGGATCCGCGGGCGCTGGGCCCATCTGTGGGTGTGGCAGGGAACGGCCGGAGCGCCGCCGGGGGGGCAGGGGCCCGGTGAAGGGTCGATGGAGAAGCTGCGGGAGCGGCTCGGTCGGCTCGGCAGCGGGAGTGTTCTCGAATCGGCGACCGACGGATCCGTGGCCCGGCAGGTGCTCGACCTCGTCGCCGGCTCCCATACCGACAAGGGGAGGATCAAGGCCGGGTCGGAGCTCGCCTGGGCCACCGAGGAGCTCGAGGCGGCGCGCGCGGGTCGCGCGGCGGCCGAAGCGGTCCTCGCGGCGCTCGACGAAGCGGTCCGGGAGGTCGACGCCGCCGAGCGCGTGCTCGCCGAAGGGACGAGGAGCGTGGCGAAGATCCGCGGGGAGCTCGTCGCGGCGGAGCAGCGCCGCGAGGCGCTGACGGCGGTCGATCTGGCCCTCGGCCGGGAGCGAGTCGCCGCCGATTCGGCCCGCCGCGCCCACGAGGAGCTCGCCCGGGCCGACGCCGAGATCCGCGCCCTCGACGAGCGGATCCGCGCCGCGGAAGTGGTGCTCAGCCCGGCGCGGGAGGAGCTCGAGTGTGCCAAGGCCGCCGAAGGGGCGCAGCGGGCCCGGCTCGACGCGGCCGTGGCGGGGCTCGGTGGGTTGACGGCCCGGCAACGCGAAGCGGACGCGCGGGCCCGGCTCCAAGCCCTCGTCGAGCAGGCCGAGCGGCAGGCTGTCGAACGGGCCGGGCTGGCGTCGCGGTGTGATCTGATCCTCGCCCACCGGAGGAAAGCCGAGGAGATCCGGGCCCAAATCCGCGACCTACCGGCGGTGAAGCCCGCCGATGTCGAGACGCTGGTGACCCTCGAGAGGGCGGTCGACGCGTCCGACGCGGAATGGCGCGCGATCGCCACGCGCGTCGAGCTGATTGCCAGCGACGTGGCTGTCACCCTCGGCGACGTGACGCTCGCTCCGGGGGAAGCGGAGACGATCACGACCGGGAAGGAGATCGTCGTCGGTGGTCACACCCGGCTCCGCATCGTGCCAGGCGGCGGCCGCTCCCTCGCCGTGGGCGCCCAGCGCCTCGACGCAGCGACGGAGGCGCTCGCGGCCCGGCTTGTGGCCCTCGGGGTGGCGACGATCGACGAGGCCCGCCGGGCCGCGGCGAAACGGACCGATCTGGCCAACGATCTCCGCGCGGAGACCACGACGGTCGAGGGGCTCGGCGACGGTAAGGCGCTCGCCGAGCTTTCGCAGCTCGACGAAGCGATCGCCGGGCTCGATGCCCGGATCGCCCGGGCGCCCCTGGAGGGCTTCATCAGGGCCGAGGGGCTCGAAGCGGCGTTGGCGGCACGGCGCGAGGCCGATGCCGAGGTCGAGCGGCTCGCTGCCCTGCTCACGTCGGCGAGCACCGATTTCGAGATCGCCCAGAAGCTCGCCGACGGCGCCGTGGCGGAGCATGCCCGGATCGTCGCATCGATCCGTTCCGGTCAGGAGCAGCTCGCCGATCTGCGTTCGCGCCGGCAGGCGCTCGTCGAGAAGGTCGGAGAGGAGCGGGGGGGGGAATTGGCCGTGCGCGAGACGGCACGCCGCCAAGCGGAGGATCGGCTCGCGGCCACGCAGCGGCAGCGCGAAGCCCTCGAGCCGGAGAGTCTCCAGCGCGATCAGAAGCGGGTGCAGGCCTCGCTCGAACAGCGCCAGGAGGCGATGCGGCAGGCGGATACGCGCCGGCAACTGGCGCTGGCCGCGTGCCATGCCGCCGGCACCTCCGACCCGGCCGAGGACCGGGCCAGGGGGGTGGCCCGCGAGGCAATGGCCGTGGCCAATCATGCCCGGCTGGAGCGGGATGCGGCGGCGGCCAGGTTGCTTGCGGATCTCTTCCGGGAGAAGAAGCAGGCGGTCGAGGATCGGTTCGCCGAGCCGCTGAAGGCGCGGGTCGGCGATTACCTCCAGCGGCTCTTCGGGCCGGGGGTGAAGGTGTCGATCAACCTCTCCGGCGAGGGAATCGGTTCGGTCGAACTGACGCGCACCGCCGACGGCGCCGTGCCGTTCGGCTTCGGCTCGCTCTCCGGCGGGACGCGCGAGCAGGTCGGGGCGAGCCTGCGGCTGGCGCTGGCCGAGATCCTCGCCGAGGATCACGACGGCTGCCTCCCGGTGGTGTTTGACGACGCCTTCGTCAACGCCGACCCGGAGCGGCTCCTCGGCCTCCAGCGCGTCCTCGATCTCGGGGCCCAGCGTGGTCTGCAGGTCATCGTTCTCACCTGCGACCCGGCTGCCTACGATACGCTCGGGGTCAAGATCACGGAGATCCGGCGGCCGAAGCAGGACGGCTGACGGGGGCGGGATCCGGGACGGCCGACCGAGCAGACAACGAGCGGTTTGTGTGACGGACATGCGGCGAGCGTCGGTGGGGCGTAGAGGTGCCATTCATGGGGGCCGTGTACGACGAATTCCTCCGCGAGATGCAGGCTGTCCGGCAGCAGTGTGCCGGCGATCCGCGGCAGGAGCTGATCGAGCTGTTCCTCATGGCGCTGGAGCGCGAGGAGCTCGTGTCGATCGGCTATCGCGACTCGCTCATGCGCCAACGGATCGCGGCATTGCCCCTGCCCGATGATGTCAAGGACGTCCTCCGGCACGCCCTCGTCTGGATCTGGAAAGACGAGGAGATGCACACGATCTACATCCGGGGCGCGATCCTCAAGATCGGAAGCTGGTGGCTGCGAGTCAGGGCCATCTCGGCCCAGTGTGCCGGCGGGATCGGTGGCTGGGCCGGATCGGTCCTCCAGCACAGCCAGTGGCGCCTGGCACCGGTTTCACGGCTGATCGCCACGCTCGTGACGGCGATCGGTGGCATGGTCGGCAAGGTTCCGCGCGACGTCCGCCTTCATCTGCAATACGGTCCTTTCCGCAACTTCTGCGAGTTCAACATCGACGCGGAGCAGACGGCGGCATTCTGCTGGTATCGCATCGCCGAATTGGCGGCCTCACGGCCCGATCTCGATCGGCAACTCGCCCGGGATTTCAGAAGGGTCGCCGAGGACGAAGACCGCCATGCCGAGATGTTCAGGATCATCGCCGATGCCCTGACCGACGATGACAGGCTGCGCGACGGTGTGACGGTTGAATCGGTCGTCGAACGGATCCGTGGGGTGGGGGAGGAATACCTACCGCGCGGTCAACGACGGGCGTCGGCCGAAGACCATCCGATCGGCAGCGGTGCGCCCGTTCATTCCGTGCTCGGTGTCCGGCGGGATGAGAAACGCGCCGTGTTCCGGGAATTGCTCGACCAATCCGGGCTGGGAGAGGCGATCCGGCAGCAGGCCGCGGCGCTCCACCGGCCTGTCGAGCGACTGCGGATCGTCATCAAGCCGACATTCATGCTCGGATACCACCGGAAGGATCCTTCGCCGCTCACCGATCCGGTGCTGGTGGACGACCTGGCCCGGTATCTGCGGGAGTTGGGGTGCGCCGACATCACCGTGATCGAAGGGAGGAACATTTACGATCGGTTCTTCGACCATCGGACCGTGGAAGAAGTTGCCCGTTATCTCGGCTTCGGCTCCGATCAGTACCGGATCATCGACACCGAGGAGGATCAGGTCTGGCATCCGTATTCACGCGGCATGGCGCAGTACACCGTCGCCGGAGCGTGGCGGGATGCCGACTTCCGCATCTCGTTTCCGAAGCTCCGCAGCCATCCGATCGAGATGGCTCTGCTGTGCGTTGGGAACATCGAGTGGGTCGGTGGGCGTTGTGACGAATACATCTTTCTCGAACGGCAGGCCGACCGTGCGACCGCGGTGATGATGCTCCTCAACGATTTTCCGCCGCACTTCGGTGTCGTCGATGCCTACGAGTATGTTCCGGACGGATTGGTCGGGGTGATGGGCAGTCGGAAGCCGATTCATCCGCTCCGTTTCTACGCCGGAAAAGACGTGCTGTCGGTCGATACCGTCGTGCTGCGGCACGTGGGTGTCCGGAGTTTCGAATCCTCGAGTCTACTGCGGAGCGCGGCGCAATGGTTTGGTGGCTCACCGCAGGCCATCGAGGTCATCGGCACCGATGCCCCGATCCCCGGTTGGCGCGGGCCGTACCATGGCGAATTGCGATCCCTGCTGAGCGTTCTGGCCTATCCGGTCTATGTGATGGGAAGTTGTCGCGGGTCGTTTTTCGTGCCCGAAATGGATCTGCAGGCCTTCCCGCTGTCCGGCCGGGAGGGCTTCCTGTTGAAAACGGTTCGGCGGGCCGTGCGTTGGTTGCTCGATCTCCGTGTGCCGGATCCGGCAGCTTGAGGATCGCATGGACTTCCGCGTCGTCATCATCGGAGGGGGGATCGGGGGGCTGACGGCGGCCATCCGCCTCGCCCGACAGGGGTGCAGGGTCACCGTCCTCGAATCAAGCGACGCTGCAGGGGGGCTGGCGTCCGGCCTCTCGGCCGAGGGTTTCGCCTTCGACGGCGGGCCGTATGTGCTCCTCGATCGACCCGGTCTCCAATGGGCGCTGGGGCGACTGGGTATCGATGCCGACATCGAGCTCGGGCTGCGGAGGATTTCCCACGTCTACGAGGTGGGCTTCGATTCCGGCCCGCCGATCTCGATCCATGATTCCCTCGAGCAGACCGCCGCAGCGTTCGAATCGCGGTGGCCGGGCTCCGCGGCGCGGTATGAGCGATTCATCCGATCGACGGCGGCGATCTACGGCCGGCTGCAGCCCATGCAATGGCGGTCGCGCCCGGGGGTGGCGGATGTCGTCCGGGCCGGTGCCCTGCGGGATCTGCCTTTTCTCATCCGGTCACTTGATTCGGTGTTGAAGTCGTCGGGGCTTCCCGAGCCGATCCTCCAGACCCTCGGCATCTGGACCCATGTGGCCGGGCAGCAGCCCCGAGAGGCTCCGTCGCCTCTGGCCCTGGTTCCTGCCGCGATCCACCGCATGGGTGCATACTGTCCGGCGGGGGGGATCGCGATGATTCCTCGTCTCCTCGCCAGGGTGGCGACGGAGGTGGGCGTGTCGTTCCGTTTCGGGGAGGCCGCGCATCGCATCCGTTGCCGGAATGGGATCGTCACAGGCGTGGAGACGGGGGACGAAACGTTGCCGGCCGAGGCTGTCGTGTCGAACGTCGGCCTGGCCACCTATCTGGATCTGCTCGACGAGGATGGCCAACGGGCGGTGGGGAATCGTCGCCGTCGTTCCCTCGCCGCACTGCCGCTGCAGTCCCCGGGCGTTTGCGCGTATCTCGCGGTTCGTGGAAGGCCGCCGGGTCCCTATCTCCGTTTCAGGCTCCGTCCCGAGCCCGACGGTTGCAGGCTTCTCGTCCTCCCTGGTGTGCTCGATCCTTCCCTGGAGCGCGCTGGTTGGTTTCCGGCTCGCCTGATCGCGCCGATGAAGCACGCGCGTGCCGAATCGGAGGGAGAAGCGGGGCACCGCGGGTTTGTCGAGAAGGTCGTGGAGAAGGAACGATGGTGGCGCGAACTGTTCGATGATGTCCGGATTCTCGGCGTTCGCAGTCCAGCCGATTGGGGCCGGCAGTTCAAGCTCCACCGCAACAGCATGAACCCGGTAATGACGTCGCGTTTCATGCTCACGGGACGGTTGGCCCACCGGAGTCCATGGATCGGTCATCTTTACGTTGTGGGGAGCGCGACCCATCCGGGGCAATGGGTGAGTTTTTCCGCGGTGAGCGGGAATCTCGCCGCCGATCGCGTGCTGGCCGATCGGGGAGTCGACCGATGACGAATCCCGATGGACTTCTCCGCACGGTGCAGGTCCGGCTCGGCAATGGAAAAACCCTGCGGTTAGCGCGAGCCGGCCGGGGAACGCCGATCGTGTTCCTCCATGGCTATCCGGAGAACCTCCAGATCTGGTGCCGTGTCGCTCCGCTGCTCGTGGATCGGTTCGAGACCGTGGCGTTTGATTGGCCGGGGATGGGGTTCAGCGACGAATGGCCGGGAGGGGCTACCCCCGAACGGCAGGCCGGGCGTCTGCTGACGATCCTCGACGACCTCGGCATCGTTCGACCGGTCCTCGTCGGGATCGACATGGGCGTCCAGCCGGCGCTAGTCTTCGCCGCGATGCATCCAGATCGGGTGCGGCGTTTGATCGTGATGAACGCGCTGGTGTTCGGCGATGAACGCACCTCGTGGGAAATCCACCTGCTGCGTCGGTTCGGGTTCAATCGGTTCGCCCTACGGGCCTTGCCCGGGGTGATTTTGTACCGGGCGGAGCAGACCTTCCTTCCTTGGAACACGCGGATCGATCCCGCGCTGCGAGCCGATTTTCACCGGGCGTTCCGGTCGCCTGCGGTCCGTCGGTTCATCACGAAGATGTGCGCCGGCTACCAGGGAACGCTCGATCGGCTTCCCTCGTTCTATGATCGGATCGAGAGCCCGACGCTGATCCTCTGGGCCGAATCGGATCACCACTTCCCGGTTGATCAGGCGAAGCGATTGCATCGTACGTTGCCGGGTTCGATGCTCGAGATCGTGCCCGGTGGGACGCACTGGATGACGTTGGTCCGGGCGTCGTCGGTGGCGGAGTCGATCGCGGCGTTCGCGGCTGACGACTTCGGGCGGGACCCCGGTGTCGAACCGCTGGCCGGTTGATCCGGGTCCGCGGCTGTCAGGCCGGGAGCGGGGCGTGGGGCTCGAGTTGGAAGATCTGCACGATCGTGCCGCTGGTGAAGGCATGGACAATCGCCCCGGTCGCCGGCTCAATGACGACGGCCGATTCCTTCACCCTCCTCCCGGTGAGCCGTTGGATCTCCGCGCGCAGTTGATCACAGGAGACGGCGAACAGGGCTCGGTGGTAGCCCTCCACCTGGGCGGCGCCGGCGGTGCTCCTGGCGAGGATTTTCTCCGCCGGGGTGAGCGCCTCATGGAGCGTGACGACGACGGTCTCATCGCTGGCGACGACCGTCACCGCCTTCGGGACATGCCCCGATCGCTCCGTCTGCAGAGAGAGGGCGATCTGGGCGAGCTCCTTGGGAATCGAAGGCGAAGGAGTGGTCACGGCTTGGCGTCCTGCTGGCCCGGTGCGGCGGGCAGCCGATTCGTCGGTCGCCATCAGCCGATCATACGTGACGGCGTCGGGGGAAGCGGGATCGGCGCACCGAAGGGGGCGACGGTGCCGCGCCGGGCATGAAGACGGGTGCGGATTCCCCGCACGACTGCCGATGGGTGCGTGACAATATCCTCGGTGTGGTTTCCCAAACGACGCGGACGTTGGTAGAACCTGGGTGTCGGTAACCGATTCGGACGAACAGGCTTCGTCGGCGTCGTTTCCCGACATCGAATCTCGGTAAACGAGCCGCCCGGCCCGCCCTCTTCGGCGGAGTTGCTGCCTCGCGTTGACCGAAGCGTGAGCGGATTCCCTCTGCTTCCGCTAGGGTGTTTTCAGAGTCGAGCGGGCGTTTTCTGCCTCTGCCGTCGACAGGCTCGCGATGGGTCGATTCCCCACCGAAGCGTGTCAGTCCTGATGCCCGCTGAGCGTGTTTCGGGTCGTTCATGGCGCGCCATGAATCGGTCGGTTCGATGTCGGACACTTCGGGGGGAACGTCATGTCGAACCACAATGGGTCACCGCTCGCCCTTGTTGGGGGAGAAATAGCTTCAAGGAGGGGTTTGGTGGTGCCCGTCGCCATCGACTCCGCCCCGTCATCGCCGGATGGGACCAGCCAGCGGGTGAAATCGCAGGGGGAGATCGAGGCGGCCGTCTGCGAGGGGATGGCTCGTTTCATGCAGACCTTCATGGGACGTGGTCCGAAGGAAATCCATTCGCATCTGATCGCCGACCTGGTCGTGATCCGTATCCAGGGAGTGCTCACGGCCGCCGAGCAGCATCTGTTCGTGATTCTCGAACCCCACAAAGGGCGTGATCTCTTCAAAGGACTGCGGACCCAGCTGGTGGAATCGTCCCGGTCCCGTCTCGATTCGGTGATTGAGGCCGCCTGCGAGGTTCGCTCCGTGAGCATGCACCACGATGTCAGCACGGTGACAGGGGAGGAAATCTTCGTTTTCCGGCTCACGGAGTCACCAGTGATGCGGGGTTCGCGGAAGAAGTGAGACCGCCGGAGGGGGCCCCCGGGTGCCTTCCCTGTGTAGGCTGCGCGGCTGGTCTATAATTCAGAAATCAAAGCCGACATTCCCCATCAGGAGCCCTCCATGCGCATCGTTGCCTCCGTTTTTCTTCTCTTTACCGTCACCGTGACCGCTGGGATTCCCTCCGCCTCGGCCGGTGACTGCAACCGTGGTCGCGGGCGGATCATGCAGGGGCGTCGCAGCCACGCCCCCGCTGCGCCGCAGTCCTCGTCTCAGCCATCTTGGAGCGGCCGATCCACCACGAGCAGTGCCCATGTCCCATCGGGCCATGTCGTCCATTCGTCGTCGGCTCCCACGTTCACCGAGCAGGTCGTCGGCAGCGATTCGGTCATTGTCCGGAGTGTCCCCACGGAGTCGGTTCGCATCGTCTCCCCCACGCCGGTGGCGAAGGCCGCGGCCCTCCCCGACATTGTCGACACGGCGGTCGCGGCCGGTTCGTTCAAGACGCTCGCAGCGGCCCTCGGTGCGGCCGATCTCGTCGGCACCCTCAAGGGGGATGGCCCGTTCACGGTCTTCGCGCCGACCGACGATGCCTTCGCGAAGCTCCCTGCCGGCACCGTCGAGGAGCTGCTCAAGCCGGAGAACAAGGACAAGCTCCGCGACATCCTTCTTCTCCATGTCGTGCCCGGCAAGGTGGCGGCGGCTGACGTCGTCAAGCTCACCGAAGCCAAGACTGCCGGCGGCGGCACGCTCACCGTGTCGGCGACTGATGGGGTGAAGGTGGGAACGGCCTCGGGATCGGCGACGGTCGTGAAGACCGACATCCCGGCCAAGAACGGCCTGATCCATGTCATCGACTCGGTTCTCCTCCCCTGACCGCGGCTGCAACGACTGCTTATCATCGACGCTCCCCGGCGCTGTGATGGCTCCGGGGAGCGTCGTCGTTTGTGGGGCTTTCGGCAGCAGCGAGCTCTCTTGGGGACGGGGACCGGAATGACCATGGAAAGCCTACGGGGCGTAGAACCAGCGGAAGACTTCGTCGAACGGAGATCGCGACAAGCAGGATGGCGACGACGAGCGGCGCTGAATCCGATCCCGAGAGCCGCGTTCCGCACCTCCGGCATGCGGTGGGCTTGAGCGTTTTCGTTTCGTCTACTGGGTGAGCCCGGCCGACGCCTACTGGGTGAGCCCGGCCGACGCCTACTGGGTGAGCCCGGCCGACGCCTACTGGGTGAGCCCGGCTGACGCCTACTTGGTCGCCGGCAGGTGATAGCCCTCGCGGTTGACCCGGAGGGAATACAGGCTCGCCCCAGCGGTGATGTAAAGGAGCGAGGCATCCTTGCCACGACCGAATCCAACGTTCGTCGGCACCTCGGTGGGGATGGAGGCGAGCTCCTCTCCCTCGGGCGAATAGACGCAGATCCCCGGCCGGTTCTCTGCCCGGACGGCGACGTACAGATTTCCCTCCGTGTCGACCACCAGGCCGTCGGGGCCGTCAAACGGTGCGTAGTCGACGAGCGTTCTGCGGAAGGTCGCTGAGCCGTCGTCGTGGAGATCGTAGGCCAGGAGGGCCATCAGCCCCTTCCGCAGTGGAATCGTCCCCTTCCCGTCGGGATTGGCAAACTCGCCGATCGCCGTCCCGCCGTTGTCGTTGCTGACCACGTAAAGGGTCTTCTGATCGGGGGAAATGCAGACGCCGTTGGGCTTGCCGGCATCGGTGATGATCCGGTGGAGCGAGCCGTCGGTGTCGATCCGGTAGACCGCCTCGAGCGGCTGGTCGATCGGCTCATGCCCGGCGTAGCGGGGATCGCTGAAATAGATCCGCCCCTTCTCGTCGATCGTGATGTCGTTAGGGGAGTTGAGCGGCCGCCCGTCGTGGAGCGCGGCGATGATCCGCGCTTTGCCGGTGGCCATGTCGGTGCGCGTCACCCGTCGCCCGCCGAAGTCGGCCCCCTCGGCGACGATCATGTTGCCCGCCGCGTCGAACTTGATTCCGTTGGACATCCCGCTCGGTGAGCGGAAGATCTCCGCCTTGCCCGTCGCCGGGTCGTAATGCCAGATGAAGCCGGCCTCGATCGTCCCTTGCTCATCTTGCGAGCGGTGGGAGAAGGTGATTTCGCTGAAATACACCTGCCCGTCCGGCGCCACCGCCACCCCTTCGGTGAGCACCTTCGACTCGAAAAGCTTTTTCGGCACGGCCCCCGGCGGCACGATCGGCGGGGCCACGTCTCCAGCCCCTGCAGCGAGCAGCGTGACACAGGCCACAACCAGGACCGCCCCCGGGACGCTCCACGCAGACAGCAGCTTCTTCATGACGAATTATTTCCTGGTGAAATGGGATCAGGGATCGGAGCAGGCTGGAAATCACAACACGCGAGCCGACAGTCGCCGCCACTTCGCGACGAAGCCGGGGCGATTGAAAACCTCCGGGTTGACCACGCCGCGGGGCGTGTGGCCCACCGCGAGGTCGACGATCGACTGGCAGGCGGTGCGGCCGATGTCACGGAACATCTCGTCGGTCCAGGCGATGCAGTGTGGCGCGAGGAGGACGTTGTCGAAACCGGCCAATACCGGCGGGACGGTGAGCGGTTCCTCGGCGAAGCAATCGAGGGCGGCGCCGGCGATCTGCCGCGTGGTCAGCGCCTCGGCGAGGGCGGCTTCGTCGACGATGCCCCCCCGAGCGGTATTGATCAGATACGAGCCCGGCTTCATGAGCGAAAGCTCGCGCGGACCGATGAGGTTTCGCGTCTGTTCGGTGAGCGGGCAGTGGATCGAGACGAAATCGGCCCCGGCGAGGAGCGCGTCGAGCCCCACGGCTCGCGCTCCGTGCGCCTCGACCACCTCTGGAGGGGCGAAGGGGTCGTAGACGAGCGGCGGATTCATTCCGAAGCTGGCGAGGAGCTTCACCAGCGCCCGCCCGATGCCGCCGAAGCCGATCACGCCGAGTGTCCGCTCGCGGAGCTCGCAGCCCATGAACTGGCTGCGGTCGTTCCAGCGGGCCTGGCGGACGAGATTGTCCTTCGCACGGAGGTGGTGCGTAAGCGCGAGCATCCAGCCCACCGTCGCCTCCGCGACGGGGCGGTCGACGGCGCCGGTAGCGATGCAGAGGACGACGTCGGCGGCGGTGCAGGCGGGGACATCGACGCTGTCGTAGCCGACCCCGAATCGGGAGCAGACGAGGAGGTCAGTACTCCCAGCCAGGCTCCGCGCCGTGACGCGCGGCGTGAGAACGACGACGCCGTTGACACCGGTGAGTTGCTCCGGGGCGATCTCCGCACGATGGTCAGCAAAGCGACCGACCACGAAGCGGCGGGAGTCTGTGAAGCGGTCGAGGCCGACATCGCGGTATTTCGACTGGCCGTCGGATTCGTAGAAGTCGGCGGTCAGCGAGACGGTAAACGGAGCAGCGGATGTCATCGCCACGGGTTTCCTTCCGGGGTTGCACAGGCTTCGGCGACGATGATCCGCTCCGGCACCGGGCCGGCGTACACCCAGAGCATCTCCATCGGAAGATCCGATTCATTGACGAAATAATGGACCCGACCACGGGGCTCGAGCGCCGTGGCGCGGTCGCTCATGGAATAACGTCTCCCCTCGACGACGCAGGTGGCGGTGCCGGAGATGATGCAGATCGACTCATCAAAATCGTGGACATGGGCCGGGAGCCGGCCGCCGGGCTGGAAGAGCCCATAGCCGCCACTCATCTCGATCCCCGGCATGAGATCGCGGTTGAAGCAGTCGATGAAGACGGTGTTCGGGCCCGCCGAACCGCGCCGCGCCGTGGCGAAGCGGGTGACACGCTCGGCCCGATCCTGGCCGCACGAATCGTCCGGCATCGCGTTTTTCGCGAATCGCTCCGACACCAGCGCCCGGGTCGGGGCGTCGCTGGCCATCGCCACATGGACGGTCGCCGGTGTCGTCGGCGAGGGATTGGTCACCTGGTGTGCCCGGCCGGGGGGAATGACAACGTTGTCGAGCCGAGAGAGCCGGTAGCTCCGTCCCTCGACTTCCGCTTCGAGCGCCCCGTCGAGGAGCGTCACCGACTCGGAACTCGGATGGGTGTGGTAGGGAAGAACGGCTCCGGGGGCGAGCGTCACGATGCCGGTGGTGAGATGGCGAGCGCCAGAGTGGGCGCCAACAAGCCCCTCGAAGCGGACGCCAGGGGCGATCTCGAACGGTGCCCCGCGCCCCACCACGCAGATCTGCTCCGGGCGGTCGGGGCGCATCGTCTCCGGCGGCCGGGGGAGCGGGCGGGCGACGGTGCCCGGCTGCGGCGATTCCGGGGTGAGCGCGGGGCGGATCGGCTGGTCGCGTCCGACGGCCGCGAGCGTGCCTTTGAGCGAGCGCACGAAGAGGCCGGAATCGGTGCCGACGCCGACGGCGCGGAAGCCCTGCGCGAGGCGCTCGCGGAGGTTGTCGTCGCCGGTGGCAATCACGCCGCAGTGCCGGCCCGATTGGCGGATGCGATCCTTCATGGCGAGGATCTGCGCGGCGACGCCGGGGCCCTCCCACTCCCCGCGGTAGCCGGCGGTGGAGGAGAAGTCGGCCGGGCCGAACCAAAACAGCTCGACGCCGTCGACCTGGCACATCGCCGGCACGGCGCTCACTGCCGCGACCGATTCGAGGATCGGCACGACGAGAACATGCTCGTTGGCTTCGGCGGTATGCTCGCGCAGGCACTGCCCCCAGCCGGTGGCCCGTTCGGCGCCGATGCCCCGCTCTCCTTCCGGCGGGTAGCGGGCAAACGCCACCGCCCGGGCCAGCTGTTCGGTCGTCTCGATCCACGGGATCACGATCCCGTCGGCGCCGAGGTCGAGGGCCCGCTTGATGAGGCCCCGATCGAGTTCCGCCACCCGCACCAGCGCCACCGTATCGCTGCGGACGGTGGCCCGGAGGTGATCGGCGATCTCCTTCCAATCGAGTTGGCCATGCTCGGCGTCGATCACCACCCAGTCGAGCCCGAGCGCCACCGCCATTTCGGTGATCGCCGTCGATTCGAGCCCGATCCAAAGCCCGAGGACCGGCTCGTCGCGGGAGAGTTTGGCACGCAGATTTTTGATCGCGGAGATTTTCATCGGGTCTCGTGCCAGGGATTCTCAAACCAATAGAGCCCCGATTTGCCAGGGGCGACGATGTCGAGATCGCCGTCGCCGTCGAGATCGTGGATCGCCATCTGCAAGCCGGTGCCGGCCGAGCCCGGGCGGAAGTCCTTCATGGCGTCGCGCTTCTCCGGATCGAGCGGCGCCAGGGGGGCCGGATCGCCCGAGTAAACGACCTGCTTGATCCATGTCGAGGACGGGCGGTCGAATCGGTAGAGGAACAGGCACGGCTCGGCGGTGGCGCCCGGTTCGCTCGCGTGGGCGTAGATCCGTTTGCCGGTGACGAAGTCTTGCTCGCCATCGCCGTCGAAGTCGGCCAGGTGGAGCGTGTGGACTTGCGAGAAGGTTTCGTCGATCGCCTCCTTCGTCCAGGTGCGCTTTCCCTCGGCGTCGGTCGATTGCTTCAACCAGTGGAGGCCGAAGTCGTGCCCCATCCCCCACACGACGTCCGTGTCGCCATCGCCGTCGAAATCGTGGCCGAGGATCCCGACGCTCGCGGTGCCGAGCTGAAAGTCCGGATGGAACACCCATGCAGCCGATCGCTCGGCCGGCTGCTCGTACCATCCCATCGGCGTGATCAGATCGAGGCGGCCGTCCCGGTTGATGTCGCCGTGGCCGACGCCATGGCCCGCCCCTTCGGGAGCGAGCCGTCGCGTCGTCCACTCGACCGCCGGCGATCGGGAGACGAGCTCGTAGAGGAGGACCTGCCCGCCGACGTTGGGAATCAGGACAGGCGTCTGATCGCCGTAGAGATCGACCAGATACGCCGTCTCCATGGAGCCGGGAGTATCGATCGTGTGTTCGGGCCACGGCTGCGTGGCGTCGGCAGGCTGCTCGGCCCAACTGATCCAGCGGCTGAAGTAGGCACAGGTGACGATGTCGGTCTTGCCGTCGCCGTTGACGTCGAGAGGGGCATCGGCGAAGTCTTCGTGGTAGTGCGGGTTGGTGCCCGGCGGAACGTCGCGCACCTTGTGCCGCGTCCAGTCGGGCGCCGCGTACCAGGAATCGCCGCTGAAGACATCGGGCTTCCCATCGGCGTTGAGATCGGCAACTCCGACGGCCTCGAACGGCGAGCGGTGGTTGATGACGTGCTTCTTCCAGGCCGAGGGTTCTTCCGCCCGGATCGGCATCCCGACCGGGAGCAGGAACGCGAGGAGGGCAACGAAGCGTCGATCAGTCCGCAGGAAGATCACGGGCTGGGTTCCGGAGGGGGAATCAAGGCGACTGGGAGGAAGGGGGCGATGGGAACATTGCCCCCCGCGATCTTCGCTGTGGGGAGCCTGTTCGGGCAACTCGGTCCCGTGGGCGGGGGAAGCGCGGTGAGCGTAGACTGAGGTCATGAACGAGTGGGTTGCCTGGAGCGTCGTGGCGGTGATCTGCGGGCTTCTTGCCGTGCCCGTGTGGGTCCGGTGAAGATGAGTCTTCGTCGCCTGACTCCTCGACCGACGAGGCCCCCCTCGAGCCTTCGGCACCCACAGGGCTTGTGACATTCTCCGTCACGGGCATCGCAACGCATGGACGTCTCGCCGCCCCTCGCAGGAGGGCCCCGCTGGTGGCTCGATCCCCGCGCCCGTCCACTGGCCCTGCTCGGTGCGCTCCTCATCGCCTCGGGGCTCGTGCATCTGGTGGTGTGGGGAATCGATGGCGGGGCCTGGGAAGGGGCTGTGACCTGGCGGAAGCCGATCCTGTTTGGCATCTCCGCCGGCCTGACGAGCCTGTCGCTCGGGTGGGTGTGGTCGAAGCTCCCGAGGCGGCGGTGGGACGGCGCGCTGGCGGCGGTCACGGCCTGGACCCTGTTTGTCGAGGTGGGACTGATCGACCTGCAGTGTTGGCGGGGCGTGGCGAGCCACTTCAATCGGGCCACACCTTTCGATTCCTTTCTCTATGATTCGATGGGGGTTCTGATCCTCTTCGTCACGGCTGTGGTGATCGACCTGACGATCCGCCTGTTCCGCGCGCCGGCCGCCCTCCCCCCCGAGATGCTCACGGCCGCCCGCGCTGGGCTCGTGCTGCTGGTCGTCTCGTGTGGCCTGGGCATCTGGGTGAGCCTTCATGGTGATCTCCAAATGGCCCGCGGGCTTTCGCCGGAGGTGGTTGGCGCGGCGGGGGTGCCGAAGTTTCCCCACGGCGCCGTGATCCACGCGCTCCAGTGGCTCCCGATGCTCGCCTGGGGGGCACGGCGTGCGGGGCTCGCGCCGCGGTGGCGGCAGCGGCTCGTGTCGGCCGCGATCGCGGGGAGCGTCCTCGTTCTCTCGTATGCGATCGTGCAGACGCTCGCCGGCCGGGGGCGGTTCGATGCGCCCCCGCCGATCGCGGCGCTGCTTGTTGCCGGGGGCGTGCTCCTGGCCGTGCCGTGGTTTGTCGTCGCTGTGGCATGGTGCGGGGGGCTCGTGCGCCGGCGCCTCACGAGCGGTCGTGGATGATGGCGGTGAACTCGGCGACGTGGCAGTCCATCCGACCCTCGACGGCCGTCGCTGTGAAGGCGTTATGCTGATCGGGTCGGTCGGTTGTGGGCGACCTCCATGAAGGGGCGAGCGGTGGAATCATCATCGACGTGGTTCATGTGGGCGCTCCTCTCGGCCGTGTTTGCCGCGCTGACGGCGGTCCTGGCGAAGATCGGCCTCGAAGGAATCGATTCGGATCTCGCCACCCTCGTGCGGACGGCCGTGATCCTCGTGATCCTGTCGATGTTCGTGGTGACGACCGGCAAGTGGCAAAACCCACTCACGCTCCCCCATCGCACGCTTCTCTTTCTGACACTCTCCGGGGCCGCCACCGGTGTGTCATGGGTCTGCTATTTCCGAGCGCTGAAGCTCGGCGAGGCATCGAAGGTGGCCCCGGTCGACAAGCTCAGTGTCGTCCTCGTGGCGGTGTTCGCCGTCCTCTTTCTCCACGAACGGCCCAGTGTCCGCGAATGGACGGGGATCCTCATGGTGGGGGCGGGGGTGTTGGTGCTCGCCCTAAAACGCTGAAAGGGGCCGAGCCATGCCGACGAATGTCGAGATCAAGGCGCGGGTGCATGACCCGGCGCTTGCTGCGCGGGCACGCCGCTTGAGCGATCTCCCACCGGAGACGTTCCACCAGCGCGACACGTTTTTTGGATGCCCCCATGGCCGGCTCAAGCTCCGGGAGCTCGGCTCGGGGGCGGGTGAATTGATCTGGTATGACCGGCCAGACACCGCAGGGAGCAAGCGATCGGACTATCGGCTGGCCGCGGTCACCGATCCGGCGGCGCTTCGCGACGTTCTCGAGCGGGCCCATGGCGTGACGCAGGTCGTGGAGAAGACGCGGACGCTGTGCCTCGTGGGACAGACGAGAATCCATCTCGACGAGGTCGTGGGGCTGGGGAGCTTCGTCGAATTGGAGGTGGTGCTCCACGACGGCCAGCCGGAGTCGGAGGGGCATCGGATCGCCGCCGAGCTGATGGCCCGGCTCGGGATCGCCGCCACCGATCTCTTGCCGGGTGCCTATGCCGAGATGCTGCCGCGCGAAGTGTGACGGGCCCTCCGCAGTCAATCCCTCTCGGCGCTCGCTACGGCGGCCTCGTACACCGTCACGGCCCCCTTCGCCATCAGATGGACAATCTCCCGGTCCGGCTTGAGGGGGAGCTTTTTGCCCCGCAGGCTCCGCAGCGCCTCGGCGATCGCTGCCTCGATCCGCTCCTCGAGCATCTCGACGACGTCGTGGTCGATCGGCATCGGCTTTCCTTTCGGGGTGTGTTGGGGGGAGCGATCACTGTGGCGGCGGCCGGTCGGCCGGGGCGTCGCCGCTGCCGCCGCGCCGATAGCGCTGCACCCTCCGACCGGTGAGTGTAAAGCCGACGTACACATCCCGCCCGCCGCCGGCGACGGCGAGTGTCGCCGCCGTCAGGAGCAGGCCACGTCGCGAAAGGATGGGTGACGGCATCGATTCGGTGTCCCTTGCGGGTGAAGGATCATGGTCAGCGCGACAGTCGATCGACCTTCCACGGCCCTTGCTTGTGCCCGGCTGCCGGTATGCTCTGTGATCAAGAAAGTGTGTTCAGTCGCTGTCGGCAAGCAAGAGGAGAAAGCGATGCAGGAACTCATGATCACAGTCATGATCGCGATGGGAGGCCTTGTGGCGAATCAGAATCCGGACCAGCTTCGGGCTCTGCTCGACTTCACCACCCCCGAGTCCGCGCGGCTGTGGCAGGCGGTGAACGACGGGGTGATGGGAGGAGTCTCGCAAGGCCGATTCCGGATCACCGACGCCCGGACGATGGAGTTCTTTGGGAATCTGTCGTTGGAAAACAACGGCGGCTTCACGTCGGTGCGGACGAAGCCAACGACCCTCGACATCAAGACCGGCGACACGCTGGTTCTCCGCGTGAAGGGAGACGGCCGGGCGTACATGGTGAACATCTACACCAAGTCTCGCCGCATGGCTTTCTCATACCGGGCTGCCCTCCCCACCGAGAAAGATCAGTGGCAGGACATCCACGTGCCGTTGGGCCAGTTCGAGCCGACGTCCTTCGGTCGGGTCGTCGCCGGCATGGGACCTGTCGATCCCGGCCAGATCAATGGGCTCGGTGTCATGCTCAGCGACAAAAATCCCGGCCCATTTCGCCTGGAGATCGAATCGGTGAAGGTCATCCGCGGGGCTGACTGATCCGGGGCTTCGACCATCTTCATCAGGAGCCGTCAGCTCTTCATGAATCCCGCGAAAAATCGCTAGACGAGCGGGAAAAGGCCGGAAATCAGTACCCTCGACAGGGCTCGAACCTGTCCCGGGGGGTGATGTCGCCCGGTTCAGTCGCCCCGAAGAGCTCTCGCCAGGGCCGGTGACAGACGGAAGCCGGCTCCATCGAGCAGCTGGACCGCGTCGTCGCCGGTCGGTCCGAAGCCTTCCCGTCGGGCCGCGATCAGCACGCCGACGGTCCCGGTGACGCGCAGCCCCAGGCCGGTCGCCTTGAGCCGGGCCCGGAGGTCGTCGAGGATGATCAGGGTCGCACGGGTCTGGTGGGCCAGCGAAATCGCCGCGGTCTCTCCCCGGCCGAGTTCCAGACGCATTCCGGCGCTCGGAGGATCGGGTTCGGTGCGAATCCATTCCGACTCGATCACTGCCGCCGACGGCGGATGGCCCGCGTTGCCGGCGAGGAGCTCGTCGAGCACCGACCGGGGCCGGAATACCGAACAGGCGGGGCAAGAGATCGAGGTGCCCAAGCCTGTCGAGCACGATGAAGACGGAGGTGTCAGCGACGACGCGCATCGTCGATCGCCGTCAGGTCGTCCGCGACCTCGTCGGCCGTCTGCTGGAAGACGCTGACCCCGTGCCGGCCACAGAGGACGAGAAAATCGGCCCGCGGCACGCCGGCCAATTCCGCCGCCATGCCCCCCGAGATCCGGCCGCACTCGAAGAGCTTGAGCGCGGCCATGAGTTGGATCTCACGGCCCACGTCGGCCGGGAGGACTCCGAGCGCCGACGGCAATTCCGCAGCGACGTCGATGATCACGCTTGCCATGGCCGGTACCGATCACCGCAGGGCCCGAAGGACCAGAGTCGGAAAGTGACTCGCTGCCAGGCACTCCGGCCCGGTGCTCCGGGGAGCCGAAAACGCTGGAAATCAGTACCCCCGACAGGGCTCGAACCTGTAACCTTCAGCTTCGGAGGCTGACGCTCTATCCAATTGAGCTACGAGGGCGTGGTTCGCAGTTTACCAGCCCCGGCCACCCGGCGGTAGCGGCTCCGCCCCGGCTGTTTTCAGCCTGGGAACCTGCCGCATGCCACCGCCGGGCGCACCCCAGGAGGGCAACAGCTCGCTCGTCGAGCCCATCGCCTCAGCCCCGGGAGGGTGTCGTCATTCCCCTCATCATCGCCCGATTCGCAGGCGAAACCTCCGGCGCTTCGCGCCTGCATCCCCGCCGACGGCCACAAACAGCTCACGCTGACTTCCGCAGCGGCTCCACGTCTCGCGGCCTGCGCCGCAGGCCAGAGAGCACCTCCTGCCCCTCGTCGATCCGGATCGTCGTGCCGTCGGTGTCCGCAGGCGCCGCGTCTGCGGTTGTCTCCGTCGCCACGTCGGTCGCCGTATCGATCCCCGCGTCTGTCGCCAGATATCCCGTCAGCTGTCGGCGACGACGGGCGTGGCTCACCAGCTGACAGGCCCCGACGAAGCGGCCCAGCAACATCGGCACCGTCCCGAATGGAGCCGACAGAATCGTGTGACGGATCACTTCGATCACATGCAACAGGAACGAAGGCAGGAACGACCGACCCGCCAGCGATCGCCAGAACAGCCGCTCCCCATGGAGCCCCGAGCGGAACCCGCGTTCCCACGCAGGATCCCCCCCAGCCACCACCCGCGAACCCTCCTCCACCACCGTCGACACCCCCCGGGCGGCAAGCTCCACCGCCATGTCGACGTCGGCCAACCGGTCGCCGCAGGCAGTGCTGAAACCAGCTCCGGCAGCGCGGACAAGATCCGCCCGCCAGAACCCGGCCTCGAGCCGCGGACCGACCACCGGCCAACGCGGACGCCGCGCTCCCACGCGGCGTTCCGCCCCCGAGCCGACGGCGGCAGTCGTCCCCATCCCCGGACGAGTCAGCGCCACACGTCGGCCACCACGCTTGTACTTCACCCCCGCCGACACCACTCGATTCTGCGTCGCTCCGTCCACTCCGAGCGGAATCACCGCGCCGGTCGCCAGGTCGTCAAACCGGGCCACGGCCGCGTCCGTCCATCCGGGCGTCGCTTTCCAGCCCGCCGCGAGGAGATGGACCACATCGCCGTGCGTGGCCTGAACGCCTGCCGACACGCAGCCGACCATCCCCGCCCCCGCCGGGGCACGGACAAATCGCACCTCCTCGGCGAGATTCCATGGGTCGTCGTACTCGCAGCCGAGCGCCACGACCACCTCGCAACCCTCCGGACGGTTCTCGAGGACGCTGAGAAGCGTCTCCTCCAGCGCCCCGGTGTCACCCGGCGTCGGGATCACGATCGACAACGACAGTCCGCGCAGCATCACGTGTGGCATCTGAAATCATCCCGTCCTGGTGACAGTGCAGACCAGGATCCAGAGGCGCGCACCGCGATCGTAGACTGTCGCCACGACCGTTCCCCCCGGGGCGCGGAATCGACGGAGAAGAATCAGGCAGCCGCCCGCTGGGGCTGCAACTCCGTGAAGAGATTGACGGTGTGGAGCATCTCACCGTCCGCGTCATAGAACTGGAGCACGCCGACGTCGATCAGCCACATCGCGAACATCTCGGCCACGCGATAGCAGCGGGCCACGCACCGACCACGGTCGATGCGGATGTTTTCCTGGACATCGGCCACCTCGACGGCGTCTGCCCCGAGCTCGAGGAAGTAGCGGGTGACCAAGGACCGAACGTCGGCGGCGTGCATGTGCAAACGCATGGTCGGCAACCTCCTGTTGCGTGTTCTGCGGGCGGATCGGACGAGCGATCGGTTGCGAACGACTTCCTGTCGATCGGAGCGGAAATCTACCGGGCGGATTCCTGCGACGAAAGGCGGCTTTCTCAGCCCGGGACGTCACCCCTTCTCACCACCCAAGGATTTCATCGTCCGGCTACCGCCCGTTCGGTGACCCACGATCAGCAAGGAATCGCAAACCTCGCAGCCGGCAGAGCCGACGCAGATTGCCAGGCTCGCCAGGATCGCGCGGCACGATCGCGCGGCACGCTTGGGCCAACGGGGCCTGACGCCATCAGACGGGGCCACTCGGAATCGATCAGAGGCGATGGGTCCAGGCCCGATCGCCATACCGCTCCTCGATCAGCCGCGCCACCCGCTCCCGCGGCAGCTCCCCGAGCGGATCGATCGCGCCGAACGCCCCCCGGAGGAGCCCCTCGAGCCGCTCCCGCCCCAGCCCCAGGTTGACGAGGAACGCCGCGTGCGGCCGCTGGCCACGGTAGTCGGGCTCACGCGGCGGATGTTTCAGAAGCCGGGCCGCGAGCGTTAGATCGAAGCGGTCGAGGAGCGTGCCGTGGTAGAGCACCCCATGCCGCCGGACGCGGAGGGCATTGCCGGAGATTTTTTTGAGCGACGGGATCGCTCCATTCCCCTCATCCACCGCCAGGACCAGATCGCTCGTCCCCTGCCGCGACACCGGCAACCCCACCGAGACGAGCGCCCCCACGAGCGGATCGAGCATCGCCGCATGGATCCGCTCCACCGCCGGCACCGCGGCGGGATGTGGCGTCACCACTGACCACATCACACATCCTGGCCCAAGGATCACCGTCGCCCCGCCACTCGGCCGCCGCAGGATCGGCACCCCGGCCGCGGCACAGCCGGCGACGTCGACCTCCTCCTCCACCCGGCTCGACGACCCCACCACCACCACCGGCCGCGTCGCCATCCAGGTGCGCACGACCGCTTCCCCACGCCCCCCCTCGTGGGCCTCCTCGAGGAGGGCTTCGTCGAGGGCCAGCGCCGCGATCACGTCGGCGCCACCGCTCCCGGGGAGGAGAGCGTCGGCCGCCGCCGCATCGAGCCACAACGGCGGAGGGAAAAAAGATGCGGCTGATGCCATCGGGAAAGAACCAGGCGGAATCGGAACCGGGAAACGCCGGCCGGAACGGTATCGACGCCGGCCGCGTCGGGCGAAATCAGAACCGAGCGGCCGGGAAAACACCACCGCCAGGCCTGCTTCCCGCGACGGGTATAGAATGGGAAGCTCGTTCGTCACCCCGCACCCTCCTCCGATCCGCTCCATGGCAGCCCCCGCCGACGATTCGCGTTCCCGCCGGCCGATGTCTCCGGACCAACTCCTCCCGCCGGTCGAACCACCGAGCGCGGGGTTTCTCGTTCAGTTGTTCCTCGTGCCGGGGCTGATCGTGGCGATCATTGTCGGTGTCTGGCTCACCTTCCACTGGCTCGCTCACCTCGGCCAGGACCCGCAGGCTTACGTCCGCACGCTCCGCCGCGACAACGAAGGACGCTGGCAGGCGGCACTCAACCTCGCCAACGACCTTCGCGGACCGGGGGGTGGGGTCCTGAAGGCCGATCCCACCCTCGCCGTGGAGCTCGGCCGGATTCTCGGCGATGAATCCAAGAGCGGCCGGACCGGCGAGCAGTCGCAAATGCTCCGCGTCTATCTTTGCCGTGCGTTGGGCGAGTTCACGATTCCCGAGGCCCTCCCTCCGCTCCTCGAGCGGGCCAAAGATACGACCCGGCCCGACGTGGCCCGCGCGGCCATCGAGGCGATCGCCGTCCTGGCGACGAACGTCACCGCCGGTGGTGGCACGGCGGCGGGCCCGGAGGTGTCCGAGGCCGTCGTCGCTGCGTCGCGATCTGAAGATGCCGGGCTCCGCTCGGCCGCGGCGTTCACCCTCGGGGTCATCGGCCAGCCGGGGGGCGGACCGACCGCCGACCGGCTCCATGCCCTCCTCGCCGATGCCAACGACGACGTTCGGTACAACGCGGCACTGGCGCTGGCTCGCCTCGGCGACGACGACTGCCTCGACACCCTCGAGGAGATGCTCTCCCTCCCCGATGAACCGGCACCGGCGTTAGAGGCCCGCGACGATGCCGCCCAATCGAAGCGCTACAAGCGGGCCCTTGTCGTTCTGAATGCCCTCCGCGGCCTCGCCCTCCTCGTCGACGCCACCCACGCACCGCTCCCTGGAGGGATTCTCGACCGGGTGAAAGCCCTCGCCGACGATCCGGTGTCGGATGTCCGGGCCGGTGTCACCGCCCTCGAGGCGAAGCTCGCTCGCGTCGAGCCGGCGGGGTGACCCCGGGGCAGCAACGATCCGGCACGCTACGCGCTCAAAAACTCCTCGAGTGCCTCGCGGAGCATGTCTGTGTCGGGCTCGGTACCGGTGAGCACCTGGAAGTCGATGACGATCTTCGCCACATGGACCTCGAGGCCGTCGATCACGCAGCAGCCTGCTTTCTGCCCGGCCGCCACCACGCTCGAAGGCTGCTCGACGAGATCGCTATCGGCCACCACGAGCTCGGAGCGGAGACCGCCGAGCACCACCGGCGGCTCGTCGCGACCCCGTGAGGTGACGACGATCGCGGCCCGCTCCGGGATCTCCACAGCAGGCTCGAAGGGGAGCAGCGTGATCTCGGCAGCGGTGTCGAGCCCCCGCAGGCTCTCGACCAGCGCCGCGGCGACCTCCGGCGAACGGTCGGCGACGAGGATCTCGGCAACGCCGCAAAGGGCCAACTCGAGGGCGGTCGCTCGGCCGGTCGGCCCGGCGCCGGCGATCACCACCCGCGCAGCCGTCAGGTCGGCATGGGCACGGAGGGCTTCGACAATCCCCCGGCCATCGGTCATGTGGCCGAACAGCCCCCCCGCCTGATGCTCGACGAGGCTCGCGGCGCCGGCGAACCGGGCGGCTGGCGAGGCGTGCGCGAGCAGCGGCATCGCCCCCTCCTGGAGGGCACCTGCGAGGAGGCAGCCCCGGAAGCCCATCGCGTCGACACCGCCGAGGGCCCGGGCAAGCCGTTCCGGGAGGACGTCGAACGTCAGAAACCGCCAGTCGAGCCCGGCGGCGGCGATCGCCCGCTCGAACAGATACTGCGCCGGGTTGCCGGCGGCCGGGCAACCGAGGAGCGCGACGATGTCCTGGAGGGCAGGGCTGGTCATGCCCTCCATGAGAACCGATCGTCGATCCCCAGGGCAAATCTGCCCGGCCAACCTCGGGCCCCCCCGCCTGGCCGTGGACCCAGCCATCCATGGCCGTTGTCCAGTTCAGAACTCCCCTCAAAACGCTGTTTTTCGAAGGCGTCGGCCGCCGCTTCAGCAACGCGGCGCTCTGCCCCGAGCCTGCTCCAGGGAGCGGTCCGGAAGCCTTTAGAGGGCGAGGACGGTGGCGGCGACGAAGCGGGGGTCGTTGCGGATTGGATCGAAGTCGGGCTCGGCTTCGGTCAGATCCCGATAGCGCTGGTCGAGTGCGATCGCCTTGGCGAGATGCTCCACCGACGTCGCCGGGTCGCCCGATAGCGACAGATAGCAGGCGAGGTTGTAGTGGAGGATCGCCTGATCGGGCTCGACGGCGAGGCCGCGTTTGAGGGCGTCCATCGCCTCCGGGAGCCGGTCGAGCCGCTTCAGGCACCATCCCAAACCGAGCCAAGCCTCGACCCGCTGCGGATCCCCCTCGACGACCTCGGCGAGCGGTTCGAGCGCCGCGGTCCAACGACCGAGCGCCCGCAGCGCCTCGCCACGCAGAAGGCCCGCCGCCGGTATCGAACGCTCCGCTTCGGGAAGCTCGTCGAGCGTGTCGAGGGCCCGCCGGAGGAGACGGGCGGCCGACACCGGGACCGGTTTGTCGGTCTCGACGAGCAATTCGCCCAATTCAACGTAGCCGGCAGCATGTCGCAGGATCGCCTGCTGGCGAAGCCGTGACAGTTCGGTCATCGCGTGCCTCCTCCAGTATCCGGGGACCAATCAACTGTATACGTCTCGCAGGGGAGGAGTGCTCGACCTACCCCAGAAGTTTTCCAAGATCCTTACGAAGCCGCAAGGCGAGCCGATTTCCGGCGTTCTGCGGCACGAAATCGGCGCCCGGCGCCCACTCCCTCACTGCCCCCTTCGCGTGCCCCTCCGGAGCCCCACAATGCGCCTCACTCTCCGTACGCTCCTGGCCTGGATGGATGGCGTCCTCCCCGCCGACGAACAGGCGCAGCTCGGCGCGAAGGTGGAGGGGAGCCCGGTGGCCCGCCAGCTCGTGGCGCGAATCGGGGCTTGTGTCGGCAATCCGCACCTCTCCGCCCCCCGGATCAACGGCAAGGGGCTCGCGGTCGACCCCGATTCGGTCGCCGAATACCTCGACAACACGCTCGCCCCCGAGCGGCTCGAGGCCTTCGAGACGATCTGCCTCGAATCGGACGTGCA
Organism: Pirellulales bacterium; assembly: GCA_040397545.1. Taxonomy (GTDB): domain Bacteria; phylum Planctomycetota; class Planctomycetia; order Pirellulales; family UBA1268; genus QWOP01. The sequence continues at coordinate 54,083 of JBBAVV010000009.1, forward strand.
CCTGGCGGAGGTCGCTGCCTGCCATGCGATCCTCGCTGAAGTGGCGAAGCAGCCGGCGCTCTTGCCCCCCCTCGATGCCTCCCATCGTCGGCGGCTCCTCGAAGCGATGCGGCATCGGGTCGCCGCCCATCCGGAGGTGATCGCCGGCCAGCCCCCTGGAGGGCGCACCGGCGCACCCCGCCGGCCGGAGGTGACGCAGCCCGGCCAGTCCCCCTTCGAGCCCCGCGACCGTGCCCCCCCACCAACCCCCCAGGGGCCTGTCGCCCCGGTGGATGCCACCCCCTCCAGAACGCCCTGGGGGGCGTGGGCCTTGGCCGGGTCGGCGCTCCTGCTCCTGGCCATACTCGCAGCGCTGCTGGCCCAATCGGCGGGCTTTTTTCGCGCCGCGCCGCGCCCCAGGGAGGCGATCGCCCGTCTCGACGGCGGGCAAGTCCCCGCCCCTCCCGGGCCGATCGGGAACGCTGCGGCCGAGCCCGCCGCCGCGGAGGACGTTGCCCCGCCCGCCGCCGTCGCGATTGCCGCTGCTGGGGGAGCGCCGCGCGGCCTGGCCGAGCTCCTCGCCGCCGCCGATGCCGACCCGATTCCCCCCATCGGCCCGGCTGACGGCGCACCAGCCCCCGACACCCCCACGGCGGACGGCTCACCCCCGACTGACGAGGCGGCGATCGGGCCAGGAGAGGATGCCGGAGCCGATCCCGGGCCGGAGGTCGAGGCGACGATGCCCGACCCGGGACCGAGGAAGGTACGGGCAGGCGGGGCCCTGGCGATCGCCGGTGGCGTCCGGCGGCGAAAGCCGACAAATCCGCCACAGGGCGGGGGCGGAGAGGGGATCGCGGGGGCGAAGGGCGGAGGGAACGATCTCGCCGCCGCGGTCGGCCTCGAAGGGGATGGTGGGACGGCGGCGGAGAGCCTCGGGTTTCTCGCCGCCGACGGCCTCCTGCTGCGGGCTGTGGCCGCGGGGGACCGGGCGTGGTGGGTGCCGATCGGCGTCGGCACGCCGCTGTATCCGGGGGAGACGCTCATCGTCCCTCCCGGCATGCAGCCCGAGCTCAACCTCGGCGGTGTGTTGCTCCGCGTCCTGCCCCGATCGTTGATCACGCTCGAGACCGCCGCCGACGGTACGCCCCGTGTCGGGGTGGTGGAGGGGCGCGTCGTCGCCCGGGCCGCCCGGGGGGAGGCACGGCTGGGAATCGTCGCTGGTGGGATCGCCGGGACGGTCACCGCCGGGCTGGACGGCGCGGTGACGGCCGAGCGGGCCACGGCCTGGAGCCCGGGACTCGGTGAGGCGCCGGTGCCGGTGGTCGCCGAACTGATCGCCGTGGGGCAACTTGTCCGCTGGATTCCTGATGCCGACGGCGCGGCGGTCGACCTTCCGGCGCGGGGGGGATTGCGATGGGAATCGGCCGCGTTGCCGCAGACGGCCCCCCTTCCCCCCGGCCGGGTGCTCCCCTGGGGGATCGGTGGAGAGCGGATCGATCCGCTCGCGCGGAATGCCGCTGAAACTTTCACCACCCGACTCGCGTCCCTGCCGCCGGAGAGCGATCCCGCTGCCGGGCTCGAAGAGGTGACGCTCGCCCTGGCGATCGATCGGCGGGTCGAGAACCGGGTCTTCGCAGCCACCCTCCTCGCCCTCCAGGGGAGCTACGAGGTGGCCGTCGAAGTTCTCTGTGCGGAGGGGCCGGGCAAGCGCCTCGAGGGGCGTCAATGGCAGGCGCTCGAAGCGGCCACCATTCCCCTCGCCCTCGCCCGGGGGGCGGAGTCGGCGGCCCGGCTCCGCAAGGCCTGGGAGGATCGCGGCCCCCCCGGCCGGGCGGATCTCCTGATGGCGATGGCGCGCGGCCCCGAAGATCCCGACCTCGCCGCGGGGGCCGGCGCGACCCTTGTCGAGGCGCTGGCCTCCACCGAGCTCGTCGTCCGTCGGTATGCCCTCAAGAATCTCGTCGACATCGTCGAACCGTCGGTTTTCGATCGGGCTCGCTTCCGGCCCGACGCCCCCGAAGAGTCCCGCCGCGACGGCGTTGCCTGGTGGCGAACCCTCCAGGAAAAAGGACTCGTCAGGCGGAATCGCTGACCGGGATCGCCCCCGCCGCGCGGCCCAACGCTGGGGGCTTACGGGGTCCGCGGGTTGGAAAGATGCCTGCCGGGGCCGTCTGCCGGCCGTTGTTTGTCGAAGCAACAGGGCCAGTGGTATGCTCTGGAGCTTAGTCCAGTCGGCCGTTCCAGGCCTGCCACGAGGCGGGCGTTCCCCGTTGGTTTGGAAGGACATTCCGGGTGCAGACGAAACTCTCGGCACGGCATGGGCAGCTCAGCCCAGCCACCCAGTCGAAGATCACTACGAAGGTGGCGAGGCTGAAACGCTACTTCGACGGGTTGACGGCCCTGAATGTCACCGTCGATCTCCAAAACCCTTCGCTCCCCGCCGTCGAGATCGTCGCCTCGGCGGAGCACTTCCATGAGATGGTCAGCCACGAGGTCTCCGGGCATCTGTGGCGGAGCGTTGATGGCGCCGTTCAAAAGCTCGAGCAGCAGCTCCGTAAGCACAAGGAAAAGACCCGGGACCACAAGCACGTTCAGTCGTCGAGAAAAGTCTGATTCCCGCGTGGCTCCCCGATGAACGCCCCGGCGGCACGGGGCACGGGGCGGCCTCGGAGCATCCCGGCCCATTGCCCGGGTGCGCCGACCACGGATCGACGGCCCGGCCCCCGGGCCGTGCCGGACCGGATCGGGAATCCCCACGAGAAACCACAGCATGAAGTTTTCCGATTTCGTCGCGTCTGGTGCGATCCGCTCCCACGTCGACTCGTCGACGAAGGAGGGTGTGATCCGGGAGATGGCGACGGCACTGGTCGAGGCCGGCCGGATCCCTGCTTCCGACCTCGAAAGCATCGTCAAGGCGATTCTGAAGCGCGAGGACCTGGGGACCACCGGTATCGGGCGCGGGGTGGCGGTGCCGCACACGAAGCACCCCAGCGTCGACCGGCTCGTGGGAACGGTGGCGGTCAGTCAGGAGGGGATCGACTTCGACAGCCTTGACGGCGATCCGGTCCATCTCTTCTTCCTCCTCGTCTCCCCCCCCGATCAGCCCGGGCAGCATCTGCGGGCACTCGAAAACATCTCCCGGCAGCTGCGCGACGATGCGTTCTGCCGGGAATTGAAGGCGGCAAAGGCTCCGGCTGACATCCAGCATCTGCTGGAGGCGGCCGACAACCATGGCATGGTTTCCTGACGGCAGCAGTGGCATTCGATGCAGCAAGCGTTCTCCCGGGATGTCGTGGTGGGATTGAAGCAGGGGCTCCATGCCCGGCCTGCTGACATGCTCGCGCGCGAGGCGCGGAAGTGGCAAGCGAGGATTGAACTGGTTTCCAAGTCGCAGCGGGTCGACGGCAAGAGCATCCTTGAGGTGCTGACGCTTGCCGCTGAGGAGGGGACGAGGCTGGTGGTGGAGGTCACGGGACCGGATGCCGCCGAGGCGCTGGCCGCGATCGTGCGGCTTTTCGACAGCAATTTTCATGAGAACGACGAGACGGCCGTGGACACCGCCGGGCGGACCACGACGCCGTGAGATGAACTGACTTTGTCCGTCGGCCCCGGGGGCCGGCGGAAGACCGACTCCGACACAACCAAGGAGCCGCGACCAGTCGCCTGGCGCGAACCGGGGTGGGGATTCGATCGCAGCCATTCGGCCGTGCGATCTCCCCGGAACCGTTTTCGCGCCGGCGGGATGCTTGCGCCCCATGCTCAAACTCCAGGGAATCGCCGTTTCACCCGGCGTTACGATCGGCGAGGCGCTCGTCCTCGACAGCGAGGGATTCCGCATCCCGCGCCGGTTCGTGGCCCGCAGCGCCGTCGACACCGAGCTCGAGCGGCTCGCCAACGCCGTCGCGGAGACCAGCCGCGAGATCGAGCGCAACCGCGACGCCATCCAGGCCGAGCTCGGGGGCCAGTACGCCGCCATCTTCGCCGCCCATCTGGCGATGCTCCACGACGCCAAGCTCCAGGCGGAGCTGACCAGCGCCGTCCGCGATCGGAACTTCTGGCCGGAATACGCCGTCAGCCGGACGCTCCGCCGCTACGCGAAGGTGTTCCAAAACCTCGACAACCACATCGCGCAGCGGGCCCACGACATCTACGACATCGAGAAGAGCCTGCTGCGGAACCTCCTCGGCCAGCGGCGGGAGACGCTCGCGGCGATCTCGCAGCCGGTGATCGTCCTCGCCCACAATCTCACCCCCAGCGAGACGGCAAACCTCGACCGCCGGTTTGTCCAGGGCTTCGCCACCGAGCTCGGCGGCCCGGGCAGCCACACGGCAATCGTCGCCGAGGGGCTCGAGATCCCGGCCGTCGTCGGCCTCGGACCGTTCCTCGCCGATGTCTCCGGCGGGGAGCCGGTGATCCTCGACGGCAACCAGGGGGTCGTGATCCTCCAGCCCGACGAGGAGACGATCGCCCGCTACCGCCTCGAGGCGGAGACGGCACGGACCGTCGCCGCCCGCCTCGACGGCCTCCGCGATCTCCCCGCCGAGACGATCGACGGCGTCCGCATCCAGGTGACTGGGAACATCGAGTTCCCCAGCGAGGTCGAGCAGTGCCTCTCCCGCGGCTGCGACGGCATCGGCCTCTACCGCACCGAATTTCTCTACCTGACGAGCCCCCGCGAGCCGACCGAGGAGGACCATTTCGCCGCCTACAGCGAGGTGGTCCGCTCGATCAAGGACAAGCCGGTGGTGATCCGCACGCTCGATCTCGGCGCCGACAAGATGCGCACCGAGAAGACGCCGGAGGAGGAGCGCAATCCCTGCCTCGGCCTGCGGAGCATCCGGCTGTCGCTGCGGCAGCTGCCGATGTTCCGCACGCAATTGCGCGCCATCCTCCGCGCCAGTGCCATCGGCGACGTCCGCGTCCTCTTTCCGCTCGTCTCCACGATCGTCGAGTTGCGGCAGGCGCGGATGGTGCTTGCGGACGTGATGGAGGATCTGGCGGAGCACGGCATCGCGTTCAATCCGAAGATGCCGGTGGGGATGATGGTCGAGACACCGGCGGCGGTGATCATGCTCGATGCCTTCATCCGGGAGGTCGACTTCGTGTCGATCGGCACCAACGACCTGATCCAGTACACGCTGGCGGTCGATCGGGGCAACAAGGAGGTGGCGGATCTTTACAACGCGTGCGATCCGGCGGTGCTGCGACAGTTGCGGCGCTCGCTCGACGTGGCGCGGGAGGCCGGCGTGCCGGCCAACGTGTGCGGACAGATGAGCGGCAGCGTGATGTACACGCAACTCCTTCTGGGACTCGGCCTGCGCCAAATGAGCGTGCCGGCCAGCGCGATCCCGGAAATCAAGCAGGTGTGCCGAAGTGTTTCGGTCGCCGAGTGCCGCGGAATTGCCGAGCGGGCGCTGGCCATGGACAGTGCCCGTGAGGTAAAGGCCTTCTTGCGCGACCAGATGCGTCGCCTGCTCTCCGAGTCGGTCGCCTGACGGCAACCGCCGCCCTGCGGGGCGGGAGAGTGAGGAAAGGAAACCAGGATTCATGAAACAGGAAATGCTGATCAACGTGTCGCAACCGGAGGAATGCCGGATCGCGATCATGGAGGACGGGGTCCTCGAGGAGCTCTACGTCGAGCGGACCAGCCAGGACAACCACGTCGGCAACATCTACAAGGGGCGAATCGTCAACATCGAGCCGAGCATCCAGGCGGCGTTTGTCGACTTCGGCGTCGGCCGCAACGGATTCCTCCACATTAGTGACGTCGAGCCGCAGTATTACCGGCAGGGGGGGCTCGATCCCGACAAGGCTTTCGAGGTGCCCGAGCCGGCCGGCAAGGCCGCCGAGGGGGCCGACGGGGATGCCGCCGCCCGTGCCCGCCGCCGTCCGCGCTTGGGCGACCGGCCGCGCGTCAAGCCGCCGATCCAGGATGTCCTGCGGCGCGGCGACGAGGTCCTCGTGCAGGTGATCAAGGAGGGCTTCGGCACGAAGGGGCCGACCCTCTCCACCTACATCTCGATCCCCGGCCGGTATCTCGTCCTCATGCCGCCGCTGGGGCGGGTGGGGATCTCGAAGAAGATCGACGACGAGCACGACCGCCGCGTCCTGCGGGATATCATGCTCGACCTCAAGCCACCCAAGGGGGTCGGCTTCGTCGTCCGCACCGCCGGCACCGAGCGCACGAAGGGGGAGATGGCCCGTGACATGGCCTACCTTCTTCGGCTCTGGAAGTCGATCGTCCGTCGGATGCGGAAGTATTCCGCTCCGATCGACATCTACCAGGAGAGCGACATGATCATCCGCACCATCCGTGACATGTTCACGGAGGACGTGGGGCGGATCCTCATCGACGAGCCGGCGGCCTACGAGCGGGCCCGCGAGTTCCTCGAGCTCGTGATGCCGAAATACGCCCCGCGCCTCCAGCTCTACGAGGGGAAGGAGCCGCTCTTCCATCGCTACGGCCTGGAGGAGGAGATCAGCCGCATCCACCAGCGAAAGGTGCCGCTCAAGGGGGGCGGGTCGATCGTCATCGACCAGACCGAGGCCCTCGTGGCGATCGACGTCAACTCCGGCTCGTTCCGCACCGAGAAGAGCGCCGAGGAGAACGCTTACCAGATGAACCTCATCGCCGCCCGGGAGATCGCCCGGCAGCTACGGCTGCGGGATCTCGGCGGCGTGATCGTCAACGATTTCATCGACATGCGGAAGGAGAAGTACCGCCGCGGGGTCGAGAAGGCCCTCCACGACGCGATGAAGCGCGATCGGGCACGGACGAAGATCCTCCGCACGAGCCCGTTCGGGCTCATCGAGATGACCCGGCAGCGGATCAGGCCGTCGTTGCGGAAGAGCATCTTCCGCGACTGCCCCACCTGCACCGGCACCGGGATGGTGAAGACGCCCGAGAGCATGGCGATCGAGGTGATGCGCGTGCTGCAGCTGTCGGCGGCGCGCACCGACATCGCCCGGCTCAACGTCACCGTCCACGACGAGGTGGCGACCTGGATCAACAACCGCAAGCGTCGCGAGGTGGCGCAGTTCGAGGACACGGTCCACATCCAACTCCACGTCGTCGGCCGCGAGAGCGTCTCCCCGGAGCACCTCGTCTGGGAAGCCTCCGACACCAGCGGTCGGACCGTGCGCTTCCCCTGACCAAGCCCCGTGGCGTCACCGGTCACCCCCCGGTTCGGCCCTGTTTTCGGGCCCAACCGGGGGGATTTCGGCCCCTCTCGACCTCCGCCTCTGTCGTCGTTACCTTAAGAGGCTCGATTCCCGGCTTCCTTTCCCTCCAGACCCGTGAGTTTTCATCATGGCCAAGTCCGACACCTCCGCCGCCCCCGCTTCCGCCGCCACCCTGGCCGGCTCGGGAGAGCACTATGCGATCGTGGTGGACGGCGGCCGGCAGTACCGCGTCAGCGAGGGGCAGGAGTTCGAGATCGACTTCCGCCATCTCGCTCCCGGGAGTGAGTTGGTGTTCGAGAAGGTGCTCGCCATCAGTAAGGGGGGGAAGCTGACCCTCGGTAAGCCGGTGGTGAAGGGGGCGACCGTGAAGGCTGCCGTGATCGGCCCCGTCCAGGGAGACAAGATCTACGTGCAGAAGTTCGCCCGCCGCAAGAACTACCGCCGCCGCACCGGCCACCGTTCGCTTGCGACGAAGATTCGGATCGCCTCGATCGCCGGCTGAGCCGTCTCGGCTCCGCCGCCGTCCCATTTCACCAGCAGGGCCGGGCCTGCCGGCGCGATCCATGACGCGTTTTTCTGAGGCCATGGTGCGTGGTGCCGGGGCCCGTCGTGTGGCCGGTGTACTGGCCTCGCTGACTTGGCTCGCCGTCGGCATCGCTCCCGGACCTTGCCAGCGACTCTGGGCCCAAGAGGCACAAAACGCTGCCTGGTACGGCGAGCTCGAGGCGGGGGAGAGGCAGTTCCGCTTTGCCATCGAATCGGCCGAAGAGCAGGGGAAGCCCGTTCATCGACTCCGCAGTTTCGATGAAGGGGATCGGCGTTTCCCCCTCGAACGCTTCTCCGACGCCGGTGGGAAGCTCGTCTTCGAGATCAAGGCGACCGGCGCGGTGTACGTCGCGACCGTCGATGCCGCCGGAGTCGCCACTGGCACCTGGACGCAGCGGGGCCAGGCCCTGCCGCTCTCCTTCCGGAAAGCGGCCGGGCAGGCGGTGCCACCGGCGGCCGACGAGATCTGGGCCGGGACGCTCGACGCGGTCATCCAGAAACTGCCCCTCCGCTTCCGGGTCGGGAAGGGTGCCGACGGCAAGGTCGATGTTCGCATGGACAGCCTCGGGCAGAAGGCGGGGGGCTTCCGCGCCGAACGCGTTGTCGCCGGCGATGCTTGGACGATGAGGGTGCCGGCAGTGAAGGGGGAGTTTGCCGGGAAGCTTGGGGCCGACGGGAAGCTCAGCGGCTCCTGGAAGCAGGGGGGAGCGAGCCTGCCGCTGGTCCTCGAGAAGGTGGCCGCCGGGGCGGCCGCGGTGCTTCCGGCGGAGAAGCGCCGACCGCAGACCCCCAAGCCCCCGTTTCCCTACGAAGTCCGCGAGGCTGCCTTCCGGAATACCAACGACGGTGTCGATCTCGCCGGCACGCTCACGCTGCCGCGTGGCGCGGGGCCGTGGCCGGCGGTGGTGCTCGTCTCCGGCTCGGGCCAGCAGGACCGCGACGAGACGCTCATGGATCACAAGCCGTTTCTCGTCCTCGCCGATGCCCTGTCGCGAGCCGGGATTGCCGTCCTCCGCTACGACGACCGGGGCGTCGGCGGCTCGGGCGGCGATGCAACGAAGGCGACGAGCGTCGACTTCGCGCGGGATGCCGAAGCGGGGATCGATTGGCTCGCGCAACGCCCCGACATCGATCCGGCGCGGATCGGCGTCGTCGGCCACAGCGAAGGGGGATTGATCGCGGCGCTCCTCGCCGCCCGTCGCCCCGACCTCGCCGGGATCGTCATGCTCGCCGGGACGGGGGTCGATGGCGGTCGGATCCTCGTCTCCCAGGGGGAGCTCGTGCTCAAGTCGGAAGGCCTCGGCGGCGCCGATCAGATCCGTCGCTCACGGATCATGCAGGAAGCGATGATCGACGCCGTGCGTGGATCCGACGAGAGCACCGATCCGGCGGCGCTGGCCGCCAAGGCCGGCGCCCGGATCCGAGCCGACCTCGCCGACGAGATCGAAAAGGCCGACGATGCCGCCAAGGCCCAACTCGACGCGGCGATCGCCGACGGCCTCCGCCGCCTCACGGCGCCCTGGTTCCGGTTTTTCATCGGGCACGATCCCGCCACGGCGCTCGCCAAGATCTCCTGCCCGGTCCTCGCGATCGTCGGCGAGAAGGACGTGCAGGTCGACCCGGCCCTCAATCTCCCGGCGATCCGCCAGGCGCTCGCGGCCGGCGGGAACACCGACGCCACCGTCGAGGAGCTCCCCGGCTTGAACCACCTCTTCCAGACGTGCACGACCGGCGCCGTGAGCGAATACGACCGGATCGAGGAGACCCTCGCGCCGGTGGCCATCGACGCGGTTCGCGACTGGCTCGTGAAACGCCTCGGGGAGAAGTGACGAGCCGTCAGTCGAAAAGGCCCGCAAGCGGCCCGCCCCGGGCGGCGAGAGCGTCGATGCGGGCCGAGACGGCCGGATCTTCCTCCACCGGCGGGGCATGATGGGGCTTGAGCCGGGCATCGATGACCAGCGGGCCGGTACAGCCCCAGTGCTTTTGGCGGACCGTGGCGCCGACGCCATGGACATCAGCGGCCGGGTTTGACCGGGTGAATGTCGTCCAGAGGAGGTTGTCGAGCGAGGCTGCGGTGAAGCCGGCATCGTCGACAACGACGATCAGCGGCCAGGCTTCGAGCCCCGTCGCTCCACCCAGCGCCCCACAGAGCCGCTCGATGTCGGCGCTCCAGGGGGAGGAGGCCGCCCCCTGCCAGATGGCCGCGTCGTCACCGGCGTTGAGCCGGGAGCGGGGCTCGATGCGCGGCCCCTCGATGGCGAGGATGCCGGGGCGACAGACGCGGGGATTGGCGAAGCCGGCCGGGAGCGGGAGAGCCGTGGGAAGCTCGCGGCCAAGGGTGCGGCGTGGGGCACCGCGCGCCGCGACGACGAGCTTCGAGCCGGCGTTCATCCCGGAACCCGAGTAGTCGAGGGTGTCGATCGTCGTCTCGGTGTGGAAGTGGCAGTCGCGCCGCCAGTCGACACGGGCGAGGAGCCAATCAAGGAACGCTTCGACGTCGTGGGCGTCGAGTCGCGGAGCTTCGAGGCCGTTGACGATGAGGAGGTATTTCGCCAGCGACAGCTGCCCCTGGCCGAGGATGCTCGAGGCCTGCGTGAGGAGCTCGGCCGGGCGATCGGTCTTCCGCCACGGCTGGTAGCGCTCGCTCCCCACCGCCAAGAGGAGCGGGTGGACGCCGGCGGCGTCGACGGCATGGACGCTCGTCACGCCGGGGAGGACGGTGGGGATGATCGGCCCGGTGAGCTCATGGACGAGCCAGCCGAACATCGTGTCTTCCTGCGGCGGCCGCCCCACGACCGTGATCGGCCAGATCGCGCCGTGACGGTGGGAGACGCGATCGACGCGGAGGACCGGGAAGTCGTGCCGGCGGGCGTAGTAGCCGAGGTGGTCGCCGAACGGGCCCTCCGGCTTCGTGCCGGGAAGGATCGTCCCTTCGATGGCGAAATCGGCCTCGGCGTAAACCGCCGGCTTCCCCTTGGCCGTGATCATCGGAATCCGATGGCCCGCCAGCGCCCCAGCGAAGGTCAGCTCCGAAAGCCCTTCGGGGAGGGGCATCATCGCCGCCACCGCCATCGCCGGTGAGCCTCCGACGGTGATCACGACACGGAGCGGCTCGCCGCGCTCCAGCGCCCTGCCATGGTGGACGCCGATGCCGCGGTGGAGTTGGTAATGGAGGCCGATTTCGTCGAGCGGACGGTAGGCATTGCCGGCCAGTTGGACGCGGTACATGCCGAGATTCGAGCTCCGTGTGCCGGGGCGGGCGGGATCTTCGGAGTAGACGCAGGGAAGCGTGATGAACGGTCCGCCATCCCCTGGCCAGCAGACGACCCGGGGGAGCGTCGTCAGGGCCACCGGGCAGGCCTGCACGGGGCCGCGGCGGACATGTCGCGGAAGCATCGTCAGCGCATCCAGCGGCGCCCGCCAGTAGCGCCACGGGCGGCGGGCGGCGGCGGCCGGATCGATCTTCAGTTCGACGAGCCGACGGACACGGTCGAGGGTGTCGGCGAAGATCCGTTCGACGCGTTTTCGGGTGCCGTAGAGATTGACGAGGATCGGGAACGGGCAGCCGCGGGGATTGGTGAACAGCACCGCCGGGCCGCCGGAGCGGTAGAGCCGCCGCTGGATCTCGGCGATCTCCAAGTGGGGATCGACCGGCGCGTCGACGAGGACCGCCTCCCCCTCGGCACGGAGGGCATCGACGCAGCTTGCGAGCGAGCGGAATCCCATGGCTGTCAGCGTTTCTCGAGGCTCTTCAGGGTCACGGCGGTCTGGTCGACCAGCGCCGCGAGGATCTCATGTTCCTCGCGCGAAAGGGCGCGCGGGGGATCGAAGGCGATCACGAGCACGCCGAGCGATTGCCCCTGGTGACGGATCGGCAGGCAGGTGAGCCTGGCACCGGGGAGCGTGTCGGTGCCCCGGCCGGCGGCGCGGCCATGCGCCTCGACCCAGGCGACGAGCCCCGCCTCGGCGGGCGACGCCAGGGCCGTGCCCTGCCCGGCAACGATCCACAGGATGCCCTCCCGGTTGGCCAGCCTGACGTCGATCGCCGTCGCCGCCGACAGCGCGGCTGCCGACGACATGAGCGTGGTGGCGGCCGACTCCCGATCGGTGGCCAGGGCGAGAGCGCGAGAATGGTCGAGGAGGCGGGCGGTCCGTCGTTCCCGTTCCACCGCCATCGAGGTCTGGACTTTCAGTCGGACCATCAATTCAGCCACCACCAGGCCCACCGAGAGGAGCACGGCCAGGAAAACGATATCCGTCGTGCTGGCGATGACCAACGTAAAAAAAGGGGGAACGAAGAAAAAATCGACCATCAGGGCCGCCAGCACCATCGCCATCGCCCCTGTCCGCCGGCCGAACCAGAGCGATGACATGACCACGATCAGCAGCGCGACGAAGGCCACGATGGTGACGTTGATCAGGGGCCATGCCAGGCGACCCACGACGGTCGTCGCCGCCAGCGCCCCAACGACGAAGCCGAGGCCAACGAGGGATCGACCCGGCTCGGGGACGGCGGGGTCGGCAGGCCGCTGCGCAGGCTCTTCCTCACCGCCGATCACGAGGACATCGATGCCGCGGCCCTGCCGCACGAGCCGATCAACGACGTTCTCCCGCCACCCGATGGTGCGGCGGGGGCGATGCGGCTTTCCGACGAGGATCCTCGTCACGTGGAGACGCTCGGCCTCGCCGAGAAGCGCCTCGGCCACCCCCGCGCCGGACAGCCGGCTGACGCGGGCCCCGAGCGATTCGGCGAGTCGCAGATGCTTCTCGAGATCGGACGCCGCCCGGGGGGAAAGGGGGGCCTCGCCCGGGCGCTCGACGGTCGCCGCGATCCAGTCGCAGCGCAGCCCGCTGGCGATGCGTTGGGCCTTGCGGAGGATCCGATCGGCGCCCGGCCCCGGCCCCACGGCGACGAGGATCCGTTCGCTGATCGCAGGGCCCCGCTTGTGACCGTTGGCCCGGCGGGCCGTTGCGACATCGCGGTCGACGCGCTGAGTCATGCGCAGGAGGGCCAGCTCGCGGAGCTCGAGGAGGTTCGACTTCCGGAAGAATCGCTCCGCCGCCCGCGCGGCGACGTCGGGCAGATAGATCTTCCCGGCCTGGAGACGGTCGAGCAGTTCGTCGGGGGGAAGATCGACCAGTTCGACTTCGTCGGCCCGGTCGAGCACCTCGTCGGGAACGGTCTCCCGGACGCGGACGCCGGTCGCCTCCTCGACGAGATCGACGAGGCTCTCGACATGCTGGACATTCAGCGTGGTGTGGACGTCGATCCCGGCGGCGACAAGATCGTCGATGTCCTGCCAACGCTTGGGATGGAGCGAGCCCGGCGCGTTGGAATGGGCCATCTCGTCGACAATCAGCACCTGTGGCCTGCGGAGAAGAGCGCCAGCGAGGTCGAGCTCGTGGAGCGAGTGGCCCCGGTGGGGGAGCGTCAGCCGCGGCAGGACCTCGAGTCCCTTGACAAGCGCCGCGGTCTCGGCACGGCCGTGCGTCTCGACGATCCCCACGACGACGTCGGTGCCCGCCGCGGCGAGGCGCCGCGCCGACTCGAGCATCGCGAAGGTCTTGCCGACGCCTGGCGAGAACCCGAAGAACACCTTGAGGCGACCGCGGGCGGCCCGGGCCTCGTCGGCGTGGATCGCCGCGAGGAGCGCGTCGGGGTCGGGGCGCGTCGGCTCGGGGGTCATGGCGGGGGAATGCTGCCTTCCGCACCGCTCGCCTTTTCCCCGACGAGCGTCTCGAGGGCCAGATTCAGCTCGAGGACATTGACCCGCGGCCGCCCGAGGATGCCGAGGAGGGGGGGATCGATCCGGGCAGTAACGAGGCTGCGTACCCGCTCCTCCGGCAGGCCCCGGGCCGCGGCAACGCGCGGCACCTGGAGGAGCGCGGCTCGGGGGGAGAGGTGCGGATCGAGGCCACTGGCGCTGGCGGTGACGAGGTCGATGGGGATCGCCCCGGCATGCGCAGGCTCGTCGCGCCGCACCGCGGCGGCCCGGTCGGCGACGATGTCGGCCAGCGCCGGGTTGGTCGGCCCGAGGTTCGATCCGCCGGAGGCGCTCGGGTCGGAGGGGATGTCGCCGGTGGCACTCGGCCGGCCGTGGAACCACCCCGGCCCGGTAAACGGCTGACCGATCAGCCGCGACCCACGGATCGTTCCGTCGGGGGCCCGCAGGAGGCTGCCGGAGGAATTGTCGGGAAAGAGGATCCGCGCCGCGACGGTCATGCCGAGCGGGTAGAGGATGCCGGTGATCACCGTCAGTATCAGCAGCAGGGTGCAGGCCGGACGGACCTGGCCGAGGATCATGGCAGGCGCGATCGGGCCGAGGATCGCGGCAGGCTCGGGGCGGCTCGGAGGGGATGGCTCGGTTGGCATCAGGGCACCCCACACGCGGCGAGGAGGAGGTCGAGGAGCTTGATGCAGGGGAAGGGGAGGAGCAGACCTCCGAGCCCCCAGACGAGGAGGTTTTGCCGGAGGAGGACCGCCGCGGGGAGGGGCCGGTAGCGCACCCCCTTGAGCGCCATCGGCACCAGTCCGACGATCACCAGCGCGTTGAAGGCCACCGCTGCGAGCACGGCCGTGGTCGGGGAATGGAGCCGCATGATGTCGAGGGCCCGCAGTTGCGGATAGATGCCGCCGAACGCGGCCGGGACGATCGCGAAGTATTTGGAGACGTCGTTGGCGAGGCTGAAGGTCGTCAGGCTGCCGCGCGTCATCAGCAATTGCTTGCCGACGGCGACGATCTCGAGCAGCTTCGTCGGGTTACTGTCGAGGTCGACCATGTTGCCGGCCTCCTTGGCGGCCTGCGTGCCGGAGTTCATCGCCACGGCAACATCGGCCTGGGCGAGCGCGGGGGCGTCGTTCGTGCCGTCGCCCGTCATGGCCACGAGGTGCCCCTCCTGCTGGTAACGGCGGATCATCGCCAGCTTCGCCTCGGGGGTCGCTTCGGCGAGGAAGTCGTCGACCCCCGCCTCGGCGGCGATGGCCGCAGCGGTGAGCGGGTTGTCGCCGGTAATCATCACGGTGCGGATCCCCATCGCCCGCAGTTCCTTGAACCGCTCCGCGATCCCCCCCTTGACGACATCCTTGAGCTCGATGACCCCGAGCACCCGCGTGCCATCGACGACGACCAGCGGCGTCGCCCCTGCCCTGGCGACCTCGTCGCACAACGCGTTGACCTCCGCCGGCATCGATCCCCCGGCCGCGGTGACCGCCTTCTGGATCGTGTCTCGCGCCCCCTTGCGGATCTGCCGGCCGTCGAGATCGACGCCGCTGGTCCGCGTCTGGGCGGTGAAGGGGATGAAGGTCGCGCCGAGCGATTCGACGTCGCGGCCGCGGAGGCCATGGCGCTCCTTGGCCAAGATCACGATCGATCGTCCTTCGGGGGTCTCGTCGGCCAGGCTCGAGAGCTGGGCCGCCTCGGCGAGCTCTCGTTCCGTAACACCGGACGCGGGGAGGAAGTGCGCTGCCTGCCGGTTGCCGAGGGTGATCGTGCCGGTCTTGTCGAGGAGGAGAACGTCGACATCCCCCGCGGCCTCGACCGCGCGGCCACTCGTCGCCAGGACGTTGGCCCGCACCATCCGATCGATTCCGGCGATGCCGATGGCGGGAAGGAGGCCGCCGATCGTCGTCGGGGCGAGGCAGACAAAGAGCGCGGCGAGGACCGCCAGTCCGAGCGGTTCGCCGCGGCCGGCTGTGGCCACGGCATGGATGGAGAAGGGGAGGAGGGTCGCGGTGACGACGAGGAACACGAGCGTCAGCCCGGCGAGGAGGATGTCGAGGGCGATCTCGTTGGGGGTCTTCTGCCGCTTCGCCCCCTCCACCATCGTGATCATCCGGTCGAGAAAACTCTCCCCCGGATTGGCGGTGATGCGGATGACGAGCCAGTCGGAGAGCAGCTGCGTGCCTCCGGTGACGGTGTTGCGGTCGCCACCACTCTCGCGGATGACCGGCGCGCTCTCGCCGGTGATCGCGCTTTCGTCGACGCTGGCGACGCCGTCGATCACCTCCCCATCCCCCGGGACGACGTCGCCGGCCTCGATGAGGACATGGTCGCCGGCACGGAGCTTGGTCGACGGGGTCGGGTCGATCGCCGCGTCGCGATGCGGCGCGGCCAGCCGTTTGGCGAGCGTATCGCTGCGGGTCCTCCGCAGGGCATCGGCCTGGGCCCGTCCCCGCCCCTCGGCCATCGCCTCGGCGAAATTGGCAAACAGCACCGTCGCCCACAGCCCTGCCGCCACCGCGGCGATGAACGCAGGGTGCTCGGCCCCCGGTTGTCCGGCGAGCCGTGCCACGGCGAGGAGCGTGATCAGCGCTGCTCCAACCTCGATCGTGAACATCACTGGCGAGCGGATCATCCGTCGCGGATCGAGTTTCGTGAGCGCTTCCCCCGCTGCGCGGAGGATCGCGCCGGGGTCGGCGCGGATCCCGGCAGGCTCGTCGTGCTTCATCGTGGCCCCTCGCCGGCAGCCGGTGGCTGGAGGGCCTCGGCGATCGGCCCGAGGGCGAGGGCCGGCACGAAGGAGAGGGCCCCGACGAGGATCACGGCGCCCGCCACGAGGAGCACGAACAGCGGCGTGTGCGTGGGGAGCGTGCCGGGGCTCTCCGCCACCGTCCGCTTGGCCGCCAAGGACCCGCCGATCGCCACCAGGGGGAGCATCGTGAAGAGGCGGGTGGTGAGCATCGTGGCCGCGAGGAGCAGCGTCCAGAACGGGCTCGTGGCCGAGAGTCCGCCGAAGGCCGAGCCGTTGTTGTTGCCGGCGCTGGAGAAGGCGTAGAGGAGTTCGGAGAAGCCATGCGGGCCGGGATTTGGCGCCGCGGCAGCCTCGGCCGGGAGCACGCAGGCCGAGGCGGTGCCGAGGAGGGTCACGATTGGGGGGACGAGGAGCACGATCATCCCCATCTTCATCTCCCGGCTCTCGATCTTCTTGCCGAGGTATTCCGGGCTCCGGCCGACCATCAGCCCGGCCACGAATACCGCCACGAGCGTGTAGGCGACGAGCCCGGCGAGCCCCGTCCCGACGCCGCCGAAGACGACCTCGCCGAGTTGGATCATCCACATCGCCACGAGCCCGCCGAGCGGGGAGAAACTGTCGTGCAAGGCGTTGACGGCCCCGCAGCTGGTCGCGGTGGTGCCGATCGCGAACAGCGCCGACGCGGCCGGGCCGAAGCGCACCTCCTTCCCCTCGAGCGAACCCCCCTCGTGGTGCGCCGAGGCGGATTGGTCGACCCCGGCAGCGGCGAGGACCGGGTTCGGCTGTGTCTCGAAGTGAACGATGAGGAAGAGAAAGGGGAGGAAGAGGACCGCCATCGCCGCCAGGAGCGCCCGCCCCTGGCGCCGATCGCCGACCCACCGGCCAAAGGCGAGGCAGCCTGCCACCGGGATCATGAGCATCGCCACGATCTCGAGGAGATTCGACAGCGGCGTCGGGTTCTCGAACGGATGGGCTCCGTTGGCGTTGAAATAGCCACCGCCGTTGGTCCCCAGCTGCTTGATGGCGACCTGCGACGCGACCGGGCCGGAGATGATTCGCCGCGTCGCCACCGCTCCGGCCGGTACCCCCTCTTGGTCGACCAAGGCCACCTCGTGAACCGCCCCCAACGACTGCACGACCCCCTGGCCGGCGAGGAGAAGCCCCAAAAGGATCGCCAACGGCAGGAGGAGCCCGATCGTGGTGCGGACGAGGTCGCGCCAGAAGGAACCGACGGTGGGGCTGTCGCGCCGCACGAGGCCCCGGGCGAGCACGGCCAGGACACACAGCCCGCTGGCCGCGGAGAGGAAGTTCTGCACGGTGAGCCCGACGGTCTGCGACCACGGCGAAAGCGTTGTCTCGCCGGCATACGATTGCCAGTTCGTATTCGTGACAAAGCTGGCCGCGGTGTTGATGGCGATCAGCCAGGGCACGGCAGGAAGGCGGTCGGGATTCCAGGGGAGGAGGGGCTGACCGCGGAGGATGGCGAGGAGGAGCGTAAAGCCGGCCGCATGGAAGACCAACAGCGCGGCACCGTATTGGGGGGCGGTCATCTCGCTGGCCGGCCACACCCCGGCTGCCCGGAGGAGCAGCCGCTCGATCGCGCCGAGCCAGCGCTCGGGCCAGCCGGCGGAGCCGGGCTCATCGGTCCGGTCGACCTCCATCGGAAAGATCGCCGCCAGCCATGGTCCGACGACAACCGCGGCGAGGGTCGTGGCCACGAGAACGACAGCGATCTCGACCCAGGCGCTGGTCATCATCCAAACCACTCCGGGGCGAGCATTGCCACCACGAGGTAAGCGGCGAGGAGGAGGGTCACCACGGCGGCAATGGCGAGCGTGGCAGACATCGGGGGGAGCCCGTGGCAAGAGGCGGAGGGGGACGAACGTATCCGGCGTCGCGGACGCGCGGACGGACCAGCCGGAAGAGGCCGAAGAGTATACTGTTTCGACGGCGCTGAGCGAACGCCGACAGGACACCGGCGACGACCAAGGAGACGGACACAAACCATGGTGAAGATCACGACGACGTACGAGGGGGGATTGCGGTGCAAGGCCACGCACGGTCCCTCGGGCATGACGCTCGTCACCGACGCGCCGGTCGACAACCACGGCCGCGGCGAGAGCTTCTCCCCGACCGATCTGGTCGCCACCGCCCTGGGGGCCTGCATGATGACGATCATGGGGATCGCCGCCGAGCGTCACGCGATCGACCTCAAGGGGATGACGGTGGAGACGACGAAGGAGATGACTTCGGCCCCGCCGCGTCGGATCGCGTCGCTCCGCACCACGCTCACGATCCCGCTCCCGGCCGACCACCCCCACCGCCAACTCCTCGAGCAGGCGGCACACACCTGCCCGGTGCACAAGAGCATCCACCCGGAGATCGCGGCGCCGATCGATTTTGTCTGGAATGGTTGATCCGCCCGGGCTTTGGCCCTGGCATGGAATCCCGGTGCCCCAATGGCCGATCTCTTCTCCGCATCGAGAGCTGCCAACGTCGCCCGGGCCGCACCGTTGGCCGCCCGGATGCGGCCGCGGCGGCTCGCCGACTACGTGGGGCAGGAGCATGTCATCGGGCCCGGTCGGCTCCTGCGGCGGCTCGTCGAATCCGACCGGATCGGGTCGGTGATCCTTCACGGTCCGCCGGGGGTGGGGAAGACGACGCTCGCCGAGATCATCGCCCGCGAGACGCGGCGTCGCTTCGTCGAGCTCTCCGCCACGGCATCGGGGGTAAAGGAGGTGCGCGAGGTGCTCGACGCCGCCCGCCGCCGCCTCGAGGACGACGGTCAGCGGACGTGCCTGTTCGTCGACGAGATCCACCGCTTCAACAAGGCCCAGCAGGATGTCCTCCTCCCCGATGTTGAGCAGGGAACGATCGCGCTCATCGGCGCGACGACGCAGAATCCGTCGTTCGCGCTCACCAGCGCCCTCGTCAGCCGCAGCCGCCTGTTCGCCCTCGAGCCCCTTTCCAGTGCCGACGTCGCCGCAGTCCTCCGCCGTGCCGTCGCCGACCGTGAGCACGGGCTCGGTGCGGAGCAGGTCTCGATCGACGACGAGGCCCTCGCCTTCCTCGTCGAGTCGTCCGACGGCGACGCTCGCCGGGCGCTGGGAGCGCTGGAGATCGGGGTCCTCTCCGAGACGCGCCGCCCCCTCGTTTTCAACCTCGACTTGGCCCGCGAGAGCGTGCAGCGCAAGGCCCTCGTCTACGATGTCGGCGACACCCATTACGACTGCGCCAGTGCCCTCATCAAGAGCATCCGCGGCAGTGATCCAGACGCCGGTCTCTACTGGCTCGCGCGGATGCTCGAAGGGGGGGAAGACGTCCGCTTTCTCGCCCGTCGGCTCGTGATCCTCGCCAGCGAGGATGTCGGCAATGCCGACCCGCGGAGCTTGCTGGTGGCGGTGGCGGCGATGCAGGCCACCGAGTTCGTCGGCCTCCCCGAGTGTCAGCTCCCCCTGTCGCAGGCCGTCATTTACCTGGCGCTGGCTCCCAAGAGCAACGCCTGTACGACGGCGATCGCGGCGGCCCGTCACGATGTCCGCGAACGCGGCGTGATCCCGGTCCCCCGGCATCTTCAAGACCGTCATTCGGCGGCGGCGAAGGCCTTCGGCCGCGGGGAGGGATACCGCTATGCCCACGACCATCCCGACGGCATCGCTGCCCAGGATTATCTCGGGGTCGAGAAACGGTACTACGAGCCGACCGACCGGGGGGAGGAGCGCGATCTCGCCCTCCGGCTCGAGGAGATTCGCCGCCGGCTCGCCGGGGTGTGACGGAAAAAGGCCGGGGTCGATCCGGGGGGTTCGATCGACCGGTCGGGTGGTGGGGCGAGGCTTCTCTGTCAAGCCAGTCGGCAGCGAAGTACCATTGGGCCCCGGCAGGCATCCGGTCGGATGCCGGCGGACGATGGGAGGGAATCGATCGCGATGACAGACCCGGAGCCGAAGGAACCAGAGTCCCCACCCCCACCCGCGGCTCTGGACGGGCCGCCAGCCGCCGCCGTGGGGTCCGCGGATGACCGAAGTACGGCGGGGCTACGCCGCAGCGCCTTCCGCGCTTCTCTCGGCCTCGGCATCTACACCCTCGTCGCCCTCGGGTTGCTTGCCTGGTCGCTGCGGCGGGGACGCCTCTCCGATGCCGCGCTGCTCCTCGTGGCGATGCTCGTGGCCCTGCCGCCGATTGTCAGTTACCGCACCCAGGTGCTCCTGCGGCTGCGGGCGATCACCTCCGGCGGGGACACGGGCGAGCGGCCGCCGACGGGAGGCGTCACCGGGGAAAGAATCGACTCCGGGGCCCAGGGCAGGGCTCCCCCGTCACCTTCAGCGGAAGCCTGATCACCCATGGCGAACAGCGCCTCCGAGGGTCCGCTCCCCCGGCCCGATGATGCCGGGGGGGCCGTTGCCGACCCCCCCCGCTTCGAGGCCTTCGCGTGGGTGCTCCTCGACTGGGCAGCGAGCGCTTTCTCGACGATCTCGATCACGCTCCTGGTCGCCTACATCGAGAAGGTGGTTTTCGCCGGTGAGCCGTGGGGGGTGCCAGGGGGCGTGGTGTGGGCCTGGACGCTGGCCGTGGCGATGCTCGTGACGGCGCTGGCCGCTCCATGGGTGGCGGCCTGGGCCGATCGGACGCACGGCCACCGCCGGGCGTTGGTGGCGAGCATCGTCGCCGGTGGTGCCGCCTCGTTCCTCCTGGCGGCCCTCGCCCCGTCGGCGCGTGTCCCGATCGTCGTGGCCGTCATCGTCGCTGCCGTCGGGTTCGACATGGCGGCGATCTTCACCGGGAGTCTGCTCCCGCGGATCGCCCGGGGGGCGCAGGCCGACCGGCTCTCGGCCGTCGGCTATGCCGCCGGCTATGCGGGGGGGGCGGTGGCCCTGATCCTCGCCACCCGGGTGTTCGCGGCCCGGGCGTCGCTGGGGCTGACCGACGCCGGGGCGCTGCGCACGGCGTTTGCGATCATGGGGGGATGGTGGATCGTGTTCTCCATTCCATCCTTCTGGGTGCGCTTCGGCGCCGGTCACAGCAGCGCCCACGCGGCAACATCGTCCGGCGAATTGACCGGCTTCGCCCGGGCGCTGCTCCGTGGCGACGGGGGCTACGGGCGCCTCGGCAGCGTCCTCGGCGGCGCGATGCTCATTCTCGGCGCGATGCAGACGGCGATCAGCCAATTCTCCTCGGTCGCCCTCGAGGAGTTTCATCTCGATCCGCCGGCGCTCGTCAGCTTGGTGCTCCTCGTCCAGTGCGTCGCCCTCCCCGGGGCGCTGGCCGTCGGATGGCTGTCGACGCGTTTCGGCCGTTGGCCGATGCTGTCGCTCTCCATCGTCGGCTGGGGGATCGTGCTCGGGTCGGCGGGGTTCGTGACGACCCGTCCGCAGCTCACGGCGATGGCGGTCCTCCTGGCGCTGGTGCTCGGCGGGGCGGCGAGCGTGATTCGGGCGGCGGTGGCGGTGCTCGCGCCGGCGGGGCGCTACGGCGCCACCTTCGGTCTGCTCAATGTCGGTTCGAAGCTCGCCGGATTCGTCGCCAGCCTCGTGTTCGGCGCCGTCTATGCGCTCACGGGGCACCCTCGCGCCGGCCTCGCCGCGCTCCTGGTCCAGCTGATCCTCGGGTGGTGGCTCCTGTCGCGGGCCGGCGCCGGAGCGATGGAGGAGGGACAGAACGACCGATGCGGTGCGTGATCCAGCGGGTGGGCCGGGCGGAGGTGACGATCGAGGCCCGCACGGTCGGCCGGATCGGGCCCGGGCTCCTCGTGCTCGTCGGCGTCGAGGAGGGGGATGCCTCGGCCGATGCCGACTGGGTGGCGGAGAAGACCGCACGGATGCGGATCTTCGCCGACGAGGCGGGGAAGATGAACAGGAGCGTCGTCGACATCGACGGCGGTTTGCTTGTCGTCAGCCAGTTCACGCTCCACGCGGCCACGCAGAAGGGGAATCGTCCCAGCTTTCTCCGGGCGGCGCGGCCGGAGGAAGCGG
Organism: Pirellulales bacterium; assembly: GCA_040397545.1. Lineage (GTDB taxonomy): Bacteria > Planctomycetota > Planctomycetia > Pirellulales > UBA1268 > QWOP01. Next base: position 76,231 of record JBBAVV010000009.1, read on the forward strand.
TGCCGCTCTACGAGCGCTTCCTCGCGGCACTCGAGCGCGAGGCCGGCCGGCCGGTGGCCCGCGGCGTGTTCGCCGCCGCCATGGAGGTGAGCCTCGTCAATGACGGTCCGGTGACGATCCTCCTCGATTCCCGGCGGCGGGAGTGAGTCGCAACGGCGGGCGGATCGGCGTGGAAAACCGGCTCTTGCCGGGGGGCAGTGGACCGGCGTGGTTTTCTGTTAGAATCTTGCACCCGACGGAGATCGTGGTGGCTATAGCTCAGTTGGTTAGAGCACTAGATTGTGATTCTAGGGGTCGCGGGTTCGAGTCCCGTTAGCCACCCTTCTGTTTTCTCCAGTTTTTCCCGGGCATCTCGCCCGGATCTTCTGCCAGGGGCGGCGGTTGCGTCGACGACGACGCAGTCGCCCCGACCGGCACAGTTGTCCCCAACGGACAGCCGGGGAACAGCCCGGCCGGAATCCACCACAAGCAGCGGCACAAGCGCGACGGCGTCGTCGGTGCCGGTCGCCTTCATCGACTCGGCGTCGGCAGCGGGGCCGGCGAGCAGCGCCGGCAAACGGCGGGCGTCGTCAAGCAAGACATCGGCGACGGTGAGCGACGCTCGTTCGCCTTTCCGAAGACCGGTCGTCACGAACACGAGGTAGAGCAACGTCCGTTCGGCGATGCCGAGCCGATCTGTCTCACGCCGGCGGTCGAGCTATTCGCGGTGCCAGGCGTCGAGGGTGACGCGAGCATCGGCGTCGGAGAAGGTCCCCCAGACACCCGCGGGAGTAAAGCAATTCCGCCAGCCGATGCAGGCGGGCGGGGTAGATCCCGCGCCGTCCGTCATCGCGTCCGCCGGTGGGCCGTTCGGCGACGTACGCTCGAAGTGACAACACGAGGCGGGAGAGGGAGTTGGGGATGTCCGATCACCATTTTTTACGCTACCATCCGTTCAGCGGTGACGCACCGACTGAAGACGGATCGTCCCGAATCAATCGAGAGCAGAGGGGGCTGGTGCCGTAGCGACGGCGATTCAGATCGGCATGGTGACGATAGATGATGAGCCGCTGCAACAACCCCACAGCCCGTGCGGCAGCCTTGCGCAACGCACAGGCAGTCCCTGCCGGAGTCGACGACTTCCGTCGATGGGAGGACTCACTCGCCCTATACCCAGTCGCCAGGAAAGTCTTCCCCCGAAATCGCTCCAGAAGGGCAATTCCCAACGGCCGGACCGACACCAGGGGGGAGGAAGAATCAATCGGCGAGGTGCTTTGGCCCCATGCGTCATCCTGAAGCCGTTATCGGCGTGAAGCCCCGCGGCCCTCGCTCGCAATGCTCTGATTCATGCTGGCCGCACCTCGTGTGCGTGTTCTCGGTGGCATCACCCGACAGAGCGAACCGGCTCATCGAATCAGCGTTCGGTTGGTAAAATGGAGCCCGGAGAATTGCATGCCCCCCCTCGGTCCCGAGGCAAACCGGATCTTTCGCATTACGCACATCGAAAACGTGCCGTATCTCCTGGAGCATGGGATCCACTGCCGATCTTCGCGAAATTTGGATCCAAACTTCACTTCAATAGGGATAGCAGCGCTCATTGACCGTCGCTCTCTACGGCAGGTGCCTATCGACCCGCGTGGCACTCTTGCGGACTACGTGCCCTTCTATTTCACCCCCTACTCGATGATGCTGCTGAACATCACGACCGGGCGTGGTGTCGAGAAGCGAGCGAAGTCCGAGATCGTGATCCTGGTGTCGTCGTTGGACAAACTGCGTGAAATGGGCTGCAAGACTGTGTTCACGGACGGCCACGCCTCTATGCAGGGCACCAACTTCTACAGCGATCCTGCAAGTTTGGATCGGATTGATTGGGACATTATCAAACACCGGGATTTCGAAAAATCGGAAGACGACGTGGACAAGTCACGCCGCTACCAAGCCGAGGCGCTAGCCCATGAACACGTTCCGCCTAACTCGCTCTTGGGCATCGCTTGCTATGACGCCGACGCTTCGAAGTCCGTTACGGAACAAGTGAAGCGTTGCAATCTCTCGCTCAACGTAAAAACCTTACCTAACTTCTACTTTTGACATGATCCGCTTCACCCAAGGCAATCTACTCGACGCGAACGTTGAGGCAGTGATCAACACTGTCAATACAGTTGGCGTGATGGGTAAGGGAATCGCCCTGATGTTCAGAGAGCGATTTCCGGAGAACTACGACGCCTATGCGCAAGCATGCAAGCGGGGCGAGGTCGAACTCGGGCGGATGTTCGTCACTGAGTCAATCGAAATCTCCGGCCCGCGCTGGATTATTAATTTCCCCACAAAGGGCCACTGGCGATATCCCTCTCAGATCGCCTGGATCGAGGCGGGGTTGGTCGATCTGCGAAGAATCATCACGGAAAAAGGCATTCGTTCCGTCGCGATCCCGCCCCTAGGCAGCGGAAATGGTGGGCTGATGTGGTCCGACGTCCGTCTGCGGATTGATTCGGCCCTGTCCGACCTCGGGAACGTCGAGGTGCTGGTCTACGAACCGACATCCAAGTACCAGAACGTGACGAAGGGTAAGGGGGTCGAGCGTCTGACACCAGCCCGTGCGATGATTGCGGAGATGGTGTGGAGGTATGGGATGCTCGGGCTTGAGTGCTCGATCCTTGAAGCTCAGAAACTCGCGTGGGTGCTCACCCGCGTGCTTGCCCATCTGCGAATCAACGACCCTCTTAAACTGGCGTTCCAACCAGATCGTTACGGTCCGTACGCTCCCGCCCTGGGTCACCTGCTTAATGCGCTCGACGGAAGCTACCTTCACTGCGAGAAGCGCATCGCGGACGCATCGCCGCTGGAGACGATGTACTTCGATCCAGAGTGGCGGGAACGGCTGTCGAACTACCTCAAGTCCTCGGATGGTGCGCCCTACATAGAGGTCATCGACGCAGCCGACCGCCTGATCGACGGTTTCCAATCTCCGTTGGGGATGGAAGCTCTCGCGACGGTCGACTGGCTTCTGGCGAAGGAGGGTGTGAACGCGGATTTGGCGGCGGTGCGTGACGGCATCCGTCGATGGCCTGCGGGGCCGAATGCCGCGAAACGAAAGAATCAAGTGTTCTCCGACGGCCTTCTCGAATCGACCCTAGATCGTCTGGCGTGGTTCTCTGCCTCTCGTTCATAGCGAACGTGCTGTGTCCCATCGCTTGCCTACAACAAGCACCTGCGGGACGCGGCAAACCTTGACGACTACCAGCGTGTTCTGATTATGGTCGACGATGCGGATTTCCGAATCGGAATCCGGTTCCACAACGACACGAAAGACGCAAACGCTCACACCGTATACTTTGACGGCGTCTAGGGTTCACGGGCAAAGACAGCCGAACGCAAAAAGCGAACGTACGCGACCCAATGCAATGCCCTGATGACAGGCCACCCTTGGGTACGCAAAGTGACCCAACTTGAAGAGGTGTCGTCTTGCCGTTTCATTGCCAGAAGAGATGAACGCGAGAATCTTTGGGTGCTTCAAATGCGTCCTGCATTCGAACAGAGCGCCCGGGAGGCGAATCAGATACCCGCCGGCATGCGCGGTATCTACCGCTACGTTCACAAAGACGAGGTCGTCTACATCACTCCGGGCATCCCGCCCGGTTCTTCCGCCCGGGGCGGCGGTTCGCCCCTCGCGTCCGCTGGCATTGGTGCCAGCGAAGCTTTCACGCCGAGGCTTGCGACGCATGGAGCATCCACGCCGCCAGGACCGACCGGGCGGTCCACACGACGGTTCGCAACCGGGTGCTGCGGACGAGCCGGTCAATGGTGTCCGAGGTGGCGACTCCGTCCCGGAGGGCGGCATGGAGCGGCACCTGCACCAAGCCCGTCGAGAGGATGACCGCGGCCACAAGGGCCAGCCCCACGAGTGTGGCTGTGCGGCCGACGGCGACCGGGGGAAAAACCGCTAACCACGTGGCGGTGGCGGCTTCGACAGCCATCGGCACCAGAACGATCGGGCGCGTCCGCCGGAGATTCTCGGCGTGATAGTCACGGGCCGCGGCCCCCGTTTTTCCGCCTGGAGCCGGGGGGCCGTCGCTGCCGTCCGGGAGCCCGGCGAAGAGCGGGTAATGGACCTCCTGCACGAACCAGGCGATCGCGGCCATGGCGGAGCTCGCCATGACCTGGGCGATCAACACCCATGCCATGATCATCGAACCGCCGTCCCGGCCGGAGCGCTGGAATCTTCAGATGTGGCGTTCGGGAGGGGGACCGCGCTGGTGTGGTGACACCGCCAAGCATGCGCCAGGATGAGCGCGAACGGAATCCACCAGACGAGATCGTTCGTGGGGATCGTGATCCCGAATCCGGCCGGCACCTCCCCGCGGAGAACGCCGTCGAGGTAGCCGATCGGTCCGAAAATCTTGCCGAGAAAGCCGACGAGCACGATCGGCCAGTGCCGCACCGGATCGGCGGCGGCGGCAAGGTAGCCGACGCCGTAGACGCCGACGATCATGCCGACGCACTGCCAAATGAAGGGATAGTTGGGAGGTTCGATGGAGGCCAGGTCGAAGAGCCACATCGGCCGAAGCACGGTGAGGGCACCCCAGAGAAGATTGTAGATGCCGGCGGCGATCAGGCATGACCTCATCCACGGGGGCGTCGCGGTGACCGGGGACGGGGGCATGGCGTTGACTTTGCTGGGGGTACGAACAGGGGCACTTCTCCATGAAACCGCGGGATGACCGCCGGTGTAACGGTCTGCGGGGGTTCTGCTTGACGGATGGGGCGACGCGCCCGAATCTACCGTGTCGGGGCCATCCGCCCGGAACTCCGTCGCACCTCCCCCTCCGCGGTCGCCCGCCTCAGGATTCAAACCGATGGTCGACTTCCTCGGAATCGGGGTCCAGAAGGGGGGGACGACCTGGCTCTTCCACCAGCTCTCCCGGCATCCGCAGATCGCCTTTCCCGCCGGGAAGGAGGTCCACTTCTGGGACCGGGCCGATGCCCGGTTCGTCGACCAGTGGCTCAAGCTCCTCGAGCCCCCCGCCCGGACCACTGCCGCCGGTCAGCCGATCCGCTCCGGCGAGATCACCCCCGCCTATGCCTCGCTCCCCCCCGAATCGATCCGCGCGCTCCATGCCACCTGCCCCGACGTCCGGCTGTTCATCACCTTCCGCAACCCGCTCGAACGGGCCTGGTCGGCGGCGCTGATGGCGCTGGTGCGGGCGCAGCTGCTCGAGGCGGAGGTGTCGGATCGATGGTTCATTGACCACTTTCAGTCGGCCGCCTCGCGCCGTGCCGGCGACTACGCAGCGATCATGGAGCGCTGGCTGGCCGTCTTTCCCGAGGAGCAACTCCTTCCGCTCATCCGCGACGACATCGAAGCCTGTCCGGTCGGCACGCTCGAGGCCCTAGCTGACCACCTCGCCATCGATGCCAACGGCTTCGCCGGGCTCACGGCCACCGAGCTTGCCGAGCGCGTCGTGCCGTTGCTCACGGCCGATCAGGCCCTCAAACAGCAGCAGGATCTCCCCCCGCGGCCTACGCTCGTGCCGGTGCTCAAGGAGATGTATGCCCCCGAGGTGGCCCGGATCGCCAAGCTCCTGGGGCGCGACCTGAAGCGCTGGGTGGACGGATTCGGCACCCCCGCCGCCCACCGGCCGCAGCCGCGTTTCGAGATCCGGATCGGGGCCAACGGGGCGATGGCGGTCGACAAATGGCTCGCCGAGGGGGGCGCGGTGGCCCCTCCACCGGCCCCCCCTTCCTCACCGGAAGCCTCCGGAGCCGCGGGCGGATGACGCGCCCCGGGCTGTCGGTGATCGTGGTCTTCCGCGACATGGCCCGTGAGGCCCCGCGGACGCTCTTCACCCTCTCGGGGGCGTATCAGCGCGGCGTCGATCCCGGCGCGTACGAGGTGATCGCCGTCGATGCCGGATCGGCGCTGCCGATCGACGCGGCGCTCGTCGAGGCGTTCGTCGACGCCAGAGGCCCACGGTTCACGCTCCTCCGCACGCCCCCTTCGCCTTCCCCCTGTGCGGCGATCAACGAGGCGGTCCGCCGCTCGACCGGCGCGGCGGTGATGGTGTGCATCGATGGCGCCCGGATGCTGACGCCCGGCGTGGTGCGATTCACACTCGATGCTTTCCGGGCCTGGGATGACCCGCTCGTCGCCACGCTCGCCTGGCACCTCGGCCCCAAGATCCAGAACGAATCGATGCTCGAGGGCTACGATCAGGCGGTCGAGGACCGGCTCCTTGACTCGGTCGATTGGCGGGCCGACGGCTATGAACTCTTTCGGATCGCCGCCTTCGCCGGCTCGAGCCGGCGGGGATGGTTCCTTCCCCTCTCCGAGAGCAACGGCGTGGCGGTCCGCCGGGAGACGTTCGATCGGCTCGGTGGTTTCGATGAAGGATTTCAGGCCGCCGGAGGCGGACTGGTGAACCTCGATTTCCATCGCCGGGCCTGTGACGCCGCCGGACCGGTCGTCCATCTGCTCGGCGAGGGGACATTTCATCAGTTCCATGGCGGCGTGGCGACGAACGTCCCCGCCGCCCGGCATCCCTTCCCGGTGTTCCACGAAGAATACGTGCGGCTGCGGGGCGAACCGCTCGCCCCGCCGACGGCGCTGCCGGTGGTTTTCGGCGCGATGCCGCCGCAGGCGCTGCCGTTCCTCGAGCGTTCGATCGCCGAGGCCCGCGCGGCCTCGAACGCGTGAGGCGTCGCATGCATCGCCGCGCCATCTTTGTCCTCGGCATGCACCGCAGCGGCACCTCGGCGCTGACGAGGATCATCGGCCATCTCGGCGCGACCCTCCCCCTCGACCCGATGCCCGAGACGGCCGACAACCCGTGCGGCTATTGGGAGTCGAGGTCGATCGCTCGGTTCAACAACCGGCTCCTCGAATCGGCTGGCACCCGTTGGAACGACGATGCCCCGCTGCCAGACGCGTGGTTTGCCGATCCAGCGCGGGCAGCAGACGAGGATGAAGCGGCGGCGCTCCTCGCCACGGCCTTCGGCGACGCAAAGCTGTTGGTCCTCAAGGATCCACGCCTCTGCCGCCTCCTCGCGTTGTGGCGCAACGTTCTGGCCCGCGGGGGGATCGAGCCGTGCGCCGTCATCGCGCTGCGGGATCCCGGGGAGGTGGCCCGCTCGCTCCAGGCCCGGCTCGAGGATCCGGCATTCAGGCCGGCCGCGGTGGCCGCCCCCGAGCGCGGCCTTCTCCTCTGGCTGCGCTACGTTCTCGACGCCGAGGTCCGGTCGCGCGACATGCAGCGCATCGTGATCGATTATCCGTCGCTCATCGCCGATTGGCGTGCGGCTTTGCGTGGGCTGGTCGAGCTTGTGCCGTTGCCGACGATCACGTTCGAGGCGGCCACCGCGATCGACGGTTTCCTGTCGCCGAGGCTGCATCGGCAGCGTGCTGCCGATGCGATCGTGCCGGCCGGTGCCGCGAGGTTGCTCCACCGGGTTGGCGAGGCGGTCAAGCAAGCTGCGGGCGAGGGCGTCGAACAGGCCCCTTCGCGGCGCTGGCTCGACGCCCTCACCCGCTCCTTCGATCGGCTTTCCGCCGCCTATGCGCCGCTCCGGCAGGGGCCCGCTGCGACCACCTTCCGCGATCCCTGGGCCGACGTGATCCTCGCGGACCTCGCCGGCCTGCCGCCGACGGTCGCGCCGCAACCGCCCCGCCGCCGTGTGCTCTTCCTCTCGGGGGCCCCGCGGAGTGCGGGGCATGTTTACCGGGTCGAGCACGCCGTCGCCGCCCTCGCCGCCGAGGGATGGCAGGCCTCCTGGTTGCCGCTCGACGATGCCGGCGTGCCGGCAGCGGTCGGGGAGGCGGATCTGGTCACGGCCTTCCGGGCCCCGTGGGGCGAGTCGCTCGCGGCCCTGCGCGAGCGCTGCACGGCGGGCGGGATCCCGCTCGTCCACGACATCGACGATCTCGTCTTTGATCCGGCCGTGATCGCTGCCGGTCAAATCGCCTTCATCGACCGGCTGCCGGAGGAGCGCCGACAGTCATGGATCACCGCCGCCGCACTCCACCGCCGGGCGATCGCCGAGAGCGACGCCTGTGTCGTGACGACGGCGGCCCTGGCGACGGCCGCCGCCATGGTCGTGCCCCGTGTCCATGTCCTTCCCAACGGTCTCTCTGCCGCGATGCTCGCCGCGGCTTTCGCGGCCCGTTCGGGACCGAAGCCCTCGGCGCTCGACGGCCGGCTCCGCGTTGGCTTCGCCAGCGGCACGCCGACGCACCACCGTGACTTCGCCACGATCGCCCCGGCGCTGGCCGACCTCCTCGCCCAGCGGTCCGACTTCGATCTGGTCATCGTCGGCCATTTCGAGGTGGCGGCCGTGCCCGAACTCGCGCCCCACGGAGCGCGGATCGAGGTCCGCCCGGCGGTGTCGCTGGTGGATCTCCATGCCGAGGTCGCCCGCTTCGACATCAACCTCGCGCCGCTGGAGACGGACAATCCGTTCTGCGAGGGGAAGAGCCCGATCCGCTGCACGACCGCGGCGCTGGTCGGCGTGCCGAGCGTCGTCGCCGCCACGGCCCCCCTCGTGGCTGCCGTCGTCGACGGGGAGACCGGCCTGGTGGCCCGCTCGACGGAGGAGTGGACGACGATGATCGCCCGGCTCCTCGACGACCCGGCATGCCGAACGGCGCTGGGGGAGGCGGCGCGGGTCGACGCGATCGCCCGCTTCGGTCCCGCTGCCATCCGCCAGTGCGCGGGGCTCGTCTACGCCACGATTCTTGCCGATCATGGCGCGCTGCGGGGGGGCGACGGTTGACGCTGCCGGCGCTGCGGTGATACTTCCCCCAGGGGATGTTCACGATTCGACCGGGCCCTCTCCCGCTATTTCGGGGTCCCACCCGACACCCAGTATTCCGATCTCAGGGGGCGACCCCGGAACGTCGTCGACGAAGGACGGGCGATCGGCGAACTGTTTTGAATGAAGCGCCAGCCGGGATCCCGACCGGTGGAAAACCTTCAGGCGGCCCGGCGCGACGGGGAGGCGACCCGCACCGGCTGGCGGGGGCCTGAGTGTCCGGGGCGGAAGAGCGTCAGCTCGAGGATCTTTGCCAGACTTGCCTGGCTTCCCACGACGGATGAACCGTCCGGGAGGGTGATCCGGAGGGCAGCGGCTGGACGAGCTGCTTTTTTGGTGGCCATGCGGTCTCCTTCACGGGGTGCGTGCTCGAGGTGCGGGGCCGATGGAGCGGGGCGGTGGTGCCGCAGGTCCCGATGCCGGTGGGTGATATCGGCAACCGGGGGCCTTGGGGAAGAATCCGATTCCGCCACCAGAAACAGTTTTTCCAGCCCGACCGGATGGGAGGCGCAGCTCCCGGCTTCCGCTCCGTGGCAAAATTCGTTTCCCTGACGATTCGGCTCCGACGGCCACCGGAGAGCCCGGCGGGCCAGTTGCGACCGAAGACGCGCCGAGGCTATTCTTTTGGCCGACTGGGGGCGATGCACGAAGCATGGTCGTCTTCCGTTCACGGGCCCGGGCGGAGACGCAGAGGGCCCGACACCGCTGTTGGCCATTCCCCCCGATTTCCTTCTTCCGGAGTGATTCCATGTCCCGCCGCCGTCCGTCGCGCGTCGCCCCTTCCCGCCGCGAGTTTCTCGCAGCCTCCGCCGCCACGGCGGCCGTGTCGGCCGGGTATTTCATTGCCCCCGAGGTTCGGGCCCAGGGGACGAAGGGGGCCAATGATGAGATCCGCTTCGCCTGTGTCGGCGTCGGCGGCAAGGGGCAGAGCGACTCGGCCGACGCCGGCCGGTCGGGGAAGGTGGTCGCCGTCGCCGATGTCGATTCGAACCAGCTCAAGCGGGCCGAGGGGGCCTTCGAGGGGACGAAGACCTACTCCGACTTCCGCAAGATGCTCGAGGAGATGCGGAAGGAGATCGACGCCGTTACGGTCAGCACCCCCGACCACACCCATGTCATGGCTGCCGTGACGGCGATGAATCTGGGGAAGGCCTGCTTCTGCCAAAAGCCGCTCACGAAGTCGATCGCCGAGGCCCGGCTGATGGGCGAGATCGCCCGCGGCCAGAAGGTGGCCACGCAGATGGGCAACCAGGGAACGGCCTCCAACTCGCTCCGCCAGACGGCGGCCTTCATCAAGGGGGGCAACCTCGGGCGCGTCAAGGAGCTCCACGTTTGGACCAATCGGCCGGTTTGGCCGCAGGGGGGTGGTCGTCCCGCCGAGGCCCCGGTTCCGGAAAACCTCAACTGGGACGTGTGGCTCGGACCCGCCGCCGTCCGCCCCTACGCCGCCGGCTACCACCCGTTCTCGTGGCGTGGCTTCTGGGACTTCGGCACCGGGGCCCTGGGCGACATGGCCTGCCACACGTTCAACATGCCCTTCATGGCCCTCAACCTGCGGGATCCAGCGAGTGTCCAGGCGATTTCCAGCGGCCACAACAAGGAGACCTACCCGAAGTGGTCGATCATCGACTTCGACTTCCCGAAGCTCGGTGAGCGCGAGGCGGTGAAGGTGAAGTGGTACGACGGCGGCAAGCTCCCCGACCAGGCGCTGTTCGCCGGCTACAAGGGGGATGTCGAGAAGAATGACGAGGGCAAGGAGGTCGAGAAGCCGTTCAAGACCGCCTCGAGCGGGATCCTCGTCGTCGGCGAGAAGGACACCCTCTACGCTCCGGGCGATTACTGTGAGAACGGCTTCAAGCTCAAGAGCGGCTCGGCCCCGGCCGAGGTGACCTACACCCAGTCGCCGGGTCATTTCGAGGAGTGGGTCAACGCCATCCGTGGCGGCCCGCAGGCAGTGTCGAACTTCCCCGACTACTCCGGCCCGCTCACGGAGACGATCCTCCTCGGCAATCTCGCCGTCTGGGCGGCCGATGGTGCCGAGGTCATGGGCAAGAAGATCGAGTGGGATGCCGCCAAGATGGTCGCCAAGAACGCCCCGGAGGTCGATCTCGTCATCCGGCCGACGGCCCGTGACGGCTGGAAGGTGCTGCGGACCGGCGGCGCCTGATCGACTCCGCCGCGGCACACGTTTCATCGGCACCCTGTTCCCGGCCGCACCGGCCGGGAACAGGGTGTTTTTTTACCGTGACGTCCTTCCCGAGGGGGCAGGGTAGGATTCCAGGATCGTGGGCTCCGTCAGAAAAGGCCGTAGGAGAGGTGTCATGCGCAGGCTTCGGATGGTGGCGATGTTGGTTTTGGTGCTCGTGCTCTGCGGATTCTCTCAGGCCCCGGCCCTCGAGCCGCTCCCGGCCGAGGTCAAGGCGGTCGAGATGGTGAAGGCCCGCGGCGGTGCGGTCGATTACGGCCCCGAGGGGAAGGTGACGAAGGTCGATCTCTCCGATCGCCCGGCCACCGATGCCGACATCCTCCTCCTCCAGTCGCTGGGGGGCCTGGAGTCGCTCGAGCTGTGGGGCGCCGAGGTCACCAATGTCGGCATGCCGAACGTGGCGAAGCTCATCGGCCTGAAGACGCTCGTGCTCGAGAACACCGACGTCAACGATGCCGGCCTCGCCCCGCTGGTGGGGCTCCGGAATCTCAAGGTGCTGAACCTCCGCCGCTCGAGCAACATGTCTGACGCGGCGCTGGCGACGGTGGCGAAGATGGAGGGGCTCGAGCAGCTCGTCCTCCTCTACAACAATTTCACCGACGCGGGCCTGGCGAATCTGGCGCCGCTGACGAAGCTCCGCGTCCTCGATCTCCGCGGCTGCTCGCTCGTCACCGATGCCGGCATCGAGCACGTGGCGAAGATGCCGAGCCTCGAGCGGGTGAAGCTCCGCTGCCCGAGCGTCAGCGATCGGGGCTTGAAGCTCCTCGCCGGGCTCCCCAAGCTCCGCGGCTTCGCCGTCGAGGACGGCCAGGTGGGCGACTCCGGCCTCGAGCCCTTCGCCAGCAGGACCGACATCGACGAGATGAACGTGATGCGGACCTTCATCGGTGCCAAGGGGCTCGCCCATGTCGCCAAGCTCTCGAAGATGAAGCGGCTCGAGCTGCGGGGCACGCTCATCAACGACGACTCCCTCGCGGCCCTGTCCGATCTGGGGAATCTCGTCCTTCTCGATCTCGCCGAGACGCGCATCGGCGACGCCGGCGTGGCCCATCTCGGCAAGCTCGGGAAGCTCGCCGATCTCGATCTCTGGGACACCCGGGTGGGTGATGCCGGGATGGAGACGGTTGGCAAGCTCGCGTCACTCACGAAGCTCTCGCTGAAGAACACCCGGGTGACCGACGCCGGGGTCGGCAGGCTCTCCGGGCTGGCGAAGCTCGCCACCCTCGATCTGTCCGGTACGAAGATCACCGATGCCGCCCTCGAGACGCTCGGCAATCTGCCGGCGCTGAAGACGGTCGACGTCAGTTTCACCGGTCTCACGGAGGCTGCCGTGGCGAAGTTCCGCGCAGCCCACCCCGGCGTCAAGGTGACTCGTTAGCCGCTGGTGAGGAACGCGCCTTCAACGCGGGAAAAACGGGCTTCCGGAGGACGTTCGGGCCGCGGAGTAGCTGACGATCGCGCCCGAGTGTGCCGGCGGTTTGACGCCCGTCGGCGTGGGGGGTAAGACGAAGGGCCGTCTGCAGCCCATATCCTGTCTGTTTCACGGAGACGCCGTCGATGATCCTCGGAAAGCTCTGGAAGTCCCTTGCGGCCCAGATGAACAAGATCGCCAACTTCTTCTGGACGGCCGATCCGGTCGCCCAACTCCAGTACGAATACGACAAGGCGGTCGACCAGATGAAGGACGGCCGCGAAGGCCTGGAGAAATACCGGGCCCTCGTCGAACGGGTGAACCGTCAGGTCGAGACCAACAAGGCCCACGTCGCCAAGCTCGAGGCCCAGGTGAAGGCCTATCTCAAGGCCGGCGAGCGGGAGACAGCGTCGAAGTTCGCCCTCGAGCTCCAGAAAGCGAAGAAGGAGCTCGCGGAGAACGAATCCCAGCTCAAGCTCCACGAGACGGCCTACGGCAACAACGTCACGAAGATCGAGCATGCCGTGAAGAAGCTCGAGGAGCTGAAGCGAAAGATCCAAAAGTACGACGCCGAGCTGAAGATGAGCCGCGCCGAAGCCGAGCTTGCCAAACTGGCGACGCAGTTCAACTTCGACGTCACCACCGACTTCGGCCAGATCGAGGATGTCATCCACGACAAGATCGACCTCAACCGGGCGAAGGTCCGGGTCGCCGCCGATCTTTCTGGCGAGGGGCTCGACAAGATCAAGGCCGAGCAGGCGGTCGACAAGAGCATGGCCGACGACGCCCTGCGGCAATTTGAGGTGGAGATGGGGATGGTCACCCCGGAGACTTCAGGTGTCACCGGTGACGAGAAGGAAATCGGCTCCGAGAAGCTCCGCCAGACGAATCGGTGAGGTGCTGCCGAGACCGCTGGGGCGCGGGGATCGGTTGGCGTTTTTTTCTAGGGAGCGCGAGGGGGGGACGTGAGTACTGGTTCAGGATCGAATGGCCCGCGGAAGCCGGTCGAGGATCATGCCCCGGCGTCTGCCGGCCAGGGGGCCGCAGCAGCGTCGGCCGGTGTGGGGATGGCCCCGCTGCCGATGGGCACCGGGGCCTCGGCCGGGACGGCCCCGGGGATGGCGCTGGCCGACTGGTGCCCGCGTTGGTCGGAGCGCTTGGGCGACGCCTATCTGGCCGGCACGAGCTGCATGTTCCTCCTCCATGGGAACGTCCGTGATCTCGTTCCTCTTTCGCCACCGGAGGCCGCGGAGGCCGCCTGGGGGGGCGTGAGCGACTTCCTCTGCCGGGAGATCTTCGGTCGCTGGGATGTCGTCCTGGCCTACGACGTCGGTAAGGGGCTGCGGCCGCTGGCCGGCACCGATGCCAACCGGCACCGCGACATGGTCGCCTGGCTCACCGACCGGCTCGGCAACGCCGCCAACTGGCCGCGCGATCCCGATCAGGCGATCGGGGTCATCGATCAACTCCTCGAGCGCAATCTCATCGACCCGCCGGAGAAGCGGAAACGGATCGCGATCGTCCTCGACTACGCCCAGTACCTCGCGCCGGCCGGCGAGGCCGGCGCCTCGGTGAAGGGGGGGGCAGGGCGTCTGGTCCGGCTTCTCGCCTGGGCCACCAATCCGCTCCTGCGGCGCGTCAACGTCGCCATCGTCCTTCTTGCCGACGCGCTCTCCGAGGTCAACGCCCGGCTCGTCACCTGCCCCGCGGTGACGGCGATCGATCTCCCCCTCCCCGATGCCTCCGAACGCGAGCGGTTTGCCCTGGCGACGGCGAAGTCGGCGGGGATGCCCGAGGCGCAGATGGATGCCGTGAAGCGGATGGCGGCGCTGTCGGGAGGGCTGTCGCTCGAGAGCCTCCGCGCCGTGGTGACGCTCTCGGCCCGCGAGGGCTCGGCCCCCGACGGCCCGGAGTTTGCCGCCAAGAAGAAGGATCTCATCGAGCGCTCCTGTCAGGGGCTCGTGGAGTTCATCCAGCCGCGGCTCACGCTCGACGCAGTCGCCGGCCATCAGGAGGCGAAAAACCGGCTCGAGTCGGATGCCCGCGCCATCAAGCGGGGGCAGTTCGAGAGCGCCCCGATGGGCTATCTGATCTGCGGCCCGGTGGGCACGGGCAAGAGCTTCATCGCCGAGTGTTACGCCGGCAGTGTCGGCATTCCCTGCGCCGTCTTGAAGAACTTCCGCAGCAAGTATGTCGGTGAGACGGAAGGCAATCTCGAGCACGCCCTCGACGTGCTCCGTAGCCTCGGGCCGGTGGTGGTGATCATCGACGAGGCCGACGCCGCCCTGGGAAACCGGCAGTCGGACGGGGATTCCGGAACGTCGGCCCGCGTCTTCTCGATGATCGCCCGGCAGATGGGGGATACCCGCTACCGTGGCAAGATTGTCTGGATGCTCCTCACCAGCCGCCCCGAGCTTCTCCCGATCGATCTGAAGCGACAGGGGCGGGCCGAGGTCCACATCCCTCTCTTCTACCCGCACGATCAGGCGGAGATGGAGGCGATGTTCATGGCGATGGCCCGCAAGAGTCATGTCCGCCTCGCCACCGGCCTCCCCGGCCCGATCGATCTCGACCTCGGGCTCTCCGGGGCCGACATCGAGAGTGTCGTCCTCGCCGCCCGCCGGAAGGGGCTCGATCGGGCCGCCGATGCCGGTCTGCCGACCCCGGAGGCGATAGCGTCCGAGGATCTGAAAAGCGCGCTCGACGACTTCATGCCCTCGGCCCAGGGGCTCGAGAAGGAGATGCAGGAGATCGCGGCGGTGCTCGAATGCACCGAGAAGCGGTTTCTCCCCGACCGCTGGAAGGAGCAGGTGTCGCAGCCGGGCGGCAGGGCACGGCTTCAGGAACGACTTGCCGCCATCAAGGGCGTGATCGGCTCGTGACCGCACGCCATCCATGAACCCCAGGCCCGAGATCATCCCAGGAGACCCCACCATGTCGAAGAAGACCCCTTGGTTCGATACCCACTCCGAGGCCCCGATGTTGGCGGAGTACGCCCGCAAGCTCGACTCGTTCGTCGAGGTGGTGGCCGACGGCCGCGTCGACGTCGCGGAGCTCGAGGCCCAGGAGGCCCGCGTCGTGGCGCTGATGAAGGAAGTGGAGCCGCTCCTCTCCCCAGAGGCCCACGAAAAGGTGACGCAGCTCCTCTGCGAGGTCACCGCGTACGATCTCATGAACACGCTCCACATGGCCCACGCCTCGCGTCCGAAGACGAAGTTCCGCGGCTGATCGGCCTCTGCGTTCATTTTTCCCCCCTCTTCTCAGGCGAGGTGTCCGATGGCAGGTGGTCAACCCAAAGCTCCGTTCTGGCTTGCGGTCTGGGCGGTGATCTTCAGCCTCGTGGCCCTGGCAGCCTGGCGTGCCGGGATGTTCGGGAACGTGCTGCGTCCCGGGGCCGGAGGCGCGCAGGTCGCCGCGGGCGGTGCCGGACCAGGGGGGAACGGGGCCGGGGGCAACGGCGGTGGTGGAGCTGGCGGCGGCGCACCACCGGCGGGCGAAGGGCCCGTCTCGGAGGCCGCCGACGACGCCGTGCCGACGACCGTCAAGGAATACGCCTTCAAGCCGGCCGAAAAGCTGCCGCCGGTGAAGGGGACGAGTGCCTACAAGCCGCTCGAAAACGACACCGTCCGCTTCGCCCTCAACGTCTGGGCCGGCTGGGCCCCGATCATCCATGCCAACGAAGGCTTCAAGGCGGGGAAGGTGTGGCAGGCGCCGGGTGGGAAGCCGTTCAAGATCGAGCTGGTGCTCATCGACAATCCGGTCACGATGCGCGACGCCTACGCCGCCGGTGAGGTCCACATCGGCTGGGCGACGCTCGACATGGTGCCGCTGTTCCTCGAGGGGCTCACTGACCGTACCGGGGCCCCCAAGGACACCCGGGTCATGCCCCGCATCTACCAGCAGGTCGACTTCTCCAATGGCGGTGACGGGATTGTCGTCCGCGAGGGGATCCGCACCGTCCGCGATCTTGCCGGCAAGAAGCTCGTCCTCGCGCAAAACTCCCCGAGCCAGTTCTTCGCCCTCAACATGCTCGTCGCCGGCGGCCTCCAGCCGGGGGATGTCGACATGGTCTATACCGACGACGCCTTTCAGGCGGCAGCGGCGTTCAATTCGCAGAAGGAAATCGCCGGGGCCGTGTCGTGGGCGCCCGACATCTACAACCTCGCCAAGGCGAAGGGAAACCGGTTGCTGATCACGACGCAGACGGCCAACCGGCTGATCGCAGACGTATGGTTCGCCCGGGCCGACTTCGCCCAGGACCACCCCGACAAGGTCGAGGCGATCGTCCGCGGCATCTTCGATTCGATGGAAGTGCTGAAGACCGAGGAGGGGAAGGCGAAGGCCGCCGAGCTGATGGCGGCCGGCTACAACATCCCCGCCACCGACACCCTCGGGATGCTCGGCGACGCCCACTCCACGAACTGGGCCGAGAACTACCAGTTTTTCATCAACCGCAACAACCCGGCCAACTTCGAGCGGATCTGGAAGCAGGCCTATCACCTCTACCGCCGGGTGGGGGCGATCACCAATCCGCCCGTCTCCTTCGATCAGGTGATGGATTTCTCGGTCATCCAGAAGCTCGGGGCGGAGCCGAAATATGCCGAGACCCGCGACGAATACACCAAGCCGCTGCCGCCGAAGCGGCTGGCTGACATCCGGGCCGAAAACGATGAGATCCTCACCAACACCGTCGTCATCCACTTCTTCCCCAACAGCTGGGATCTGAAGAAGCGGATCGTTCGCAAGGTCGACGGGAAGGAGATCGAGGAGCCCTACGACGCCAGCGTCGATCTGGTCCTCGACGAGGTGGCGACGCTCGCCAAGCAATTCGGCGCGGCCCGGATCGTCATCGAGGGGCACACCGACTCCTCGATGAAGGGGCGGATCCCGGCCGAGGTCGTCAAAGAGCTCGCCTACCGGCGTGCCAACGCCGTCAAGGAGTCGCTCGTGGAGAAGTACCAATTCGACGACGGGCGCTTCGCCGTCGACGGGGTCGGTTGGGATCGGCCCGTCGATCCCGATCAGCCCGACAACCACTCGCTCAACCGTCGTGTCGAGGTCAAGGTCTACTCCGCCGAGAAGGAGTGACTCTCGAGATGACCGAGCAGGCGGAGAAGGTGGTGACCGGGGCGGAAGCATCGTTGCCCCGCGGCGAAGACCGGGCCCGCGAAGGGCATCGGGCCGCGCCGCTGCGTGGCGAGCTCTCCACGGCCCCGGCCCTGTTCTGGGGATTCACCTGCCTGGCAGCGATGCTGGCGGTGTGGTTCGTGATCACGGCCGGCCCTGCGGGCGAGCCCGAGAAGCGGTTTGTCAGCCCGACGACGCTGCCGAGCGTCGGCGAGACGATTCAGGCGATCCCACGCGTCTTCGGCGAGCGCAAACTCGTCGCCAACACGCTGGTGACGCTCAAGCGGGTCTGCCTCGGGTTCGGCCTGTCGGCGGCGGTCGGGGTGCCGCTGGGGATCCTCGCCGCCTGCTTCCCGGCGCTGCGGGCGTTTCTCGCGCCGCTGATGGTGTTCGGCCGCAACATCCCGGTCGCGGCACTGATCCCGTTGACGTTTTTCTTCTTCGGGATCGGCGAGTTCCAAAAAGTGATGTTTCTCTTCATCGCGAGCGTTGCCTTCGTTCTCTCCGACACGACCGCCGCGGTCCTCGACGTGCCGCAGCGGTATGTCGATACAGCGCTCACGCTCGGCGCCTCGCGCTGGCAGATCATCATGAAGGTCCTCGGCCCCCTCGCCGCCCCGTCGATCTTCAATTCGCTGCGGCTCCTCTTCGGGCTCGCCTTCGGCTACGTGATGCTCGCGGAGTTGGTGAAGTTCGGCAGTGCTACGGGGGGCCTCGGCGACCTCATCAACATGTCGCAGCGGCGCGGCGAACGGGAGCCGATCATCCTCGTGCTCGTGATCATCCCGATGGTGGCCTGGGCGATCGATCGGGCGCTGTGGTGGCTGCAATCCGATCTCTTCCCCTACCGCTACGGCGGGGCGGGGCTGATCCCGCGCTTCTGCGGCTGGCTCCTCCACGGCCGGCGGACGGAGTTCCGGCCATGACCAGCGAGGACGGCGCGGCGGCCCGCGACGACCGATCCGGTGGATCACGGCCCGCGCGGCCGGCTGCGGACGATCCGCCGAGCCACGGCCGCCCTGCGGCGGTCGAGTTCCGCGGCGTGACGAAGATCTACAACCAGGGCACGCCGCGCGAGGCGGTGGCGATCCGCGATGTCTCCTTCACGATCCCCGACCTGCCCGACAGGGGTGAGATCTCGACCTTCCTCGGCCCGTCGGGCTGCGGCAAGAGCACGGTGCTGCGGATGGTGGCGGGCCTCGAGCCGCAATTTCCCCCGACCCGCGGGAGCGTCCATGTCCTCGGCCGGGAGGTGGTGGGGCCCGGGGCCGATCGGGGGATGGTGTTCCAGGATTACACGAGCTTCGACAACCGTACCGTTCTCGGGAACGTCACCTTCGGGCTCGAGTGCCTTGGCGTGCCGAAGCGGACGCGCGATGCGGAGGGGCGGGAGTGGATCGAGCGCGTGGGGCTCGACCCCCACCGCGACGCCGCCAAGTATCCCCACGAGCTGTCCGGCGGGATGCGCCAGCGCGTGGCGATCGCCCGGACGCTCGTCCTCCGGCCGCGGATCATCCTCATGGACGAACCGTTCGGCGCCCTCGATCCCGCCACCCGCCTCGACATGCAGGACCTCCTCGTCCGACTGTGGCGGGAGGTGGAGGCGACCGTGCTGTTCATCACGCATTCGGTGGAGGAGGCAGTCTATCTCGGCGACCGGGTGTTCGTGATGGCCACGACTCCGGGTAGGATCGCGGCCGAGATCCGCATGTCGGCCGCCGCCAGCCCGGCCCGCGAGACGCAGATCGAGCCCTGGTTCCACGAGCAGGTCAGCCGGCTCCAGGCCCAGCTCGAGGTGATCGAGGCCGCGGCGTCGCGGCCCGGGGAATAGTCGGGAAGTTCGGACGAAGGGACATTCGCGACGTGGGGCGCATCGGAGCCTATCTGCAGACGGCGTTCACGAGCCGCTGGAACCTGTTGCTCGCAGGGGCCGGCGTCGCGGCGGCGTTCATCTCGGGGTTCCCCGGGGTGATCCTCCCGCTCGTCGCGGCCGGTGAGCTCTACTATCTCGCGAGCATGGTCACCAACGACCGCTTCCGCGACGCCGTCGATGCCCAGGCCGCGAAGGCCCGCCGCGAGGCCACGGCGATCGGCACCCGCGAGGCCTACGAACGGCTTCTACGATCCCTCTCGCCGCAGCTCCGGCAGCGATTCGAGCGGCTGCGGGAGCGTTGCCTCCATCTGGTCGACATGGCGGGCCGACACCGCGACAGCGATTCCGGGTCGCTCCCGTCTCTCGAGCGGCTCCTGTGGGGCTATCTGCGGATGCTCCACGGGGCGCAGTCGCTGTCAGAATTTGTCGAGCACACCGACGGCGCTGGCATCCGCCGCCGGATCGCCGAGCTCGACCGGCGCCTCGAGAAGCTCCCCAAGGGGGATGATCCGGAGACGGTCCGGCTCCGGGCCGTGCTCGAGGATGATCTGCGGACAACGCGCGAGCGGGCCGAGAACATCGACGATGCCCAGAAGAAGCTCGACATCATCGTGGCCGAGGTCGAGCGCCTGGAATCAAAGATCGAGGCGATGGCCGAGGGCTCGGTGGCAAAGCGCGACGTCAGCGACATCGCGAAGCGGGTCGACGAGGTGGCGGAGGGGATGAAGCGCACCGACGAGACGATGCGGCAGCTCCAGCTCCCGGCGGAGCTCGACGACCTCGAGGATCCGCCGCAGATGCTCCGCGACGAGGCGTGACGCGGGCTCAAACGACTCGCTTCGGGGTCAAGCTTGGCGCTTCGTTCTGCCGCCACCGCAGAATCGGTGGGTGCCTTCCGACTCGGGTGGATGTCTCCATCGGAAATCCCTCATCGCATTCGATGCTTTGAGGCGGTCTGAAACCGGCTGCCGTGCTGGCGTTTTTTCGCCTGGCACAAGCAATCCGAGCCGGCAGCCGCCTTGCCGCGCCGGCAGCCAGCCTGCCCGCCCCGCATGTCATTTCTCGCCCGGTTCAAACTCGTCGCGGATGAATCGCTGGTGCCGTCGCGGGATCCGGGGGTGTGACGAGTCGCCGGTGCGAGAAATTGCGCAGAGTGTCTTGCGCAATGCGCGTGGTCTGTTGCGCTTTCTGCGCGTGGTGCGTGCAC
>JBBAVV010000010.1:0-94524 GCA_040397545.1 Pirellulales bacterium
GATCTGGGGCTGGAGGCTCGACGTCCGGCTCCACCGGTGGGGTGAGTACGAATGGTCCGGCGCTGTCGTCGCAATACACCGGCGGATCGGGCGCTGGCGGACAGGGCAATGGCACCGGTGGCACCCTGTCGAACGCCGATCTCTGGCGTATGTACTGGTCAGGTGCTGGGGCCGGTTCCTCGTCGTCCGGCTCTGATAACGGCTCTCTCGCCGACGACCCGACCATTTCGGCGAAGTCCACCGGCGGCTCGGGCGGCGGCCTGGTGTTCTTCGTCACAGGAGCAACCGGGGCGGATGCGGCAAGCTCGGGGAGCCAACAGGGATCGACCGGATCAACCACGCTCACGCTTGCCGACGGTCAATCGACCGTGACGACCACGCCTCTGGTCTACCAGCCCGGTAGCGACGACGGGCCGGGGGTCGTCACGGCCGTGTGGACGGGCGATGACGGGGGGTGGCAGGTTGTCCTCATATCGGAAAGGGAAAACTCGTCCGACGACGGGGCACCAGACGGCGAGCCCCAGGGCGATCCGAGACCCCTGCGGCTGCCGCCTACTACCGGGTGGTCCCAGTTCACGAGCATGCGTGAGCCGGGCTGGGAAGACTACGTCCACGTGTTTCGGCCCATTGATGTCAAAGCCGAAAGGGAACTGACGGGCTTGGCAAAGATGATCGACAAGCACGGCCCGTATGTCTCCAGCCGGGCTGTTGACTCGGCGGGCCGGGTCATCAGGTACACCTTCGCCAACGGCATCACCTACATGGAGCCGGTGGAGCCCCCGTCGAAGCAGTATATCGACTCCATCGTGGCGATGGCTCCTGGGGGGATAGCGTTGAGAAGCGGTAAGGGCGTTGCTGGTGCGTCTCGCGCCATTGCCGCCGAAATCGTCGAAGACGCTCTCGCCAACCGAGCCGGCCAAGCTGCAGACGACGCCTCCGGGGGAAGGCTGGGATCAATGTCCGGGCCGCTCATCCCGATCATCCTCGGGGCAAGGCCGAAGGCAAAGCCCGGCGTTCTTGACGATGCCGGAGATCTCGCCAAACGGGCCGACGATGCTGCTGAAGCCGCTGGCGACGCGGGGCGGAAAGCGGGCGGTGCTGATGACGCCGTAGGGCAGCTTACTCCAAGCTCCATTGGGGCTAAGACATGGCAGGAGTACGAATCAGGTATTCGGAATCTTTACGGGGAAGCCTCATTCGGAAGCCGCAAATACAGGACAATCGTTGATGGGAAGGTCGTCAATGGCGTGGCCGACAATGTTGCCACGATTGGCGGCAAGAACGTAGCTGTTGAGGCTAAGTTTGTTGACGATTGGGCGAAGTCTCTCCGCAACCAAGCCAGCCTGATTGGGAATCAGCCGTTCGCAGTTGCAGAGCAAGCCAAAATGCTCGAACAGGCAAGGAAATATTCGGCGGCGTTCGACGAAGTGATTTACCACTCAAACAGCCCCGAACTGATCGCTTATTACACCAAATTCTTTCAAGACGCTGGTATCACAAACTTCCGCTTCATCTTGACACAGTAGAGAAACATGAATCGCACTATTCCAGGAATAATTGAAGTCGAGGGACGAGAATTCTTTTACGTTGAAACGCTGCCGGGAGAAGGATTCGATGAGATTCTTGACGAAGCGTTGGCTGGCTCATCGGACTTGCCATTACCTAAGTCCGGTGGAGTAATCGAAGAGAAAGCTAGGATTCTCCTTGACGGCAGCACGTCCCTCTTGGGAATTTCCTACAAAGGCGATTTGGCAGGGTGGAAAGCAAAGCTAGTGGCGTATTGCAAGGCGAAGCATCGCAAGTGGGGTATTGTATCACGGCAGAAAGTAGCTCTTTCCGATGGAACGGAGCTTGCCCTTGGCGAGTGTGACGTGGTTTTCGACCGCTAGCAGCCCGTGGCCCAAGGCGAGTTCTGGGCCTCCGACCGTCTGATCATCAGCCGCCGCTGGCCCGCGACCACTGCGTCATGGGCGCGACCAGCGCCGCCACCTGTGTGCACCCACCAAAACCACCCTTGCATGCCCTGATAGCCTCCGGACAGTGATCGAGGCCCCATCATTGAGGATAGCGGTTAAGCTGTCAGTAGTCGGATCAGTAGTCGCCATGGCCCAGGCGATACCTGCGCCAGCGGGCGTGAGAGGTCGGACGATGAGGTCGGTAGTTCGGTGCCGGTCACTGGCTCCCGCCTTGGTGCCCTACTTCTGCAACCTGTTCATGACCGACCTGACGTCATGCAGGGCCGGGCGGCACGCCAGGCCACCCAACGTTTCGGCCTAGCAGGGGGCAAAGAGTTTCACGGCCAGCGTGTCGAATCCGTTCTCCGCCAGCAGGCGGTTGAGCGCCGTGCAGAACGGATGGCCGGGCGATTTCGGCAGGTCCGAGGCCACGACGAAGGCCTCCAGCTGCCGCTCCTCACCGAGACCGTCCGCCGACAAGAGTCGGACTTCCTCGCCTACCGGGACCAGCACGGGAGGGTGGCCGACTTCCACTCACTCCGAGTGGTCTTCATCTCCCGGGTAGTCGCTGGCGGGGCGAGCGTTCGGGAAGCCCAGACCTTGGCCCGCCATTCGACCCCGACTCTCACCATGAACGTCTACTCCCAGGCCTCCCTCCTGGAAGTAGCCGGGGCGGTGAACGGGCTGGGGGACCTGCTGTCGACTGCCCCTGCCCCGGAGCTGCTCCCGGAGGGGAGCGTCAGGGCCTGCGGGACTGGAGAGACGCCCTCGGGGGTGCCTTGCCCGGCCGGAAAAATTGACCCCTTAATTGACCCCTCAGAGCGGGCACTGGGCGGCACTCGGCGGCACTCTGGGGGGGATAGAGGGGTTGTCAGCGGGCCCCTTTCCGAGCCCTCCGCGCAACAAAAAACCCCTGCGAAACCCGGCAATTCCGGAACTTCGCAGGGGTCTAAAGCGGAGAGGCTCCGGTCGGAGTCGAACCGACGATGGCGGATTTGCAATCCGCTGCCTTAGCCACTTGGCTACGGAGCCGTCATCAGCACACCCGTCACGCTACGGGAATCCAGGCAGAATGGTCAAGCCTTGACGGGCTTGCCGGTTCTGCCGGACGAAACGATCGTGACGAGCTTGCCCAATCCATCGGCCAACCAGCCCCCGTTCCTTGACCCCGGCCGCCGCCGGGCACGATTTCCCTGAAATCCCCGGGAAAAGCCCCGCGAGAGGCCGGGATGGATTCCCGTGGAGGGAGGAAATCGGGGGCTTTTGCCGAGGGACAGGAAGAACCGATATAGTTTCGCCACACCGCAGGGGCTGCCCGATCGTCCCCCTCTCACCCCCGGTCTCGGCTCGAACGGAGCCGTGGCCAGTCCGTCCTTCCATCCAAACCATCCCGCCGCCCAGGGTGCCGGAAGCATCCCGACGCCCCCAGAGGAGCCCGCGCATGAGCCAGAAGGGTACGTGTGACATCGCCTTGATCGGATTGGCCGTGATGGGGGAGAACCTCGCCCTCAACATCGCCAGCCGGGGCTACAAGATCGCCGTCTACAACCGGACGGCGAGCGTCACCGATGCCTTCGTCGCGGGCCGTGGCAAACAGCCGAACGTCGTCGGCTGCCATTTGCTCGAGGATCTTGTCGCGAATCTCAAGAGCCCGCGGAAGATCATGATGATGGTCAAGGCGGGCCCGGCCGTCGATGATCTGATTTCCAAGCTCACCCCCCTCCTCTCCACGGGGGACGTCCTGATTGACGGCGGCAACACTTACCCGGCCGACACCGACCGGCGCACCCGCGAGGTCGAGGCGAGCGGGCTGCTGTATGTCGGCACCGGCGTGTCGGGGGGCGAAGAGGGGGCGCTCAAGGGCCCGAGCATGATGCCCGGCGGCTCCCCGGCCGCATGGCCGCTGGTCAAGGAGATCTTCCAGGCGATCGCCGCCAAGGTCGGCCCCAAGGGAGACATCCCCTGCTGCGACTGGGTCGGCCCGCGCGGCGCCGGCAACTACGTGAAGATGGTCCACAACGGGATCGAATATGGCGACATGCAACTGATCTGCGAGGCCTATTCGCTCCTCAAACACGCCGCCGGGCTTTCCAATGACGAGCTCGCAGGCGTGTTCGACGAATGGAATAAAGGGGAGCTCGACAGCTATCTGATCGAGATCACCCGCGACATCTTCACCGTCATCGATCCCGACAGCGGCGACTTCATGGTCGATCGGATCCTCGACACCGCCGGCGCCAAGGGGACCGGCAAGTGGATGAGCCAGCTCGCCCTCGATCTCGGCGTGCCGAGCACGCTGGTCACCGAGGCGGTCTACGCCCGCTCCGTGTCGGCCATCCAAGCCGAGCGAGTTCGCGCGAGCAAAATCCTCACCGGCCCCGATGCGTCTGCCGTGAAGGTCGACCCGAAGACGTTCACGGCGCAGGTCCGCCAGGCCCTCTACGCCTCGAAGATTGCCAGCTACGCCCAGGGCTTCGTGCAGCTGTCCGCGGCCGCCAAGGAGCACGACTGGAAGCTCGACTACCGCTCGATCGCCATGCTGTGGCGCGGCGGCTGCATCATCCGCGCCCAGTTCCTCGAGCGGATCGCGGAGGCCTACGATGCTCACCCAGACCTCGAAAACCTCATGCTCGCCCCCTACTTCACCAAGGCCCTCGCCGACGCTCAGGCGCCCTGGCGGCAGGCGATCGCGACCGCGGTGGCGATCGGCCAACCGGTGCCGGCCCTGATGGCGGCGCTCTCCTATTACGACGGCTACCGCCAGGCCCGCCTCCCCGCCAATCTCCTCCAGGCCCAGCGGGATTATTTCGGCGCCCACACCTACGCCCGCACCGACAAGCCGGGCACCTTCCACACCGAGTGGCTCGAGCTCCGCCGCCCCGTCACCCATTCGCAGGCCGCTCGATGAGTGGCCGGGATTCAAGTCGGCGGAGCGGATACCTCGAAGGGCTGTTCGGCCTCTCCGGCCGGACGGCCGTCGTCGTCGGTGGCACCGGTGTCCTCGGTGGAGCGCTTGCCGAAGGGCTCGCCGCGGCCGGTGCCTTTACCGTCGTCGCCGGCCGTGGTGAGGAGCGGGGGCAAGCGTGCGTGGAACGGATCGCTGCGGCCGGGGGCGAGGGCATGTTCCTTCCGGTTGACGCCACCGACCGGGCGAGCGTCGCGGGGCTCCTCGAGGCGACCCTCGCCGCCCGCGGCCGGGTCGACATCCTCGTCAATTGCGCCGGCGTCAATTCGTCGGTGCCGTATTTCGAGATCGCCGATGACGACTGGGATCGTGTCCTCGACACGAACCTCAAAAGCACCCATCTCGGCTGCCAACTGTTCGGGGAGGCGATGGCCGAGGCGGGGGGCGGGGCGATCCTCAACATCGGCAGCGTGTCGGCCGACAAGCCGCTCTCGAAGGTCTTCGCCTATTCGGCTTCGAAGGCGGCCGTCGTCAACTACACGCAAAACGTCGCCCGCGAGCTCGCCCCCAAGGGAGTCCGCGTCAACGTCCTCTGCCCCGGTTTCTTCCCGGCCGAGCAAAACCGGAAGATTCTCTCGCCGGAACGGACGGCCGTGATCATGAGTCAGACGCCGATGAACCGATTCGGGAATCCGGAGGAGCTCGTCGGCGCGGCGATCCTCCTCTGCGCCCCCGTGGCAGGCCGCTTCATCACCGGCACCGATCTCTACGTCGACGGCGGATTCACCGGGATGCGGCTGTAGCCCGTCGTTCGGCCTCCCTGGCCCAGGCACAAGCGAAGCGATTCATGCCGCACTCGATCGTCATCTTCGGCGCCTCCGGCGACCTCACCAGCCGGAAGCTCGTCCCGGCGCTCTACAACCTGTTTCGAGGGGGCGCGCTCCCTGCCGACACGCGCGTCGTCGGTTACTCGCGGACGCCGATGACCGACGACGCTTGGCGGACGTCGCTGCGCGAGACGACGGCGAAGCACGCCGAGGGGGAGCCCTTCGACGACAAGGCCTGGGCCGAGTTCGCCCCGCGGATCCACTACCAGCCCGGCGACATCGGCAGCAGCGCCGACATGGCGCAGCTCAAGGAGCGGCTGGCGGAGCTCGAGGGGGGCGCGGCCGTGACGCGCGTCTACTACCTCGCGACGGCGCCGCAATTCTACGAGCCGGTGGTGGGGGCGATCGGTGCCCTCGGCATGGCGAGCGAGGAGAACGGACCGCGGCGGATCGTCGTCGAGAAGCCCTTCGGCACCGATCTGGAGACGGCCAAGCGGCTCAACACTCACCTCCACACCGTCTTCGCCGAGAGCCAGATCTACCGGATCGATCATTACCTCGGGAAGGAATCGGTCCAAAACATCATCGCGCTGCGCTTTGCCAACACGATCTTCGAGCCAGTCTGGAACCGGCGCTACATCGACCACGTGCAGATCACCGTCGCCGAGGAGGTGCCGGTGGGGCGGCGCGGGGCCTATTACGACGGCTCGGGCGTCCTCCGCGACATGTTCCAGAATCACCTTCTCCAGTTGTTGATGGTGACGGCGATGGAGGCCCCGGTGAAGTACCGGGCCACCGCCGTGCGCAACGAGAAGGTGAAAGTCCTCGAATCGATCCGCGCCTACGAGCCGGCCGAGGTGGCCGCCGCCGGGACCCGCGGGCAGTACCGAGGCTATCTCGCCGATCCCGGCGTCGCTCCGGGCAGTCAGACGGCGACCTTCGGCGCCATTCGCCTCGAAATCGACAACTGGCGCTGGCAGGGGGTGCCGTTCTACCTCCGGAGCGGCAAGGCGATGTCGTGCCGGACGACGCAGATCGTGATCGCCTTCCGTCAGCCGCCGCTCGAGCTCTTTGCCGACGGGTCGCGCGGCGGCGGGAGCCATCGCGAGGGAAACCGGCTCGTGATCCAGATCCAGCCGGCCGAGGGGATCCAGCTCCATTTCCACACGAAGGTGCCGGGGGGAGGCATGAAACTCCGCCTCACCGATCTCGAGTTCAGCTACTCGCGCGAGTTCAAGGGGCGGCTCCCGGAAGCCTACGAGCCGCTTCTCCTCGACGTCATGAGCGGCGAGGCGAGCCTCTTTGCCCGCAGCGACGAGGTCGAGAAATCTTGGGAGATCATCGATCCGTTCGTGCGGGCGTGGAGCTCGGGCACGATGGCGCCGATCGATCTCTACGAGCTGGGCAACTGGGGCCCGACCTCGAGCGATGCCTGGATCAACGCCCAGGGGCGGAGCTGGTTCGACATTTGCCCGGTGCTGTGACTTCGTGGACGGCATGGCCGGGCAGGCCGGCGGGGGATTTTCTTTGGCTGACTCCGTCCCGCTCCGATCACTGCCGCCGCGTGCCTTTCCGGCGCCCTCGATCGGCGCTGTGCAACTCGCCTCGCCCGTTCTCCAGGCGGCCCTCTCCGGCTACAGCGACCGGGCGATGCGCGTCCTCGCGCGGCGGTACGGTGCGGCTTACTGCCTCGGAGAGGTTCTCCTCGACGCCTTCGTCGTCACCGCCGACCGCAGCAAGCGCAACAACGCCCGGCTCGCCCTCTCCCCCGAGGAGCATCCCGTCGGCGCGCAACTCATGGGCTCGAATCCCGACGACTTTCCCCCCGCGGCCCGCCGGCTCGTGGCCGAGGGCTACGACGTCATCGACATCAACTTCGGCTGCCCCGTCAAGAAGGTGCTCGGCCGCTGTCGCGGGGGATATCTCCTGGGGGTGCCCGAGACGGCCCTCGAGATCGTCGCCCGGGTGCGCGACGCCGTGCCGGCCAGCATCCCCGTCACCCTCAAGATGCGCCGCGGGATCGATGACTCCCAAGAGAGCGCCGAGCGGTTCTGGACGATCTTCGATGGTGCCTTTGAGCGCGGGGTCGCCGCGATCACCGTCCATGGCCGCACCGTGCAGCAGAAGTATGTCGGCCCGAGCAACTGGGAGTTTCTCGCCGCGGTCAAGCGCCATGCCGGCTCAAGGATCGTGTTCGGATCGGGGGACTTGTTCAGTGCCGCGGCCTGCCTGGCGATGCTCGAACAGACCGGCGTCGACGGCTTGAGCATCGCCCGCGGGGCGATCGGTAATCCATGGATCTTCCGCCAGACGCTCGCGCTCCTCGCGGGCGAGCCGCCCCTGCCGCCGCCGACAATCCACGAGCAGGCCGACGCCCTCCGCGACCACTGGAGCCTCGCCGTCGACCTCCATGGCGAAAGCCTCGCCGGCCGACAGATGCGGAAGTTCGCCATCAAGTACGCCCGCCTCCACCCCGACCACCTCGCCGTCCGCGATGCCTTCGTGCGCGTGAAGGTGAACGACGACTGGCAGGGGGTGATCGCCCGGCACTATTTCTCCGACGGGCCGGGGCGCGACCCTGCCGCCGACATCGACGAGACGGCCAGTTGCGACGAGACGGAGGGGTGATGCCGGCCGGGGGGGAACCTGGCTGCCACCAGCGGCTGTCCTTTCCCGCCGTCGCCGCCGGTCACGGCTCCCCGGATGGATCCCCGGGGCGCCGGACGCTGCCGTGAAGCGCCCCCTCGATCTCGTGGCGGACGTCTGCGTCGGTCTCGAGGCGCTGGCGGGCGGCGAGCGCCGCCGCGGCCCGCCCGGCACACTCTCCCCCCGCAGCGAGCCACCGCCCCAGTGCCCAGGCAACCGCCCCACGGACGATGCTGTCGGCGTCGTCGAGCGCCGCGACCAGCGCGGCAGCCGCCGCGAGGTCGGGGCGGTTGCCAAGCGCGATCGCCGCCGACCGGATGAGCCCCGCTCGCTTCGCCCGGAGGATCGCCGAGCCGCGGAAGCGTTCCCGGAAGGCCGTGTCGTCGAGGCCGAGGAGACTCGCAAGCTCCAGGCCACCAGCGCCGTCACGGGGCTGGAGCGCCGGCTCCGCCGACCCGGGTGCCCGTCGGTTCCAGGGGCAGACCTCCTGGCAGATGTCACAGCCGAAGACCCACACCCCCATCAACGGGCGGAGCGCCGCCGACACCGGGCCGCGCTGCTCGATCGTGATCCCGCTGATGCACCGGCCGGCGTCGAGGAGGCGGGGGGCGACGAAGGCCCCGGTGGGACAGGCATCGAGGCAGGCGGTGCAGGTGCCGCAGTGGTCGACGCGGATCGGCTCGGCCACCGGCAGGGAGAGGTCGGTGAGGAGCGCCGTGAGGAGAAAATAACTCCCGGCCACGGGATCGATGAGGAGGCAATTTTTGCCGAACCATCCCAGCCCGGCGAGCCAGCCGAACTCCCGTTCTGAAAACGGCGCGGAATCGACGACGCCGCGTGTCCGGCAGCCGGGGACCCGGGCCTCGAGCCAGGCCCCGAGATCGTTGACACGCCGCCGCAGGAGCGGGTGGTAGTCGTCGCCGCGGGCATACGCGGCCACCCGGCCGCTCCCGTCCGCCGTCGCCGCCGCCTCCGGCCGGGGATGATCGGTGGCGAGCATCACGACACTGCAGACGCCCTGCAGCATGCCGTCGGGGTCGCGCCGGAGCGATTCATGCCCCGCGAGCCAATCGGTCATCGGTCCCCCCAGACCACGCTCCAGCCAGGTCCGAAAGGCCACGTGGACGAGCGGGTCGCGGTGTTCATGGGCCGTCGATGCCACGCCGAGCCGCGAAAACCCGATCCTGACCGCCTCGGCCCGGAGGTCGTCGAGGAGCCGATCCGGGTCGGCGATCGGATCGGGCCGAGGAGAAGGGATCGGGGGCACGGGGCGTATCGTTTCGGGGGACAGTCGAACCGACCGGGGAAACTGGCCACGGGGGGCAACGATGGACTTCCACGGCGAGCGTGCCCCGTTGGCGCCGCCCCGTGGGGATTGCCGGCAGCGGTCGAACTGCTCTGGACCGGACGGGGAGATTCGCTATTGTCCCGCCTCCTTGAACGTTTCCCAGCCCCCCGTTCGTCCGCGGAGACGCCGTCGTGTCCCACGCCAAGCCCCTTCGACGACCGTTCCGTGGCCGAGGGCCCTTCGCGGCTTCTACGCCGCTGACCACCTGCGGCGGCAGCCTCGCAAGCGGGTTGGCGTCGTCATACTCCAGGCTGGTGGGCATGACCGCCCTAGCCGGCTTTCTCGTCGCCGCGACCGGGTGCCAGACGCCCCAACAAACCGCGGCGATGCCAACGGCCTACCCACCCCATCCCTCGGCCTACCCCGCGCCGATGACCGTCGCCCCGCCGTCGACGGGGATGATCGGCCAGCCGGCACCGTACGGTAACTTCGCCTCCAATCCGATGGCGGGGCAACCGACGACGGCTCTGGCCCCCCCTTCCCTGCCCGCTGCGACGGCCCCGACGAACAACACCTGGACCTGGGCGCCGAGCAGCCAGCCAGCCGCCCCGCCGAACATCCAGCAGTACGGCAACCAACTCCAGAACCAGACCAATCAGTACGCGCAGGGGCTCAACAACCAGACGCAGCAGTACGCCAACCAGCTCCAGCAGCAGCCCCAGCAGATGGCCAACCAGATGCAGCAGTACGCCAACCAGCAGGGCCAGCAGATCAACAACCAGCTCCAGGCGGCCGGCAATCAGTACTCGCAGCAGCTCAACGGCCAGCTCCAGCAGTTCAACAACCAGACCCAAGCGACGCTCCAGTCGCAGCAGCAGGCCCTCTCCGGGCAGATGCAGCAGGCGATGCCGCAGATCCCGCAGCAGCAGACGGCCAACGGCAACTGGTGGCCGTTCAACAGCCCGGCCGGCATGCCGCCGTCGCGTTCCACACCGGCCCAGCCGGTCAAGTACTGAAGAACGACCCTACTCGGTCGCCGCGCCCGCGGCGGTCATGCCGCGGAGGATGCAATCCTTCACAGCGGCTACGTCGCAGGCCGTCAGCAGATCGGCATTCGGCATCCCGCGGCGCATCTGCCGGCGGTCGACGACGAGCATGCCCGACGTGAGCCGCCCCTCCGTCTCGACATCGGCCGACACCGTCGATCGCTCGAACAGCTCAGGATTGGTCGCCGCCACGAGGGCCACCACCTCCGGCAGGCAGATCCCCTCGCTCCCGAGCAGCTGCCGCTGGGCCCGGAAGGCGTGGGGGAGAATCCGGCGGAAGAGCTTGCCGGCGCGCGAGAAGGGATCGGGAAGCTGATCGAGGAGCTCGAAGCCGAGCACCACCTGGCCGGCGGTGTCGATCGGGAGAAGCGTCTTGGCGATCGGCTCGAGGAGCACGTGCCGGGCCGCTGCCGGGTCGGCGTGGAAGTTGAAGTCGGCCACCGGCGTGACGGTGCCGGTGGCCGTGGCAGACCCACCACAGACGATGATTCCGGCGATGATCTCGGCGAGCCCTGGATCACGCCGGAGGACGCGGGCGATGTTTGTCAAAGGCCCCAGCGCCAGGATCGTGACCTCGCGGGGATGAGCGCGGAGCGTCTCCACGATCACCTTCTCCGCGGCATGCTCGCCATGGAGCTGGATGCGCGGCAGGTCGAGGCCACCGAGGCCGTCGGCGCCGTGGAGGTTCCATGGGTGGTCGATCGGCGCGACGTCGGTCGGCGCCGCGCCGAGACGGGGGAGCTTCGGGGGGTCGAGGAGCGCGACGAGCGCCTGGACGTTCGCCGTCGCCTGCTGGGGAGAGACGCTCCCGCCGGTGGCCGTCACTGCCAGGATGTCGAGTCGCGGATCGAACAGCGCGATCGCCAGCGAGATGGCGTCATCGATGCCCGGATCGATGTCCAGGATCAGCTTGCGCGGCAAGGGATGTCATCCCGACAGGGGGCGGCTGGGGAAAACCTGGTGTAGGCTGAATCGGGAGACCCGGTCCGCCCGTGGACTCTGTCATCCTACCGCGACGGCTTCCCGACGACACGCATGGCCCCCACAGAGCCCTTCCTCCCCATGCCCGATCCGGCCGATCCACGCCGCCGCGAAGCCCCCTGGACACCACCGGCCCCGCTGCCGCTGGCAGAGCAGATCGACCGGCTCCGCAGCGGCGGCCATCCGACGGCAGCCGACGTCGAGGCGCTCGTCACCGCAGTGCTCGCCGGAGATATCGATCTCGACACCTTCGGGGAGTGGCTCGTGGCCCTCGCCGAGGCCGGGGAGACGACCGCCGAAATCGCCGGCGTCGCCGCGGCACTCCGCAGTCGGATGGTGCGTGTGCCGCATCCCCTTCCGGTTGTCGCCGACACCTGCGGCACCGGTGGCGATGGGTCAGGCTCGTTCAACATCTCCACCGCCGCGGCGATCGTCGTCGCGGCGGCCGGTCTGCCGGTGGCAAAGCATGGCAACCGGGCCGTCTCGAGCCGCACCGGCTCGGCCGACGTCCTCGAGCGGCTCGGGGTCCGCGTCGATGGTTCCCCGTCCCTCGCGGCCGCCTGCCTCGCCGACCTCGGCCTCGCCTTCTGCCTGGCCCCCACCCACCATCCGGCGATGGCCCGCGTCGGACCGCTGCGCCGGTCCCTCGGCCGGCCGACGGTCTTCAATCTCGTCGGCCCGTTGTGCAACCCGGCCGGGGCAACCGTCCAGGTGATCGGGGTCGGCCGGTCCGCTGTCCGTCACGCCATGGCGGAAGCAGCCATTCGTGGTGGGGCCAGGCGCGTTCTCATCGTCTCCAGCCCGCTGGCGATCGAAGCGCCGTATGGCCCCCCCACCGCTGCAGCGACGCTCGACGAGGTCAGCCTCTTCGGGGTCACCGAGGTCATCGACGTCGGGCCCGAAGGCACGCGCGAGCAACGGTGGAGCCCCGAGGATTTCGGCTTGGCCACGAGGCCGGTGGCCGAGCTTGCCCGGCTCGAGGTGAGCGGACCCGACGAGAGTGCCGCCGCAATCCGCGCCGTGCTCGCCGGGGAGTCGGGGCCGCGCCGGGATGTCGTCGTGCTGAATGCCGCGGCAACCCTCTGGGCCGCAGGTCTGGCCGCGTCGCTCCCCGCCGCCCGCGCTCTTGCCGAACGCGCCATCGACGACGGCTCCGCCGCTGCGAAGCTCGCCGCGCTCGCCGCGCATTCGTACTCCCCTGTGGCCCCGTCGGTCGATGCCTGATTCCCGCCCACTCAGAAGGCCAGCCCGATGGAATCCGATCTCATCCGGATCAGCCCCCTCCGCTCCCCATCGGCCACAGCCCCCGGGCTCGACGTGCTCCCGGAAAATACCCTCTCCGCGGCGGAGAAATCGTGCTGTGGAGGCGGAACGTCGCCCACCCCGGTGACGCTCGTCCCCTTCGGGTCGATCAGCACGACCGCCGCCGGTTCCTGCTGCGGAGGCTCTGGCAGTAAGCCCGCCGCTGCATCGTCGGCCGCGACCGTCAAGCCGTGCTGCGCCAAGGCCGACATCGGTGAGCTCGGTTGGACCTGCCCGATGCACCCGCAGGTGACGAGGTCCGAGCCAGGCGCCTGTCCGATCTGCGGGATGCCGCTCGAGCCGATCGGGCAGGATGCCGGCGACATCGCAGAGGCGGCGAACGAACGACGACGGCTGTGGATCTGTGGCGTGTTGGCGGCGATTCTGATGGCGGTGGCGATGGTAGGCATGGCCGGCCACGGCCACGGCACCGATCATCGCGCTGAGGGAGTCCTCGCCCGGCCGGGCGCGCTCGCCGGGGGCACCTGGGGCAACTGGCTGCAGTTGCTCCTCGCCACACCGATCCTCTTCTGGGGCGGAAGGCGGATCCTCGCCGCCGGGCTCGCCGGCCTCCGTCGCGGTCAGCCGACGATGTTCTCCCTGATCTCGCTCGGCGTCCTCGTGGCCTTTGCCGTGAGCGTCGTGGCGACGGTCCTCCCGGGGATCTTTCCCGCCGCCTTTCGTCGGCCGGACGGCAGCGTGGCGGTGTTCTTCGAGTCGGTGGGGATGATCATCTTCCTCGTCCTCCTCGGCCAGCTCCTCGAGACCCGCGCCCGGCGCGGCACGACCGCCGCGATCCGCGCGCTGCTCGACCTTACACCGCCGACCGCCGAGCGCGATCCCGGCGGCGAGGTCGTACCGCTCGCGGCCGTTCACATGGGGGATCGGCTCCGGGTTCGCCCCGGCAGCCGCATCCCCACCGATGCCCGGATCGTGTCGGGGGAGACAACCTGCGATGAATCGCTGCTGACAGGCGAGCCGCTGCCGGTAGCGCGCGGCCCCGGCGACCGCGTTCTCGGCGGCGCGATCAACGGCCCGGCAGTTCTCGTCATCGAGGCCATCGCCGACCCGCACGACGCCCTCGTGGCCCGGATCGCCAGGCTCGTCCGCGAAGCCCACGCCAAGCGGGCGCCGATCGAGCAGCTCGCCGACCGGATCTCGGCGGCGTTCGTGCCGGTAGTCCTTCTCGTCGCCCTTCTGGCCTTCGCCGGCTGGGCGATGTTCGGGCCGCAGCCGCGCCTCGCCCTCGGTCTTCTCTCGGCCGTCAGTGTTCTCGTGATCGCCTGCCCCTGTGCGCTCGGCCTGGCCACGCCGCTGTCGATGACGGTGGCGATCGGCCGCGGTGCCACGGCCGGGATCCTCGTTCGCTCGGCTGACGCGATGGAGCGTCTGGCACGGGTACGGACCGTCGTCCTCGACAAGACCGGCACGCTGACCCTCGGCAAGCCGCGGATCACCGCGGCGGTCGCCATTGCCGACGGCCGCAGTGACGAGGCCGACTCGCCGGAAGCGCTCACCAGCGCCGCCGGTAGCAACGCCCCGGCCCATCCGGCCCTCCACCAACTCCTCCTCCACGCAGCGAGCCTCGAGGCCGGCAGCGAGCATCCCCTCGCCCGCGCTTTTGCCGAGGCCGCGGCGGGCCTGTCGCTCCCTTCGGCAAGCGACATCCGGGCCGTTGTGGGGCGCGGGATCAGCGGCCGGGTTTCCGGGAGCGAGACGCTCCTCGGAAGCGAACGGTTTCTCGTCGAGCGTGGCATCGACCCGGCCGTGGCGCTCGCTAGCGTGCCCGCGGCCGCCGCGGCGCTCGAGCGGGCCCGTGAGGCGGGGGCGACGATCATCGCCGTCGCGGTCGAGGGTCGGTTGGCCGGGTTCTTTGCCGTCAGTGATCCCCCCCGCCCCGAGGCAGCGGGAGTGATCGCCGGCCTCCGCCGGGAAGGGATCGCCGTCGAGATGCTCTCCGGCGACACTCCGCAGGCGGCCCGCCATGTCGCCAAACTCGTCGGCATCGACTGGGCCGAGGGGGGGCTGTCGCCCGAGGCCAAGGCGGAGCGGGTGATGCGGCTCCGCGACGATCTGCGGGGGGCGGGGAGCGTGGCCTTCATCGGCGACGGCGTCAACGACGCCCCGGCGCTCGCTTCGGCCGACGTCGGCGTGGCGATGGGGTCAGGGGCCGATGTGGCCATGGAGACGGCCGACCTGACGCTCCTCTCTGGCGGGCTCGCCGCAGTGCCGCGGGCGATCACGCTCGCGCGGGGAACGATGCGGAACGTCCGCCAGAATCTCCTCCTCGCCTTCATCTACAACATTCTCGCGATCCCGGTCGCGGCCGGCGTCCTCTATCCGCTCCTCGGGCATGTGACCAGCCCGATGCTCGCAGCGGCGGCGATGAGCCTCTCGTCGCTCTCCGTGATCGCCAACGCGCTGCGGCTGCGCTCGCTCGATCTGACGACGAGCGACGGGGAAACCCTGTCGACCAACCCTCTTCACCCCCGAGAGTCCCGGCAGGGCCCCCTTCTGAAATCGGCCGACT
This sequence comes from Pirellulales bacterium, assembly GCA_040397545.1. Lineage (GTDB taxonomy): Bacteria > Planctomycetota > Planctomycetia > Pirellulales > UBA1268 > QWOP01. The sequence continues at coordinate 15,481 of JBBAVV010000010.1, forward strand.
CCTGAGAGGATTTGAACTCCCCGGCCAAGTGCGCCCAAAACGCCTTCAGCACGCAGCGACGTCAGGCCGCCAGCGTGGCTGCTTCTGATGCTTCCACCTCGGCATGCGCCCGCTGCGGACTCGTATCCTCCACTGCCATGTTGCTTGAAATCTCCACGACCCATACCCCTGCCGGCGACCTGGGCTACCTGCTCCACAAGCATCCGGGCCGGGTCCAGACTTTCAGGCTGGCGTTTGGCGATGCACACGTCTTCTACCCGGAAGTGACCGCCGATCGCTGTGTCGCGGCCCTGCTCATCGATGTCGACCCGGTGGCGCTCGTTCGCGGCAAGGGGCGCGAGCGAACGCTGGACCAGTACGTCAATGATCGCCCCTATGTGGCTTCGTCAATGCTCGCGGTGGCCATCGCTCAGGTGTTCGGAACCGCGCTGGCCGGGAACTGCAAAGACCGCCCTGAGCTGGTGACCACGCCGATCCCCTTGACTGCTCGGATCGCGTCGATTCATTGCAACGGAGGGGAAGGGCTGTTGAAGAGGCTCTTCGAGCCGCTGGGTTACCGCCTGGCGGTCACCTCGCACATGCTCGATGCGGAGAAGCCGCAATGGGGTGCGTCGTCTCTGTTCACGGTCGAGATCGATGGGACCCAGACACTGTCGGACCTGCTCAGCCACCTGTACGTGCTTTGCCCCGTTCTCGACAACGAGAAGCACTATTGGGTGGGCGACGACGAAGTCGCCAAGCTCCTCCGCCACGGCGAGGGATGGCTGGCAAGGCATCCGGAGCGGGAGCTCATCGCCACGAGATACCTGAAGTACCGACGCAGTCTCGCGACCGATGCGATCAAGCAGTTGCGTGAACAGGACGGCGAAGGACCCGAGGAAATCGAGGCCGATTCGCCAGATGACCCCCGCGAGGAGGCGGCGGAGCGCCAGCTCAGCCTGCATCAACAGCGGCACGGCACGGTGCTCTCGGTGCTCCAGGCCAAGGGGGCCAAACGCGTCATCGACCTGGGGTGCGGCGAAGGCAAGCTCGTTCGTGAACTGCTCAGGCACCGGATCTTCGAGAGGATCGTCGGGATGGACGTGGCCCACCGGACGTTGGAAATCGCCGCGGAGCGCCTCCGCCTGGAGCAGCTTCCGCCGCTGGTCAGGCAGCGTGTGGAGCTCTTCCATGGGTCGCTGATGTACCGCGACAAACGGCTGGAGGGATTCGATGCCGCCGTGCTGTGCGAGGTGATCGAGCACTTGGACGAGCCGCGGCTTTCGGCGATGGAGCGTGTCGTGTTCGGATTTGCCCGACCCGGCATCATGATCGTGACCACGCCCAACAGCGAGTACAACCCGATGTGGGAGAGCCTCGACGCCGGGGCGATGCGCCATCGCGATCACCGTTTCGAGTGGACTCGTCAGCAGTTCCGCACTTGGGCAAGCGCGGTCTGCGCTCGCTTCGGATACGGTGTCGAGCTTCGGCCAGTCGGGCCGGAAGATCCGAATGTCGGATCCCCAACGCAGATGGGGGTGTTCACTCGTGCCAGTTGAGATCAAGGTTCCCGAGCTCTCCCTCGTGGTGATGATCGGTGTCTCCGGCTCCGGCAAGAGCACGATCGCGGGCCGACTGTTCAAGCCGACGGAGATCCTCTCCTCCGACACCTGCCGGGGGTGGGTCTCGGACGACGACAACAATCAGGAGGCCACCGGCGACGCGTTCGAGGTGCTCCACGCTGTGGCTCGCAAGCGGCTCGCACGGGGCCTGCTGACCGTAGTCGATGCCACGAATGTGCGGGCCGAGGACCGCAAGCCTCTTGTCCAGCTCGCGAGGGAGTTTCATTGCCTTCCGGTGGCCATCGTGGTCGACACCCCCGCACGCCTCTGCCACGATCGCAACGCGACCCGGCCAGACCGCAGCTTCGGACCTCACGTCATCCGCAACCAGAAGATGGCCCTTCGTCAGGGGATGCGTTCACTGGAGCGGGAGGGGTTTCGCCATGTCGTTTTCGTGCGGACTCCAGAGGATTGTGACGCCGCCACGCTCGTTCGCGAACCACTCTGGAACAACCTCAAACACGAAGCCGGACCGTTCGACATCATCGGTGACGTTCATGGCTGCTACGACGAACTGGTCGAACTGCTCGTCACACTCGGGTACACCCTGAGCCAGACGCCCGGCGAGCCCGAGGGAACCTGTGATCTGCTCGGTCCTCCAGGCCCGCCCCGGAAACCCGTGTTTGTCGGGGATCTGGTCGACCGCGGCCCCAAGACACCGCCTGTCCTCCGTCTGGTGATGAAACTGGTCCGAGAGGGCAAGGCTCTGTGCGTGCCCGGCAATCACGACCTCAAGCTGCTCCGGGCTCTGCGGGGCAAGAACGTGCAGATCACGCACGGGCTGGCGGAGTCGCTGGCACAGCTTGGGGCCGAGCCCGAGGAATTCCGCAAGGACACTTCCTCCTTCATCGACGAGCTCGTGAGCCATTACGTTCTTGATGGCGGCCGTCTTGTCGTAGCGCACGCGGGAATGAAGGAGTCGATGCAAGGACGGGGCTCGGGGGCCGTCCGGGAGTTTGCCCTGTTCGGGGAGACCACCGGAGAAACCGATGAGTTCGGCCTCCCCATTCGGTACGACTGGGCGGCGGAGTATCGGGGCAAGGCAGCCGTGGTGTACGGCCACACGCCCGTGCCAGAGCCCGAATGGCTCAACAACACCCTGTGCATCGATACCGGATGCGTGTTCGGCGGATCTTTGACCGCGCTTCGCTGGCCGGAGAGGGAGATCGTCTCAGTCTTCGCTCATGCGAAGTACGCCGAGTCGAAGAAGCCCTTCCTCCCCGCAGAGCAGCTTGCCCGACTGTCGCTGCAACAGCAGCACGACGATGTGCTCGACCTTGACGACATCTCGGGCAAGCGGCAGATCGAAACCGGGTTGACGCCCACAATCACGGTGCGTCAGGAAAACGCCGCTGCAGCCCTGGAGATCATGAGCCGCTTTGCGGCCGATCCACGGTGGGTCATCTACCTGCCTCCCACGATGTCGCCGTGCCAAACCAGTCGGGAGCCGGGGATGCTCGAGCATCCCCGGGAGGCATTCGAGTATTTCCGGACCCACGGCGTTGGGCGGGTGATCTGCGAAGAAAAACACATGGGATCGCGGGCGGTGGCGATCGTCTGTCGCGAGCCCGAGGTGGCCAGGAAACGGTTCGGTGTCGCCCCACCCGCGGCCACGTCGGAACGGCTCGGGTCGGACGCGGCCGCAGACACCCTCGGACTCTTCTACACCCGGACAGGCCGACCGTTCTTCAACGACCGTTCGACCGAGCAAACCCTCCTGCGGCGCCTTCGTGACTCGATCACGAAGTGCGGACTTTGGGATCAACTCCAGACGGACTGGATGTGCCTCGACTGTGAGCTCATGCCCTGGTCGGCCAAGGCTCAGGCGCTGATCAAGGAGCAATACGCAGCCGTCGGCGTTGCCGCCATGACCGGCCTCCAGGGCAGCGTCGCCGCACTCGAACAGGCCCATTCCCGTCTCCCGGAAGTGCGGCCCCTTCTGGACCGACATCGCGAACGACTTGAGCTGGTCCGAAAGTACACGGCCGCATACCGGCAGTATTGCTGGGACGTCACGACCGTAGACGATCTTCGGCTCGCCCCGTTCCACCTTCTCGCCAGCGAGGGCAAGGTCCACGTTGACCGCGACCATGTCTGGCACATGGAGACGCTGGCCCGCATCGCGGCCACTGGCGATCCGGTGTTTCTCGCCACGCCCTTCAAGGTCGTCGACCTGTCGAGAGAGGCCGACGAGGAAGAAGGCACGAACTGGTGGACGACCCTCACGTCCCGCGGGGGTGAGGGCATGGTGGTCAAACCGCTGGATTTCATCGCCAAAGGACCCCGTGGCCTGCTCCAACCAGCCATCAAAGTCCGCGGACCAGAGTACCTACGGATCATCTACGGGCCCGAGTACACCCTCCCGGCAAACCTCGACCGTCTTCGATCACGCGGCCTGGGAGCAAAGCGGTCGCTGGCCACGAAGGAGTTTTCGCTCGGCGTGGAGTCCCTCGAACGGTTTGTCCGGCGGGAACCGCTCCGACGGGTTCACGAGTGTGTCTTCGCGGTGCTCGCCATGGAGAGCGAACCTGTCGATCCGCGGCTGTGAGAACCCTACCGTCGTCGGCGATGCTCACCCCCCCAACCTCTGCCCCGCCCTTGCGGGGACAGGTCAGGCCGTCCCCACGGGCCCACGCCGAATGGTTGCACGGCCAATTGCCCCAGTCCGCGCGAGAGCCAAAAAAAAGGCTGGCTTTAATCTTTCTACCCGGATATCAAGAGCGAGTTGCTTTCGTCCGATCGTCGGACCGATCGCCGGCCGGGGGAGTCCACTTGGGGATGCGCAATGTCCGGTCTGGACCTCGATCGACCCAATCAAATCCCCCACGCCTTCCTGACGCTCGTCGGGGCCCGCTCCTGTCCCGGTGTGCCGCTGTGCGGCATCGCGGAACTGCTCGACACCCTCGTGCGGCTCGCGGGTCGGGAAATCGAGGTTGAGCAGGCCAACAAGGGTCTGACGAACACCTACTCCATCGGCGGCACCACGGCCCGGGCAATCCAGTTCCTGTTCGGAACGGGCCTCAAGAGCGGGGCTTTCTCCAACTTGAAGCTCCTCATCGAGGCCGACCCGAGGAGCGTGCTGAAACTGATCACCCTGCACGAGCACGGTGCCCTCGGCGATCCCGCCGCTCCGCCGCCGAACTCCCTCAACAACCTGCCGCTGGAGTCCGCCCCCCAGTGGGCGATCTCGTGGACGAACTACGCGGGGGTGCACGAGCGGGCCACCCCGCCCACGGGAGCCGACCCGCTGGACACGTTCAGTGCCGCGCTCAACCCCACCGACCCCGCAACCGCCAGCCGGCAGTTCTGGCCGACCATCGCCGAGTACGGGCTGGGTTACAACCTGCTCGTTCTCCAGAAGGTGCGGGGCGGGCAGTTCGCGGTCCTCAAGGCTCTGTTCGGCCCGGCCTGGGCTCCCGCCTGGGACGCCGCCGCGGCTGCCGGGCTGCTGTACGTGATCGACCTGCGGGTCTTCGAGTCGCTGACCCCGGACACGGCGAACCAGCGGTTCACCCCCGCCACGGTGACGCTGCTCGCGCAGGACCCTGTGACGAAGGAACTGCGCGCCGTGGCCGTGCGGGTCACGGCCCAGGGCGGCACGCAGGTGCAGGTGTACGTGGAGTCGAGTCCGGCCTGGCTGTACGGGCTCCAGGCCGCCCGGACGTCCGTCACGGTGTACGGCATCTGGCTCGGCCACGTCTACCACTGGCACATCGTCACCGCGGCCATGTTCCTGGCCGCGGGCGAGACGCTCCCGGACGGCAGCGGGGGCACGCCGGTTCACCCCATCCGGCAACTGCTCGACCCCCAGTCACAGTATCTGGCTGCGTTCGACGAGGTGCTGCTGCTGCTGTGGTCTTACGTCGCCCCTCCAACCTCCGTGGCCACCTCCTGGGACTTCCTGCGGCTGATGAGCCACTTCGCCACCGGCCGCGGTTATTTCATGGACGACCCGAAGGCGACCCTCGACCGCCACGGCATCACCGAGGCCGACTTCTCGGCGCAGTCGCCGTGGGACCGTTACCCGATCGTGCGGACGTTCCTCGCCGTCTGGGACGCGACGGCGGCATACGTGGCGGCGTTCGTCGATCACACCTACACCCCCGCACACCCCCCCGCCGCGGACGCCGCTCTCCAGGCGTGGGTGAACGCCGCCGCCGACCCGAGCGTCGGGAACGTCCCGGGGCTGCCGGCCGGGGTCGGCACCAACGACGAGTTGAAGCCCCTGCTGACGAGCCTGATCTACCGCGTGACCATGCACGGCGCGGCGCGCCTCCTCTCGACCGCGAACCCCGGGCTGACGTTCGTGGCGAACTACCCGCCGTGCCTTCAAAACCTGACGGTTCCGGACCCGGGCACACCGCTCACGCCGGCGGCGCTGTTCGAGTACCTGCCGCGGACGGGCACGATCGGTGGAATGGTGAAATTCTATTACACCTTCTCGTTCTCGCGGCCGTACGAGCCGTTCGTCCCGGAGTACGGGCTCGACGCGAACCTGTTCTTCCCGGGCGGGGCGGACGAGCCCCGCAACGCGGCGTTGATCGCGTACCGCCGGGTCGTCCAGGACCTGATCGACCAGTTGTCGCCGGTGTCGCCGCCGAACCAGTCGCAGCGGTATCAGTGGCCGCGATCGATCGAAACCTGATCGGGGCCCTCTTCGTGATCGCGGCCGACCATCGCGGTGCCGCCCCGTTGAAGCGCGCCGCTTGAGCCTCCGCCTGTGTCTCCCGCTCGCGGCCCGCCGACCGACTGGGCCGAGCTTGTCGAGGTCGAGGACCCTGACCCAGGCGCTCGTGTTTACCTCCCTCACGAACGAATGGCGACGGCCCACGGAAAAGGTCCGCGCCGGCCTCACAGTCCCGTCAGCGGGACCGTGAGCCCGTCGTAGGCCAGCTCCATGCCGGGAGGGAGCTGCGCCGAGACCGCACGGTGGGAGATGTCGTGCGAGAAGTGGAGGAAGAGCGTTCGCTTCGCCCCCACGCGCCGCGCCACCTCGACCGACTCTTCCAGCGAAAAATGCGTCGGATGACGGGTGTGCCGAAGGCAGTCGAGGACGAGAACGTCGAGCCCCGCCAGCCGCTCGAACGTCTCCTCCGGTATGAGGTTCGTGTCGGTGCAATAGGCGACGTCGCCAAAGCGGAAGCCGAGAACGTCGAAGACGCCGTGCCGGAGCCGGAGCGGCACGACGCGGCAGCCGAGGAGGTCGAAAGGCGCGGTCGTGATCCGCGAGAATTCGAGCTTCGGCACGCCCCCACCGGGAAGCGGCATCGGCAGGAAGGCGTAGTCGAAGGCCCGGCGGATCCGATCCTCGACGAGCACCTCGCAGTAGACCGGGATCGGCCCGCCGCGCGCGAAACAGAGTGGCCGGACGTCGTCGAGGCCGTAGAGATGGTCGATATGCTCGTGCGTGTAGAGCACCGCGTCGACCCGGCCGATCCGCTCCCGGAGGAGTTGGGCGCGGAGATCGGGGGTCGTGTCAACCAGGAGCGTGCCCCCGGGGAGCCCCAACAGGACGCTCGTCCGCGTCCGCCGGTCACGCGGGTCGTCGCTCGTGCAGACCGGACAGGCACACCCCACCATCGGCACGCCGACGCTCGTGCCGGTGCCGAGGAAGAGCATCTCGCCAGCGGGATCGCGAAACGGGGATGCGGCCATGACTGAAAAACTCTGGGGTGGCCGGGGCATCGTAGCAGCCCGCTCACGGCGCAGTGAGCCGGGCCTCGAGCCAGGGGGCGATCGCCGTGAACCAGGCTTCGGCATGGCGGCGCTGACCGGCACCACTGAAGTGCACCCCACGCCCACCGGAGTCTCGGAGAAGGCCCTGCAGGGCGTCCGTGTCGGGGCCGGGAAGAGCGAGGCCGTCGCGGCAGACGGCTGCCTGCGCCGCCCGGATGTCGGTCGACGATTCATCGCCGGGGACATGGTACGTGGCCCGGGCGACAAACCAAGGGTGTTCGCGGCCGAGTTCGACGCCAGCAGCTTGAATGACGCGCCCGAGCATCGCTTCGTAGAGCGGCCCTGGCAGCGTGCGCGACCGGTCTTGTTGGTTGGCGTCGCTCTCTCCCTGATGCCAGAGCACCGCCCGGAAGCCGGTCGGCTCCAACTGCTTCATGCGGCCAACGAGCATGGCGAACGCCGCGCCGTCACTCTCAAAGCCCCCGCCGGCCACGGGGCGGACCCGTGCGGTGATTGTCGGCGGGGCCGGGAACCGACTCCCCTCCGGAAGCCATTCGCGGACACTCGTCGCGCCGATCCCGCAGGCAACCAGGCCGATCGGGACGTTGAGCTCGGCCTCGAGCCTGTCACCGAGCGCCGGCAGGAAACTCCCCCCGTCGCCGCTGGCCCCCGGCTGCGGATCGGCCGCCACGCGCCACACCCCCTCGGGATCGAGCGCCACGACCCGATCAGTCGCCGGGGCGAGCCGCTCCTCGCCGTGGTTGGCGGAGTTTGATTGACCGGCGACGATGAACACCTCGCCGACCCCGACCCGCTCCACCGTCGTCATACCCATGACGGCCCCCTCGATAACCGACCTGACTTCGAGCCGATGCCATCCCCCCGCCGGTGCGGCGAGGAGGCCGGTAAACGTCCCCCCTTTCCGCGTGAGCGTATGCCACGGGGCATCGATCGCCAGGGCAACGCGGGCCTCGATCGCTCCCGCCTCGGGGACTTCGGCGCGCACCTCGACGGGAATGGCCCCGCCGGCGCGATCGTGCCGCTGCACCACGGCCCACTCCACCGGCCGGACGATCCGCAGGGCCGCGCCCTCGGGCTCCGGCTCGGCGCCATGGGCCAGCAGAGGCGCGACGCCGAGGGCCAAAAGCAGGGCGACCCGCGGCCGCAGCCGGAATCCGGGCCAACACCCAGCCGCCCCTGAAGCCCGCGGGAAACAGCAGTCGATTCCGTTCCATGGTCGTGCCATAAAAGACTCCTCGACCCCGTTTCGCCTTGACCGATGGCGCGCAATACGGCGACAATCCGCTGGTGGCGGCAACGGAATCCGCCCAGCTTACCCGGTCCAGCCGCAGCTACCGGGCCCCCACGGCCCGGAGGAGTGCCGTCGTTTCCGTTCGGTCCGGTCGCCGGCCGGAGGGCGTGGACGGCGTCCAATCCTCCCTTCACCGGCACCGGCCGACCCTCTTTTCCGCCCCGCCGAACGAAACGACGCACGATGGAACACCTCGAACAGATCTGGGACGCGGTCACGAACACCGCTGCCGCCGCCGGACACCGCGTGGAGCGGCTCCTCACTGGCATGTTCGGATCGTCCAACGCGCGCTACCTGCGACGGCTCGAGCCGAAGATCGAGGCGATCAACTCGCTCGAGCCACGATACCAGGCGATGACCGATGCCGAGCTCCGCGGGCAAACGGCCGAATTCCGTCGCCGTCTGGCCGCCGGCGAAACGCTCGACGACATCCTTCCGGAGGCCTTCGGTGTCTGCCGCGAGGCGGGGCGCCGCTGGCTCGGGATGCGCCACTACGACGTCCAGCTCGTCGGCGGCATGGTGCTCCACTCCGGCGCCATCGCCGAGATGATGACCGGCGAGGGGAAGACGCTCGTGGCCACGCTCCCGGCCTATCTCAATGCCGTCGAGGGAAAGGGGGTCCATGTCGTCACCGTCAACGACTACCTCGCCCGCCGCGACATGGAATGGATGGGGCCGCTCTACATGGGGCTCGGGCTGACCGTCGGCGCGATCCAGTCAGGCATGGATTCCGCCGAGCGGCAGAAGTCGTATGCGGCCGACATCACCTACGGCACGAACAACGAATTCGGTTTCGACTACCTCCGCGACAACATGCGGATGGCCTCGCGCGGCGACGACCGCTTCCCGGCCCACCAGCAGCAGAGCCAGGGAACGCTCAATTTCGCGATCGTTGACGAGGTCGACAACATCCTCATCGATGAGGCCCGCACGCCGCTGATCATCTCCGGCCCGGCCCATGACGACGTCACCAAGTACACCCGGGCCGACCAGATCGCCCGCCAGCTGCGCCCCGAGGAGCACTTCGAGGTCAAGGAGAAAGAGCACACCGTCGCGCTCACGGAGGCGGGCGTGCGTCGCGCCGAGCAGCTCGCCGGCGTGGAGAGCTTCTACACCGCGGGCAACATGGAGTGGCCCCACCTCATCGACAATTCCCTCAAGGCCCACCACCTCTACAAGCGCGACGTCAACTACGTCGTCCAGCAGGGGGAAGTGGTGATCGTCGACGAGTTTACCGGGCGGTTGATGCCGGGCCGGCAGTGGTCCGACGGGCTCCACCAGTCGGTCGAGGCCAAGGAGGGGGTGCGGGTCAAGGAGGAGTCGCAAACCCTCGCCACGGTCACCCTCCAGAACTTCTTCAAGCTCTACAAGAAGCTCGGCGGCATGACCGGCACGGCGATGACCGAGGCGAGCGAGTTCTGGAAGATCTACAAGCTCGACGTCATCGCCATCCCGGCGAACCGAGGGATGAAGCGGATCAACCATCCCGACGTCATCTACCGCACCGAGAAGGAGAAGTGGACGGCCGTCGCCGACGAGGTCGAGCGCGTCCACCGCTGGGATTCGCTCGCGCTCTCCGACGGCAGCTGGCGGATCGGGCGGATCCTCGGCGAGAACGAGACGACGATCGAGTTCGAGGACAAGGAGACGCGGACGAAGGAATCGATCCCCCGGAAGACCGTCCGCGAACTCCAGCACCGCGGTTGCCCCGTCCTCGTCGGCACCGTCTCGATCGAGAAGAGCGAGCTCCTCTCCACCCTCCTCGAGGCCCGCGGCATCGATCATCAGGTGCTCAACGCCAAGCACCACAAGCGCGAGGCCGAGATCATCGCTCAGGCCGGCCGGCGCAATGCCGCGACGATTGCCACGAACATGGCCGGCCGCGGCACCGACATCATCCTCGGGGGCAATCCTGACACCCTCGCTTGGGCCAGGCTCCAGGAGAAATATCCGACCCGTCTCGACGTCCCCAAAGAGGAATGGGACACCCTCGTGCGCGAGATCTCCACCCGGGAGAACATGAAGGCCGAGGGGGACGAGGTCCGCGGGATGGGGGGGCTGCACATCATCGGCACCGAGCGCCACGAGGCCCGGCGGATCGACCTCCAGCTCCGTGGTCGCTGCGGCCGGCAGGGGGATCCCGGCTCGAGCCGGTTCTTCCTCTCCCTCGAGGATGACCTGATGAGGATCTTCGCCGGCGAGTGGGTGAAGAACGTGCTGACGCGGCTGGGGATGCAGGATGGCGAGGCGATCGAGAGCCGGATGGTGACGCGGCGGGTCGAGGCGGCGCAGAAGAAGGTCGAGGAGCGCAACTTCGACGTCCGCAAGAACCTCCTCGAGTACGACGAGGTGATGGACGAGCAGCGGAAGCGGGTCTACGGATTCCGCCAGAAGATCCTCGACGGCTCCGACTGCCGCGAGTTGATCCTCGACATGATCGATCGGCAGATCGACCAAAACGTCGGCACGTTCCTCGACAAGGACTACGGCCCGCAGACCTACGCCACCTGGGCCGCCGGCCAGGTGTCGTGCGAGCTCGACGCCGCCGATTTCCGCGGCCTGAACCCCGAGGAGGCCGAGCGACTCGCGACCGATCAGGCGATCCGTCAATCGGAGACACAGATCTTCGAGGCGGTCGAGGAGAACATTCCCGACGGGGAGGACGAGAGCGAGTGGAACTGGGGGGCTCTGGCGACATTCGCCAATGCCCGCTGGAAGACCCACCTCACCGACCGTGATCTGAAGCGAATCGGCCGGCAGGATGTCGTCGAATACCTCCAGGGAGTGGTCCGCGAGGCGATCACGAAGATCGATCTCGCCGAGGGGGGAAAGTTCCTCGCGCATGATTTCGGGCTGCGGAGCGCCTGCGGCTGGACGGAGTGGCGGTTCGGCGAGTCGCTCGCCCCGGCCGACATCGAGCGCGCCGTGCAGTCGGGGCTCGACCCGAAACAGTTCCGCGAGTTGGTCAAGCGGAAGGCCCACGATGTCTACGCCCGCCGAGAGATCGACTATCCGGTTCTCGCCGGGCTATCGCATTTCATCCGCCCGCAGGCGGACGGATCACGGGCCCTCGATCGCGATGGCCTGCTCGCCTGGGCACGCGAGCGCTTCGATCCCGAACTGCAGGCCTCCGATCTCGAGACGAACGATCTCGACCAACTCCGGCTTGTCCTCTCCGAGGCGAGTCGCCGGCGCCACGCCCGCGGCGACGATCCCCGCGACGAGATGAAGCGGATGGAGCGGGCCGTGCTCCTCCAGTTCCTCGACAACGCCTGGAAGGACCACCTCCTCGCCATGGATCACCTCCGGTCGAGCGTCGGCCTGCGGGGCTACGCGCAGGTCGACCCGAAGGTGGAGTACAAGCGAGAGGGGATGCGGACGTTCGACCTGATGTGGAAGGGGATCGACGAACGCGTCACCGACATCGTCTACCGGATCGAGCAGGTCGAGGACGATGCCCTGCGGAGCACCTGGCAGGAGACCGCGGCGATCCATGCCGCAGCCCCGTCGGCCACGCTCCCCGAGCCCTCGGTGGAAGCCCCTGCCGCCGAATCGTCGCCTCCGGATGACCATGTCGAGCCGATCCGCAATCTCGCCCAGAAGGTGGGGCGGAACGACCCCTGCCCCTGCGGCAGCGGGAAGAAGTTCAAGAACTGCTGTGGCCGCTCGAGCAACGTGACCAACGGCTAGCCGTGGCCCCCGCGTGCGTGCCGTCCCCCGGCGGTCACGGCCCCCATGCTCCTCGATCTCATCTACCTCGTCGTCTTCGTCGCGCTCCTCCCCTGGATCGCCTGGCGACGCTGGTCGGGGGGGCGCCCGGTGGCCGCCCCGTGGATCCGATTCACCGGTAGTATCCCCCCCCTCCCGGCGAAGGGGGCGCGGAAGCGGATCTGGCTCCACGGCGTCAGCGTCGGCGAGATCCAGCTTCTCTCGTCGCTGGCGCGCGAGATCGAGGCTCGCGCCGAGTCACGCGGACAGGCGGTCGAGTTCGTCGTTTCCAGTTCGACGACGACCGGCCTCGAGCTGGCCGCCAAACGCTTCGGGCACGCGGTCGTCTTCCCCTGCCCACTCGATTTCACCTGGGCAGTGCGGCGCGTGCTCGGTGCCGTCGACGCCGATCTCCTCGTCCTCGGTGAGCTCGAGCTCTGGCCCCATCTTCTCGCAGGGGCATGGCAGCGTCGGCTGCCGGTCGTCGTGGCCAACGGGCGTTTGAGCCAGCACAGTGCCCGTGGCTACCGCCGCGTCGCCCCGCTTGTCCGCAGGATGCTGTCGCGGGTGACGCTCGTCAGCGCCCGCTCGGCGGCCGATGCGGAGCGCTTCCGGGCCCTCGGCGCCGCGAACGTCGTCGCGGCCGGATCGATGAAGTTCGACGGTGTCCGTGGCGACCGCAAGCATGAGGACGTCCGCCGTCTGGCGAGGCTGGCCGGCTTCCGGGACGACGACGTCGTGTTCCTCGCCGGCAGCACACAGGCTCCCGAGGAGGCCCTGGCGATCGACGCCTACCGGGCCGCTGCCGCCGATCACCCCCGGCTCCGCCTCGTGATCGTGCCCAGGCATGTCGAGCGGAAACCGGAGCTCGTTGCCCTCCTCGACGGCGCGGGGCTCGCCTGGCAGGCGCGCAGCACCCTCGACAAAGAGGGAGCCGCCCCGGATGCGCGGGTGCTCCTCGTCGACACGACGGGCGAACTCGGGGCGTGGTGGGGAACCGCCGCGATCGCCTTCGTGGGGGGGAGCCTCGACGGCAGGCGGGGCGGGCAGAACATGCTCGAGCCGGCAGCCTACGGGGCGGCGGTCTGCTTCGGGCCCTACACCCGCAACTTCGTCGACGAGGTGGCGGTGCTCCTGGCCGCCGATGCGGCCCGGGTGATCGCCGATGGCCCCGGCCTCGCCATGTTCGTCCGCGCTTGCCTTGACGATCCCAGGACGGTCCTGGCGCTCGGGACACGGGCCGCCGGCACCGTGGCTGCCCATCGCGGCGCCACCGCCGCGACCGCCGAAAGGATCCTTGCCACTCTCTCCGCCGCGGCAGACGGGGCGGAGGGTTGCCGCCGGCTGTGTGAACCTGGATAATCGACCGGTTCGATCCTTCAGCCCCCCCGGCCCGATCCTGTCGGGCGAAGCCACCATCACAGCAAGAGGCGACAAACCGTGTCCAAAGGCAAGTATCTGTTCACGAGCGAATCGGTCAGCATGGGCCACCCCGACAAGCTGGCCGACCAGATCTCCGACGGCGTCCTCGACGCCTACCTGGCTCTGGACCCGCTCAGCCGCGTGGCCTGCGAAACCCTCGTGACGACGGGCTTGGCGGTGGTCGCCGGTGAGATCACCTCGAAGGGGACGATCGACTACCAGAAGGTCGTCCGGGACGTGATCCGTGACGTCGGCTACACCGACGACGAGATGGGGATCTCCGCCGATACCTGCTCGGTGCTCGTCGCCGTCGGCAAGCAGAGCGGTGACATCGCGATGGGTGTCAACGAGGACGACTCGAAGGGGAAGGACATCGGTGCCGGTGATCAGGGGCTGATGTTCGGGTATGCGTGCAACGAGACCTCGGAACTGATGCCGCTCCCGATCGCCCTCTCCCACCGGATCCTCAACCGTCTGACGGAAGCCCGGCAGAAGGGCGAGGTCGATTGGCTCCGCCCCGACTCGAAGAGCCAGGTCACGATCGAGTACGAGGGGAACACCCCGAAGCGTCTCGACACCATCGTCGTCTCGACGCAGCACGCTCCTCATGTCTCCAACGAGGAGATCCGCACGTTCGTCATCGAGAAGATCTGCAAGCCGCTCCTGCCGAAGGATCTCGACATCTCGAACATCACCTACCACATCAACCCGACGGGTCGGTTCGTGGTCGGTGGCCCCCACGGTGACTGCGGTCTGACGGGCCGGAAGATCATCGTCGACACCTACGGCGGCTGGGGGCGGCACGGTGGCGGAGCGTTCTCCGGCAAGGATCCGACGAAGGTCGACCGCAGCGCCGCCTACATGGCCCGCCACATCGCCAAGAACATCGTCGCGTCGGGGCTCGCCGACCGTTGCGAGGTGCAACTCGCCTATGCGATCGGCGTCAGCGATCCGGTGAGCATCAAGGTCGACACTGAAGGAACCGGCAAGCTGCCCGACGAGAAGCTTTGCGACGTCGTCCGGCAGTTCTTCCCCCTGAAGCCCCGCGGGATCATCGACTACCTCGATCTGCGGAAGCCGATCTACCGCAAGACCGCGGCTGGGGGGCACTTCGGCCGCGAAGGCTTCCCGTGGGAGAAGACCGACCGGTCCGCCGAACTGGCGAAGGCTGCCGGGAAGGCCTGATCCCTTCCATGGCTGTCGCAGCAGAACGTGGACCCGGGGCGGATCGATCGATGCGTGACCGCCCCGGTCCACGGCTGCTGGCGGCGCTCGGCGCCGCCGTCGCCGCGACGTCTCTCGCCGCTGCGCTGCTGCTCGTGATCCGACGGATGCAGGTGTCGTTCGACACCTCGGGGCTCGCGTCGATTCTGGCAATGATCGCGGGTGTCACCCTCGTCACCCTGGTCGACGCAGCGTCCATCGGTGCCGGTACCGCAGCGAAGACACGGCAGCGCTTGGCCGTCCGCCTCGGGCTGGCCCTCACGCTCGCTGCGACCCTTCCCGGCCCGTCGGCCCTCCTCGCTCCGCACGAGAGTCCGCTGTGGCTGGTGGCGATCGCAGGAGCAGTGGCGGCGGCGGTGATCGCCATGGTCGCGCCGATCGCCCCGTGGCTGGGGCGGCGTCCGGAGCCGGCCCCCTGGCGCAGCGACGGCGCACGTCGGCACAGCGGGAAACGGGAGCCTTTTCCCACTTCGGAGCGACGCCGCCGGCGAACCGATCGGGTTCGTCGCCGGCCGGCCACCGCGCCGAGCCCCCCCGCCACACCCCCAGTCGCCGAGCCCGCGCTTCCTGTCGCAAGTCACGTGGCGCCAGATGCGCCCGCCCCGCCGGCGGCCGTCATCCAGCAGCGTTTCGAGCGCTATCTTCTCACCGATGAGCGGATGGAGTGCCTCCGCGGCACCCTCCATCTCGCCGTCGTCGCCGGCTCGCGCCTCGTCACGGGACATGTCGGCTTCTGCCCACCCTTTCACCAGCTTCCCCAGGTGGAGGTGGGGACCGCGTGCGAGGAGGTCGAGGCGACGATCACCGCAGCCGAGGTCCTCCCCTGGGGAGTGAGAGTTGAATGCCGTCTCGATGAACCGGCCGACGAGACGATTCTGATCCCGATCGATGTCGTCGCCCGAGCCCCGCTCCCGGCGATCGACGATTCGCCCCTCTCCCCACCCCGGTAACCAACCACCATGGCCCGCTGGCCCAAGCATCTCTGGACAACCCTCTTTACCTACGGTGTGATCTTCATCGGCTTTCCGCTCATCGCCTTCCTCCTCTGGGCGTGGGTCCGGGGCCGCACCTGAATGGAGCCCGTCATGCCCCCCGCTTCCCTCCCGACGGCGCTGCGGGAATCGATCGCCCGGGCCGGTCAGGATCAACTTTTGCGGTTCTGGGACGTCCTCGAAGCCAGCGCGCGGGATCGGCTCGCAGGGCAACTCCTGGCGATCGATTGGGAAAGGCTCGGCGAGCTCCGGCGCCTCGCCTGCTCGTCGGGGCCGGGAACCGTGGCCGGCGCGGCCGCGAGCTTGGCTGCCGATCTCGCCCGCGCCACCACCCCCCCCTGCCATCGCCTCGGCGGTGACGCCGCCGATCAGGCCGCGGCGGCCGGGCGGGCGGGACTGAAGGCGGGTCACTTCGGCGCCATACTCGTGGCCGGTGGACAGGGTTCGCGGCTGGGATGCAACGGCCCGAAGGGGGTCGTGCCCGTTGGCGTGCTCTCCGGGGCGACGCTCTTCGATCTCCTCCTCGGCAGGCTCCGCGGCATCGCGCGGCGGTACGGACGTCCGCTCCCGCTGGCGATCATGACCAGCTCCGCGACCGACGCCGACACGCGGGCGTGGCTGGCCGACCACGACCACGGCGGCCTCGACCCCGATCATGTCCTCGTCTTCCGGCAGCGCGATCTGCCGGTTGTCGACGATGTCGATGGCAACCTCCTCCTCGATGCCCCCGACCACATCGCCATGGCGCCCGATGGCCACGGCGGCATGCTGCCGGCCCTCGTGGCTGCCGGCGGCCTCGCATGGTTCGCCGACCGCGGCTGCGGGCACGTGACGACGTTTCAGGTCGACAATCCGCTCTCGATGCCGCTCCACCCCGAGTTCCTCGGCCATCACCTCCTCCGCGACGCCGAGTTTTCCACCCAGGTGGTGCACAAGCGCGAGCCTGGGGAGCGCGTCGGCGTCGTGGCCAGCGACGGCCAGCGCACGTTCGTCGTCGAGTACAGCGATCTCCCGGCGGCGCTCGCCGCCGAGCGCGGCCCCGGCAACCGGCTCCGGTTCCATGCCGGGAGCATCGCCGTCCATGCCTTCGCCCTCGAGTTCCTCCGCCGGGCCGCGGCTGCCCCGGACCCGCTTCCCCTTCATGTCGCCCACAAGGCGGTGCCGTTCCTCGACGACTCCGGGGAGAGGGTGAATCCGCGGACGCCCAACGCGGTGAAGTTCGAGAGATTCATCTTCGATCTGATGCCACTGGCGCGGCGTGTCTGCCTGGTGGAGATCGATCCCGCCGAGGGGTTCGCCCCGCTCAAGAACCCCCCCGGGGCCGCCGCCGACACCCTGGCTCACGTCCGAGCCGCGCTCGACGCCCACGCCCGCCGACTTCTCTACCGGGCCGGCGTGGTGGTGCCCGACGGGGTCGGGGTGGAACTGGCGCCGTGGATCCTCGACGAAGCCGACCTCGCCGCCGTCCTCCCTCCGGGCTCGCGAATCGAGCGTCCGACGGTCATCGGAGGGGGTGGCTGACCGGTCGCCAGCAAAACCCCTGTTGCCCGCCGCATGGGTTTCCGGCGACATTCCCTCCAGGGAAGGAGACTCGCTCCGCCCTTCAGCCCGACAGGAACCCACGATGCTCCACGCGATCGTCATGGCCGGAGGATCCGGCACCCGATTCTGGCCCGCCAGCCGGGCCGCCCTCCCGAAGCAACTCCTCCCCCTGGCCGGGACGACGACGCTCCTCGAGGACACCGTCGCCCGGCTCGACGCGCTCGTCCCCCCGGACCGGCTGATGATCGTCACCTCGGCGCGCCTCCTTCCGGCCGTCCGCCAACAGCTGCCGGCGGTCCCAGAGGTGGGGCTCGTGGGGGAGCCGTGCAAACGCGACACCGCCCCCTGCATCGGCCTGGCCGCGCTCCTCGTCGCCCGCCACGACCCCGATGCGATCATGGCGGTGATGCCCTCCGATCACTGCATCGCCCCCGCGGCGGCGTTCCGCGCCGCGATCCGCCAGGCCGAAGCCCTCGTCCTCGATTCGCCCGAGAGGCTGGTTACCTTCGGCATCCGCCCGACCTACCCGGCCGAGGGTTTCGGCTACATCCAGGAAGGGGACGCGATCCCGTCCCCCCCCATGCGCGCCGGCGGGGAACAGGCCAGCGCTCCGGTTCATCGGGTGGCGCGATTCAAGGAGAAGCCGCCGGCCTCCGTGGCCCGCGAATATCTCGCGGCGGGCAACTATCTGTGGAACGCCGGCATCTTCGTCTGGAGGGCGTCGACGATCATCGAGGCCCTCCGCCGCCAGCAGCCGGAATGCCTCGCCCACCTCGAGCGGATCGCCGCGGCATGGGATGGCCCCGACCGGGAGCGCGTCTTCGCCGCGGAGTTCGCCGCCATCAAGGGGATCTCGATCGACTACGCGGTCCTCGAACATGCCGGGGATGTGGCCGTGATCGAGGCCCCCTTCACCTGGGACGACCTCGGCGGCTGGTCGGCTGTCGCCCGCCAGCGTGGGGGAGACACCGACGGCAACACCGTCATCGGCAAACATCTCGGCATCGAGACGGTGCGGACGATCGTGCGGTCCGGCGAGGATCATCTGGTCGTCACGATGGGCCTGGCGGATATGCTGGTAGTGCATACCCCCGATGCCACGCTCGTTGCCGCCCGGTCGCACGAGGAGGCGGTCCGCCGCGTCGTGACGGAGCTGGAGAAGCGGGGCTGGAGTGAGTTTCTGTGAGTGCAGTGCCCCGGTGGGCAGAGTCCCGAAGACCGCTGACGAAGCGAGGGCTGGCGATGACTGCAGGCGCCCGTCGAACCGAGGTTGGCCGCTGGCTGCCGCTCCCCCGGGCCGTCATCCTCGCCGCGTTTTTCACGCTCGCCGCCCCGGCCGGGGCCCCGGCCGACGAATCGGGCGTCGAAGCCGTGTCGGCGGTCGCCGCCGACCACTGGAGCGAGCGGCTGCGCCGCGCCGCCGAGGCGATGGAGTGGTCGGACGAACTGGTCCGACACGAATGGCGGATCCAGCGGCGGCCGGGCAGTGACGCGGCCCGCGTTCTCGATCCTGCCGATCGGGTGATCCTTGCCGGCTCGGCCGCTGCCTGCCGGGAGCGGTTTCAGTCGCTCGAAGCTTCAGGGCAGATCCCCCCGATCGACGGCCCGACGGTGATCCTCCTCCACGGTCTCGGGGAGGGGCGTGGTTCGATGCGTCCGCTGGCCGCTTATCTCCGCGAGCACAACGACGCCACGGTGCTGACGTTCGGCTACGCCAGCCCGAGGGCGGGCGTCGACGATCACGCCCGAGCGCTCGGCAGTGTGATCGCCGGGCTCGATGGGGCGGACCGGATCAGCCTCGTTGGCCACAGCCTCGGGAATATCGTCGTGCGGCGGTGGATGGCCGAGGCGCCGGCCGCCGATCTCGACCGCATCGAACGGATGGTGATGCTCGGGGCACCGAATCAGGGATCCGATCTGGCGCGGAGGGTGTCACAGGTGTGGCTCCTGTCGAAACTCTCGACCGGCGCTGCCCGAGATCTCGTTCTCGATTGGCCGCGGATCGCCCGGAATCTCGCCGTCCCCCCCTGCCCGTTCGGGATCATCGCCGGCGGTGCCGGCGATGCCGAGGGCTACAGCCCGATGCTCGAAGGGGATGACGATTCCGTGGTGCGTGTCGAGGAGACGCGCCTCGATGGGGCGGACGATTTCCTCCTTCTGCCGGTCCGGCACGCGTTCATGATGCGTGACCCGGCGGTGCAGGAGGCGACCGCGTCGTTCCTGAAGGGGGGGCGCTTCGGAGCGACCGCCGCCGATCCCACGGCAGCAGACGGGGCACGATGAACGGCCACCGTCGCTCCACTCCGGTGACGATTCCCCGCGGCCGCGTCGCGGCGGTCGACTATGGCCGCAAGCGAATGGGAATCGCGATCTGTGATGCCGAGCGGATCATCGCCAGCCCCTGGCCGATGCGCCAGCCGACCGGCGACGAGCCGGCCGAGGCGGCGTTCTTTCGGCGCCTCGTCGCCGAGGAATCGATCGTCGGTTTCGTCGTCGGTCTGCCCGTCCATGCCGATGGCAGCGACAGCCAGATGTCGCTCGAGGTCGAACGGTTCGCCGTCTGGCTCGGTGAGACGACGGCCCGACCGGTGGCCTTTCAGGACGAGCGCTACACCTCGGTCGAGGCGGCCGGGATGCTCGCCGGCCTCGGGCTCTCCCGCGGCAAGAAGAAAGCCCGGGCCGACTCGATCGCGGCCCACATCATCCTCACCTCCTGGATGGAAGCGCACCTCTCCCCACGGCCTGGCGATGGTGTGGCACCCCACGAGCCACCGCCACGCCCCGGAGCCCTCGACGGATGACCCCGCTCCCCGCCCCCGCGCCGTCGTCGCCTCCGCGCCGTCTGATCGTCGGCTGTGGCTATCTCGGCGAACGGCTCGCTGGGCGTTGGCTGGTCGGCGGGTCGCAAGTCTGGGGGGTGGTCCGCACGCCTGTCCGGGTAGCCCGGCTCGCCGCCGCCGGGGTGGAGGTAATCATCGCCGACGTCGCCTCCGCCGCTCCCCTCCCGCCGCTGCCGGAGGTCGACACGGTCGTCTGGTCGGTCGGTTTCGATCGCACGGCCGGGCAGGGCTACAGCGACGTTCATGTCAACGGGCTCGGCCGCCTCCTCGCGGCGCTTCCCGGCCGGCCCCGCGTGATCCTCGTCAGCTCCACCGGCGTTTGGGGACGCGTCGATGGCCAAGTCGTCGACGAGGCAACGCCCCCCCATCCCGACCGCGAGGCGGGGCGCGTGCTCCTCGAGGCCGAGTCCCTCCTCCACGGCCACCGACTCGGCCCCGGCACCGTGCTGCGGTTGGCGGGGATCTACGGTCCGGGACGCCTGCCGCGCGTCGACGATCTCCGCAGCGGTGCGGCACTCGCAGCCGATCCGGACAGCTGGCTGAACCTGATCCATGTCGATGATGCGGCCGCGGTCGTGATGGCCGTCGCCGATCATGTCAGCCCCGGCCCCCTGTACGTCGTTTCCGATGGCCATCCGGTGCGCCGTCGGGATTTCTACGCCCGCCTCGCGAGCCTCACCGGAAGCCCACCACCCCGGTGGACGCCGCCCCCCCCCGACGCCCGCGGCGGTGACAAGCAGGTCGATCCTCGCCGAGTGTTCGCCGAGATCGGCCCGGTGCTGGCCCACCCCGACGCCCTCGGCGCCCTCGCCGGAATCCCCGGTATGCTCATTTCCGGCACGGACGCCCTCCGACCGATCCACCCGCCGGCGAGCCATCCATGAACCTCTCGCGCCGATCCTTTCTCCGCGCCGAGGGGGCGCTGCTCGCTCTCCCCTTCCTCCCTTCGCTTGCCGCCGCCGACGGGCTTCCCCCTGAGTCTGCGCAGCCGCGGAAGAAACTTGCGATCGTCTATCTCCCCAACGGCATCGTCCGCCGCTGCTTCTTTCCGGGGGAGGGGCATGTCGACGCCCCGGACTTCATCGGAGGCTTCGAAGCCGACAAGATCAAGCACGAGCGGCGCATCAAGAACACCCCGGGCCTTCATCCCCTCGAGCTGACCGAGACGCTCGAACCACTCGCCGAGCACGTCGCCGACATCACGCTCATCACCGGCCTCGACCGGAGCTATAAGGATGGCCAGGATGTCCACGCCCAGGGGGCATCGTGCTACCTGACGAGCGTCTCGCCGAAGATGGCCGCCGATCGGGGGATCGCCCATCCCAACGGCCGCACGCTCGACCAGGTGATCGGAGACGCGGTCGGTCATGCCACCGTCTTCAACACCCTCGAGATCAGCTGCAACGGATTTACGGCGCCGAAGGAGCCGATCGAGTTCGACAACATCTCCTGGTATGGGCCGGGGAGGATCGCGCCTTCGATCCGCGAGCCGCAGAAGCTCTACGACCGGCTCTTCCTCCGCCAGGGATACCGCGATCACGTCGCCGACGTCACCGATCTGGTCCTTGCCGATGCCGGCTCCCTCGCCCGGCGTCTCGGCCGCGAAGATCGGCGCACGCTCGACGAATTCATGGAGATGATCCGCGGCATCGAACGCCGCATCGGGAAGATGGACCGGCTCCTCATCGAGGCCGACGTCCGCATCCCGACGCAGGAGGTGCTGCCACGCGGTGAGTACATCCGCCTCCAGATGGACCTGATGCTGACGGCCTTCCGGATGGGGATCACCGACGTCTGCACCTTCATGATCGGCCCCGAGCGCTGGGATGCGACGCTCATGTACGAGGGGGTTTTCGACCAGCCCGTCCAGCACCATGAAATGACGCACAACCAGAAGGGGGACGGCTTCAAGCAACTCCAGAAGATCGACCGCTTCCACCTCGAGCAGTATGCCTACCTCATCCGGCGGATGAAGGAGATCAAGGAATCCGACGGCCGATCCCTCCTCGATCACTCGCTCGTCGCCTTCGGCGCGGGGCTCGGAGACGGTGCCACCCACCAGTTTTTCGATCTCCCGATGATCCTCGCCGGCACCGCGCAGGGGGAGGTGAAGCAGGGGCGCTTCCTGAAGATGCCCAGCGGCACGCTCAATTCGAATCTCTGGCTCTCGCTCGCCAGGGTGATGGGGCTCGAGATCGATTCGTTTGCCGACAGCACCGGGGTGATTTCCGAACTGTTTGCGTAGCAGGCTGTGGGGAACGGGCGCGCTGCCCGACGCGGCGGGCGGGGGAGAACGGCGGTGGCAGACATCCGCAATCAAGGTCGAGCGTTGCTCCGCGGCATGCCTGCCGTCGAAGGCACGATCGTCATCGCCCTCACGATCCTCCTTGCCAGTCCGCGGTCCGGCCCGGGGGCGGAGCCCGGACCGATCCTTCCGCCGTTGGTCGCCGGAAAGTGCCTCGGCTGCCATGGAGACGGCGACGCCAGCGGGGGGATCACCTTCGAGTCGCTCCCGCCGGATGCCCCGATCGGGGAACAGGCCCGGCTCCTCGGCCTGGCGATCGACGCCATCGATTCCGGCGCCATGCCCCCGGACGGCGAGCCGTCGCTCGATGCCGCCACACGCTCGGAGGCGATCCGCTGGCTCCAACACCGTCTCGGAGAAGTCGCACAGGGCATCGCCACGCCGTCGTTGCCACTCCAACGCCTCAACCGCTTCCTCTACAACAACACCGTCCGTGATCTCTTCCGGCTCTCCCGGGATCTGTTCCCGCTCCCGGAGAAGCTGCTGACCCGGTACGACCCATACCTCCTCGCGCTGCCGGGCCCGTCTCCACGACTGCCCGAAGTCGTCCATGTTGCGTGCCACGCCCTCGAACCGTCGCCCGGCCTCGAAGGGGTGAAGCCCTATCCGAAGGATCTCCGCGCCGAACATGGCTTCGACAATCAGGCCGACGAGTTGACCCTCTCCCCACTCCTCCTCGATACCTTCCTCCGCTTGGCCCACTCGATCGTCGAGAGCCCCGACTTCACCCCCGACACCGTCGGCATCTGGGGGGAGTTCTTCGCCGCGCCGGCGGAGGGGAGCGACCGCGAAGCGGAGATCCGGGGGCGATTGAAGCGTTTCCTGCGGATCGCCTTCCGGGGGCCGGTCGAGGCCGAGACCGTCGACCGCTACAGCGCCTTCGCGCTCTCGAAGCTCGCTCAGGGCCTTGCTTTCCCCGACGCGATGAAGAAGACGGCCGCGGCCGCACTCTCCTCCCCTCGCTTCCTCTACCGCGTCACCGCCACCGGGCATGAGGACATGCCCCTGGCCCTCGCCTCGCGCCTGTCGGCATTCCTCTGGGGGAGTTGCCCGGACGAGGAACTGCTCGAACTGGCCGAGCGCGGGGCGATCCTCCATCCCGACGTCCTCGACCGGACAGTGACGCGGATGCTTGCCGACCCACGGATCGAGCGTTTTCTCGACACCTTCCCGTCCCAGTGGATGCAGCTCGAGAACGCCCTGGCAGCGACCCCCGATCCGATCCTAGCCCGCGACTTCCATCTCGTGCCGGGCACGCCGGCAAGCCTCCAGATGGTGCTCGAGCCGCTTGTCCTCTTCGACACGGTGTTCGTCGAGGAGCGCGCGCTTACGGAACTGATCGCCCCGTCGTCGCACTATCAAAGTGAGTTCCTCCGCTCGTGGTACCAGGGCGTTCAGACCCCTCCGGCCGCCGAACCCGACCGGGCGGCCCACGACGAATCGCTCCGCCGACACCTGCGATCCCGCGAGTTCCGCCGCGTCCCGTGCGACGACCCGCGCTTCGGTGGAATCATCACCAACGCCGCCGTGGCGAGCATGACATCCGGGCCAAAGCGCACCCACCCGGTGGCCCGCGGCGTGTGGATCGTGGATGTGATCTTCAACGATCCGCCCTCCCCGCCCCCCGCCGACGTCCCGCCACTCGCCGAAGACGCGGCCGATCCGAGCCTGACGATCCGGGAACATTTCGCCGCCCATCGCGAGCATCCCTCCTGCGCGGGCTGCCACACGAAACTCGATCCCGTCGGCTTCGCGCTGGAGAACTACGACATCACCGGACGGTGGCGCGACGGCTACGCCAACGGCCGCGACGTCGATGCCAGCGGCACGCTCTTCCGGAGGCACGCTTTCGACGGCGCCGTCGGATTCAAGGGCGCGATCGTGGCGGAGCAGGAGAGGTTCGCCCGGGCCTTCACCGCTCACCTCCTCCGGTTCGCGCTCGGACGCGACCTCGTCCCCGCTGACCGACTCGTGATCGACGGGATCCTCAGCCGATCCGCCCGACAGGGCCACGCCATCAAGGCTCTCATCCGTGGCGTCGTTCAATCGGAGAGTTTCCGGGATTTTGGGCAATCCCCCGACGCCGACGCTCGTTGACGCGGCCGCACGGTCGATCTACCTTCAGGGTGGCGTCCCGCTGGCCGCGGCCCCCCGTGGCCACCGGGACGCCTTGGGTCCGGCGGCACGGTGTCTGTCCGGGGACGGGGAACAAAGTCTGCTCCTCGCCCGCGAAATCAACGGGGCAGTCGAACGCACGCCACGGGGAACTCCGCCATGAGCCTTCGCCCGTTCACGCTGATCCTGATCGCGACCGTCGCTGCGGTCGCGTCGTGGCCCGGCGCTTCGGCGACGGAGCCGAGTCTCCCCGCCGTCGACTTCGACCGGCAGATCGCCCCCCTCCTCACGTCGCGCTGCCTTGAATGCCACTCGGGCGCCAGTCCTGATGGCGGGCTGTCGCTCGTCGATGCCGCCGCCGCGGCCAAGGGGGGAGAGAGCGGTGCGGCCCTCGAGCCGGGAAAGACGGAGAGCCTCCTCTGGCAGCGGGTCGAAGGGGACGAGATGCCCCCCGAGCACCCGCTCCCAGCGGAAGAAAAAGCACTCCTCCGCGCCTGGATCGACGCCGGGAGCCCCTGGGGGGAGCAGCCACTCGATCCGCTCGCCTTCAGCACGGAGAAGCGGGCCGGGCGGGATTGGTGGTCGCTCCAGCCGATTCAGGAAGCGCCGCTCCCGGAGACAGCGCTCGATCCGTGGGCGCGGGGGCCTGTCGATGCCTGGGTGCTCGAACGGCTTGGGGCTTCCGGCCTTGGCCCTTCGTCCCCCGCTGATCCGCGGACCCTCATCCGGCGGCTGTTCTTCGATCTGATCGGCCTTCCTCCCAGCCCCGAGCAGGTCGAGGCCTTCATGGCCGATCCTTCGGATGCTGCCTACGAGCGCGTTGTCGATGACCTCCTCGCCTCGCCTCACTACGGCGAACGCTGGGGGCGGCACTGGCTCGACATCGTCCGCTATACCGAGAGCGAAGGGTTCGAATACGACCACCCACGCGACCGTGCCTGGCACTACCGCGATTACGTCATCAAGAGCTTCAACGACGACAAGCCCTACGACCGCTTCATGGAGGAACAACTCGCCGGCGATGTTCTCGAGCCGGTGACCAGCGACGGCATCATCGCCACGAGCATGCTCGTCTGCGGCGCCTGGGATCGGGCTGGCAATGCTCAGGCCAACGCCACGCAGCGTGCCATCACGCGCGAGGAGGAGATGGAGGACATGATCAGCGTCGTCGGCCAGACCTTCCTCGGCCTGACGCTCAACTGTGCCCGCTGCCATGCCCACAAGTTCGACCCGGTGCCCCAGGAAGACTACTTCCGCATCAAGGCCGTCTTCGACGGGGTGAAGCACGGAGAACGGACGTTTGCCTCCCCGGCCGAGATCGCTGCCCGCGAGCACAAGGCAGCAGCCCGCGCCGAGGCGATTGCCGCCGAGCGGGCAACGATCGCCGCTCTCGAACGGGAAGGGGCCCGGAGAGCTGCGGAACGCTCGCAGGATCGCATCGCGACGCCCCCCGGCCCTGAGCCGCTGATCCGCTGGACGTTCCAGGATGGCGGTGCAGCGGCCGGCGGCAAGCTCCATGGAGGAGCCGAGATCGTCGGGGGAAGGCTCCGGCTCCAGAGGGCGACCCAGTCCTCCTTCGAAAGTGATCCGATCCCCGAGACGATCCGGGAAAAAACGCTCGAGGCTTGGGTCGTGCTGTCGGACCTCGATCAGGGTGGAGGGGCGGCGATCTCGATCGAAAGCACCCCTGATCGGGATTTCGACGCGATCGTGTTTGGCGAGCGGCAACCGCGGAAATGGATCGCCGGCAGCGGCGGCTTCGCCCGGACGCGCGATCTCGAGGCGCCGCAGGAGACGGCGTCAGCCGGGCAGGCGGTCCACATGGCGGCGGTCTACCGCGCCGACAACAGCATCACGCTCTACCGCAACGGCGAGCGCTACGCGGCTCCGTATGTCCCGGCGGCGGCGCTGCGGACGTTTGAGAAGGGGGCGGCGACGGTCCTCATTGGGCTGCGGCACCATGGCGCCGGCAACGGCTTTCTCGACGGCGAGATTCTTCAGGCCGGCCTCCATGCCAGGGCCCTCGGCGACGAGGAGGTGGCCGCTGCCTTCCGGGCCGGGGGCTTCGCGATCCCGAAGGAGGAGATCCTCGCCTGCCTCGACGACGCGGAGCGGATCAGCCACGCCCGGGCCACGGCGCGGATCGACGAACTCACGAAGGAGACCGAGGCGTCCGCCGCCGCGACTGAAGTGTCGTACGTCGGCGTCCGCATCGAGCCAGCGCCAACGGCCCTCCTCCTCCGTGGGAGCGTCACGTCCCCCGGTGCGATCATGACGCCGGCCGGGCTCTCGGCCATCACCGCCGTCGAAGCCGATCTGGGGCTGATACCAGAGGCCCCCGAAGCGGAGCGGCGGAGGCGGTTCGCAGCTTGGATCTCCGCTCCGGCCAATCCCCTTCCTGCCCGTGTGATCGCCAACCGGGTGTGGCAGTACCACTTCGGCCGCGGGCTCGTGGCAACGCCAAGCGACTTCGGCCTCAACGGTGGCCGGCCGAGCCACCCCGAACTTCTCGACTGGCTGGCGGGCGAACTGCTGCGGTCGGGATGGCGGCTCAAGGCCCTCCACCGCGCCATCCTCCTCTCCTCGACCTACCGGCAAGCCTCGACCCACGACGAGAAGGCGGCAGCGATCGATGCCGACACGCTCCTCCTCTGGCGGTATCCACCGCGGCGACTCGAGGCCGAGGCGGTGCGTGACGCGATGCTCGCGGTGAGTGGGGAACTCAATCCCGCGATGGGGGGCCCGAGCTTCCGCCCCTTCACGACCACGAACTTCAACGCCACCTTCTATCACCCCGTCGACCGCGACGATCCCGAGTTCAACCGGCGCACCGTCTACCGGATGAATGTCAACTCGGGGAAGGAGCCGCTCCTCGACGCCTTCGATTGCCCGAGTCCCGCCGTGAAGACGCCGACGCGTGGCGAGACGATCACGCCGCTCCAGGCGCTCTCGCTCATGAACAACAGCTTCGTCCAGCGTCAGGCCGACCGGCTCGCCGAGCGCTCGCTCGAGGCCGCGGGGGGCGACCTGACCGACGCTGTCGACCGTGCCTACGAGCGTGCCCTGGGGCGGCGAGCGACCGACACAGAACGGCATCAGGCCGTCACCGCGGCCCAAGCCCGCGGCTTGGGAAGTGTCTGCTGGGCCCTCCTCAATTCCAGCGAGTTTCTCTATGTCCAATGACTCGTTCCGGGCCGGCCGGCTTGAACCATTCAGTGGCCTCGTGGCCTCTCCCCCAGCCCCGCTCGTTCCCCGCCGCCACTTCCTCTCCGGCGCCAGCGGCAGTTTGGCGAGCGTCGCCCTCGCCTGGCTGCTTGCCAGGGAATCGACGGCCGAGACATCGGGCACGGCACTGGCCGGCGCGGGCTCCGGCCTCCACTTCCCCGCCAAGGCGAAGCGCGTCGTGCAGATCTTCTGCAGCGGCGGTGTCAGCCATCTCGAGACCTTCGACGCCAAGCCGGAGCTCGCGCGATTGGACGGCAAATCGCTCGAAGGGCAGGGGGAGAATCTCGGCTTCTTCGGCCAGCCCGGGATGCTCATGAAGAGCGTTTACCCCTTCGCCCGGCACGGGGAGAGTGGCTCGTCGGTCAGCAGCCTCCTGCCGCACCTTGCCAGTTGCGCTGACGATCTCTGCTTCATTCACTCGATGGTCGCCAAGAGCAACAACCACACGCCGGCCACCTTCCAGATGAACAGTGGCTTCACGCTCAACGGCTTCCCCTCCATGGGGGCCTGGCTGAGCTATGGTCTGGGGACGATCAGCGAAGACCTCCCCGCGTTCGTCGTCCTCCCCGATCCCCGCGGCCAGCCGGCCGGCGGATCGATCAACTGGACGAGCGGTTTCCTCCCCGCCAACCACCAGGGAGTCGCCTTCCGCACCGATGGCGGCGATCCGATCGCCGACCTCCGCACGCCCGCGGGCCTCTCTCCGGCCGACCGCGTGGCCGATCTCCGGCTCCTCAGGGACATGAACAGCGACTTCGCCCGGCTCCACCCCGGCGACACCGACTTCGCGGCGAGGCTGCGGTCGTATGAGCTCGCGGCCCGGATGCAGGTGAGCATTCCCGAGGCGACGAGCTTCGACGACGAGCCGGCGGCCGTCCGGGAGCTGTACGGCATCGACGACCCGACCAACAAGGGTTTTTCCCGCAACTGCCTCATGGCCCGCCGGCTCCTCGAGCGGGGCGTGCGGTTCGTGCAGCTCTTCAACGGCGGCTCGTTCGGCAGCCCGCGGATCAACTGGGACGGCCACGAGAACATGAAGGAAAACCACGACACGCAGGCCGCCACGATGGATCGGCCCGTCGCGGCGCTGATCAAGGATCTCAAAGACCGCGGCATGCTCGACGACACGCTCGTCGTCTGGTCGACGGAGTTCGGCCGCAGTCCGGTGACCCAAGGCATCGGCGCCACCGGCCGTGACCATCACCCCAAGGCCTTCACCTGCTTCCTCGCCGGGGCCGGCGTCAAGGGAGGCCACCATCACGGCGCGAGCGACGACGTTGGCTATGGCGTCGTCGAGGACGAGGTGACGATCCCCGACTTCCACGCCACGATCCTCCACCTCCTCGGCATCGACCACGAAAAGCTCACCTACTATCACAACGGCGTCAATCGTCGCCTGACCGACGTCCACGGGACTTGTATCCGCGGAATCCTCTCCTGACTCTAGAGGGAGCGAGTGCCCCGATCATGGATGCCGCTCGGCATCCGCGGCCCCAGTTGTCGGTGGAAAAAGTCATCCAGGACCTTTTTCCATTTGAGACGCCCCCAAGAGCACAGAGGTTTTTCGCGGGTGTCGGCCGCCGCATCCGGCGGCGGGCACTTGATCCACGGCCTGCCAGGCCTTCCCGGATGACTCGCCCTCAGCGTGCCTCTGCCGTCCGCTGGTTGAAGACCCGCGTCTGCCCTCCCACGAGGCGATCGATGGCCCGCCACGGGACGAAAGGCCCGGGCGACTCGACCTCGAAGTATCGCTCGCCACGTGACGCACGCCGGAAGTGTTCGGCGATTTCCTCCGTCGTCAGAGCGAAGTCGTAAATCGCCACTTCGTCGATGACTCCGCTGAACGGCTCGATCCCCAGATGGTTGCCGATCGTCGCCCGCTGAGGACCGCCACAGAGCACGAGCCTTCCCACGGGCACGACATGCTCGAAACGTTTCACACCATCGATCGCAATCGATTTCCTCCCGCTGAAACTGTCGTAGGAGGCGACCACGTGATGCACCTGCCCGTCGGTCAGCGCCGCGACCGTCGGCCGCCCGTCCTCACCATCGAGCGGCATGTCGAGTTCACGGTAGCCGATCCCCGCAAGGTGAAGACCGAAGGACAGGCATGGTCCGGGAGGGACCCGCGGTTCGGAGAATGCCGCGTGCGACACCCCGTCGTTCTGAAAGGAGAGGAGCACCCGGCAGTTGCCATCCTCCTTGCGGTAGAGCTCGTCGTAGTCGCCCGCCCCGCCGCTCCAGCGAGAGACGAACAGGGCCTCGAGCGAGATCCCCTCGCGCATGGAAAGCGTCCCCTCCCCCACCTTCTCACCGAGACCGCCGTCGATGATCGCGACAGCCTCCGACGTGTTGTCGAACCGGAGGGCTCCAGCCCCGACGATTCCCTCCACGGCCGCCACGCCGGCGCCGAGGTCGACGGGAAGGGAGCGGACGGCGTCCAAAGAAATCGTCGGCGCCATCACCGGATCCATGTCGTCGAACGACCAAAAGCAGCGAGGTCGCCTCACCCGCGACTGCACCTCCGCGGTGCCATCGAGCACGGTGACCGCGAGATGCTCTTCGTCGATGCGTTCGACTCGAAACGATGTCCCGACGTCGGTGATGCGAAGATTGGATGCGGTGACGGCATACTGCGCCGCAGGCCCGGTGAGACGGGCCAGCACGCTCCCACCGAACAATGCTCCTTCGTCGCTCGAACTCACGCCGTAGACCGCGTCGTCGAGCAGATCGATGTCGGCGCCACTCCCCGAGCGGATGGCGACCGAAGCTCCCGCACGGAGCGTCGTCGGGCTGATCGGTCGACCATCGTCCACATCGTCGCCACCATGGATCGTCGCCACCGTCACGACAGGTAAGGCTCGATCGTCGTAATGGGTCGTGTGTGGCCGGCGTCCGCCTGCCGAGAGCCACCAGGCGACCGCAGCCACGACAGCGAACAGGCTTGCCACCCCCGCCAGGGCCCGTGGCAGCCGCCGCCCGCCACTTCGCACAACCGACACCGGGGAAATCGGACCGGAGAAGGAGGTCGCCCGATGCTCGAGGGCGGAATCGAGGTTGCACAGTTCGAGAAACGCCCTTCGCGCGGCGGCGTCCATGGCGAGTGCCTGCTCCAGCCGGGCGACCTCGTCGGCGGTTGCACATCCGTCGATGTAGCGGCCCGCAAGGACCTCGATGTCGGCTTTCGACAACGGGATTGGATCGTTCATGTCCGCTGCCTCATGCCTTTTCTGATCGTTGCATTTCGGCCCGGATGCAGTCGAGGAGGAGTTTCCTCATGCGGTGGAGCCATTGATAGAACCCTCCGACGGAACGACCGCTCCTCGCGGCGACGTCTTGGATTCGGGCCGCAGGCCGGTACGAAACAAGAATGAGTTGCCGATCGCGCGGATCGAGTTTGCCCAGGCAGCGGTCGAGGAACTCTCGCTGGGAGTGGAGTCTCGAGTCCTCGCGGATCGCGTCGTCGGCCAGGATCTCGACCATCGCTCCGGAGAGCGTCATTCGGTCGCGTCCCCGATCCCGATACCAGGCGAGAACCTCATACTTGGCGACGCCGAACGCCCAGCGCCGGAAGTCTTCCTCCGGGCGAAACTGCGGAAATTTCCTCCACAGCACCACGGCAACCTCCTGAAGGACGTCGTCGACATCGCTCCGCAAGGGCACGAGCCGCCTCACATGGGCACGGATCGCGGGCTCCGCAGCCTTGTACTGTGCCAGAAACTCGACACGCCGAGACTCGTCCACGAGATCGCTCCGCCGAATCGTTCCTCACCTTCAAATCTCCGCGAAACCGACACTTTTTACGCGGAGATTCCCGGCTCCCCGGGCAATCCATGTCAAAATCGGGCCTCCGGCGGAGATACACTGTACCGACCCGAGGAATCCCATCATGGTTCGCCTCTTCCTGACCCTTCTAACCGCTGTCGCGGCCTCCACGACGGCCCGTGCCGACGGGGATCGCCACGCCGCTGCCCGGGCCCTCCTCGTGGCCCGCTGTGTCGAATGCCACGGCGAGGACGAGCAGGAAGGGGGCTTGAGGCTCGATTC
The DNA here is from genome assembly GCA_040397545.1 of Pirellulales bacterium. Classification (GTDB taxonomy): domain Bacteria; phylum Planctomycetota; class Planctomycetia; order Pirellulales; family UBA1268; genus QWOP01. The sequence continues at coordinate 47,490 of JBBAVV010000010.1, forward strand.
GCGCGGGGGGGTCCTCCGTGGGGGCGAATACGGCCCCATTGCCATTGCCGGAAACGGCACCGAGGGGGAACTCCTCGACCGGATCCGCACCGCCGACGCCGATGAACGGATGCCCCCGACAGGGACTCCACTCACGGCCGACGAGGTCGCGAGCCTTTCCGCCTGGCTGGCCGACGGCCTCCCCTGGCCCGGTGCCGAGGGGAACGCCGACCGCGACCCGCGCCTCGACCACTGGGCCTGGCAGCCGATCCGCCACCCCGATCCCCCGGCGCCGGTGGAAGCTTTTCAATCGCTTCCGGGCGTCGAACCCGACCGCAACCCGATCGACGCCTTCGTGCGGGCCACGCTCGCCGCCGAAGGGATGCGTCCCACGGCCGTGGCCGACCGACGGACACTCATCCGCCGCCTCTCCTTCGATCTCCTCGGCCTCCCGCCGACACCGGAAGAGATCGATGCCTTCGTCGCCGACGCTGACCCGGCCGCCTACGAAAACCTCGTCGAGCAGATGCTCGCCTCGCCCCGCTACGGCGAGCGCTGGGCCCGGCACTGGCTCGATGTCGTCCACTACGGCGACACGCACGGCTACGACAAGGACAAGCAACGCCCCAATGCCTGGCCCTACCGCGACTGGGTGATCGGCGCCTTCAACGCCGATCTCCCCTGGTCCCGGTTCGTGGCCGATCAGATTGCCGGCGATGTTCTTCGCCCCGATGATTCAGGCGCTCTCGAGGCGACCGGCATGCTCGCCGCCGGCCCGTGGGACTTCATCGGCCATGTCGAAGTGCCAGAGACGAAGACCGACGGCAAGATCGCCCGCCATCTCGACCGCGACGACATGGTCGCCAACACAATCGGCACCTTCGCGAGCGTCACGATCCAGTGCGCCCAGTGCCACGCGCACAAGTTCGATCCCGTCTCCCAGGAGGATTACTACGCCCTCCAGGCCGTGTTCGCCGCCCTCGATCGCACCGAGCGGACCTACTCCCCCGACCCCGCCGTGATGCGGGCCCATGCCACCCTCGATGCCCGCCGCACCGATCTCGACGGCCGAAAGAAAGCCCTCGAGGCCAGGCTTGCCGAAGCCGCCGGCCCCCGCCTCGCTGAGATCGACAAGACCCTCGCCGCCCCCGGCGGGGGCAACGCCACGCCCGCTTTTGGCTGGCATTCGGAAATTGTCGCCGCGAGCAGTCCGACGGCGGCAGACACCGAAAAATGGGTGCAGGTCGATCTCGGCCGCGAGATCGCGATCACACGCGTCGTTCTCCATCCCTGCCACGACGATTTCAACGGTATCGGGGCTGGGTTCGGATTCCCCCGTCGGTTTCGGATCGAGGGTTCGAACGATCCCACGTTCACAAGCGCCGTCGTTCGCCTCGCCGACTCCGGCGCCGACGATCTCCCCAATCCAGGCACGACGTCGCAAGTGTTCGCCGTTGATCCCGCGGCAGCCGGGGCCGTTCGTCACGTCCGCGTCACCGCCACGCGACTTGCCCCGCGGCAGAACGACTTCATTGCCGCGATCGCCGAGCTCGACATTCTCGATGCCGACGGCACAAACGTTGCCCGCGGCGCCGCCGTCTCCTCCCTCGATTCGATCGAGGCTCCACCGCGCTGGCAGCGGGCGAATCTCGTCGACGGCGCCTTTCCGGCCCCGGGCGCTGACGCGCCTGCCCTCCGTCGCGAACGGGATGAATTGCTCGCGAACGTGCCGGCCGAGGTGACCGACGGGCTCCGGGCGATCGAGGAGGACCATGCGACCCTCAATCGCGAGCGTGAGGCCCTGCCGGCGCTGCGGCCGCTCTACACCGTGACAGCGACGCAGCGTGGCGGCGTGCCCCGCCCGATCCATCTCCTTGCCCGAGGCAATGTCAGTACGCCGGGCCGCGAGGTCGGCCCCGGAGCGCTTTCGGCACTCGCGATGCTCCCGGCCCGGTTCGAGCTTCCCGCCGGTGCCCCGGAAGGGGCCCGCCGCAAGGCGCTGGCCGAGTGGCTCGTCTCGCCCGAAAACCCGCTCACCTGGCGGAGCGCCGTCAACCGCGCGTGGCTCTACCATTTCGGCGGCGGCATCGTCGACACCCCGAGTGATTTCGGCCGGATGGGCTCCCCGCCGAGCCACGCGGCCCTCCTCGACTGGCTGGCAGCCGAGTTCCGTGACCAAGGCGGCTCGCTCAAGAGCCTTCATCGCCTGATTGTCGGAAGTGCCACCTGGCGACAGCGGGCCGACGATGATCCGGGCATGGCAGCGGTCGATTCCGGCAACGCCCGGTTGTGGCGGCAAAACCGCCGGCGACTGGAAGCCGAAGCGATCCGCGACGCAGTCCTCGCCACCGCCGGCACGCTCGACCCCACAGCAGGCGGCCCTGGCTGGCAGGACTTCCGCATCGAGCACCCGGAGCACTCCCCCCACTACCGCTACGACCTCGCCGATCCGGCCGACCGCTCCACCTGGCGGCGGAGCATCTACCGCTTCATCGTCCGCAGCCAGACGCAGCCCTTCATGACGAGCCTCGACTGTGCCGATCCATCGATGCGGGTCGAGAAGCGCAACGAGAGCCTCTCGGCGATCCAGGCACTGGCGCTGCTCAACAACGGCTTCATGACGACGCAGGCCGTGGAGTTTGCCGCACGCGTGACCCGCGAGGCGGGGGACGATCCCGGCGCCCAGGTCGACCGGGCCTTCCGTCTCGCCTTCGGCCGGGCGCCGACCGATGAGGAACGGGCGGTCCTTGTCGAGTTGCTCCGCTCCCACGGCCTTCCCGCCGTCTGTCGGACGGTGGTCAACCTCAACGAGTTCACGTTTATCGATTGATTCGATGACTCGGCGGCCCGTTCCACGGCCGCCCCCCCGGAGGCCCCATGACATCCGCATCCCCCCACGGCTCGGCCTTCCGGCACGGCAACGGCTCGCCTCTCTCGCGGCGTGGCTGGCTCTCCACGGCCGCCGGCGGCCTCGGCGGGATGGCCCTCTCGTCGCTCCTCGCCGGCGAGGCGCCCCCTGGGGGGCCCACGCATCCGGCCCTCGTTTTCCCGGTCAAAGCGAAGCGGGTCGTGCAGCTTTTCATGGCCGGTGCCGCCAGCCACATCGATCTCTGGGACCACAAGCCCGAGCTCGTCAAGCGGCACGGCGAGGAGAGCGATTTCGGCGAGCCGGTCGAGGCCTTTCAAAACGGCCTGGGGCCCTGGCTCAAGCCGGTGTGGGACTTCAAGGCCCATGGGGAGTGCGGCAAGATGCTCTCCGACGCCGTCGCCCCGCTCGGCGCGGTCGTCGACCGGATGGCCTTCATCCACAACATGGTCAGTACGTCGGGGGTTCACTCCGCGGCGACGCTCCTCCAGTCGACCGGGTTCATTCTCCCTGGATTCCCCGGCACCGGCTGCTGGGTCGGCTACGCGCTCGGCTCGCTCAACGACAACCTTCCCACGTTCGTCGTCCTCCCCGATCACCGGGGCTACGGCTCCAACGGCGTGAAGAACTGGGATGCCGGCTTCCTCCCGGCGCAGTACAGCGGCACGGTCGTTCAGCCCGGGGCCGCCGAGCCGATCGCCGACCTCCATCCCCACGCCTCGGCCCAGTGGCTCACGACCGACTCCGACGCCGCCACCAGGCGCGCGCTCGCGCGCCTCAATCGGGCCCACCTCGACGGCCGCGGCGGCGACGGGCGCCTCGAGGCCCGGATCCGCACGTACGAACTGGCGGCGCGGATGCAGCTGGCGGCCCCTGAAGCGCTGTCACTTGCGGACGAGCCGGAGCATGTCCTGCGGATGTACGGCGTCGAGCCGGGCAAGACCGACTGGCCGACCGAGATCAACATCCCGGAGGAAACCCACCACTTCGGACTCAAGTGCCTCACCGCCCGCCGACTCCTCGAGCGCGGCGTCCGCTTCGTGCAGGTCTGGAGCGGCAATGACAACGGCTTCCCGCGCCGCAACTGGGATTCCCACGAGGACGTGGAGCGCGATCACGGGCCGCTCGCCCGCGGCATGGCGCACGGCGCGGCGGCCCTCATCAAGGATCTCGACCAGCGTGGCATGCTCGACGACACGCTCGTCGTCTGGACGACCGAGTTCGGAAGGATGCCGAGCTCCCAGGCGGGCCGGGGGCGCGATCACAATCCGTTCGTGTTCACCAACTGGCTGTGCGGCGCGGGCATCCGCGGCGGGATCACGCACGGTGAGAGCGACCAATGGGGCTACAAACCGCTCGACCGATCGAATCCGACGACCGTGCACGACGTCCATGCCACGGTGCTGCGGTTGCTTGGCCTCGAGCACACGAAGCTGACGTGGCGGCACAACGGCGTCGATCGCCGCCTCACCGACGTCCACGGCCACGTCCTCACGCCGATCCTGTCGTGAAGCGTGGCGAGAGTCGAGCCGGGCTCACTTCGCCGGCGTCGATTCGCTCCGGCCCTGGCCACGCGACTGGGCGAAGAGCCAATCCCACAAGGCCGGATCGGCGTAGGTGTCCGTCCAGGAATCGTGCCCCGCCTCTGGGTAAACGGTGAACTTCGGCTCGCCCCCCTTCGCTCTGATCGCGTCGACGATCGCCTGCGACGAGGCGAGCGGGACGACGAAGTCCTTCGCGCCATGGAACACCCAGGTGGGGATGCCGAGGAGCTTGTCGGCCTGGGATGGATTTGCACCGCCGCAGATCGGCACGATCGCAGCGAAGCGATCGGGCTTCGCCGCCGCCAGCGCCCAGGTGCCGAAGCCCCCCATCGACAGCCCGGTCAGCCAGATCCGATCCTCGTCGATCCGGTAGTCCCGGCAGACCTCGTCGACGAGCGCTGCGAGCACGTCGGGATTCCAGCCACGGCCCGGGCTCTGCGGCGAGACGACGATGCAGGGGAAGGCCCGATCGCCGGCGGCGATCAACTTCGGCGGCCCATGAGCCTTGACCTTCCCGAGATCATCCCCCGACTCACCCGCTCCATGGAGGAAGACCAGAAGCGGCCAGCGATCCGTACCGGTCTCGTAGCCGGCGGGCAGCGCGAGGAGATACTTGAGCCGCGCGGTGACCGTGATCTCCCGCTCAAAAACTTTTTCTTCCTGCACCGTTCCCGCTGTTGGGGGCTCGGCGCCACTGCTCATCCGGGGCCCAGCGGCCATCACCGCGAGGAGAAGCACAGCCACACGCCACATCGATGAGCCCCTGACTGAAGGAACTGGGGGGAAATCGAGGAAACTGATGAACGAATCGCTCGTGAATCGCTACTGGATCGCGGGGGCCGAACTCGGGGCATCAGCCGCTTGATTCGTCGCCACAGGAACAATCTTGGCGAGGCTGTCGATGCCGCCGGTGAGGGCCGCGAGGTAATCGACGACGACGCTCATTGCCTCCTCGAAGTAGTAGTCGCGCTTGACGATCGGCCGCTGCGGATCAGCCTGCTCCTCGAGTTTCTTCTCCTCGTCGTCAGCGGCCTTTCCCTCGTTCCACTGCTTGGCGAAATCATCCTCGCGGAGTGAGACGGTCTTTTCGCTCTTGCGCCGCTTGTACTGCTCGATGTCGCGGGCAACCTTGTCGAAGTCGCCACTGGCCGCCACACGCTGCCCGGAACGCTCGCGGAGCGTGGAGAGAAAGGCCGGCGGCACGCGTCCACTCGGCTGGAAGTTCGCCGGGGGCACCTTGTCGAACTCGATCGCGTGATCGAGATCCCCCTCGCCCACCGGAAGGTGGGTCGTGATACTCGGCAGCTCGACGTCGCTCTTCACCCCCTCGAGCTGCGTGGAGAGCCCGCCGGGGCGATAGAACTGCTGCATCGTGATCTTGATCGCTCCCAGCGAGGGGGCGTTGGGGAGGCGCTGGAAGAGTTGCCTCCCCAGGTCGATGAGGCTCTGCACCGTTCCCTTGCCGTGCGTCGCGTTGTCGCCGATGACGAGCCCGCGGCCGTAGTCCTGGATCGCCCCGGCGACGATCTCGCTGGCACTGGCGCTGAACTTGTTGGTCAGAACGACGAGGGGGCCGTCCCAGGAGACACCGGCATCGACATCGTCATATTGCTGAACCCGCTTTTCGGCATCCTTGACCTGCACGACCGGCCCCTTGTCGATGAACAGGCCCGTCAACGAGATCGCCTCGGGGAGCGAGCCGCCGCCGTTGTTGCGCAGATCGAGGCAGATGCAGTCGACCCCCTTCGTGCGGAAGTCGTCGATCAGCTTCTTCGTGTCGCGGGTGCTGCTCTTGTAGTCGGCCTGCCCCTGCCGGGCCCCGGCCATATCCATATAGAAGCTCGGCAAATTGATGTAGCCGATCCGCCACGGCGTGCCGTCGGGCTTGCGGCCGGTCTCGATGAGCTCGCCGCGGGCTTCGCTGTCCTTGAGCTCGATCTTCGCGCGGGTGATGTCGTAGTCCTTCGGCGCCGTCTGGCCAACGGGAATGACTTTCAGGCGGACGATCGTCCCCCGCTTACCGCGGATGAGCTTCACGACCTCGTTGAGATTCATGTCGACAACATCGACGATGTCCCCTTCGGTCCCCTGCCCCACGCCGATGACGCGGTCTTTCTTGGTGAGCCGGCCGTCACGGTCGGCGGCGCCGCCGGGGACGATCTCCGCTACGGTGGTGTAGCCATCCTCACTCTTGAGCGAGGCCCCGATGCCGTCGAGCTGGAGCCGCATCCCGATCTCGAAGTTCTCGAGGGTGCCGGGGGACATGAAGCTCGTGTGCGGGTCGAGCGAGCTGGTCAGACTCGTGAGATACGACTCGAGGAGCTCGTCGGCGGTCATCTGGTGCATCCGCTTGGCGAAGCTGCGGTAGCGCCGCGAAAGCTTGTCTTTGGCCTCTTCGGGGGGCGTCTTCTCCATCTTCTGGATCAGCAGGTCGTATTTGATCCGCTTCCGCCAGTTGTCGACCGCCTCCGCCTCGTTCTGGGCCCACTTCGTCTCGTCGCGGTCGACGATCATCGATTCATCCTGGGTGAAATCAAGCGGCTCGGAGAGGAACTTCTCGACCAGCGGCACACGCGAGTCGACCCGCTCGAGAAACCGCTTGGAGACCTCGTAGGCGAAGGAGACATCCCCCCGCTTGACGAGATCGTCGAGCATCTCCCGCTTCTGGACAAAGCCGTCGACGTCGCTCTGCAGAAAATAGATCTTCATCGGGTCGAGGGACTCGAGAAAGATCCCGAACCAGCGCCGCGCGATCTCGTCGTCGATTGGATGGTGGGTGAAGTGCTCGCGCTCGATGTAGCTCTTCACCGCCAGGGTGATCTGACGGTCGTTCGGTCCGGGCTTGGTGGCCGCTGCGGGCGCTGGCGCCGGATCCTGGGCAGGGAGCCGCCCGAGGGGGAGCAGCGCCACCACGACAAGCAGCCACCGGCCGAGCCTCTCCAGGAAAGCCGCTCCCCCGAGGCGAGCCGCTGCCGTTCGTCCGTTCAGCCGACCTTGGGACGCATCGATGACCGTCGTGTCCACGCCTGACTCCTTCACTTCGCGTTTCCTCTGACCCGGTCACGCATTGTGACAGGTTCCTTCTTCCCTGACGAGGTAAAAATCGACCCGCTACGCCCCAGCCGGCGTGGGAATCGTCCGCGGAAAAGTCATCTCTCGACATTTCCCAAGGTTTCGAGCGCTCTGGCCACCACGGCCCGCGCCACGTCCGGTTCGGCCCCGAGACGGGGGACAACGACCCACTCGATCGCCGGATGGCGTGCTCGGGCCCGGTCGACCGCCTCGCGCACCTGCTCCTCGACCCGGCCGCGGAAGAGGAGATGCGGCTGGACGAGGACACGGCTCGGGACGACCCCCGGGAGCGAAGGATCGACGACGGCGTCGAGCGCCTCCTCGACCGTCGGCCGGGCAGCGGCGACGAACCCCACGGTCACCCGCCCCGGGCCCGGGGGGATCGGCAGCGCCGCGCAGGCGGCTGGGTGGAGCCCGCGGCCGCAGGTCGCCGCTGGCTCTCCCGGATGGCAGAGGGCCGCCGCGCCACAGGCCCGCGTCGCCTCGAGGAAGGCCAGCAGTTGCGTCGTGGCGCCGGGATCGCTTGCCCCGCGGCCGACGAACACGAGCGCCTCGAGCCCGGGATCGAGCGCCGCGAGGGTCCGGCCGACCTCGTCGCGCCGAGCCCGCGAGAGTCGGACGAGCTCGGGGTGGATCCCCAGCGCCGCTGACTGGCAGACGGGGACGCGCTCCGCGTCTGCCGCCATCGCCAGCGCCTCCGGGAGGTCGCGGCGGGCGTGACCGGCGGTGAACAGCAACAGCGGCGCTGCGACGACGCGATCGACCCCGCGTGCGCACAGTCGCCGCAGGGCCTCGGCGACGCTCGGCCCGATGACCTCGAGAAAGCCCAGTTCGACGGCCACCCCGGGGGCCGCGGCGGCGACGTGCCCGACGAGTTGCCGGGTCTCCGCCTCACCGACCCGATCAGCCGTGCCATGCCCCACGACCAACAGGCCACAGCCCTGCGGAAGAGCGGTCTCGACCATCATCCCCCTCCCTGGCAAGGCTGCGTTACACCCCGACCGGCGCCCGGACCCCGTCGACGGTCGTCCGGCGGACGAGCGCCAGCACGCCGAGGAGCGTGACCACCGCCACGGCGTAGGGGAGCACCCGCGACGGATGGAGCGTGAACAGCACCGACCCGCAGAACGGCCCGAGGATCCGCCCCAGCGAGGCGAACGACTGGTTGACCCCGAGAACCTCCCCCTGGTTCGCCGGATCGGCATGGCGGGAGATGAGCGAGGAGACCGACGGATTGACGAACGCGAATCCCCACACCGATAGCCCGGCAGCGGCATAGAACAGGCCGCGCACCCAAGACGACGACAGCCCCTCTCCAGCGCTGCTGTGGACGATTCCCGCCACCGCGCCGACCACCGCCAGGCCGGTGGCCATCAACAGGAGCCCTACGGTCAGCAACCGTGTCTCCGACACCCGCTTCGCGAGCGGACGATAGCTGCCGCCGGCGAGCATGAGCACGAGCCCGATGCCGGCGAAGACGAGGAAGTTGTCGTCGTCGGACATCCCGAAGGCTTCCTCGGTGAGGCGGGCGAGCGTGGCCTCGAAGTTGGCAAACGAGAAGATCGAGAGGAAATAGATGAGCACGAGGGCCCCGACCGCCGGGATCGCGAGGACGCGGGCCGAACGGCTGACGCTGAAAAACTCCTTGCCGGCCCGGTTCGCCGGATCGCGGGTCTCGCGGAAGACGAAGAACGCGAACAGGAACGCCACCGCGGAGAGGGCCGAGGCGAGGGCCCCGACCGCCCACGGCTGGTCGTTGAAGAGCCGCATTCCGAAGTAGGCGATCAGCGGTCCGAGCGTGAAGCCGGCCCCGAAGGCGATCCCGATCAAAGCCATGCCGCGGGAGCGGTTCTGCGGGGTCGTGCAGTCGGCGATCACCGCGGCGGCGGTTCCCACGCTTGCTCCGGCGATCCCGGCGCCGATCCGGGCGAGCATCATCAGGCCAAGCGCAAGGGCAGCACGCTCCGGCGGAATGGTCACGGCAAACCCGTAAAGGGCGTAGAACACGACCGACCCGGCGAGGCTGATGAGGAGCATCGGGCGGCGGCCGACGCGGTCGGACCAGCGCCCCCAGATCGGGCTGAAGATGAACTGCATCAGCGAGAACACCGAGAACAGCAGGCCGATCGTCGCCCCGGATGCCAACGGCGAGAGGTGGAGGGCCTCGAGGTAGGGCCCCGCCTGTCGCGGCATCACCGGGAGGACGATCCCGAAGCCGAGGAGGTCGATGAACACCGTCAGGAAGATCACGAGCAAGGCGCCGCGTGGCGGACCGCTGCGGGCCGGATCAACCTTGGCGGCTGGAGCGGAGATGTCGACGGAGTCCAACATTTGGATTCCCGGAGTGGTGGGAGACGAGGTCTTGACTGGATGGCTGGGCAGACCGTGGATCGGACGAGGTCATGGATGACTTCTTCCACGGACAGCTAGACTTCCGGCCATGGACCCCCTTCAAGGTATCGAGCGTCGCAGCGGACCGCCACCGGACGTGCCGAGCGTCGGCGAGGTGACGGTCCGCATCAAGGAATGCGTCGAGGGGCGGTTTGCCGACGTGTGGGTGGCGGGCGAGGTCACGAACGTCGTCCGCGCCGCCTCGGGCCATGTCTATCTCGCGATCAAAGATGCCGCTGCCATCCTCCGCGGGATCGTCTGGCGGGGGGCCCTCCCCCTCCTGGCGATCGAACCGGAGGACGGCCTCGAGGTCATCTGCCATGGGCGCGTCGAGGTCTACCCGCCGCGGGGCACGTATCAGCTTTCGATCGATCGGATGCATGCCGTCGGCACCGGGGCGCTCGAGGCGAAGCTCCGCCGGCTCCAGGCGACGCTTGAAGCGGAGGGCTTGTTCGCCCCGCAGCGCAAGCGGCCGCTCCCCCCTTTTCCGCGCCGGATCGCCGTCGTCACCAGCCCCGCCGGCGCCGCGCTCCACGACTTCCTCCAGACGCTCCGCGGCCGCTGGCCGGCGGCGGAGGTGATCGTCGTGCCGTCGCGCGTTCAGGGGGCCGGCGCCGCGGCAGAGGTGGCCGCGGCGGTCGCCCGTGCGGGCCGCCTCGCGCCGCCCGTCGACGTCATCGCGCTGGTTCGCGGCGGCGGCAGCCTCGAGGATCTGTGGGCCTTCAACGAGGAGCCGCTCGTGCGGGCCGTGGCCATGAGCCCGATCCCGATCGTCGCCGGCGTGGGGCACGAGATCGACGTCACGCTCGCCGACCTCGCCGCCGACGTCCGGGCGCTGACGCCAACCGATGCGGCGGTGCGGATCTCCCCCGACCGGCACCAGCTCCTCGCCACCGTCAGCACGCTCGATCAACGGCTCCACGCCGGACTGCTCCGCCGCGCGGCCACGGCCCGCGAATGGCTCGAGCGCCTCGCCGGTGCGCGGATGCTCGTCGACCCCTCCTGGATCCTCCGCGACCGCCGGACGATCGTCGACACCCACGATGCCCGCCTGAAGCGACTGGTGGCCGGAGGCATCGAGCGGGCGCGGGAGCGGTTGGCGGCGGCGGCGGGACGGCTCGACGCCGTCAGCCCACTGGCGATCCTCGCGCGTGGTTACTCGGTTACGTGGAGCGAAGCCGACGGGGTGCGGGCGGCGCGGCCGCTGATCTCGGGAGAGGGCCTCGTGGCTGGTGCTCGGCTCGTCACCCAACTTGCCACCGGCCGAATCCACAGCCGCGTGGAGCGGGTCGATCCGCCGGAACGGGAACCGGTGGGGACGGTTGCGGGGGATGTGCGGGGGGATCGGCAACGGGGAGAACGCGACGATGAGCCGTGATGAATGGGAGGCCACCAAGGTGTCCGATCGGAGAAGTGGATCGACGACGGCGGCAGAGTCCCCACAACCGGTATCGTTTGAAGAGGGGCTCTCCCGTCTGGCGGACCTCGTCGGGGGTCTCGAAGGGGGGCGACTCGGCCTCGCTGAATCGATCGCTGCGTACGAGCAGGGAGTATCGCTCGTTCGACGCCTGCACGCGGAGTTGGCCAATGTCGAACAACGGGTGAAGACCCTCACCGCTGCGGCCGAAAAGGCCGCGGCGGAGGACGGGGACGACGAAGGCCCCGGCCCGGACGCCCCGTCCGGTTCGGCACCGCAGGCCCCGACCGCCGGGCCGCGGAAGGGCCCTGCCAAACGGTCGACAGACCGGCAGCCGCGGGGCGCCGGTGGCCGTCCGCGGAGGCTTCCGGGGATGGACGATAGTTCCGCGGAAGTCTAGACTTCATGGGCTTTTCCGGAGTCCGGCCGGGGGGGCGAGAAGGCGGAATCGTCGGTCGTTCGTCCAGTCGATGGCGTCGACCAACGGGCCACGAGCCTGGACCTACGGGCCACGAGCCTGGGTTTCAGGGTCGCGTCCCCGGCGGTGATTCCGGCTTCGGGACCGAAAGGATGCTCCCATGAGGATCCGGTGGTCCGTGGGGTGATGGCGGCGGACCGATCAGGACCTCTCCCGATCGGAAGCTCCGCCGTCCGTCGATCGAATCCCCATGCACGTCCCCGGTAGTTAGGGCAGGCCCGCCAAGCATGATGGTCGTCAGTCACGACACCGCCGCGGGAACGCGGCCGACGGCGGTTGGGGTTTCCGGCTTCGGAGCCGTTCCTCAGGCCTTGGCGCGGGTGAAAGCCTTCATCGAACCGCGGCTCGAACAGGCTCTGCAACTCTCCGGCGAGGCCGCGCCGCGGCTGCTCGAGGCGATGCGCTATTCGCTCCTCGCGCCTGGAAAGCGTCTCCGCCCGGCCCTCGTGCTCTGGGCCGCCGGGGCCTGCTCGCCGACCGGAGCCCAGGGATCCCCCCCCGAGAGCTGGGAAACAGCGGCGGGAGCTGCCGTCGCGGTGGAGATGATCCACGCCTACTCGCTCGTTCATGACGACCTGCCGGCGATGGATGACGACGATCTCCGCCGTGGTCGCCCCACCTGCCACCGGGCGTACGACGAGGCGACGGCCATCCTCTGCGGCGATGCCCTCCAGGCCCTTGCCTTCGAGACCCTCGTCGGCAGCCTTCCCGCCGCCACCGCGGCCCGCGGCTGCCGGGTGCTCGCCCAGGCGGCGGGCGCCGAGGCGCTCGTGGGGGGGCAGTCGGACGACCTGGCGGCCGAGCGGGGGTGGCTCGATCCGGCGAGCGTTCCCGAGGGACGTGCGGCGCAGGTGGCCTGGATGGAACGGATCCATCGGCGCAAGACCGGGGCGCTGTTCCGTGCGTCGCTCGCGCTCGGCGGCCTCGCCGCGGGGGCGGACGACCGCCGCCTCGCCGCACTCGACGGCTACGGCCGGGCGTTCGGTCTTGCCTTCCAGATCGCCGACGACCTCCTCGACACCGAGGGGAACGAGGCGACGACCGGCAAGCGCGTCGGCAAGGACGCCGAACGGGGCAAGCTCACCTACCCCACCGTCCTCGGGCCGGCCGACAGCCGCCGCCGCGCCGAGGCACTCGCCGCCGAGGCCAGCGCGATGCTCGCCGACTTGCCGTCATCGGCCGACGAACTCCGCCATCTCGCCTCCTGGATCGTGACCCGCGACCACTGAAGCCCGACCCATTCCCCCTTTGGCCCCCAATGGATCCCCGAGGATCGCCCCCAATCATGCCCGATATCCTGCCGTCGATCCTCTCCCCCCGCGACCTCGACGGGCTGTCGATCGAGCAACTGGAACAACTCGCCGGGGAGATGCGCCGCTCGCTCACCGAGGTGGCCGCCACCCGGACCGCTCACTTCGCCTCGAACCTCGGCGTCGTCGAGCTCTGCCTGGCCCTTCACCGCGTTTTCGACTTCAGCCGCGATCGTCTGATCTGGGACACCGGTCATCAGATCTATCCGCACAAGCTGATCACCGGCCGCTTCGCCCGCTTCGGAACGATCCGCACCCGCGGCGGACTGATGGGCTATCCCAATCCCGAGGAGAGCCCGTACGACCTGTTCATGACCGGCCATGCCGGTTGCAGCCTGTCGACGGCGCTCGGCCTTGCCAGCGGGGACGATCTCGCCGGTCACCACGACCGGCGGAGCGTCGCGGTTATCGGGGATGGCGCCCTCCCGTCGGGAATCGTCTTCGAAGCCCTCAACAACGCCGGTTTTCTGAAGAAGCGGCTCCTCGTGATCCTCAACGACAACAGGATGTCGATCTGCCCGCGGGTCGGGGCCCTGGCCGAATACCTCGACGTGATCCGCGAGAATCCCTGGTACCGCGGCATCAAGCATCAGGCGGGGGGGATGATCAAGGGCGTGCCGATGGTGGGCGAATCGATGGAGCGGATGCTTCACAACGTCAAGGATTCGCTCAAGGCCTCGCTCCACGGTGGCATGCTCTTCGAGACGATGGGCGTGCGCTACTTCGGCCCGGTCGAAGGGCACTCGCTGGCGAACCTGATCCGTTATCTGGAGCTCGTCAAGGATGCCGACGGTCCGGTGCTCCTCCATGTCCTGACGGAGAAGGGGCACGGCTTCAAGCCGGCCGAGGCCGACCCGGTGTTCTTCCACACCCCGGCGCCGTTCGAGTGTGACGACGACGACTGCATCGTGTCGATCAAGAAGTCGTCGGGGCGGGCGTACACCGACGTCGCCAGCGCCGCGATCGGCGCCTCCCTACGGCGCGATCCCCGCGTCACCGTGATCACCGCCGCGATGTGCCAGGGAAACAAACTCGAACCGGTGCGCGAGGAATTCCCCGAACGGTTCTTCGACGTCGGCATCTGTGAGTCGCATGCGGTGGCGTTCGCTGCCGGACAGGCCAAGGCGGGGTGCCGGCCGATCGTCGACATCTACAGCACCTTCCTCCAACGATCCTTCGATCAGGTCTTCCAGGAGGTGGCGCTGCAGAACCTCCCGGTGACGTTCATGCTCGACCGTGCGGGGCTCACCGGCCCCGACGGCCCCACCCACCACGGGTCGTACGACCTGGGCTACATGCGGCTGTTCCCCAACATGACCGTTCTTGCCCCGGGCGACGAGCACGATCTCGTCGCCATGCTCGACTGGTCACTCCAGCAGCCGGGCCCGGTGGCGATCCGCTACCCCAAGGCCGGGGTCGAGAAACACCCCGGCCCCCGGGCCCCGATGGAGCGGGCTCGCTGCGAGATCCTGCGGCGCGGGCCCGACGGCCTGATCGTCGCCTGTGGCACGCTCCTCGGTGCGGCCCTGGCCGCCGCCGGTCGACTCGCCTCGGAGGGGATCGAGGTGACCGTCGTCAACGCCCGATTCGTCAAGCCGCTCGACCCGGCGATCCTGGAGATGATCGAGGCCAGCCCTTGGACGATCACGGTCGAGGAGAACGCACTCCCCACCGGGTTCGGTTCGGCGGTCCTCGAGGCGGTCAACGATGCCCGCCTCGCCGCCGGTCCGATCCAGCGCATGGGGCTTCCCGACCGGTTCGTGGAGCATGGCGAGCGGGGTGAATTGCTCGCCGATCTCGCCCTCGATGTCGATGGCATTGCCGCTGCCGCCCGGAAGTTGAGTGGCAGGGATTCCCTCCCGCTGGCCGGGGTGGCGATCGATGCCGCCGGCCATTGAGGCCCCACGGCCCGCAGCGTGGCCGCCCACGAACCTTCATCCCCGCCAGTCGCCCGGTCGGAGTCCTCAATGCCCCCACCGCAGCGACTCCGATCACCCTCATCGATTGACCACCTCCGGGTCGCCATCGTCGCCCCACCGGGCCTCCCCGAGGTGGCAACCGTCGCCGCCCGCGTCGGGGCGTCGCTCCAGCGCCACGGCCACATGGTGATCGATCGGCCGGCCCCGGAGGGAGATTGGGGGGAGAGTGGCTTCCATCCCCTCCCCGCCGACGACTCCGCTGGGGCGATCGATCTCGTGGTCGTCCTCGGAGGGGACGGCACGATGCTCCGCACGGCCCGATGGATGGGCTACCGACAGGTGCCGGTGATCGGGGTCAATCTCGGGCATCTCGGATTCCTGGCCGACTTTTCCCGTGACGAGGTCGACGAGGTCCTCTCGGAGATCGCCGCCGGACGGTTCCGGCTCGTCGACCATCTCATGTTCGAGTGCGAGTTGATCCGCGACGGCGGGTCTCGCCGTCACCAACTCGGCCTCAACGAGATGTCGGTCCTCGCCGGACCTCCGTTCTCGATGATCGACATCCTTCTCCAGGTCGACGGGGAGCTCGCCACGACCTACCGGAGTGACGGGCTGATCGTGAGTACGCCGGTCGGCTCCACCGCTTACAATCTCTCGGCCGGCGGCCCCCTGGTTCGCAAGGACATCGACGCCTTCGTCTTCACTCCGCTCAATCCCCACACGCTCACCAACCGGACGGTCGTCGATTCCGCCGCCCGCCGTTACGAAGTGTCGGTGCCACGGCCCAACGAGGGCTCGGCATGTGTCGTCGACGGCCACGTGTTCGCCCCGCTCCTGCCCGGAGACCGGCTCCGCATCCAGCGTGCGGAGCCGAGGTTCACCCTCGTCGAGACCCGGAACCACGGCTATTACCGGACGCTCCGCGAAAAACTCCACTGGGGCGGAGGCTTGCGCGGCGCCGCCACGCCGGTGGCCGGCCCGACTACCACTCCCGATGGAGCACCCTGATGCCCTCACCCACGCGCCGCGACCTGATCGGCATCGGCCTGCTCGCCTGCGTCTGCGCCGGCCCGCGGGCCGCTCCCGGGATCGATCTCCCCGCGCCCCCGGTGACGCTCGAATACCGGTTCCATCCGGACGAGGCGGTGGTGATGACCGTGGCCCACCGGGCGCGCACCGAGACGACGATCTCCGGCACCACCCAATCGACCGACACCGCCACCGACTCCCGCAAGCGCTGGCGGGTGGTCTCCGTCGACGACCAGGGAAGGGCCACGATCGAGCATTCCGTCGATCACGTGACGATGACCTCGCGGAGTAGCGACCGCGGCGAGGTGCGCTGGAGCAGCGACAGCGACGCTCCCCCTCCGCCCGGATACGAGGCGGTGCGCGGGAGTCTCGGGATACCTCTTTCGCGCGTCGTGATCGATCGTGCCGGCAGGGTGGTCTCGCGCGTCGATCTGCAGCCGACACCCCCCTCCGCGTCCGGCGATCTGATGGTTGTCCCCCTCCCCGATGGCGCGGTGGAGATCGGTGCCGAATGGAGCGTGCCGCAGGAGATCGTCGTCGAAGTTCCCGGGGGGCCGCGTCGATCGGTCCGCACCCGGCTCCGCTACCGGTTGGAATCGGTGCGGGAGAACGTCGCCGTCATCGGCATCGATACGACGGTCCTGACGCCGATCGACGACCCGCGACTCGAATCGCGGTTGCTTGAACGGATCTGGAACGGGGAGATCGAGTTCGACATCCCCTCCGGCCGCGTCATCCGCCGTTCCACCGGCATCGATCGTCGCGTCGTCGGCTTCAGCGGACAGGAATCGAGCGTCCGCTACCGCTCGACTCTCGAGGAAAACCTCGTCGCGGACGACATCCCGCCGCCACCGCCGGGCGAGTGATCGGCCCGGGGCAGCCCTCCCGGACAGCGGGCAAGGACCGCCGCGGGCGCCAGCGGCGTCTCATCCGACCCGCAGATTCTCCTCGACGCGGCGGATCGCCTCTTCGATCCCCCACTCGGCGTCGGCAAGCGTCAGCCGACTCCCCGACGCGATCCATCCATCAACGGTCCGCTGGGCCGAGATCACGGTCGAATGGCTGCGGCGGCCGAAATAGGCACCGATCTCCGCGAGGGCCGCCGGCGTGTGCTTCCGGGCCAGGAACATCGCCAGCATGCGCGGATGATTGACGCGGCGGACACGGCAGGAGGACTGGAGGCTCCCCGGATCGACCCCGAGCGCCGTGCAGACGGCGCGTTCGATATCGGCGATCCGGACCGCCCGCGTGCTGGAACGGACGAGCTCGGCGAGACACTCCTCCGCCATGTCGAGCGTCACGGGGATCCCGAGCATGTGGCTGGTGGCCTCGAGACGGTTGACCGCCCCGGCGAGCTCACGGGTGTTCCGCGTCATCCGCGCGGCGACGAAGGCCACGACGTCAGGGGGAACCTGCAGGCCGCGGCGGGCGGCGAGCGATTCGACGATGCCGGCCCGGGTGGCTTCATCGGGGGGCAGGACACGGGCGCACATCCCGCCTCGCAACCGGGCCTGGAGATCGGCCCCGAGCTCCGCCAGCGACTCGACATCCCGATCACTCCCAAACACCACCTGCTTCCCGGCCCGGTGGAGCGTCTCGAGGGTGTGGAGGAGCTCCGAGATCGTGGCCTTCTTGCCGAAGAAGAATTGGATGTCGTCGATGACGAGGAGATCAGCGGCCCGAAGGGAGCGGCGGAATCCCGGCAGACCGCGACGGCCATGGAGCGATTCGAGGAACGTTGTCGTGAACTGCTCCGCCGAGAGCATGACCATCGCCGCCCGGGGGAAGCGTTCGCGAGTCCGCCGGCAGATGCCCTCGAGGAGGTGCGTCTTGCCGACACCACCGGGACCGTGGAGCACCAGCGGGCACATCGCCCCGGGCTGCTCGGCCGCCAGCACCGCCGCCGCATGCGCCATCCGATTCCCCACGCCCACGACATACTGCTCGAGTGTCAGCAACGGGCGGGCCGGATTGGCGGGGCGGCCACTTCCCTGCCCTGCTTCTCCGCCCGGGATCAGCGCCGTCCCAGACGGGACCGCTCCCCGTGGAGCGGCGGCACCAGCCCCGCTCCGATCTATCCGGCTGCCGATGCCAGCGTTCAACTGGGCAGGCTCCCCGCCGGGCAAAGAGCCGCGCGCGGGCCGCTGGCCCCCTGATCGAGCGGTCGGGGCGCGGCGGCGGCCAGCAACCTCGCGGACCATCCCCGCATCGCCCCCAAGCGCGAGAGCATCGACCACCGGAGCACCGCTCTCGCTGGCCGAGGGTGCGGCCACGAACGGGCCCCACACCACCCGCACCGGACCGCCCGATCGCCCTAGCACGCGCTCGACCGCGGCGGCGAAATCGTCCCGAAACGTCCGCTGGAGCCACTCGTGCGTAAAGGATGTCCCGGCGAGGACGGTCACTACCGGCTCCCCGTCGGTGCCGCGCTCCGCCAAGATCCCCAGGTTGTCACCGAACCAGACGTCGTGGCGGTCTTCCCCGATCTGTAACCGGAACTCGGCACGGATTGCGTCGTCAAGCGAGGCCTGGCCGTTCCCCTGGGCCGGCGTGCCAACCTTCCTCGCCGCCTTCTTTCCGTTGGAGAAACGTCGACGCGGTGAATTTGATTGGTTTTCTGCATCCATCCTTGGACCGCCTTCGCGACATCGTGGGCGCGAGTATAGGGGTGCAAGCAATGCTGTCAATTCATGCTGTCAAACCCTGTTCGCTCCGTAAGGAAGACTGTTCTCCTCCCCTTCTCTTCCCCGGAACCGCTCGGCATGCGGCGGCGTGGAGGTCGATCCGGCACTCTTCTCCCGGCCGGCGAGCGCCGAACGAGAAGGCTTACGCCGCGGCGCTGGAGAGGCGCGCCGCGGCGGGGAGCACGCGCTCGAGCTCGGCTTCGAGCGGCACCCCGCGTGGCCCCGGCAGCGCGGCAGCCCACGCCGCCACCCGTGAAGGCTCGGGGCGCGCGGCGCGATCCCCTGCGCGGGTCAGCCCCGAGCGCGCCCAGCGCTCGGCGTCGTCGGAGAGCCTCACGAGGATCCGCTCGATGCCCAC
The DNA here is from genome assembly GCA_040397545.1 of Pirellulales bacterium. Classification (GTDB taxonomy): domain Bacteria; phylum Planctomycetota; class Planctomycetia; order Pirellulales; family UBA1268; genus QWOP01. The sequence continues at coordinate 66,537 of JBBAVV010000010.1, forward strand.
CCGGTGTCGCTCGATCCCGTCACGGTCGAGGCCCGGTGGGACATGGATCGCCCGGCTGATGATGGCCCGGGCGTGCGACCAGGGGCGAGGCACGGCGAAACGATCCCAGGTCTTCATTCGCCAGGGGCGGTCATAGCCCAATCCCATCGCGACGATCGGGATACCGAGCGTACCGGCCAGGAACACGCAGCCCGGCGCCAGCCGGCGACGGGGGCCGCGGGGCCCATCCGGCGTAATCGTCAGATTGCTGCTCCTCGCACGGGAGACGAGCTCCCGCAGCGCCGCCGATCCCCCGTGGAACGAGCTGCCACGGACGGTGCCGAATCCCATCATCCGCGCCACGCGCTCGAGGATGTTGGCGTCCCAGTGGCGCGAGAGGAGCATCGAGATGTTCGAATGCCCGCGGAGATGGAGCGGGAGGAGAATCCCCTCGTGCCAGAAGACGTAGATCTTCGCCCCGCGGTAGTCAGGATGGACAGGATCGACCGTCGGGTCACTGAAGTCGACCCGGTAGTCGAGGGTCCCCATCCAGCGGCCGATGACCGCGGCAGCTGCCAGCGACGAGGCCCCGATGGCCAATGGCGAGGTGATCTTCACGCTCGGAATCCCTTCCTGATATCTCTTTGGGGCCGCGTACTCCGCCGCGTCCTCCACCCACAAAGAGTGTTGTCGGCATCCGATCCGGGCCGACTTCACGCCTCCGACCAGACCCCCTCGAACACCTCCTCGGCCGGGCCCGTCATGAAGACATGACCCCCCGGCGTCCACTCCAAGTCGAGATCGCCCCCCGGCAAACCGGCTCTGATCCGTTCTCCGGTGCGGCCACCGAGGACGCCCGCCACGCACACGGCCGAGGCCCCGGTGCCGCAGGCCTGCGTGATCCCGCTCCCGCGCTCCCAAGTGCGCATCCGGACGCGGTCAGGCGCGAGCACTTCAACGACGTGGACGTTGACGCGGGCGGGGAAGATCGGATCGGTCTCGATCCGCGCACCGAAAACCTCGAGGGGCACAGCGGCGACATCACGGCACCAGAAGACGACGTGGGGATTCCCCATCGACACGCAGGTCATCCGCGGATCGAGGCCGGCGATTTCCCACCACGGCTCCGGGAAGGGGAGCGCCGAACAGGGCGCGTCGACGACGCATTCACCCGGATGGTCGACAGGGATCCGTGCCGGCCCGAGGATCGGCTCCCCCATGTCGACACGGACACGCGACGACCGCCGGCCGGTGGGATCGACGACGAGATCGAGCACCCCGCGTCCGGTCTCGATCCGCACCGGCCCGGCCGGCACATGACCGCGCGAGACGACGAGGTGGGCGACACACCGCACGCCGTTGCCGCACATCTCCGACTCACTCCCGTCGGCATTGAACATCCGCATCCGTGCGGCGGCCACGGCCGAGCGTTCGACGAGAATCAGACCGTCCCCGCCCACCCCGCGGTGCCGATCGGAGATCCGCCGGGCGAGCGCCGGCGGATCGGCGGGAACCGACACGGCGAAGCCGTCGATGTAGACGTAGTCGTTGCCGAGGCCGTGCATCTTCACGAAGGGGAGTGGCGCGGGCGTCATGGGGATCCGGCGGGCGGGGCATTGGGGGGAGGGTTCGGCGGAGGCGCCCCACTGTATCCGCCGGCTGCCTCGCCGGCACCCGCCACGGGGAGGAGGGGAGGCACGACGGCAGCCGAGGGGGGCTGCCCATCGACCCCGGGCCGGGAAATGGGGGTGAGGAATCCCGTCTGCCGCCCACCGGCTGGGGCCCGCAGGGCCGCCGGCGGGGGCGGGGGAACGGCCGTGTCGCGGGCTCGCGCGTGCGATTGCCATTGCTGGAGCGCCGCAGCGAGCGTGGGGAAGGCCTCGCTTTTGATGTCGGGCTTGGCGAGCGGGCCGTCGACATGGATGAGGAGAAAACTCCCGCTCGCCCCGCCGAGCATCGACTTCATCGCCGGCAACTGCGACTCCGAATCGCCCATGATCGAGCGAAACGTCAGATGGACAACCGAATCGAACTCGAACTCCCCACTGCCGACGAGGCTGATGGCATCACCAGAAAGCTCGATGTTGTCCAGGTAGGCCCGCGGCCCCTCCACGCGGAAGTCGACGACCGACGATCCGAAGGCCCGCAGATCGGGTGCCTTGACGCGGAGCACCTTGAGCATGGCGAGGACGACGGGCAGCTCGTAGATATCGGCATCGCGCAGACGGATCTGCCCCCGTCCGACAAGGGAATGGGATCCGGCCCGCGAACCGGAGAGTTCGAGGCCACCGAACACGCGCCCCTTGTAGGGCCGCGATCCTCCGGCCAATCCCCGCCCGGTGTCGGCCGTGATCCGTTCGAGATCGGCGTCGGAGAGGGTTGCGGCGAGGGTGAATCCTCCGCCCTCACCGGCGTCGACCCGGCCATCGAGGGCGACGGTTCCTCCGGCGAGACGGGCCACGAGTCGGCGCGGCTCCCCCTCTCCGTCCCGCGCCGCCGCGGCACCGAACCGCACCCCCGCGGCATCGATCGCCAACGGCCCCTCGACGCCCGTCAGCTGGACGCCTCGGCAGATGGCGCTGTCGATCTGCATGTCACCATCGCAGCGCCAGGTCCGCCCGTCGCTCTGGCCACGGAGGTGAACTCCGCCATGGACGTGCTCCATCGGGGTGCCGAGCTCGAGCGAGGCCTGCTCGAGATCGAGCTGCATGTCCCATGAGGCCGCGGCGGGACCGGGGCGCCCCTCCGCCGTCGACTGGGTCGAGTAGATGTCGAGCGACCCATCGATCGAGAGCAGCCCGTGGGGATGGACGGCGGCGATCGCGCGTCGCAGCGCGGCGGGCATCGCCTCGAGGACGTCATGCTCGGCCCGGAAGCGGTCGGCCGCCAGTCGCGAGAACGACACGTGCCAGCCGCCATCGGGGAGGAATCGGCAGATGCCGTCGGTGGCCACGGTCGTCCGGGCGTGCCGGCCGCGCACCCCGCCGAAGCGGAGCAGGCCGTCCTTCCATTCGAGATTCCCCTTGAGCTGCTCGAGACGGTAGGGGAACCACGACGGCTCGATCGACACCGTGTCGCCGTGCGGCGTGGCCCGGACCTCGACTGAGGTGCCGCGGGCGCGGATGGCATGGCGGATCGTGGCCTGGAAGTCGATCATCCCGCGCGGGTCGAGGTCGTCCCAGACATTGCGGGCGCCGCGGGGGAGGGCGTCGCGCAGCTCGCGTTCGATCACCACCCCCTGCCCGGTCAGCTCGAGCGTCAGCTCGCCGTCGTCGGCGCCGCGGGGCACGAGCCCGCCGGTGCAGCGCACCGTCCCGGTGTCGTTGCTACCGGCGATGTCGCGGATCGTCCAGGTGCCATCCTGCATCCGCAGGCTCCCCTGCACCTTCGTGAGCGGATAGGGGAAGCCGGCGTAGTTCATCGAGCAGTCGACAAGGCGGATCGCCAGGGAATTGGAGTGGCCGACGGGGAAACGGGCATCGCGTTCATGCCGGAAGACGAAATCGAAGACACCGGCGGCGCGCAGCGAACGGACGATCGCCTGACTGCGGGCGGGCATCGCGGCGAGCAGGCCGTCGTCGACGCGCATCGCGTCGCCGCGGACCTCGAGGGCGCCGGCCGTCCCCTGCGGCGTCGACCGGAAGGCTCCTTCGATGTGGACGGGGCGCCCGCCGGCCTGCCCGGTGAGGTGGATTGCCACCGAACCGCCGTCGACGACGACGGTGCCGACGGTGCGGTCGACGCGGTACGGGAAACGGTAGTGGGTGAGCGACGCGTTCCGGCAACGGATCGAGACCTTCGGGTCGATCGCTCCGGAACGGCGGGTGAACTGGGCCCGCAGATCGACCTCGCCGGCGGGGAGGAGCCGGCTCCACTGCACCTTCCAGGCATCGGGAAGGAGCCCTTCCCACTGCCGGTCGACGACGAGGCGATCGGCCTCGAGGAGGAGGTCGAAGTCGGCATCACCCCTCCATCCGCCCAACCGCCCTGATCCGCGAAGCAGCGCCGACCCAGTGTGGGCCTCGAGCCGCTCGCAGCGGACCCCCGTCCGGTCGGCGACGAAGGCCGCCGAGATGTCGCGGAGCGGAAAGGGGAGCGAGGCATGTTCGTAGCGCCCAGATTCCAACCGGGCGGCCACGGTCGTCTGGGTGGCGCCGAGGTCGCCGAGGGAGCCGGCGGCCCGCCACCCCAGATCGATCCGGCCCCGCAGGCCGCCGCCGAAGCGGCGGATCTCGGCCGCTCGCTCCGCCGACCCGAGCGACTCCGCCTCGGCTGCCACCAACTGCATGAGGCGGGGGGCGACGTCGATCGATTCGATCGCCCCGGTGAGGTCGAAGCCGCCGGTGGCGGGGAGCAGCCTCCCCTGGACGCTCGCCCGGTCGAACAAATCGCCGTCGGCGCTGCCCCGGACGGCGACGGCGCCCTCGGCCTCGGGCTGGAGGTCGACCTGGACACGGCGGAGCGTCGTCCGGGCCTGGAGCCGGAGGTCATCGACCAGGAGCGTGCCATCCTCGACGCTCACCGGCACCATCGTCCCATCGCCGGCCCGGCGGGTGAGGCGGGCGATGTTCCACATTCCCTGGTGATGCCGCACGACATGGACAACCGCCCTCCGGACACGGACCGCGCCGATCTTCGGCCTGCCGCCGGAGAGGTCCGCAAGCGTCGTCCCGCAGGCCAGCCGCACCTCGTCGATCCACACCAACTGCCGCCACTGTTGGGGCATCTTCGGGTCGGTGAGCGAGACACCGCGGAGGACGAGCCCCTCCCCAGAGACGACGCTCGCCCCCTGCACCTGGACGACGAGATCGGGGAACTCCCGCGCCAGCCGGGCCTCGGCGCGGATCCGCACCTCCTCGCCGAGCCGGTTCGACCCGATGGCGACGGCGGCGATCACGGCCGCGACCGTGACAGGCACGGTCCAGCGCACGACCGTCCAGAGCGTGTCGGAGAAACTGTTCAAGGGATGGGGCGCAGAGGACTTCCGGCCGAGACGGATGGGAACGGGTCGAACGGGGGCGGGAGGGTACGCGCTCGGGAAACCCGGGGTCAACAGCCCCTCACGCCCGGTTTCCCCGCGGCCCGGCCGGGCCGAACGCCCCCGATTCCGTGAACCGCGCCCCCTTGCTATAGTGCCGATCCTCACATGCCGTTTCCGGGGGGAAGCGGCATGGATTTTCCCAACATTCACGCAAGCGAGATCGCATGAACGCGCCCGAGCACTCCGCCCACTCCACCGCCGACGCCGGTACGCCGGCGGGCGTCAACGCCCAGCGGCTCCTCTGGGCAGGCTTCATGGCGATCGCGGCCGCGGGGGTCGGCTTCTCGATCCGTGCCGGCATCCTCGGCCAGTGGGCCGAGCAGTACGGCTTCACCCAGACCGAACTGGGCGCTATCACTGGCGGCGGCCTGACCGGCTTCGGCATCATCATCCTCCTCTCCAGCCTGATTGCCGACCGGATCGGATTCGGCCGGCTGATGACCGCCGCGTTCGCCACCCACATCGTGTCGGCCGTCCTCACCCTGGCGGCGGGGGCCGCCTACGCTTCGGGGGGGAAGCCCGCGGCCTACTTCTGCCTCTTCTGGGGCATGTTTCTCTTCGCCATCGGAAACGGCATCGCCGAAGCGGTCGTCAATCCCCTCGTCGCGACCCTTTTCCCCAAAGACAAGACCCACTACCTCAACATCCTCCACGCCGGCTGGCCGTTTGGCCTGATCGTCGGCGGCCTCGCCAGCTACTTCATGACGGGCGGCGCCGGCACGAAGCCGGTCGCCTGGCAGACACAGATCTCCCTCTTCCTCGTGCCGGTCGCGGTCTACGGCCTGATGCTCCTCGGTCAACGGTTCCCGAAGAGCGAGGCAAGCCTATCGGGCGTCTCCTACCGCGACATGCTCGGTGAGCTCGGAATGATGGGCGCCGCTGTGATCTGTGCCCTGCTGGCTCTGTTCTTCAAGAGCGATCTCCAGTTCCCGCTGTGGCTCGCGGCCGCCGCCGGCGCGGCTTTGCTCGTGGCCTTCGGCGCCGTCACCGGCTGGAAGATCGGCTACCCGATGCTCGCCTTCCTCCTGGTCATCCACGCACTGGTGGGCTATGTCGAGCTCGGTACCGACTCCTGGATCAGCAAGATCACCGGGAACATCATGGCCAGCAAGGCCAACGGCCTGCTCCTGTTCGTCTACGCCTCGGCGCTGATGTTCGTGCTGCGGTTCTTCGCGGGGCCGATCGTCGAGCGGATCTCGCCACTCGGCCTGCTCGCCGTCTCGGCCCTACTCGGGGCTCTCGGTCTCACGTTTCTGGGCTATGCCGAGGGGGGGTTGATGTGCGTACTCGCCATGACCGTCTACGGCATCGGGAAGACGTTCCTCTGGCCGACGATGCTCGCGGTCGTGAGCGAGCAGTTCCCCAAGGGAGGCGCGATCACGATCGGCGCGACCGGCGCCGCGGGAATGCTCTCCGCCGGACTGCTCGGCGGCCCTGGAATCGGCTTCTTCCAGGACCAGAACGCATCGCAGAATCTCAAGCAGGCCGACCAGGCGGTCTTCGAGCGTTACAAATCGGACAAGGAAGGGGAGTTCCTCTGGCTGAAGTCGGTCGGCCTCGACGGCAGGAAGGCCGCCGTGCTCGAGGATGGCGGCCAGGAGGCCCAACGGGCGCTCGATCTGATGCGTTCCGACAAGAACACCAATCCGAAGGCGCTCGCCGAGCAGGAGAGCCTCGTGAAGTGGTGGGACACCTCCGCCGCGGCGACGGGTGCCAACGACAAGACGCTCGTCGAGGCAGCTGGGTTGTTCGGCGGACGCCAGGCCCTCAAGCTCACGGCCCTCGTACCGGCGACCATGCTCCTCTGTTACCTCGCCCTCCTCGGCTGGTTCAAGTCGCGCGGTGGCTATCAGGCCCGCGGAGTGCATCACTGACCGGGTTGAGCCCGGCCTCCCGGGGCCGGGGTGGGCTAAGCCCGGCCTCCCAGGGCTGGGTGGTGGTTGAGCCCGGCCTCCCGGGGCGCAGTTCGATCGATCGACGCCCGGCACTTCCCTGCAGGAGTGCCGGGCGTCGGCGTTTCAGCGGGCGTTTTCGCCTGGTGAAATACCGGGGCGAAGTTCGATGCTCCCCGATGGGACGACACTCCCCCGCACGCCGCCCGGCAGGCAGAGCGTGGCCGCTTCCCGGCGCTCCGCCGCGGCAAGCAGGGCCACGAGGCGCGCATAGTGGGCGGCCGTCATGTCGCGCTCCGGCCAGCCCTCCTGCCGCCACAGGGCCACGAACACCGCGGCGAGGAGATGGGGATCGAGGCCTGCCAAGCCAGCGGCATCGAGGCTGACGGCGCCGGCGGCCAAGCGGCGGGCATGGCGGTCGAGGAGGTATCCGGCCGCGCTGTCGAGGGCCTTCGAGACAAGCCCCGCCTGTTGCCCGAGGCGAACGAGCGCCTCGGTGGCCGCCGGCCAGGCCCCCGCCTCGAGACGCGGCAACACCTGGTGCCGGAGGAACGCCCGGGAGAAGCGGGGATCGGCGTTCATCGCGTCCTCGCGCCACGCGCGCCCCCGATCGACGAGAAACCGCCGGAGCTCGCCCCGGCGGACGCCCAACAGTGGCCGGATGAGGGCCACGCCATCGACCAGCCGCCGAGCCGACTTCATCCCCGCCAATCCGGCTACCCCCGTCCCGCGCAGCGCCCGGTGGAGGATCGTCTCGGCCTGATCGTCGGCCGTGTGCGCCACGAGCAGATGCCGCGCCCCACGCTCGTGGGCGAGCCTTCCGAGCCAGTCGTACCGGAGCCGCCGGGCGCGGGCCTCGAGCCCCTCGCCGCCGTTCCCCGTCGCTCCCCCCGAGCCGAGCCGCTTTGTCACGACCTCCACGCCGAGCTCGGAAGCGAGGGCCGAGACGAAACGAAGATCGTCTTCAGCCTCGGGCCGCAGGCCGTGGTGGGCATGGGCGACGAGGATCCGCCCGCTTGCCCCGCCGCGGCGGGCGAGCGTCACCAGCGCTACGAGGAGCGCGACACTGTCGGCCCCACCGGAGACGCCGACGACCGCCGGCCACTCCCAGAATCCCCGCTGTGGCAGCGCCGCAGCGAGCGTCTCCGCGAGGTCTTGATCCGATCGGTCGTGCGGGGAGTCTGCCATGCCCTCCCATTTTGCCGCCGCGGCACGGTCTGCCGCCATCGGGCTCCCGAAAGCCGGTGCCAACGTGGGGGAAGGCGACCTTCCGCCATGGTCCTCTCATGGCTACAGTCCCGGCCCATCCGGCCCCGGCCGCCCTCCGTGCGGCTGCTCCGGAGTCCACCCCCGAGGGATCTCGCATGTGCCCCGCCCGTGCCGTCGCTGAAGCCGGTTCCCGGTCATCGCGTCGCCCGCTTCTGGCTGGCTTCTGCCTGGCCGTCGCGTCGCTCTTGCCGGTGGCGTCCGGCTGCTCCACGCTCCTCACGGCGGCTTATCTCATCGCCCCCCAGGACACTCCGGCGGAGTACAAGGGACTCAAAGGGAAGCATGTCGCGGTGATCTGCAAGCCGATCGTCGAGCTCGAGTTCAGCGATGCCGGATCCTCCCGCGAGTTGGCCGGCACCGTCGGCGCCCTGATCGAGAAAAACGTCCGCAAGACCCGCGTCATCAGTCAGGACGAGGTCGCCCGGTGGATCGATGAGAACTCCTGGATCGACTACCCCACCGTCGGCAAGTCGCTGGACGCCGACATGGTGGTGGGGATCGATCTGGAATCGTTCCGCATGCACGAGGGATCGACGCTCTACCGGGGCCGCGCGAGCTTCACCGTGAGGGTGTTCGACGTCGCCGAGAAGAAGGTCGTGTTCACGAAGCGCTACGACGACTTCAGCTTCCCGACCGACGGCGCCATGCCGGTCAGCGACCGCTCCGAAGCGCAGTTCCGCGCCATGTTCCTCCAGATCCTCGCCCAGCGGATCTCGCGCAACTTCCACGCCTACGACAGCCGCGAGAGCTTCGCCGACGGAAATCTCACCTTCTGACTTCACGTGGACCAAGCCATCCATGGCCTCCAACCGGCTGCCCCGACAGCCGACATCGAAAGCCACTTGGGGGCGTGACCACCTCCGCGGGGACGCGGATGTCATCTTCACGCCCCGAGGAGCGTAGCATCCGGCGACGCCCGCCAGCGCCGGGCGGTCAGAGGTTCTTGAGATTCCGCTTCGGCTTGGGGGGCCCGAGCTTCCGCTTCTGGTCGTCCGTGGGGGGAGCGGGAACGTTCTGGTTATTGCCGGCATCGGCCATCTGCGGCGTGTTCACCCCGGTAAACCGCTCTGTCCACCGATAGCCCAGCGGCGTCCGCAATTCCGTGGCGGCGAGCTGGGCCCACGGCGTGCCCGTGTGGTCGTGGACCACGCCCTCGAGGAGCTCGGTCGCCTGCTTGGCGAGTTTCTCCGTCTGCGATCCGACCGTGACGTCGTCGCTCGGCTCCAACTGCCAGGTGTCGCTCTTCTCGTCCTGAAACTTCATCCCCAGCTTGGCTTGGGCGAGCATCTGGTTGTAGGCATCGGTGCGGACCTTCGCCGCGAGCACCCTCCCGAGCGCCAGATCATAGCCCGCCTGCCACCGTCGCTCCTTGATCGCCACGCGCCCCGCGGCACCGGCCGTCAACGTGGCATGAAGCGCGTCGATCTGCGGCTGGGCCTTCGCGGCCGCCTTCTGGGCCTCGGAGAGGAGCCCTGCCAGGGACGGTTCGTCGCGCCTGGGGAACGTCATCACCGGCGACTCCATCGGCCGGATCTCGGTCGATCGGGCCGCCTCGACGAGCGCACGCTTCGCCACGTTGGCAGCGATGTCCTGCTGGAGTTTCGCCGCCGAGACGTAATCGGGCTGATAGGCATGCATCACGTCGGGGTCGAAGAAGTAGCGGATCTGCGATGCCATCGGCGCCACCATCTGGTTGGTGACCCGGCCGCGCTCGCCGCTGTTGGGATGAACGCGGAAATAGATCCCGCCGGTCTCCGCGCACAGCTTGGAGAGGCTGAAAGGCCCGAAGCCCGAGTCGATCGCCTCGTCCTCGCGGGCCCCGCTGCGGACACGAACCACCTCGGGGAAGAGCGTCTCCGGCCCCTGCTCGATGACCGCCCACTGCTCGTCCTCCCCGGCATCGAACTTGGGGTCGAACTCGACGTATTTCATCCGCACCTCGCGCATCCCGAACGGCGCCGGCACGCCAACGACATAGACTGGAATGCCGAGCTTGCGGCAGTGCTGTGCCGTCTGATCGGCGAGCTGCTGGTCGTTCCCCACCTCGTCGGTGAAGGCGACGATCATGACGTTCTTCTTCGGTGCGGAGGTGCGGTAGATCCTCGCGCTGTCGGCGGCGGCCCGGATCGCGGCGAAGGTCATCTCGACGCCGGAATCATCGACCGGCACCGCATCGATCGCCCGGATCACCTCGGCCACGTCGTCGGTCGGCTTCTTGGTGACCAGCGAAACGTTCTTGCCGAACGCAACGACGAGGTTTTGGAGATCGGGACGGTGCCGCTGCGAACGGTCGGCCCCGAGCTCCTGGAACACCCGCTCCAGCCGGCTGGCAATCTCCTTCCGCTGGGCCGAGAGGCTGACCGACTGGTCGAACACCCAAACGACGACCGTCGGCCGCTGCCGGAGCGAGGCGTCGATCTCGGCCGTCAGCCTGTCGACGGCCCCGGCGGCGCCGCTCGTCGTCGCCCCGACCGCCCCCCGGACGACGATCGTCTCGTCGATCTCGGTGGCGGTGGGAAGCTCATCGAGCGGGTCGACCTGAATGTCGCCGACGAGTTCCGGGATGGTCTCCACGGGCGTCATCGAAACGGCGTCGAGAACCGGGGCGAGCGACTGGGCGACATCAGCCGACTGATCCTCGCCGGCGGCACCGGTCTCCGCCGGCATGTCGCTGACGATCATCTCCTGCGGCGCCAGATCGATCTCCTCGTCACGCTCCAGCGGCGTCTCGATGACGGTCACGGCCGGACGGGTCGGCGGCGGCGTGGCGACGCCGACCAGGGCGAGCGTGAGCAGGAGCACGACATGGAGCACGAGGCTGGCAGCGAGTGCCGGAAGGTCGCGTGACAGGACCGCCGCAGACTCCATCACCCCGTCATCGGGGCCGTCCGGCTCTCCGTCAGCTGTGATGTGGCGTGCCATGCTCTCCCCTCGGCCGTCAGCCGCCCGGCCCGCTCACGGGACTGGAGCAGACTTCACCTGAGATTCTACCCAATCCGACGGGGAGAGACGCGATCCAGGTCGATTTTCTCCGTCGCTGGCCCACCCCTCCCCGCCGTCAGGGGAGGCGTAAGTCCGTCCCGGCCACGAGGAGGGCCGGACTGCGAAGCTGGTCGCGATTGGCCTCCCACAGCCGGGCGGCCATGGCACGGTCACCATAAAACCGTACCGCGAGGCTCTCGAGCGATTCCCCCGGGGCGACCCTGACCCGAGCCGGGCGGCGTGCCGGCTCGATTGGCGCCCCCCCGCCGGCGAGCCCCCGCTGACGGATCGCGGGAGGAACCCAGGTGGGGGGAATGCGAAGCGCGAGCCCGATCGGCAGAACTGCCGGATCGGCCAGCCGGTCACGGTTCGCCGACCAGATCGCCTCTGCAGCGCCGGGGTGACCGTAGAGACGGGTTGCGATCGAGGTCAGATCGTCACCGTCCCGGATCGTGTACTGGCTGGGAGCGGCCGATGGCGCCGGCGTCATCGCCACCGGCACGCTGCCGGCCCCCGGCGGAGCGGAAGCCTCGAGCGGCACCGGATGGAGCTCGGCCGCCACGGTGTGGATCACGCCCCCACCCGACATCTGCCCCACCGCCAACATCGCCGGACCGTCGCGCGCGGGGGTGCTGACCGCCAGCGGCGCCGGCGCCGAGACGTCGAGGAGAGGGGGCGGGGGAACGTCGAGGGTCGAGCGGTAGGTGTTGTTGAAGGCGGGGGGGGCGAGCGTCAGATCGGTCGGCGGCACCGGGAGCACGTCAGGTGGCGGCGGCGGCTGATAGCCCGCCGAGGGGGCGCGGAGGCCGTCGCCCGGGCGGGGAAGGCCGACCGCCTCCTGCGGTGCGGCCCCGTCGGGGACACCGACGACCGCGGAGCGGGGATCGGGAATGCAGTACCCACCGGCCCGCACGGGGCCCGGAGCAGACACCGGGCCCGCTCCCGCCCAGGCTGCGGGGCCCGCTGGAGCCGATTCTGTCACCGATTCGACCCCGTTGGCCCCGGCTCGGTGAGCCTCGACGAGCCGCGTGGCCATCGGTGCGGCCAGGGAGACCCCGGTTACGACCATCACCAATCCGGTCAGAAACCTTACGGTGCGCATCATCGATCCGGTTTCCCCGAGGCCTCGTGCCAGCAGCGAGTCATCCGGAAAAACTCTAGCCCGCGGATGATCGGGAGGTGGCCCGACCGGGGCGCGGGGGGACTTCAATCCCCGTTGGCCGGGGTGCCTCGACCCGCACGGTCGGAAAAGTCGCAGGCCCCGGGGGACGACGGCCCCGCCCCGGGTTCTGCCGGATAGGAGGCGGTCTGACGGATGTCAGGCGGCCCCGGCCGCACGGGAAGCCCCGGCACCCGATGGCACCTCGCCGAACCAACGCTGCAGCCAGAGCACGATCGGCGAGGCGATGTAGATCGTGCTGTAGGTGCCGGTGATGATCCCCACGAGCATCGTGAAGGCAAAGGCATGGATCCCCGTCCCTCCGAGCAGGAACAGGATCAGGGTCGCCAGAAGCGCCGTACCGGAGGTCAGAACGGTGCGGCTGAGCGTCTGATTGACCGCCTTGTCGATCATCGCAGCGGAGACGTACTGGGCCTTGCCACGCAGCTCGCGGAGCCGGTCGAAGATCACGATCGTGTCGTTGATCGAGAACCCGATGATCGTGAGGAGCGCGGCGACGACGTCGAGGCTGATCTTGAAGTCGTCGACGAGGGCCCAGCCGAGGAACGGTGCCACGTAGTGCGACATTGCCAGGCAGGCGACCGCCACGAGGACGTCGTGGATGAGGGCCACGACCGCCGCCAGACCGAAGGCGACATTCTGGAACCGCAGCCAGACATAGAGCACGATCATCCCCAGGCTGGCCAGGAGCGCGTAGACCGCGGTCACCTTGGTGTTGCCGGCGACTTTGCCACCGATGGAGTTGGCGGAGTAGTAGACCGGCGTGCCGGCCAGATCGGCCTTCATCCGCGTCAGCACCCGCGTCATCGTCTCGGCATCCATCCCCGCGGAGAGATTCCATTTCTCGTAAGGCTTGGAGCGGGCGACGGCGCCCTCCGCCTCGACCGCGAAGGGAACAGCCCCGACCCCCTCGGCGGCGAGGGTGGTCTCGATCGTCTCCCGGAGCGTCGCCTGGTTGATCTTCGACGGGAAGGTGAGCTTGGCGGTCGTCCGGGCCGCAGCGGCCTCCTGTCCCTCGGCCGGCGGCGCGGTGGCCACGTCTCCGTACGACATCTCGTAGGTCAGAAGGCTGTCGGGGAACACCGACTGGAGCGTTTTTTGCACCTCCGCGGTGTCACGCAGCGACGTGTCGACCTTGAATCGCGCCAGCGATTCCCCGTCGACGCTCACCGAGCTGACGGCCGAGTCGGGGAGCGCCTTCACCGCAGCCCGGACCTCGGCGATGTCGGGGGCCTTGCCGGGCTTGAACGCCACCTGGACACTCGTGCCACCGGTGAAGTCGATGTCGAACAGCCCCTGCCCACGCTGGGCCGAGGCAGCCAGGCCGGCGAGGATGAAGAGCGCCGAGCCGAGGATCGCCGGCTTCATCCAGCGCACGAACTCGAACTTCGTGACGCCGAAGATCCGGGCCATGTTGAGCCGCCGGATCCAACCATTGCGCTCGGCGAGATCGAACATCACGCGGGAGCAGAACACGGCCGTGAACAGGTTCAGCACCAGGCCGAGAATCAGCGTGATGGCAAACCCCTTCAGCTGATCGGTGCCGATGAAGAACAGGACGATGCCGGTGATCACCGTCGTCAGGTTGGAATCGAGGATCGTGGAGAAGGCCCGCTGGAATCCGTTGCGGATCGCCATCCGCAACGCCGCCCCGCGGTCGGTCTCCTCGCGCATCCGCTCGTAGATCAGCACGTTGGCGTCGACCGCCATCCCGACCGACAACACCAGCCCCGCCAGCCCCGCGAGGGTGAACGCCGCCTTGACCGAGATCATGAGGGCGACGACGAGGATGATGTTGAGCACCACCGCGAGGTCGGCGACGAGGCCGGAGAAGCGGTAGTAGGCGAGCATGAAGGCGAGGACGACGATCGTTGCCAGGAGCATCGCCCGGGCGCCGGAGCGGATCGTGTCGGCCCCGAGCTGCGGGCTGATCCGCTGCTCGCTGACCGGATCGCTGTAGAGCGCCGTCGGCAGGCTGCCGGCATTGAGCACCTCGACGATCTCGTCGACGTCCCGCTGCCGGAAATTGCCGGTGATCTGGCCGTTGGAGGAGATCGTGCTGCGGATCGCCGGGGCGGAGAGCAATTCGCCGTCGAGGATGATCCCCAGGCTGCTCGTCAGGCCGTTGGCCGGATCGGGGAGATTCTTGCCGGTGAGCTCGGTGAACAGGCTCGCCCCGGAGGCGTTGAACGCGAAGTTCACGCACGGGGAAAGGGATTGCGTGTCGATGCTCGACGAGGCCCTCGTCAGATAGCCGCCGGTGACGTTGAGGCGATCGAGGACGACCAAGACCTCGATGTTCCCGTCGGAGGCCGTCCTGGTCACGAGCCTTCCCCGTTCGTCCTCGTCGAATTTTTCGGTGTTGAGGAGAATCCAGCGGCCGGCCGGAGTGCCGCCGTCGACGACCGACTCGCCGACGGACTGCTCCGCCAGCTTGATGACGCGATTGTGACTCGGATTGGCACGGTTGGCGGTGATCCGGAACTCGAGCACGCCCGACTTCGAGACCACCTTCTTGATGGAATCGACCTCCGATTGGTCGACCTCCGGAACGATCACTTCGAGCTGATCGAGGCCGTAGCGGCGGACGGTGACTTCCTTCTGCCCGCCCGGATTGACGCGCCGGGCCACGGCTGCGACGAGCTTGTCCATGTCGACCGCGGCCTGCCGCCCCTCGACTTCGAACTCGAGGTCGAGCGCCGTCCCATTCACCGGGGCCTTCGCCAGGCGGACCTTCGCACCGCCGAAATCGAGCTTCGTGACGTCGTCGACGAACGACTCCCGCGCGGCTTTGTCGGTCGTCTTCAGCGAAACGGCGATCCGGCCGTCGGGCTTGCGGACTGCCGTGCCCAGCCGCCCCTCGCGGGTGGCCAGGAGCGATTCGATCTTCTCGATCGCCTCCTCGACCTGCCCGCCGACCTGCTTCGAGGCATCGACCTCATAGACGAGGATCACGCCCCCCTTGAGGTCGATGCCGAGACGCGGCGGCCATCCCAGCGCGATGATCGCCAAGCCGGCGACGAGCGCCGTCAGCACGGTTGCCAGCCGCCCCCACATGTCGGAGGCGCGCAGCGCCTTGGCGAGGAACCAGGCGAGGATCGTCGGCACCGCGATCGTGAGGAGCGCCGACAACCAGAGCCCGGCCCCCGTCCGCCACCACGGGAGGGCGGTGGCGGCCGCAGTGGCGGCGGCAACATCGGGGGCTGCGGCAGCGGCAGCCTGGGCGAGGGGGAGGACGAAGGACGGAAGCATGGGTCGCAGACTCACTTTCGGGACGGAACGGGATTCGGGGGGTGGGGCGGGGTCCGGGGATGGGAAAAGTCACCCGCTCGAAGCGGTAGATTCCGTCGATCCGTCGAGCACCGACGCGATCGACGACAGGGCCACCTGGATCTTCACGTTGGCGGCGTCGTCCACCTTGAGGGTCACGCGACCGGATTCCCGGTCGACGTTCGCCACGGTGCCGTACATGCCGGCTGACGTCAGGACGCGATCGTTCTTCTTGAGGGCGGCGAGAAGATCCTGTTGCCGCTTCAGCCGCTCCCGCTCCGGCTTGTAGAGCAGCGTCCAGGCCGCCACGCCGACGAGGAGGAACGGCAAGACCTGGAGAATGAGTTGCTGCGGGGTCGCCGGCGCCTGCCCTTGGCCGAACAACAAAGCGCTGGCGGTCGACGGGAGTAAGGACGGCATGATGATGCGGGGACCCTGCAGGCGGACACAGCCGGGGCGCGGGGCCGCCAACCGGTCGTGAGGAAAACCGCAAATGTATCGGTCCCGGCGCACGACCGACAAGAGCGACCGATGGCCCGGCCGGACGACGGGGCGTCCGGCCCCGATGAGGGACCGGGGAGGCCCCCTCTCGACCGGTTTCAGCCCCGGTCCTTCAGCGACCGCAGACCGTCGAGGATTTCCCGGGCTACCCTCTCGAAACGCCCGGCCACGATCGCTTCTCGGAGTCGCGCCACGAGTCGCTGGTAGAAGGTGAGGTTGTGGATCGACGCCAGGACCGGCGCGAGCATCTCCCCGGCGAGGAACAGGTGGCGGAGGTAATCCCGCCCAAGCCGGCAGGCGGGGCAGGGGCAATCGGCCTCCAGGGGGCGGCGGTCGAGCGCATGGCAGGCGTTGCGCAGCCGGATCGGGCCAGCGAAGGTGTAGACGAGCGAATTGCGTCCGCAGCGCGTGGGGAGAACACAGTCGAACATGTCGATCCCGGTGCCAATCGCCGCGATGATGTCGGCCGGTTGTCCGACCCCCATCAGATAGCGGGGGCGGTCCGCCGGGAGTCGCGGCACGGTGGCCCGCAGCGTCGCCACCATCGCCTCCGGGCCCTCGCCGACGGAGAGCCCACCGACGGCATAGCCGGGGAAGCCGATCTCCTGGAGCCGGGCGGCACTCTCGGCGCGGAGATCGGGATCGAGCCCCCCCTGGACGATCCCGAACAGCGCCTGATCGCGGCGCTGGTGGGCGATGCGGCAGCGCCGCGCCCAGCGGATCGAGCGTTCCATCGCGTCGGCAACGGCGTCGCGGTCGGCGGGGAGGGCGATGACATGGTCGAGCTGCATCGCCACGTCGGCGCCGATCCGTTCCTGGATCCGCATCGAAGCCTCGGGGGTGAATGCGACGGCGCGTCCATCGATGTGCGAGCGGAAGAACGCCCCCTCTTCGGTCACCTTCACCTGCTTGGCGAGGCTGAAGACCTGAAACCCACCGCTGTCGGTGAGCATCGGCCCATCCCACCCCATGAACCGGGCGACCCCGCCGGCCGCCCCGACCACCTCCTCGCCGGGACGCAGATGGAGGTGGTAGGCATTGGCCAGCACCATGCCCGCGCCGGTGCCGGCGACCCGCCCGATGTCGACCCCCTTGACCGTCGCCGCCGTTGCCACGGGCATGAACAATGGCGTGGGGACTTCCCCCCGGGGGGTGACGAGCGTCCCGGCCCTCGCTCCATCCGAGGTCGCCTGGTGCGACCAGCGCACCGGAGGGGTGCCCCCCCCCTGCACCGCTTCATCGTGGTCGCTCACGCTTCCCCCGTTCCCGCCGGTACCCGTCAGCCCGGGACGATCGGTGCCTTGCCGATACAGTGGTAGGTGAACCCGCGGGATCGCATCTCGGCCGGCGTGTAGAGGTTGCGGCCGTCGAAGATGACCTTCGCCCCGAGCCGCGAGGCCATCTCGTCGAAGTCGGGCCGGCGGAACTCCCCCCACTCGGTCACGATCACGAGACAGTCGGCCCCGTCGAGCGCTTCCATCGGGCGCTCCGCGTAGGTCAGACGGTCGCCGTAGAGGGCCCGGACGTTCTCCATCGCCTCGGGATCATGGACGACCACGGTCGCCCCGCCGGCGAGGAGGTGGTCGATGAGATCGAGCGCCGGGGCGTCGCGGATGTCGTCGGTGCGGGGCTTGAAGGCCAGCCCCCACACCGCCACCCGGCGGCCGGAGAGTTTCCCGTCGAAGTGGGCGTCGAGCTTGGCACAGAGCACCAGCTTCTGGGCGACGTTCGTGTCATGGACGGCGGAGAGGACGCGCGGAGCGAGCCCCTGGGCCCGGGCCATCGCCGCCAGCGCCTGGACATCCTTGGGGAAACAACTTCCGCCGTACCCGGCCCCCGGAAAGAGGAAGGCGAAGCCGATCCGGTTGTCGTGCCCGATCCCGCGGCGGACATCGTCGATGTCGGCATCAATCCGCTCGCAGAGGTTCGCCACCTCGTTGATGAAGCTGATCTTCGTCGACAACAGCGCGTTGGCGACATATTTCGTCATCTCCGCGCTCTCCGGCGACATCACCAGGAACGGATGCTCCGTGCGGAGATAGGGAGCGTAGAGATTCCGCAGCAGCTCGCCGTCGGCGGGAGTACGGACCCCAACGACGACCCGGTCGGGCCGCTGGAAGTCGTCGATCGCGGCCCCCTCCTTGAGGAACTCCGGATTGCTCGCCACGCGGCAGACCCGGCCGGTGGCCCCCCGCAGGCGGGCCTCGATCCCGGCACAGGTCCCGACCGGGACGGTGCTCTTCGTGACGACCAGCGCCGCCGGGTCGAGGTGCGGAGCGATCGATTCGGTCACCTTCCAGAGGGCGGTGAGATCGGCCGAGCCGTCAGCCGCGGGAGGCGTACCGACGGCGAGGAACACGATCTCCGCCCGACTCATCGCCGCCGCGAAGTCGGTGGTGAACCGAAGACGGCCGGCATGGACATTGCGTGAGACGATCTCCTCGAGGCCGGGCTCATAGATCGGGATGTCGCCGCGATTGAGCCTGGCGATCTTGTCGGCGTTGATGTCGAGACAGGTAACGACGTTGCCACTGTCGGCGAAACAGGTTCCCGACACGAGGCCGACGTAGCCCGTTCCCACCACCGCGATCCGCATGATGACCTCTCGAGTGAGTCCGGTGGATTGATCCAGCCACCGTCGAACGCAAGCCCGACCCGGCAGACGCCGAGCCCGCGGCAACGATCGAGCCTTCCTTCAAGCCGGGGTCAGACCGCCGCAGCGTCAGCGCCGGTCGCGGTGGGGCCGCCGCCCGCCACCGGTCCATCACCGCCGTCGACCGGCCCTTCCGCCTCGGCGGGATCGCCGTCCTCCTGCTCACTCGGCGGCACCGGCACGACGGCCGCCAGGGTGTCTCCATCATCCAGACGCATGATCCTCACCCCCTGGGTGTTGCGACCGATGGCCTTGATCTCGGCGACGTTCACCCGCTGGATCTTGCCGTGCGAGGTCATCATCAGAACCTGATCGCCATCCTTGACGGCCACCACGGAGACGACCTCGCCGTTGCGCTGCGTCGCCTTGATGTCGCGCACCCCCTTGCCGCCACGGTGCTGGGTGCGGTAGCGCATGCCACTCGACCCGCCCTCGCCGCCATCATCGCCACCGGTCTCTTCGCCCTCGGAAACGGCTTCGGTGACGGCTTCGTCGCCATCCCCATCGGGCCCCGGGCCGGTGAGCTCCGTGCCTGGTCCGAACGGCGTCCGCTTGCCGTAGCCGTGGGTGCAGACCGTCAGCAGCGTCGCCTCGGGGTCGGCGACCACCATCCCCACGAGCCGGTCGCCCGACGAAAGCCTGATCCCGCGCACGCCGCTGGTGTCGCGCCCCATCGGCCGCGCGTCGGATTCCGGGAAGCGGATCGCCATCCCCTTGGCGGTGGAGAGGACGAGCTCGTCCCCGGGCCGCGTGATCACGGCATCGACGAGCTCGTCGCCGTCACGAAGCTTGACGGCGATCAGCCCCTTCGTGCGCCGCCGCTTGTACTCCTCGAGCGGGGTCTTCTTCACGACCCCGCTGCGGGTGGCGAGCATGAGGAACTGCCCCGGATCCTCGAAGCCCGACACCGCGCGGCAGTCGGCCACCTTCTCCCCCTTTTCAAACTCGAGGAGGTTGACCAGGGCCCGCCCCTTGGCGTCGCGGGCGAGCTCGGGCAGCTCGAAGACGCGGAGCGAGAACACCTTTCCGTGCGTCGTGAACACGAGGAGGAAGTCGTGGGTGCTGGCGACGAAGAGGTGCTCGATCGGATCCTCTTCGTCGCTCCGAGCACCGGTCAGCCCCTTCCCCCCCCGGCGCTGGGCCCGGTAGGTGTCGGCGGCGGTGCGCTTCACGTACCCGGCCCGGCTGATCGTCACGACCATCGTCGCTTCGGTGATCAGTTCGGCCATGTCGCGGATATCACCCGCCTCGCCGCTGATCTCGGTGCGCCGGTCGTCGCCGTGCTTCTCGGCGAGCTCGACGAGCTCCGACCGGATCACGCCGCGGATGTTTGTCTCGCTCGCGAGGAGCCGGCGGAAGTCGCCGATCTTGTCGAGCAGCTCGCGGTGTTCGCCGGAGAGCTTCTCCTGTTCGAGATTGACCAATTGCCCGAGGGTGAGGCGGAGGATGGCGTCGGCTTGGACGGTGGAGAGGCCATAAGCTTCCGACACCCCACGCTCCTCCTGGAGCACCGCGAAGCCCTCCGGACCGAGGGCGCGCTCGAGGAGCGCCGCCGGCGCCTCGATCTTCGTCAGCCGTTCCTTCGCCTCGGCCTGGGAGCGGGAGCTGCGGATGATCCGGATCACCTCGTCGAGGTTCGCCAGTGCCACCAGCAGCCCCTCGAGGGTGTGCTTGCGGCTGCGGGCCTTCTGGAGGAGGTGCTGGGTGCGCCGGCGGAGGACCGCCGTGCGGTGACGGAGAAACTCCTCGAGAATGTTTTTGAGCGTGAGGACCCGCGGCTTGCCGTCGACCAGCGCCAGGAAGATGAGCGAGAAGGTCGTTTGGAGCGGGGAGAACTGGTAGAGCTGGTTGAGGACGACGTCGGGGTCGGCGTCGCGCTTCAACTCCAGCACGAGCCGGACCGGTTCCTTCAGATCGCTCTCGTTGCGGATCGCCGAGATCCCCCGGATCCGATCCTCGTTGACGAGCTCGGCGATCTTCTCCTCGATCGCATCCCGGCTCTGCTGATAGGGGACTTCCGTGACCACGATCCGGGTGCGGTTTTTGGCGAACTCCTCGACGGTGGCCCGGGCCCGGAGGGTGATCGTGCTCCGGCCGGTGGCGTAGCCGCGCGCCAGCGCCTCGCGCCCCATCACGATCCCGCCGGTGGGGAAATCGGGGCCCGGCACGATCTGGAGCAGTTGGCCCAGGGTGATGCCGGGGTCGTCGATCAGCCCGACCAGCGCCCGGCAGACCTCGCCGAGGTTGTGGGGGGGGATGCTCGTCGCCATGCCGACGGCGATGCCGCCGGCGCCGTTGACGAGGAGGTTGGGGAACCGCCCCGGCAGAACGACCGGCTCGGTGTTCCGCTCGTCGTAGGTGGGGACATAGTCGACTGTGTCGAGCTCGAGATCGGCGAGCATCATCGCCGCGATCGGCGACAGCCGGGCCTCGGTGTACCGCATGGCGGCCGCGGGGAGGCCGGCGATCGAGCCGAAATTGCCCTGTTTGTCGATGAGCACGTGCCGCATGTTCCATTCCTGGGCCATGCGCACGAGGGTGGGATAGATGACGCTCTCGCCGTGTGGGTGGTAGTTGCCGCTGGTGTCGCCGGAGATCTTGGCGCACTTCACCCGGGAGGCGCCGGGGGTGAGATTGAGGTCGTTCATCGCCACGAGGATGCGGCGCTGCGATGGCTTGAGCCCGTCGCGGACATCGGGCAGCGCCCGGGCCACGATGACGCTCATCGCGTAGGTCAGGTAACTGTCCTTCAGTTCCTGCTCGATCGGCAGCTCGATCAGCCGCCCACCGGCACTGTCGCGGAGCACACCCGGCTCGTCGGCCCCACTGCCGCCCGGGCCACCGGCCCCGTTCGGAGGCCCCCCGGCCCCCGGTTCCTGGTCGTCCGAATGCTCGTCTGCCAACGGCCACTCTCCCAGCTTCGGCGGCGGCGGGAAACCGCCGGAAAAGCCTGAACATACCCGTCCGGCCGACGGGGTCAACCGGCCCCGGAACGCCGCCAAACCGGCCCCGAAACCGGGCCTGCGGTGGGGGCCGGATGGCTTGACCTGCCCAGTGGCTCCCCCTACTGTCCCCGCCTCGCGCGACCACCTGACCGCGCGGTCGCGTTCGTCCCCCCCCCGGGAAGGTGCCCCGCCGTGATCCCGCAGCGTCTGCACGCCGTCGCCGTTGCCGTTGCCGCGGCGCTGGTGCTCCTCACGAATCTGGGGGGGCCGGCGCTGTGGGACGAGGACGAACCGAAGAATGCCGCCTGCTCGCTGGCCATGCTCGAACGGGGGGATTGGGTCGTCCCGACCTTCAATGGCCGCCTCCGGGTCGAGAAACCGGCCCTTGTCAATTGGCTCCATCTGGCCGGCTTCGCCGTGGCCGGGCGCACCGAGACCGGGGCCCGCCTTGGCTCGGCCATCCTCACAACCATCACGTGCCTGATCGTCTGGCAGATCGCCCGGCGCTGCTGCGGCGCCCCGGCGGGACTCGTCGCCGGGCTCGCCATGGCCACATGCGTCTGGACGGCGGTGGGGGGACGGTCCGCCACCCCCGATGCCCCCCTCGCCTTCTTTACGACGCTCGGTCTGTGGTGCTTCGTCGCTGGACACCGTCGGGCGGAAGGCGAGCTCGGGCCCGGATGGACGTCGTGGCCCTGGGCCGCGAGCTGTGGCACCGCCCTCGGCGCAGCCGTGCTTGCCAAAGGCCCGGTCGGCCTGGCCATCCCGCTGCTGGCCTTCAGCATCTTCACGCTCTGGCAGGCCTGGCCCGCCAACGGGAGCTCGGCCCCTCGGATGACGCGGCTGTGGCAAGCGGGCGTCGGGCTCCGCCTGCCGCTGCTTTTGGGAACCGCGACGGCCGTCGCCCTCCCCTGGTACACCGCGGTCACGGTCCGCACCGGCGGCGCTTGGCTGGAGGGCTTCTTCCTCGTCCACAATGTCGGGCGCTTCCAGGCTCCGATGGAGGGGCACGACGGTTCGGCCCTCATCTACTACCCCGCCGTGCTCGCCGTCGGCTTCTTCCCCTGGTCGATCGTGCTCGCCGCCGCGCTGGTCCACGCGGCCGTCCTCGTCGGCGCCGCCCCGCCGTCGTCACCCGGGCCTGAACCCACCCCGCGCCGGGCAACGATGCGGCTGATGCTCTGCTGGCTGGTGGCGTGGCTGGGGGTGTTCTCGGCCGCAGGGACGAAGCTGCCCGGCTACATCTGGCCCGCCTATCCGGCGCTGGCCATCATCACGGGGGACCTCCTCGCCTCGTGGAGCGCCGGCGAAGCGATCTGCACCCGGTGGTGCCGCCTCCCGGGCCGAGCCCTCGAGGGGGTGATGCGGCTGGCCTGGTCGATCCTGTTCCTCGCCGGACTCGGGATCGGGATCGCCCTGACGCTCGCCGCCGGCGCGGGAATCCCGGCGCTTGCCATCCTCGCCCCGATCGGCCTGATCCCGATGGCGGCGGCCGCGGCAGCCTGGATGCTCCAATCACAGCGACGGCGGCAGGCGTCCCTCAACGCCCTGGCGGTCAGCGCCTGCCTCGTGGTCACGCTCCTGGCGGCAGTGGGAAGCGATATCGTCGGCGGGGCCCGCGCGGCCCGACGCCTCGTCGACGCCCTCGGCGCGCGGCCCGCCGCGGGCGCGTGGGCCGGATTCGGGAGCGTTCCGCCGAGCGTCGTCTTCTACGCCGCCGACACGATCCCCCAACTCCATTCCACCGAAGCCGTCAGCGACCATCTCGGGGCACGCCCCGACGCCCACCTCCTCGTCGACGCCCGCTTCGAGATGAATCTCCCCTCCCCCCTTCCCCCCGGCTACGGCGTGATCGCCCGGGAGCAACCGCTCTTCGGCCCCGGCCTCCTCGTCATCGGCCCGCGCGCCGCGGCGGTCGCCCCTCCCCACGCCCCGAGTCCGGAGCCCCCCCTGGCATGGCTGCCACCAGCCCCACCCCGATGAACAACCCCATCAGGCACCGAGGTCCGATGAACAACGAACGACCGGCGACACCGTCGATCGATCGGCACGACCTGGCGCCGAAGCACCCGCTCGTGGTGGTCGTCGTGGCCGCGGCGGTGACGCTGGCGGTCGGCTTCGCCCCGATGCCGTTCTGGGACGAGGACGAACCGCGCTTCGCGGCGATCGCGCGGACGATGCTCGAGACGGGCGATTGGGTCGTCCCGATGTACAACGACACGCTCGCCGTCGACAAACCGGTGCTCATGCACTGGTGCATGGCCGCCTGCTACCGGCTGTTCGGCGTCTCCGAGATCCCCGCCCGGATCCCCTCGGCCTTGGCGGCCCTCGTCACGGCGCTCGCCCTGCTCCGTGCCGGCACGGTCTGGTTCTCCCCGCGCACCGGCGTGGTGGCGGCGCTGGCCTGGATCGGGTGCCTCCTGGTCGGGATCGAGTCCCATGCTGCCACCCCGGATGCGATCCTCACCGCCCTGACAACCTGGATGACGGTCCTCGCCGCCGAGTCCCTCCTCGGCCCCAATTCCACCGGCTCACGGGGCGCGAGCCTGCCGCGGCTCCCCGCCGGCCGGGCCGCCCTGATCGGAGCCCTCGGCGGCCTCGCCGTCCTCTGCAAGGGGCCGGTCGGCTTCGTCGGCCCGCTGGCAGTGATCCTCCCGTGGGTCACGGCGCTGGCCTGGCAGGCCGGGCGTGATCCGTCCGCGTCGGTCGGCCGGCAGATGCTCGCCGCGATCAGGGCCGGCCTCGGGGCCGTGGCGTTCATCCGTCCGGTGATCCTCATCCTCGCGATGCTCGCCGTCGCCGCTCCCTGGTATGTCGCGGTCGGGCTGCGAACCAACGGAGAATGGCCGGCGGGGTTCTTCCTGATCCACAACGTCGGCCGGTTCGCGGCCCCGATGGAGAATCACAGCGGTGGCATCTTCTTCCATCTCGTCGCGATGCTCGTCGGCTTCTATCCCTGGTCGTGCTTCCTCCCCTTCTCCATCGTCGTGGCAACCTGGCGGGCCACTCGCGCCGACACCCCAGCACCCGAGCGGCGCGGGCTCGGCCTCGGCCTCCTCTGGCTGTCGGTGTGGGTCGGGGCGTTCTCCCTGGCCGCGACGAAACTGCCCAATTACGTCCTCCCCGCCTACCCCGCCGCGGCCCTCGTCGTCGCCGCGACGGCGACGCGCCTGGTCGACCGCGGGTCGGTCGCCATGCCCCGTTGGCTGACGGCGGGCCTCGGCTGGGTCGTCTTCGGGGGCATCGCCACGACGGCCACGATCCTCGTCGCCAGCCAACACGGCCTGGCGGGGGCGACGTCGGCGGCGCTGGTCGGCCTCGTCCCGATCCTCGGTGCGGCGGCCTGCTGGTGGGGCGCGCGCAGCGGGCGATTCGATCCGGTGGCTGCCATGGTGGGCCTGTCGCTGGTCTACACCGCGCTGGCCGTCGGCCCCGCCGCGGCACGGATCGCCGGCGCCAACGCGCTGCCAGGCCTCGTCGAACAGGCTCATCGTCACGCCGGGGGAACGGCCCGGTTGTCGACCTACGGGCAGAACACGCCAAACGTCGTCTATTACGCTCGCGGGCATGTCAACGAATGGCGCCCCGAACAGGCCGACCGGGCCCTCGCCGATCTCACCTCGGGCGGCGACCGCGTCCTCTTGGTCACGGAGGAGGGGCTGCGGACGATCGAGCCGAATCTGCCGTCCGGCACTGGAATCGTGGGGCGCGTCCGTCCCCTCTTCAAGGACGGTGACTTCCTCCTCATCGGCAGGACAGACTCGCCGCCAGCCCGCCAGGCCGCTACGGAGAGCCTCACACGATGAACCCCACCCGCCCCTCCGAACATGGCCGCGACATCCTCCCGCACCGCCCGGTGAACGGGGTGCGCCCTGCGTCCCGGGGACTGCTGTCGATCGTCATTCCCTGCCACAACGAGGAGGAAGTGATCGAGTCGACCCATCAGCGGCTCGTCGCGGTGCTTCCGTCGACAGGGATGGACTTCGAGATCCTCTACATCGACGACGGCAGCCGCGACCGGACGCTCTCGCGACTCGAGGCGATTGCGGCCGGCGATCCCCGCGCGACGGTCATCGAGCTGTCGCGGAACTTCGGCCAGCAGTCGGCGATGTCGGCCGGGCTCGCCCAGGCGCGCGGCGATGCGGTGGTGATCATCGACGCCGATCTCCAGGATCCCCCCGAAGTGATCCCCGAGATGGTGGAGTGCTGGCGGTCCGGGGCCGACGTCGCCTATGGCCGGCGGCGCTCGCGCGAAGGGGAAACCTGGTTCAAGCTCGTCACAGCGAGCTGCTTCCACCGCTTCTTCGCCAGTCTCGTTCCCTATCCGATCCCCGTCGACACCGGCGACTTCAAGCTCCTCGACAGGGCCGTCGTCGATGCCGTCCGTGGCCTGCCGGAGAAGCGCCGGTATCTGCGGTCACTCGTGGCCTGGACCGGCTTCCGGCAGGAGCCGGTCTGGTACGACCGCCACGCCCGCTCCGCCGGCGAGACGAAATACTCGACGCGAAAGCTGCTCCGGCTGGCCCTCGACGCGGTCATGCTCTCGTCCGATACGCCCCTGCGCGCCGCCTGGTGGGGGGCAGGGTTCCTCACGACGCTGGCCGTCGGGGCCGCGCTCCTGGCCTGCCTCATGCCCGCCGGGGACGGCACGCTCGTGGCCACGATCACCGCGCTGATCGCGCTGGTCGGGGCGATCCAGACCGCCGCCGTGGCCATCGTCGGCGAATATGTCATCCGCACCTACCGCGAGGTCCAGGGGCGGCCGTCGTGGGTGGTGAAGAGAACGATCGGCGGGAATGCCGGATCCGAAGCCGGTCATGAACACCGCCCCGGGGCCCGGGCCGCCTGATGACCGTTCCCCCGCGCCCCCGTCCCCGTCAGACGGGGAGGGGACGGGGGGCGAGGATCGAACGGCAAGCGACCGGCGGTTCAGCGATCACTTCTTCAGTTCGGCCTCGATCGCCTTCACGAAGGCCTGGTCGTCGGGCTTCACCTGCGTGGCGAAGCGGCCGCTGATCGCGCCGTCTTTGCCAATCAGGAACTTCTCGAAGTTCCACTTCACGTCGCCGTTCGGCTTGGCCTGGGTGGTGAGCGTCTTGTAGAGGGGCGACTGACCGTCCCCCTTCACTTTGACCTTCGAGAACATGTCGAACGTGACGTTGTACTTCGACGTGCAGAACTTGGAGATCTCCGCATCGGAGCCCGGCTCCTGAGAGCCGAACTCGTTGGCGGGGAAGCCGAGGATCACGAACCCCTGGTCTTTGTAGGTGTCGTAAAGCTTCTGCAGGCCGGCGTACTGAGGCGTGGCGCCGCACTGGCTAGCGACGTTGACGATGACGACGACCTTCCCCTTGTAGTCGGCCAGATCGACGTCGGTGCCGTCGATCTTCTTGACCTTGCCGGCCAGCGGGGAATCGGCCAGCGCCGTCGGGACGGAGACCGCGCCGGCAAGGAGAGCGAGGAGAAGAGCGGAGGTGAAGCGGCAGAGGTACATCGATTGGCTCCAGGAGATGGACCACATACCACGGAGCGACATTGCTCCGGGCACGGGCGGAGAACACCCTGAATGGTAGGGGGAACGGGCGGAATGTGCAAAAAATGGACTGTTCCTCCGTCTGCCAGCGGGCTACGCCTATCCTGGCAGACCGGCTCGAGAGGAGTCCTGTTTGGAGTTGCAGAACAACCGCCACCGCAGCCCGCTCTCCGCCATCGCCGGTCAAAGCCATGCCCCGTCGGGCCGCCGTGGCGGCATCAGTCCATTTCCTCAAGCGTCCCTCACAGAGGGGACAACGCCAAAGGGGAACCGTCAGCGGCCGTACCGCCGTCGCTCCAGGAGTCCCAGTCCACCGGCGAGCAAACCCAACACGGCACTCAAACCGTTCGGGTCGATCTCGGGGACGGCGGCGACGCTGACCGGACTTGCGAGACGAAAACCGGTGTCGTAGAGCTCGCCCGACGGGGCGCCGGAGTACCTGTAGGACGACGACAAAAAGAACGCGTTGCTGGAGTTCCAATCGCCGCCCCGCGTCACACGAGACGAGCCGGCAGCACCATCCAGATCGTTCCACTGATACACGTTCCCGCTCTGGTCAAACGTGCCGTAGAAGCTCCCGCTGTTCGTGAACGCGCCCACGTCCGTCAAGTAACCTTTATTGTAGTTCGCCTGATTCGTCATACTCCCGACGACGTTGCCCGGGGCCGTGTTGCTCTGCGTGGCGTAAGCGTAGTAGCCGCCAGCCCCGCCGTTGAGCGTCGGCGAGTAATACGCTGCCTTGT
>JBBAVV010000011.1:0-84855 GCA_040397545.1 Pirellulales bacterium
ACTCCCAGGCGAACAGCCGCAGCCGGTTGCCGTCGGGATCGTGGGTCACGATCTCTGTAAAGCCCTCGTGCCCCGGGGGGGGCTCCTGGAAATCGGCGCCGGCCATCCGCAGCCGGTCGCGGCAGGCGGCCAGGTCGGCGACCTCGAAGCCGAGGCTCCAGCGCTGGCTCGCCGGGGGCGCCTCCGGTCGCTCGAGGATCGCCAGCCGGGCTGTGCCTGCCTGGAGGAGGGCGTAGCCGTCGTCGAGGGCGCGGATCAGCACCCGCAGGCCGATCACATTCCGATACCACTCGACGAGCTCCCCCCACCGCGCCGAGCGCAGTTCGATCGAAAACAGCTCCGGGGGACCATGGGGGCGCACGGGTGCTGGCATGCCTCGGGGGGATCAGAGGGCTCAATCCGGCCCGCGGGTTGTACCCGGCGAAACGGCAGCCAGGCCAGCACCCAGCGGTGGAAACGGCCATCAGGGGGAAAAAAACGCCGCAACGGCCCCTCCGACTGCTCTTCTCGATTTCCCGGCCACACCGGACAATTCCCCCTTCTCTTCGTTCCCGTCTCCCCTTTCCCGGTCGAGCATGCCGCCCGTCCCCCCCGCCCCCTCCGATGATCCATCGACCGGCCCTCTCCAGAGCGGCGGTATTGCCGCCGGTCTGGAAAAAGCCCGGCGCGACAAGCTCCGCAAGCTCGCCGAGCTGGGGCTCGACCCATGGGGGAGCCGGTTCGACGGGGCCGCTTCCATTGCCGCGGTGCGCGAGCAGGGGGAGGCGCTGAAGCGCCCCGCTGGAGAGCCGGCGGCGGAGGATGGCCCCACCGTCCGCGTGGCCGGGCGAATCATGCTCCAGCGGAATGCCGGCAGCCTCGTCTTCATCGCGCTGGCCGACCGCTCCGGGCGGATCCAGGTGATGCTCGGGAAGAAGCAGGTCGGCCCCGAAAATTGGAAGGTTGTCGACTGCCTCGATCTCGGCGATCTGATCGGCGTCGATGGTCGGCTCGGGTATTCGAAGACCGGCGAGCTGACCGTGTTCGCCTCGGCGCTGACGTTTCTCACGAAGTCGATCGAGACGCCGCCGGACAAGTTTCATGGCCTGGTCGATACCGAGCTCAAGCAGCGGATGCGCTATGTCGACCTGATCCACGGCGAGGGGGTGCGCGAGCGGTTCATCGCCCGCAGCCGGATTGTCGCCTCGGTGCGGCAGACGCTCTTCGACCGCGGCTACCTCGAGATCGAGGGGCCAACGCTCCAGGACTCGGCCGGCGGCGCCGCGGCCCGCCCCTTCAAGACCCACCACAACGCCCTCGACATGCCGCTGGTGCTGAGGATCGCGCTGGAGCTCCATCTCAAGCGGCTCCTCGTCGGCGGCATGGAGCGCGTCTTCGAACTGGGGCGCGTGTACCGCAACGAGGGGGTGAGCCCGCGGCACAATCCCGAGTTCACCATGCTCGAGGCCTACGAGGCCTACGGCGACTATGTCACCATGATGGACCTGACCGAGGCGATCATCCGCGCTGCGGCGAAGGTCGCCGGGACGCCGCCGACGGTGCAGTGGATGGGGCACGACATCGATCTTTCCAAGCCTTTTCGTCGGGTGACGTACGACGATCTTCTCCGCGAGGTGCTGGGCTGTGATCCGGCCGATCCGGCGAGCATCACCGCCGCGGCCGCCAGCCGCGGCATCGACACCGCCGGCCGCCACCCCGACGTCATCAAGAGCGATCTCTTCGAGGCGACCTGCGAGGCGACCCTCTCGGCCCCGACGTTCGTGATCGATTATCCCGCCGCGATCTGCCCGCTCACGAAGCGGAAGGCTGGTCAGCCACACGTTGCCGAGCGCTTCGAGCTGTATGTCGCCGGCATGGAACTGGCCAACGCCTACACCGAGCTCAACGACCCTGATCTCCAGGAGGAGCTGTTCCGCACGCAACTCGCCGGCCTCGCCGCCGAGGAATCGATGGCCCGCATGGATACCGACTTCATCCGCGCCCTCCGCCACGGCATGCCACCGGCGGGGGGCCTGGGGATCGGCATCGATCGGCTCGTGATGCTGCTGACGCAGTCGGCATCGATCCGCGACGTGATCCTCTTCCCCATCCACCGCCCGCAGACCGAGGACTGAAGCCTGTGTACACCCTCCTCCTCTGCTGGCGCTACCTGCGGACCCGCTGGATCGCCCTGGCGAGCGTCATCAGCGTGACCCTCGGCGTGGCGACGATGATCGTCGTCAACGCCGTCATGGCCGGCTTCGCCCACGAGATGCAGTCGCGGATCCACGGCATCCTCTCCGACATCGTCTTCGAGAGCCATTCCCTCTCCGGTTTCCAGGATCCGCAGTGGCACATGGAGGAGATCCGCCGCGCCGGCGGCGACGACATCGAGGGGATGACGCCGACGGTGGCCGTGCCGGCGATGCTCAACTTCCAGGTCCGCGGCCAGTGGGTGCCCCGGCAGATCATGCTCATCGGGATCGACGAGACGACCCACGCGCAGGTGAGCGATTTCGGCCGCTACCTCCAGCATCCGGACAACCGCCGCCAACTGTCGTTCGGCCTTCGTGACGGCGGCTACGACACGATCGACAGCCAGACCGATGACCAGCAGGTGGCGACGCGGCCAGCGCTCGAGGGGGCCGGCTGGCCTCACCGCCGGATGCGCGTCGAACGGGAGCGGGCCTGGCGGCAGCGGCAAGCGGAGCTCGAAGGAGCCGAGCAGGCCGGTGCCGGATCCCGTGGCGGCGGCCCCGTGCGCCCGGTCGATCATCAGGTCGATGCCGTCCTCGCCGAGACGACGCCGGCGGTCGCCACGGCCGCGGCGCCTCCCGACGAGCTCCCTCCGACCGCCGAGGCCCATCCTCCGACCGCCCCCCTCGATCCCTTCCGGGCCGCCAAGCCGGAGGAGGAGGGGCGCACGTTCGACCCGTCGCGGGAGCAGTTCACTGGCATCGTCCCCGGCATCGGGTTGGCGAGCTTCCGCGACTCCAGCGGTATCGACCGTTTCCTCATCCTCCCCGGCGACGACGTGAAGATCACCTTCCCGACCGCCCGCACACCTCCGCAGGCGGTCACCGATACCTTCACGATCGTCGACTTCTACGAGAGCAAGATGAGCGAATACGACTCGAACTTCGTCTTCGTGCCGATCGAGCAGCTCGAGAAGGCGCGGGGGATGATCGACCCGCAGACGGGTCTGCCGAGCGTCAATTCGATCCAGATCAGGCTCCGCCCTGGTGCCGACCTCGACACCGTCCGCGACCGCCTCCGGCAATCCTTCCCCGCCGACATGTATGCCGTTTCGAGCTGGAAAGACAAGCAGGGCCCGCTCCTCTCGGCCGTCGACATGGAGATGGCCGTCCTCAACATCCTCCTGTTCATGATCGTCGCCGTGGCCGGTTTCGGGATCCTCGCCATCTTCTTCATGATCGTCGTCGAGAAGACCCGCGACATCGGGATCCTCAAGTCGCTCGGCGCTAGCTCCGCCGGCGTGGCCGGCATCTTCCTCGGCTACGGACTGTTCCTTGGGCTCGTCGGCGCCGGCGCAGGGCTGGCCCTCGGCCTCGGGATCACCTGGAACATCAACCGCATCCGCACGGTCGTCGAATGGTGCACGGGGGAGCGGGTCTTCGACCCCTCGATCTACTACTTCTCCCGCATCCCCACGATCGTCGACGCATGGACGGTCGCCTGGATCATCGCCGGCGCGGTGGGGATCGCGGTGGCGGCAAGCGTACTGCCGGCCCTGCGGGCGGCACGGCTCCATCCCGTGGAGGCGCTACGGCATGATTGACACCAAGCGCGGGATCGATCCGTCCGGGGCCCCGCTCCTCCAGGTGCGCGGCGTCCGCAAGGCCTACCGCTCCGGCGCGGGGATGCTCGAGGTGCTGCGCGGCGTCGACTTCGAGGTCGAACCGGCGGGATTTGTCTCGGTGATCGGCCAGAGCGGGTCGGGGAAGAGCACGCTCCTCCATCTCATGGGGCTCCTCGACGCCCCCGATGCCGGCGAGGTACACCTCGCCGGCCAGCGGATCGACAACCTCCCCAGCGCGCGCCGCGACCGCCTCCGCAACACCGACATTGGCATGGTCTTCCAGGCCTACCACCTCCTCCCCGAGCTCTCCGCCCTCGAGAACGTCCTCGCACCGCTCCTGGTGCGCTTCTCGATCACCGAGTGGTTCCGGCGCAAGGGGGAGGCGCGCCGGCAGGCCGAGGCCCTCCTCGACCGCTTCGGCCTCCGGGGGCGTCTCCACCACAAGCCCCGACAGCTGTCGGGAGGGGAGATGCAGAGGGTGGCGATCGCCCGGGCGCTCGTCGGCCAGCCGCGTCTGCTCCTCGCCGATGAGCCAACCGGCAATCTCGACGAGGAGACCGGGGGGGGAATCCTCGACACGCTCTGCGAGTTGAACCACGCCGATGGGCTTTCTATAGTGCTCGTCACGCATGACCCGTCGATCGCGAGGCGGGCCGACCGGATCGTGCGACTGGTCGCCGGACGGGTGGAGCAAGCCTGACCGGCCCACCGTCTGACCGGCGGACCACCGCCCCCACCGAAATCCCACGGACACCCACCGTCGCGTCGGCGTCCATCCCGAAGGTGACAGCCCATGCCTCGCATCGTGTTCATGAACGACCGTCTCGTCCCTGAGGATGAGGCGCGCGTCAGCGTCTTCGACCACGGTCTCCTTTACGGTGACGGCGTCTTCGAGGGGATGCGGAGCTACGCAGGGCGCGTCTTCCGCATGGAGGCCCACCTCGACCGGCTCTGGGACAGCGCCCGGGCGATCGCGCTGGAGATCCCCATGACGAAGGAGGCGGTGGCCAAGGCGGTCAACGATACCCTCGCCGCCAACAAACTCCCCGACGGCTACGTCCGGCTCGTCGTCACGCGCGGGGCGGGAACGCTCGGACTCGATCCCAACCGCACCTCTCATCCCCAGGTGATCGTCATCGCCGACACGATCAGCCTCTACCCGCGTGAGCTCTACGAGCGCGGCTTGAGGATCGTGACCGCGGCCACGCAGCGCTCCCATCCGGCCGCGCTCTCGCCGCGGATCAAGTCACTCAATTACCTCAACAACATCATGGCCAAGCTCGAGGGGCTCCAGGCCGGCTGTGTCGAGGCCTTGATGCTCAACCACAACGGTGAGGTCGCCGAGTGCACGGCCGACAACGTCTTCGCCGTGCGGAAAGGGGTCGTCCTCACGCCTCCTGCCGATGCCGGGATCCTCGAGGGGATCACGCGCTGCGCCGTCATGGATCTGGCCGCTTCGGCCGCCATCCCTTGCCGCGAGGCGACGCTCACCCGCTACGATCTCTACACCGCCGAGGAGGTGTTCATCACCGGCACGGCCGCCGAGGTGGTGCCGGTCGTGGAGATCGACGGCCGGAAGATCGGCGCCGGCGTCCCAGGCCCGGTCACGACGCGCCTGGCCACCGATTTCCACAACCATGTCCGCGGCGGCTGATCGCCCGCCTCTGCCGCGGCGCCAGATCAGCGCCCCGCAGCGGCGGCGGATCCCCCGCCGAGGAGATGCTGCCGGACGAACATCACGGTGGCATAGAACTGGAAGTCCATGTTCGGCTTTTTGCGGAAGCCGTGCCCCTCGTCCTTGGCGTTGAGGAACCAGACAGGGCCGCCGTTCCCGCGGACCTTCGCCACCATCTGCTCCGCCTCGCTGGCAGGGACACGCGGGTCGTTGGCCCCCTGCACGATGAACAGCGGCTTCGTGATCCGCCCGGCGTTGTTGAGCGGGGCGATCCGCTCGAAGAACTCGGCCACCTCCGGCACGCGCTCGTCGCCATACTCCACGCGCCGCAGGTCGCGCCGGTAGCTTTCGGTGTTTTTCAGGAACGTCGTGAAGTGCGAAATCCCCACGACATCGAGAGCGCAGCGGATCCGCTCGTCGTAGGTCGTGGCGCAGGCGAGCGTCATGAAGCCGCCATAGCTTCCGCCGGTGATCATGACACGGTCGGGGTCGAGATCGGGCCGGCTGGCAATCCACTCGAGGAGGGCCCCGATGTCGCGGACGGAATCCTCTCGCTTCAGACCGTTGTCGAGCTTCACGAACGTCTTGCCGTAGCCGGTCGAGCCGCGGACATTCGGATAAACAAGAGCCACGCCGAGCTCACTCATGAAGAAATTATTGCGCCCCTGGAAGATCGGCCGCGACTGCCCCTCGGGGCCTCCATGAATGTTGATGATCACCGGCCGACGCCCGGTGAACCGGGGGGCGGCGGGGTAGAGGAAGCCGCGGATCTTCAGGCCGTCGAAGCTCTGCCAGTCGATCGCCCGCGGCTCGACAAGCGTGTCGGCCACGAGCCCGCCGAGCTCGCTCTCCGTCCAGCGGACGGCCGGCCCCTCCTCGGCCGCATCCCACACGTAGACATCGGAGGTGGAGCGGGCCGACCCGACCGAGAACGCCAGATGGCGGCCGTCGGCATGCCACGTTCCGCCGCTGATCACCCCCTCCGGCAATCCGGTGACCGGGCGGTGTTTCCCGGTCGTGGTGTCGAGGACCCGCGCCCGCGACACCCCGGCTTCGTTGGTGATGAAGGAGAGTCTCGTGCCATCCTCCGAGAGATCGAAACCCTCGACCTCCCAGGGGATGTCGGCGGCGACGACCTCGATCGCGCCGGTCGCCGGGGTCCATTTTGCGAGCCGGGCAATCTCCGCATCTTTGTCGGTTGTCGTCCAGATCGCCTTGCCATCCGGCGTGAACGTGCCACCTCCCCAGGCCACCTCGCCGTCCGCCTCGTCATCGAGCCTCGCCTTCTCCCCGCTGGCGACATCGACGAGCCAGCGCCGGCTCTTGTTGACGGAGAGTGATTCGCCGACGAGGAGCTTCGTGCCGTCGGGCGACCAGTCGAGGACGCTCCAGCCGCCACCGGCATTCTCGACGACGAGCCGGTCGGTGGCGGGATCGCGGGGATCGATCACCCACAGATCGCGGTCGGCGCCGTTGCGGCGCGTCGAGGTGTAGGCGATCCGGTCTCCGGCCCGGTCCCACACCCAGCCGCCGTTCTGCGAGCGGCCCCCGTCGGAGAGACGTGTGACATCGCCAGTGGCGGTGTCGAGCCGGTACATCTGCCCGAACTCGTTGCCGCCGGTGTCGCGCGTGAAGAGGAAAAACTTCCCCTCCTTCGGATCCCAGTCTGCGGCCCCGATCGGCTCGGCGAAGAAGGTGAGCTGGCGCCGGTCGCCCCCCGGCATCCGCACCTCGTGGATCTGGGCGGTATTGCCGAAGCGGGTGCTGATGAGCATCTCGGCCCGGGTGGGATGCCAGCCGACAAACGTGGCGCTGCGGGCCTCGGTGTAGCGCCGCACCTCGTCGGCCAGGGCTGCCGGGATCTCCGGGATCCCCTCGACGACGAGGTTGTCGGTGGGGCGGATCGTGGCCGGTGCGGCCGGTGGGCTGGCCGCCTGGGCCTCGGCGACCGATGGATTGATCGTCACGGCGACCGTCACAGCGATCAGGATCAGGGGGAGCGACGAAGGGCGGGGCATGGGAGGCTCCGTGCGGGGGATGGACGAACGAATTGTCGCACGACGGCCCCACCCTTCAATCCCGGTCGATCCCGGTTTTCAGCGGCGGCACCGCGGGGAGCAGATCTGGCCGGCCCCCGCGCCCCGGAGCCGGCGGTCAGGCGCGCGGCGGGCGGTGATCCTCGTCTCCGATCTCGTCGTACCGCGAGACGTAGCCGGGCTGCTTGGCCCGGACGATCTCCGCCTCGTATTCGCTCACCACCCGCTTCTGGATCAGCTCCCGGGCTGCGGCATTGATCGGATGGGCGATGTCGGCGTACAGACGCGGCCGCCCGTCGCCGTCGCGGGGAACCGCCGTTTCCGGCTGCTTCCGCCCACACTGGTTGCAGTACAGGGCCCGCAGCGCGTTCTTGAATCCGCACCCCGGACAATGGCTGGAGAGCTTGCGACTGGGCATCGCCACGAACGGTCCCGATGGGCCGACGATGATCTTCAGATCGCGGACGACGAAGGCCCCGGCGAGCGTGATCGAACAGAACGCGAGGAGCCGCTCGGACGGATCGTCGATGATCTTGACCCGCACCTCGGTGATGTCCATGGACCTTCCCCTTTGCCGCCGTCCCCCCGGACAGCCCCCACCGATCCCCCCTTCACACCCGTCCCCACCGTCACACCGCCCTGCGCCGTCAGGCCACAGGCGATCCACCGACCCGCACCGGAAACACCCCCGGCCATCCGGCTGCATCGAGCCTGGCGGCAATGGCCCGGGCTTCGAGGTCGGTGCGGGTGATTGCGAAGCAGGCGCTGCCGCTGCCGGTGAGCATCGGTCGCACGGCCCCGGCCGCGCCCAAAGCGGCCAAGAGGCGGTCGATGTCGGCCGAGAGCAATCGGGCCGCAGCCTCGAGGCCGTTGTGCATTCGTTCGCCGGCGGCGCGGAGATCCCCCCGGGCCAGCGCTGTGACGAGCCTGGCGGCCTCGCCGGCTCTGGTTTGATCGGGAACGCAGCGACCGTAGACGGCGGGCGTCGAAAGACCGGCCGCGGGGCAGGCGATGACGGCATGGAGCGGCGGCAGGCCGGCCACCGGCTCGATCCGTTCACCGCGGCCGGCTGCAATCGCCGGGCTGCCGGCGAAGAACCAGGGGACATCGCTGCCGATACCGGCACCGATCTCCGCAAGTCGGGCCGTCGGCCAGTCGAGCCCCCAGACGACCGCCGCCGCGCGGAGCATAGCGGCGGCATCACTCGAGCCGCCACCGAGGCCGGCGCCCGAGGGGATTTCCTTGGTGAGATCGACGTCGAGGCCGCGCTCGATCCCCGCCGCCGCGGCGAGCCGCCGCGCCGCGCGGACGACGAGATTCGAATCATCCGCCGGCACATCCCGGCAGAGCACCGCACCGGCAGGCTGGGCGAGCCGGCCACCGAAGCGGACGCGCAAGCGCACCCCGGGGGCGTCGACAGCCCGGACGACGAGCCGGTCGGCGAGCGACACCGGCACCATGAGCGATTCGATCTCGTGATAGCCGTCGGTTCGACGGGCGAGGATCGCCAGGGAGAGATTGAGCTTGGCCGGGGCGGCGATCGCGACGGCGTCGGGATCGTCGGGCAGCATGGCCATGCCCACCGGGAGGACGCGCGTCGCTGCGGTGGTGAACGCCATGGAACACGGTCCCCGACGGGCAATATCCCCGCCCTGAAAACACTCTCCCAAACCTGCGGAAAAGCTACCCCCCCGCCCCCGGGCGGGTCAACCTCGTGAGGGGTTTTCAGGCCATTCGGAGGCCCCGGGATGGAAGGGGAGAGGGCGCGTGGCCGTGGCCACGGGGCAAGCCGGGCCGGGCCGATGGGTCGGCCGGGGGATGAATGGCCGGTCGGCGCCACGGTGGGGCAGGAACGGCGGGGGCTCGATCAGCGCCAGCCCGACACGAACACGACCGTCACGAGGGCGAGCATGACACCGATCGTCACCAGTGCCGCCAGGAGCAGGGCGATGCTCCGGCCGGCGCGCAGGTCGTCCTCGATCATCTCCGTGCGCACGGCCCGGTCGAACGAGGCATTCCACACCGGGAATGTCTTGTCGTCATAGACCCACTTGGTGCGTTCTTCGTGGCGGCGCTCGTTCATGGCGGAACCCTGGACGTCGGCGGGGGTTATGCTTGTGGACCCGGAAAGGCTTCCGAACTTTACCCCGTTGCTGGTGGCGGCACCAGAGGATCGCCCGCCCACGCTCCCCCCGCAGCCCCGCCAGGGGACGGCGGCCCCGCCCACAGCCCTCCTTATCCTCCCCATCCCCCTCGCGATGGTCCCCTTCCCCGGGGCACGGTCCCTCCCATGCAGCACCATCTCCTCGACCCTGCCTCCCCCCTCCTTTCCAGGCTGGCCGAGCTCGGCCAACCGGCCTGGCGGGCGAAGGCGGTGCGTCGCTGGCTCTACGGGAGCCGGGCGTCGTCCTTCGCCGACATGACCGACCTCCCCAAGGCCCTGCGCGAGGCGCTCGAGGCCGAGTTCACCCTCTGGACGACAACCATCGCCACCCACTCGCAGGCGGACGATGGCACGGAGAAGCTCTTGCTCGAGCTCCACGATCGGCAGCGGATCGAATGCGTGCTGCTCCGCGACGGCGAGCGGCGCACGGTCTGCATCAGCTCGCAGGTCGGCTGTGCGATGGGGTGCGTGTTCTGCGCCAGCGGCATCGACGGCGTCGTCCGCAATCTCACCACCGGTGAGATCCTCGAGCAGCTTCTGCGGCTGGCCCGTCTCCTCCCCGCCACCGAGCGGATCAGCCACATCGTGGTGATGAGGATGGGGGAACCGCTGGCGAACCTCGGCCGCCTCCTCCCGGCACTGGCCATCGCGCAGGATCCGGAGGGGATGGGGATCTCGCAGCGGCGGATCACGATCTCGACCGTCGGCCTGCCGGCGGGGATGGAGCGGCTCGTCGCCGAGAACCCCGGCTACCAGCTCGCCGTCTCGCTCCACGCTGCAGCCGACGACCTGCGGACGAAGCTCGTGCCGGTGAACAAGTCGATCGGCCTGGCCGCGGTGATGGATGCGGCTGACCGTTACTGGGAGGCCTCGGGGCGGCGACTGACGTTCGAGTACGTCCTTCTCGGCGGCATCAACGACTCCCAGCTCCAAGCCCACGAGCTCGTCCGTCTCCTCGGCGGCCGGGCGGCGTTGGTCAACATCATCCCCTACAACGCGGTCGCGGGGCTTCCGTACCGCGAGCCGTCGCAGGGATCGCGCGAGCGGTTCCTCGACGTGTTGCGACAGGCGGGGGTGAATGTCCAGGTGCGGCGGCGGAAGGGAGCGCGAATCGACGCCGCCTGCGGGCAACTCCGCCGCATCGCCGCGGGGGCGAAGCCGTCGCCGGCGGCCGACGAGGCCAGCGACCAAGCCACGGCCGGTTCGATCGATTTGCCGATGGCGATCGAGCCCTTGGCCCCCGGCGCATAAGTGCCGCGGGCTCACGTGCCGGACGAGCAGCGGTTTGAGCTGGCTGTCACGTTCCGGCAGCCTGGCGCAGGCTTTCCGGACCTGGGAACCCGGATGGACCAGTTTTTCCAAGGCAGTCCACTGTCAGCCGCTGCGGAGAACGTCGTCCGAGTACTCACCTTTAGAGACCACCACGATGGCGTCTTCGTCAGGATAACGGGTCAGATACTGGTGGCCGGGAGCCATGTCTTTGACCAACCCGTCAACAAGGGCGTCAAGGTAATCCCATCCCTCGGCGGTGCGCGTCCACACGAATGAACGACCGGAATCCTGGCGACGAAGTCCTTGCACATGTTGGCCGGCGTTGAAAATGGACGCAGAACTTTCCAGTCGGAGTGTCATGTTCCCTGACGCTTCAATCCATGGCATGCTATCAAGCTGGATCGCGACTCGCTTTTCCTTGAGTTGACGAAAACAAGACTGCAGAGATGCGAAGTCGGCCTCCATTGGGCCAAAAAGCATGATGCGAGGCCCATCCGCTGACTGGTACATCGCCATCCGTACTTTGTTCGGTTCGATCATGACTTTATTCCGGAAATTACATGGCTCTCGTTGATGATTTCAAGGCGATGCGACAGGGCTGCCCCCAGAAGGGACATCAACATTCCGCCAGCGATCATTCCACGTTCGCCAAGGGTTGTAATCCCAATGACCATTGGGATGCCAGCTATCCGACGGATGCCATCGCCATTCGCCGCCTTGCGGGTCCCACCAGCGCCAGCCAGTTCGACTCTCGCTCGATCCCGGAGCCCACGTCCAATCAGCCGACCGGCCCGGCGGTGTTGGATAGTTGCCTGCATCCCACTGACCTGCCAGGCGGCTTCCTGCTGAAAGATCGTCGGCCCGTTTGGCGAGATCTCCAGCATCATCAAAGTACTTCAAATACTTTATGACACCGACGACCGGAAGAACTGCGACACCGTTAATGACGAGTCGCGTGCCCCATTTGTACGACAGTTCAGGGTGTGAAACGGTATGCCCAAGATTCAGGATATCCAGCGGCAGGTCGGCCCCGACGACACCCAAGCCGAAGCCCGCGCCGATCGAGAGAGCCGTCGGTGATTCGTCTGTCCAGTCTCCGAGCACAAGGCTCTTGGTGGACCGTCCGACGTAACTGCCTACGCCAACAGCAACATCACCAATCGCGCCAATCCACCCGCGACTATCCGAGGTTGATTCGCCGGCAGTTGCCGCGTCCGCCACCTGGACAATCTGCCAACCCCCGTCATCTCCCGTCCACACGGCCGTGACGAAAACGGGCCCGTCGTCGCTGCCGGGCTGGTAGACCAGCGGCGTAAACGTCGCGATCGATTGGCCGTCAGCAAGGGGCAGCCCGGTTGGCCCGGTCGATCCCGATTGGCTCCGCGGGCCGGAAGGAGCCGTCTGCGAGGCGTCGTAGAGCACGAACGGCAGCCCGCCAGAGCCCGACGCAGCAGCAGGCGCAGCTTGGGCCCCACCGGAGCTGCTCGTGTATTGAGCGGAAAGCGCTGGGCCTTTGGGATTCACGCCGCTTGTGGAGCCCGACATCGAAGCACTTGTGCCCGCACCAGCCCCGTGAGCCAGCCAAAGATCGGCACCGCTCACCGTCCCGCCTGATCCTGCGTTCGAGTTGGTGTTCATGCCGCCACCTGCGCTGCCGATGGTCTGGGACGACAGCGCTGGGCCATCCTTGTTCACCCCACCGGTGGAGCCGGTTGTCGATGTGCCAGCCCCAAACCCCGCGCTGGCTGAAAGCCAGAGTCCGCCACCGCTCGGTGCGAATCCGCTGGCGGCAGCACTTGTCACCTGGCCACCAGAGAGCGCGCTCCCAACCGACTGCGACGAAAGTGCCGGGCCATTGGTATTTACGGTGCCGTTCGTGCCAGAGCCAGAGGCAGCGGATCCAGCAACGGATCCTGATGCACTCGCCAGCCAGAGGACCCCGCCGGATGGCGCGCCGCCAGAGCCTGTCGTCGGCGCGGGGCGCGAGGAGGTGCCAGACGAGCCGGGCGTGGGGCTTGAGCAGGCAAGAGGTATGCCGCTTGAGGAAAGCGTCCCGGTGCCAAGGAGAGTTGTCGCGGGTGCGGCGGCGCTCCACAACTCCGGCCCCACGCCTGCGAGCATCGCTCGCGGTTCGAGGCGCTCAATCAGCGCGAGCGAAGCAGCTAGTGCGTGCTTGTGTGCGAGGGGGGAGGGGCGTTTTGTGGTGTTTCGCCGATTCACTCGATCTCTCCTCGGAGGACCTCTCGGAAAAGGGCTCACCACTCTCCTGGGGTTTACCGTAGGAAAGACTTTCATGCCCGTCAAGGAATCGGTTCGAGAGGCACTCTCGACCGGCAACGTTGAGGCCGTGCCCCAAAAAACCCGCATCGATCGCGCAGGGGCCACTCGCGTCGACCAGCGCCCCGGATGTGGCCCACGGGCAACGAGGGGACGCTGACAAAAAAAGGCCCTCCGGACCGCTAGCTGAACCAGCCGCGCAGGAGGACGCCGGCGAGCACCATCCCGAGGATCCCGCCGAGCCACAACGTCCAGTGGATCGCCGCTAAGCGGATCGCGGCCGAGTCGTCATGGTGCGTGGCCGCAAACACGAGGCTCGCCAGTGCCACCACCGGCGAGATCCTCGAGCAGCTTCTGCGGCTGGCCCGTCTCCTCCCCGCCACCGAGCGGATCAGCCACATCGTGGTGATGAGGATGGGGGAACCGCTGGCGAACCTCGGCCGCCTCCTCCCGGCACTGGCCATCGCGCAGGATCCGGAGGGGATGGGGATCTCGCAGCGGCGGATCACGATCTCGACCGTCGGCCTGCCGGCGGGGATGGAGCGGCTCGTCGCCGAGAACCCCGGCTACCAGCTCGCCGTCTCGCTCCACGCTGCAGCCGACGACCTGCGGACGAAGCTCGTGCCGGTGAACAAGTCGATCGGCCTGGCCGCGGTGATGGATGCGGCTGACCGTTACTGGGAGGCCTCGGGGCGGCGACTGACGTTCGAGTACGTCCTTCTCGGCGGCATCAACGACTCCCAGCTCCAAGCCCACGAGCTCGTCCGTCTCCTCGGCGGCCGGGCGGCGTTGGTCAACATCATCCCCTACAACGCGGTCGCGGGGCTTCCGTACCGCGAGCCGTCGCAGGGATCGCGCGAGCGGTTCCTCGACGTGTTGCGACAGGCGGGGGTGAATGTCCAGGTGCGGCGGCGGAAGGGAGCGCGAATCGACGCCGCCTGCGGGCAACTCCGCCGCATCGCCGCGGGGGCGAAGCCGTCGCCGGCGGCCGACGGTGCGGCAGCCGGGGAACCTGACTCCCGAACGTTCTCGACGGGGATCTCCGATCCCGCCCACAAGAGCCCTCAGACCAATTGACTTTTCGATCTCGTCAGCGCCTCTTTCAGGTGTGCTTCCCGTCCCGCGGGTGCGAAAAGGAAATTATTCACATAGATTCCCTTCCTCGACCAACCGTCCTTCCAGCCACCGATATTACGGCCGTCCTGAAAGACGGAGGGATCAAATCTGTCCATCTCGACGAGAACACCGTCGTTGAGGAAGAATCCGGAATAACCCCGCTGCTGCAGGAATGCCGTTACATCTGCAACTGCGTTTGCCCGGTGACGATCCTCCGACTCGATCAAAAGAAACGGCAAACATCGCTCAATCGTCTTGCTCGCTCCCTCAAGGACAGAAACCTCATGCCCCTCGACGTCGATCTTGATGAAGGCGACGTCGTTCAAGCCGTAATCGTCGAGCTTACGGACATTGACCGTGATCTGTTCCCGCGGACTTCCGTCCTCGTCTTCCAACGAGTTCGCCGCCTCGATGGTACTACGACCGAGGTCTTCGGTGAGCACACGCAGTTGCGCGGTTCCAGCGTGATCTGAAAGAGCCACTTTCTCAACCTGTACCGGCAACTCGAGACAGGAAAACATGGCCGTGAGCTCCGCAGCCTGTCGCGGACGTGGCTCAAACGCGATCACTTTCCGCGAAACCCCGCAGATATGCACCGAAAAAACGCCGACATCGGCCCCGATATCCACTGCTATTTTTTGGGGGTCGCAAAGATACGGCACCAGGCGCAACTCTGGCTCATGGCAACCATGTCGCAGGAAATGAGCTTTTCTCCGCCAGAACTGGCGTGGAAAAAGCGCCTTCACCGCGGACCTCAACAATGCCTTGAAACCGCTCGGGATCTTCATGTCTATCCTTTGAAATCCGACACGGACCGACGGCCGCGAGACTCCGAACGGGCGCCAGAGGCAGCTCTCACAAAGCGCCGACTGGAGGCTCCGGATAACATCTTCGAATCCTGTTTCAACATGAACACAAAGAGTACGAGAGCCGTTACACCGACCGCTAGCTGAACCAGCCGAGCAGGAGCACGCCGGCGAGCACCATCCCGAGGATGCCGCCGAGCCACACCGTCCAGTGGACCGCCGCCAGACGGATCGCGGCCGGGTCTTCATGGTGCGTGGCCGCGAACACGAGGCTCGCCAGTGCCACCAGCGGCAGCCCGAAGAGGAATCCCGGCAACCGGTCGGCCAGCGACGCCACCGGGGGCATGAAGGCGAGGATCTCAAGCGCGGTCATGGAGCATTCCTTCCCTGAGTGTCGACGTCGTCAGGGAGATCCGCGCGACGTTGGCGAATCCGTGGGGGATGAGGCTGGGAATGGGAGGCTCGATTCGAGGGGGGCTGCGGGGAGCGATCGAGAGAAAACGTCAGCGGGGAGGCTCAGGGGGCTTGCGGGGATCAGTGCCGGGCGACGAACCGGCGCCGAGCGGGCCGGCGAAGGCGTCGTAGATCGCCAGGATATTGAGCATCCCGGCGAGCATGGTGTAGAGCGTGCCGAACTCGAACCAGCGCCCGAGGCGACGCTGCCAGAGCGAAAGCTCATCGCCCCGGAACTGCCGATACGGGGGGCGATCGAAGAACGCCTCGTCGTCGATGTCGGGATCGGTGGCAACGAGCCGGTCGGCATAGGACCGCGACACGAGTTGCCCAGGATGGAGCGGCGGTGCCATGAAGGTGCTCGTGAAGAACGGCTGCTTCGCCCCACCGGAGAGCTGCCGCGACTGCACCAGCGCCGGCATCGCCACGAGCCCGGCGCCGGCCTGACAGACGAACGCCCAGCGCGGTTCCGCCGGCCGCCACGCTGCATAGACGACCT
Organism: Pirellulales bacterium; assembly: GCA_040397545.1. Lineage (GTDB taxonomy): Bacteria > Planctomycetota > Planctomycetia > Pirellulales > UBA1268 > QWOP01. The sequence goes on from JBBAVV010000011.1 coordinate 16,098, forward strand.
TGCCTCCGCCGAGCCACAGGCCGGCAAGGAACATCCCGAGGATCGCCCCCATGAACAGCCCCCCCTTGTGCTTCCGCCCCTGGTAGAAGTGGCCGAGGCCGGGGACGCACCAGGCAAGAAAGGCGGCGAGGGAACGATTCCGCAGATCGATGAGAGAATCGTCATCGGGGGAGATCGCCACCGACCGGCCGGTGGCGGACGACGCCGGTGCACGACCGCTCAGCGAGGGGGACGGGTCTCGGGCTGGATGAGCCACGGCGATTCTCGGGGGAGTTTCGGCGGAATCCCGGGGACGGGGCACCGTCATCAGGCCCCACAGGAGAGCCGTGAGTGTAGGCCATCGCAGGCTCGTTCCCAACAGCCCCCTCGGTTCCCGCGGGGATGACGCCGGCCGCGCCGTTTCGAGCCGAGCCTGTGCCTCACTCGCCGAGTCGGCGCACCACACGCACCCGGGGGTTGGCCGGAAGACTCGGCTCGTCGCCGGCAGGCGCCGGGAAGGAGGGGCGCGGAGTGGATTCGGGAACGAGCTCGCGCCAGGCCCGTTCGATCGTGCCCGCATCGACACTCCCGAGGCCGTCGGCGGAGGCAGCCACCACCGCCAGCCGCGCCAGCCGGCAGACCGCGCCGGGCACGCCGCCGGTGAACCGGACCAGCGTTGCCACCGCCTCGGGGGTGAACAGGTCGCGATCAGCGCCGACGCGAGCGAGGGCCGCCGCGATGAAGCCGGCCACATCCTCCTCGTCCCATGGTGCCAATTCGATCCGCACGGCCGTCCGCTGCCGAAGCGGGGACGGAAGCCGGGTCATTCCGTCAGGGCTCGTCGTCAACACCAGGAGCGTACGGTGGAAGAGCGGCTCGGAAGCGACCACGAGCCGGGTCATCCCCTCGAGCGCCGCGGCGGAGGCATGATCGGCGTCGTCGACGACGATCACCGTCGTCCGCTCCATGAGCGTGTTCTCCCGCAGCCGGTCCTCGAGCTTCTGCCAGGGTCGGATCGCCTCGGCCCGCGCCGGCGGATCGAGCGGCAGGCGCGCGAGGAGGAGCTCGAGCCAGTCGTCGTCGCCCAGCCCCCGCAGGGAGAGGAGCACGACCTCGCACCCCATGCCCCCCAGCCGCCTGGGGATCATCGAGCACAGATGGCTCTTGCCACAGCCCTCGTCGGCGACCATCAGGGCACAGCGCTGCCGCTGCTCGACGAGCCATTCCAACCGGGCCAGCGCCTCGTCCTGCGGCCCGCCGGCGTGAAAGGTGGCCGGATCGGAATCGCCGGAGAACGGGGGCGCGGTGAACTGCCAGCGATCGCGTACCATGCGGGGAGTGTAGCCCTTGGCGAAGACGGTCACCGAGGCCATTTTCACCCCGATCCGCGGGGCGCTCCAGCGCTGCGGACATTCCTCGACTGCCAGCCAGCCCCGGCCCCGCCACGCCCCAGGATCCCCCTCCACCCATGAGCGAACGATTCTTCCTCGCCACGCCCCCGCAGGGGACCAGCGCCGTCCTCGAAGGGGACGAGGCCCGGCATCTGGCCCGCGTGCTGCGAGCCAAGGTTGGCGACACCGTGGTGCTCTTCGACGGCCGTGGCCACGCCTGGGAGGCGCGGGTCGCGGGAATTGGCCGAGACCGGGTGAAGCTCGATCTCGGCAACGCTCTCCCCACCATCCCCCCGCCGGCGGTGACGGTGACGCTCGCCGTCGCGCTCCCCAAGGGGGATCGGCAGAAGTGGATGGTGGAGAAGCTGACTGAGCTCGGCGTCAACTTGCTCGTCCCCCTGATCACGACGCGCGGGGTCGCCGAAGCGACCGACTCGGCCCGGATTCGGCTGGAACGGGGCGTGGTCGAGGCCTGCAAGCAGTGCGGCCGCGACTCACTCATGGGGATCGGGCATGCGGCCTCGATCGCCGACTTGCTCGCCGCGGTCCCCACCGGCACGCGCACGCTCCTCGCCGATCCCCACGGGCGCCCGCCCGAGGCGGTCCTCGCTGCGGGGCCGACCGCTGCGATCCTCGTCGTCGTCGGCCCCGAAGGGGGATTCACGGCCGAGGAGGTGAGCACGCTTGAGGCCGCCGGGGGTGAACGCGTCACCTTCGGACGTCACATTCTCCGGGTCGAGACCGCCGCGGTCGCGGCAGCCGCCCGCCTCGCCTGACCGGGCGATGGCTCATGCCAGCCCGAGCCACGTCTTCACCGGCGTCACGCGACGGAGGACGACGCGTTCGAGAAGGAGCACGGCCAGGAGCGAGAGGCCGAAGAGGGGGAGAAGCACCCCCAGACCGACGACCGTTGCCACCAGCGGCACGCTCCGCCGCGGCGGGATCCCCGGTGGGGGTGCACCGAGCCGGCCCGGATCGCGGCGCCGCAGCCACAGCCACACCGCACTGATGCAAACGAGGACGAGCCCGACGGCGGTGACGAGGAGGAGGAGTTGATTCGGCCAGCCGAACAGGCGCCCCTCGTGGAAGGCGATCCCCACGGCGACCACCTTGTCGATCGGATGCTTCGTCGCGAAGTCGTCGCGGCGCACGATCTCGCCGCTGGCCCCGTCGACGACGAGATCGACCCGGCGCGGCCGGTTGGCAGTCGTCGACTTCGCCGTCCACCGCCCGTTCCCCCCCGGCGCCGGCGCGAGAACGACCGGCGCCTCGAGCCGCAGCGGCGTCACGACCGCCGCCACGATATCGAGTGACGCGAGATCGTCAGCGGTCAGCTCCACGGCGCTTCGTCTCCCCCCGCCGCCATGACCCACATGTCCGGCATGCTCGCCCCCCCGGGCGGCCCCGGCGGCGCCTGCCGCTTCGCTCCGGCCGCCGTCGTTGGACCACTCCTGGCGGGCGACGGCCGTGCCCGTCAAGCGCCGCGCGGCCTTGAAGGAATCCCCCCAGAACTTGGCCCACGGCAGGCCACTGAAGAGGAGCGCGAGCGTGACGAGCGAAATCCACACGCCCGTCACCGCATGCATGTCGCGCCACAACAACCGCCTTCCGCCGTGGAGCCGTGGCCAAGCCACACCCGCCAGCCCACGCCCCTGCCGTGGCCACCAGAGGACGAGCCCGGTGAGCACCATCACGATCGTCCAGCAGGCGGCAAGCTCGACGAGATTTGAGCCGCGGTTCCCCATCAGCAGCTCCCCGTGGAGCCGGAAGATCTGTTTCATGAAGCGGTCGCGTTCACTCACGCTGCCGAGGATCGCCAGCGACGTCGGATCGACGTAGGCCCGTCTGGGTCCGGCCTCGGTGCGGACGACGACCCGGGCGGCGCATCCCGGCGCGGCGGGGAGCTCGTAGCCCTCGAAGGTGCTGCCGGGGAACGCAGCGAGCGCCGCTGAAATCTGCGCTGAAGGCAACGCAGCGCCGGTCCCCTGCTCGAGACGGTCGTACGAACGTTCGGACCAGCCCTCGATCTCCGCCTTGAAGAGGTAGATCGCGCCACTGATCGCCAGCACGACGACAAACGGAATGCAGAAGATGCCGGCATAGAAATGCCAGCGCCACACCGCCCGGTAGTCGGGCCAGGGCGAGGAGTCTTGGGATGGAGACGGGGACTCGGACGGTGACATCGATCGCTCCGGCAGAGGATGGAAGGCCTCCACGACAGTGGGCCCAGGAGTCGCCCCCCGGGCCCGCCGCGCGGGTCATGATCAGGATCGACTGGCAACGTCGATCACTCCTCGGCCGACACAACCTCGCCACCATTGATGCTGTGGAGCGCCCGGCAGACCGTGGCGTCGAGGCTGTCGGAGAGCATCCGCACCGAGCCGTCCCCGAAAGCGACCTGGGCCCCGGAGGGGTGGTAGCTCTTCGGCCCAAAAAAACCGGTGGCGTGGATGACCAGATCGGGCACGCGGCTGTTGGGAGGGCTGTAGCCATTGGTGAGGGTGTTGCACGCCCCGGTCAGGGCCCAGGAGGTGCCACGGCCGCGCATCGTGTTGGTGTTCGCACCGCGCCACGATGTAAACGACTTCCAGATCGTCTCCAGCGGCGGGTTCTGGATCATTCCCCCGACGACCCCCGACGACCATGCCCCGCTCCCCGGATAGCCGGGCGTCGCCTGCTTCGTGCTCGTCACGCCACCGGAGCCGTTGAGCGTCTTCTGATAGGGGAACTTCGGCGCCTGGCCGGCAGTGAGAACAATGTCGTCGCCGGCGCTGCGGACCGTCTCGCTCATGAACACCGACTTCGAGAGCCCGTCGCTGACCGCGGCCAGGCGGACCTTCGAGCCTTCGGAGACGATCCCGTCGGTGGGCCAGCGCTGGTCGTAGTTCGTGCCGGTGCCCGAACCGGTGCTCACCATGTAGCTCAGGCCGGCGTAGGTGTAGGGGCCGCCGGCAACAACCGTCACGGTGTGGATCGAAGGCGCCGGATCGCTCGGGCAGAGCATCACCGGGATCGGCGTGGCAAACAGCGTGGTGAAGACGGGGTTTGGCACCTGGGCGTTGAAGGCCCCGGTTGTCGCCGGTTGCTTGAAGTCGAGTTGCGAAGCGATGTTGGCCTCCTCCATGAAGGGAAGGAGCCTGGCCTGGATCGAGAAGCCGCCGGGAAGGTCGGTCGGCGGGAGAGCCCTGCGGGCGCTCTCGTAATTGACCATCGCCAAGATCTGCTGGCGGAGGTTACTTGCGCAGTTGGATCGCCGGGCCGCCTCGCGCGCCGCTTGAACGGCCGGGAGGAGGAGGCCGACGAGCGTGCCGATGATGGCGATGACAACGAGCAGTTCGACGAGCGTGAACGCCCGCGCACGGCGCGGCCAGAAGATGGAAACAGACATCGATTTTCCTTTTGAACGCGGATGGTAAAGCGGTGACACGCGGAGTCCGACGCGGTCATGCGGCAGCGCACGACACGCAGACGTCTCCGACGAACGGGACGGCAGACACGGCGCTCGTCTCGCGGGCAGGAGGGACGGGATAAATCCCATCCCACCCCCACGCGATCGCAACTGTTTTCAGTTGAGATCAGCGCCGCGGAATCCTCGTTCAGGCCACCCAGGGCGGCGGGGGCACGGGCACCAACAGGGGGTCCAACCCGGTCACATCCAACAACTCGACCCACGCCTGCGGCGGGAGCAGTCCGGTGATTTCAAACCGTGGCGTGGGAGGAGCGCCCCCCACGGCCAACCAGGAGGTCACGATCCCTTTGCAGGCGAGCATCGCCCGGAGGGTCACCTGCCGAACGCGCCCCCCCTCCACGATCGGCGCCGGGTCGGCTTCGATCGACTCCGCCGTCACCGCGTCGTCGCAGCAGCTCTTCTCGGCAGCGGCGGAGGGGGCCTGCGACTCGCGCTCAAGCTCGCAGCAGCCCTTCGGCTTCGCGGGGCGGTCGCTCGCGCAGCAGGCCCCCTGCGGCTTTTGTTCCGCCAGCTCGCCGGCGCCCAGCATCCGGTCCTCGAGCGAGGCGATGAGCGCGGCGTCGAGGCGGTGCCGGCGGGCGAAGGCGAGGCGCTCGGCGAGCGTCGTGCAGCAGCAAGCGCGGAAACACTGATCGGCACTGGCACAGCCGCAGGGGCTGTTCATGCAGGGGAAGACGACGGAGCGGTCCTTGGCAGCGATGACGCCGGCCATATCGAGCCCCGCCGGCACCCCCTTCGGCCCCATCCCGGCAGGCAACGGCAGCCCGAGGGCGAGCACTCCATACCCGAGGATCGCCAGCCAAGTGAGGAGGGGACGCATGTCAGCCGATACCAGTTGGGCCGAGGAATGGGCCGAGAAAACCGCCACGTCTTCAGGGACTTTTCGGGGCGGGAGGCGACAAACCACGGGACAATCGTCACCATACGGTGGTTGCTCTCCATGGTCAATCAGCCCGATCATGGAACGGCTGCAAGTTTTTCGGGCCGGGAGGCCCGCATCACTGGGCAGGTTCATTGCCGATCGTCCCCCTGCCGACGAAGCCCTCTCCCGCGGAGCTTATCCCGTGCCATTCCCCCCTCCGAATGTCCGCCACACCCTGGCTGGAATCCTCGTTGTTGTGGCCTTGCGGGACGTTGCCTCCGCTGCCCCCGCCGACGCTCCGTCGGGTGGCGCCACGGCCGTGGCCGCAGCCCGGCCGATCGATGAGTCACCGCTGCCGATCGAGGCCGTCCAGGCGTTCCCCGATCTTGTCTGGACCGGCTGGACCCCCGATGTCGATGGCACGCCGAATCCGTTGCGGCCGATCCTCCTGACGCACGCCGGTGATCGATCGGGGCGGCTGTTCGTGCCGCAGCAGCAGGGAGCGATCCACGTCTTCCGCCCCGACTCGGCGGCAACGAAGGTGTTCCTCGACCTCACCGAGAAGGTGCACTACGCCGACAAGCAGAACGAAGAGGGGCTCCTCGGCCTCGCCTTCCATCCCCGGTTCGCCGAGAACGGCGAGCTCTTCGTCCACTACTCCACGAAGACGACGCCTCTCACGATGGTCCTCGAGCGCTACCGCGTATCGAAGGACGATCCCGACTGCGCCGATCCGACGAGCGGCGAAGAGATCCTCCGCGTCGAGCACCCGGCGTGGAACCACAAAGGGGGCACGATCTGCTTCGGCCCCGATGGCTATCTCTATATCGCCTACGGCGACGGCGGGAAGCAAAACGATCCATTCGGCAACGGGCAAAACCTCCAGAACCTCCTCGGCAAGGTGCTGCGGATCGATGTCGACTCCAAAGGGGAGAAGACCGCCTACGGAATCCCCGCCGACAATCCCTTCGTCGCCCTGATGGCAGAGAACGGCGGCAAGCCGGCGCGCCCCGCCGGGGTGCGCCAGGAGATCTGGGCCTACGGGCTGCGCAACCCGTGGCGGATGTCGTTCGATCGGCGCACCGGCCGACTGTGGATCGCCGACGTCGGCCAGGATCTCTGGGAGGAGATCAATCTCGGCGCGAAGGGGGCAAACTACGGCTGGAGCCTGCGCGAGGGGAACCAGCCCTACGCCCCAACCAACACGGCCACCGGCCCGGGATTCGTCGATCCGGTCTGGCAATACGCGCATGACATCGGCAAGTCGATCACCGGCGGCAATGTCTACCGCGGGAAGAAGCTCCCCGAGCTCGACGGCTGCTATCTCTATGCCGACTACGTGTCGGGGAGGCTGTGGGCCCTCGGCATCGACGACGCCACAGGCCGAGCCGTTTCCAACCGGCCGATCCCGCACGACCGCGAGGGGCTCCCCGTGTTGAGCTTCGGCGAGGACGAGGCGGGGGAGGTGTACTTCACGATCCTCTCCCCCGATGGCCGCGGCATCTACACCTTCCGCCGCCACGAGGAGACCGCCTCGAGCCCTCACACGACCGTGAGCCGCGCGATCGCGGCGGCGAGTTCCCCCGCAGCATCGGTGCCGTCGACCACCTCGAGCCCGAGCCAGCCGCGGTAGCCCCGTTCCTCGAGCGAACCGAGCGTGGCGGCGATGTCGACATCCCCGCGCCCGAGGACCATCGCGCGACCATGACCGGCAAACGTCCCCGGCATGGCGTCGGTCAGCCAGACATGGCGCACGATCCCCGCCAGCTGGGCGGCGGCGATGGCTGGGTCGTGGCCATGGACGACCAGTGCCCCGGTGACGAGCGTGCAGCCGAGCCCCCCCTCGGGAAGCGCGGCGACGAGCCGGAGCAGATCGGTAGGCGACGCCCTCCCCGCCTCCGCACAAAGCGTAGCGCCGGCGCGTTCGCTCCATCCCGCCAGGTCGCGCAGCGCCCCCAGCATCACGCCCCAATCCGGGGAATCCTCCGCCGGGATCGTGCCGACATGATTGGTGACCACAGGCGTGCCGAGGCCGTGGGCGAGTTCGAGGGCCCGCTTCGTCCCCTCGATCCGCGCCTCGAGCCGATCGCTTTCGGCATAGCCGCCCCGGGTGGGAAAGCGGAGGGCAGCCACCACGAGCCCCTCGTCGGCGAGCCACTTCCGCAGCTGCCGGACGCCGGTGGCGGAGATCCGCCCCCCGTCGAGGTCGGCGCGGACATCGAGCTCCAACCCCTTCACACCGAGTGTCCGCGCGCGACTGAAGGCGGTCCGCAGGTCGGAGGCGAGGGCGCCGGCCGGGACACAGACACTGGCTCGATCCATGGAGTGGCACCGGGGGCGGAAGGGGGATTGGGCCAAAAACAGATTGTATGATCGGGGGGATGCCGACGCTTGACACCGTGACCGCCGCGCTCGAACACCTCGCCCCGCTGCGGCTGGCGGCGGAGTGGGATTCCGTCGGCCTTCTCGTCGGCAGCGGGCGCGGGCGGATCGAGAGAGTGCTCACCTGCCTGACGCTGTCGGCCGCCGTCGTCGAGGAGGCGATCGGCGGGGATTTCGACCTCATCGTCACCCATCATCCCCTCCCCTTCCGCCCCGTCGCCCGACTCACCGACGCCACCCCGACCGGCGGCCTCCTCCTCGATCTCGCACGGGCCGGGATTGCGGTCTGGAGCAGCCATACCGCCTGGGATTCAGCGGCCGGTGGGATCAACGACCTCCTCGCCGCCGCCGCCGGGCTGTCTGCCGTCACGCCGCTGATTCCCGATCCGGTCGCGCCGCTTGCCGGCTTCGGCCGGATGGGGCTGGCGCCGCCGGGGCACTCCGTCGTCGAGTTTGCCCGCCGGCTCGCCGGCCATCTGGGCGCGGCAGGGACGCATCTGGCCGGGGCGACCGACCGGGAGGTGGGGCGGGTGGGGATCGTCTGCGGGAGCGGTGCCGAAGGGATCCCGATCGCCCGCCAGGCCGGGTGCGACAGCTTTGTGACGGGCGAATTGAAGCTCCACGACGCCCTTCACGCTGCCAGCTTGGGAATGCAGGTTGTCGTTCTCGGGCATCACGCCAGCGAGCGGTTCTCGATGCCGGTGCTGGCCGATCGCCTCGCCGCCGCGGTACCAGGGCTCAAATGCCGGGCCAGCGACGCCGAGCGTGATCCGCTCATTCCCCTTTGCAGCCTGTGACACCTGTACCGGCGCGTTGCTCGGCACTTTCCCGGCGCTACAATTCATGGAGGGTCCGGGCCCGGTTGACCTGACGTCTGCCAGCCCGTCACCGCGCAGCCTGTTTCTACCAAGCTTACTGTCCGTGGAAAAAGTCATCCCTGAGCTTTTTCCACGGTGTCGACCCCAGGAAACGCCGAGGGTTTCCTGGGTCGACGGCCGCCGCATCCCGCGGCGGAGCACTCTCGCTAAGGACCCACGATGCCTTCCCCCTCTCGATCCTCCCGCGGTCCGGAAGCTTCTGACGCTGCGGGGAGCGGCGCGGTGCCCCGGCAATCCAAGTTCCTCACGGCCCTGCCGGTCTTCAACGAAGTCCGGCATGTCGAGGGGGTCCTCGACGAGGTTCTGCGTTTCACGCCCCACGTCCTCGTGGTCGACGATGGCTCGACCGACGGCACGTCGCGGCTCCTCGCCGACCGCCTCGAGCGTCAGGGGGATATCCGGGTCGTTCGCCATCCGCACAACCGTGGCTACGGTGCCGCCCTGGCGACGGCCTTCCGCGAAACGCTCTCTGGCGACTTCGACGGCCTGGTGACGATCGACTGCGACGGCCAGCACCAGCCGCGGCTCATCCCCACCTTCATCGAAACCGCCACGACCGACGGCGGCGCTGGACATTCCAAGGCACCGCTCCCCGATATCGTCTCCGGCAGCCGCTACCTGAAGGTGTTCGACGGCGACAGCCGCCCGCCCGAGTCGCGTCGGCGGATCAACGAGACGATTACCGCCGAGATCAACGCCCGCCTCGGCCTCTCCCTCACCGACGCCTTCTGCGGATTCAAGGCCTACACGCGCCGGGCGCTCTCCGCGCTCCACGTGACCGAGCTCGGCTATGCGATGCCGCTCGAGGTCTGGGTGCAGGCTTCGGTGGCCGGCCTGCGGGTCGTGGAGCTCCCCGTTCCCCTCCTCTACCTCGATTTGGCGCGGAGTTTCGGGGGGGCTCTGGACGACGCCGAGACCCGTCTGGCCTACTACCGAGGCGTCCTCGACCGGGCCGAAGCCGCCGTGGCGGCGTCGGCGCATGATGTCGCTGCGTCGACGCACGGGGCCGGCTGAACCTCCGGACACGTCCCCTCCGGCCAGCCCACCTCACCCATGACATCATCGTGGCCCTCCGCGACCCGGAGGTATCGAGCCCCGGCCCTCTCCGGCGACCGGCTGATCCATCCGCCACTCGTGGCGAAGGCCGACGCGCCGGCCGACGCCATCGAGACGCTCCTCGACAACAACCGCCTCCTGCGGGCCGCCTTCGACACGCGCATCGGTGACATGCGGCTGTGGGAACTGGTGGCCGCGACACGGCGTGAGGTGCTCACGGTGGCCGCCGAATACACCGGCAGCTACCGCGACGTCGAACGGCCGCGTGACGTCGCCGACTGGATCGCGCGCCCGATCATCATGGGGGGGCACCAACCGGAGCTCTTTCACCCGGGCGTGTGGCTGAAGAACTCCGCCCTCGACGCCTACGCCCGCCGGGTCGGCGGCACCGCGGTGAATCTGATCGTCGACACCGACCGCTGCAACCACACGGGGGTCGCTGTCCCGGTGGGGACGCCCCAGGAGGCAAAGCTTGTGCAGGTTCCCTTCGATGGCCCGGGCCCCGACATGGCCTGGGAGGAGCGGGGGATCCTCGACGACCAAGCGTTCGCCTCCTTCGGCGACCGCTGCTGCGACCTCCTCCTCCCGCTCGAGCCGGCGCCGATCCTGCGGCGCTGGTGGCCGCTGGTGATGGAGCGCGCGGCGGAAACCCGGCGACTCGGTATCGCGCTGGCCCAGGCCCGCCATCTCGTCGAGGCCCGCTTCGGTCTGGAGACACTCGAACTGCCGGTCAGCGAGCTGGTGCGGCTGCCGACGGTGCTCGTCTTCATCGGCTGGCTCCTGGCGCGCGCCCGGCAGCTCCACGAGGCCTACAATGCCGCTCTCGCCGAACACCGCCGCGTCTGGCGGATCCGCGGCCACGGCCGGCCGATGCCCGATCTGGCGGTGCGCACCGACGACACGGCCGACGGGCCGTGGTTCGAGGTGCCGTGGTGGATCTGGTCGCGCGACGATCCCCGCCGGCGGCGCGTGTTCGCCAACGCCGGCACGGGCGGCACGCTCCTCCTCTCTGACATGGAGACGCTGCGCGTCGAGCTCCCGATCACGCCCGACACCTCGGCTTCGAGGTGGGTCGACGCGCTCCAGCGGCTCGAGGGGCACGGCTTCCGTCTCCGTCCCCGGGCCCTGCTCACGACGCTCATCGCCCGCCTCCTTGTCGCCGATGTCTTCGTTCATGGGATCGGCGGCGCCGCCTATGACCGGATCACCGACGGGATCGTGCGCCGCCTCACCGGCTGCGATCCGCCCCGCTACGCCGTCGTCACCGGAACCCTACGGCTCCCGATCGACAAGGTCTTCCCCGCCGACGCCGGACGCGATCCGGCGGCGGAGCTCGCGGCCCTCCACCAGACCCTCCGCGATCTCGACTACCACCCCGAGCGGCATCTCCCTCCGATCGACACCCTCGCTTCTGAGGTCCGCGAGTTGGTGATGCAGAAGACGCGCTGGATCGACACCTTCCCCACGCCGACACTCGCGCGCCGGCGGTGCCGGGAGATCCGTGCGACCAACGATCGGCTCGCCTTCCACACCCAGGCGCAGCGCCAGCGATTGCTCGCACTGTCCGGGCCGCTCGCCGGTCGAATCGGCGCCGCCAAGGCGCTCTCATCCCGGGAACATCCCTGGTGTTTTTTCCACGAAAAGTCGTTGCGCCGCTTCCTGCTACTTGAGATCGACTGACAATCCGCCTATCCTTGCGACCAACGGACTGTGAATGTCGCTCCAGGGATGAGGAGGCACCATGCCAGCGGAGGGTATGCGAAGGGGGAATCGTTCCCAGGTTCACGCCGGCGGGCGCTCGAGCCGGGGTGGGGCCGCTCCCCAGATCGCTGTCGGCACGATCGCCGACGACCGAACTTCGGACGTCGTCGCTGATGCGACGGGCGCCGATGGAGAGACGGAGTCTTCCACGCACGCCGACAGCCTCCGTCTCGCGGTCGTTGCCGAGCCACGGACCGCGGCGCGACGCCGGAGCGAGCGTCGGCCGGCGATCATCCACCTTCCGATCCATCCGGTGGCACCACGTCGTCCCCCGTCGTGGATGCTCGAGCAGTGTCAGATCGCCCCCGCACGGGCCGGCGACCAGAGCGAGATCCTCCAACTCCTCTCCGGGCTCCCGGTGGCGCCGACGAGGGCGGAGTTCCATGCGGCGGTCGATCATCCCGAGCACGACCCCGGCAACCGGCTCGTGGCCCGGCTGGCCGGTCGGATCGTCGGCCATGTTGAGGTGATGCCGCGGGCGATGATGCTCGGCGCCGGTTCGGTCAGAGCCGCGGTCATCGACCGGGTGGCGGTGCTGCCGGAATGCCGCGGGGCCGGACACGGCCAGCGTCTCGTGCAGGCCGCCGAGGACCGGATGCGGATGATCGGTGCCGCCGTCGCCTTCTCGCGCACGCGGATCGCGCCGTCGTTCCACGAAATGGGCTGGGCGGTCCTCGGCCGTGATTGCGCCACCCCCGGCCGCCCCACCGACATCCTCGCCCGCCTGCTCGAGCGCCCAGCCCCGCTGGCCCGTTCGTCGGCCAGCGCGATGCCGGCGGTGGGCCTGTCGACCGAAGGGGTGACGATGCGGCAGTGGCGCCACGTCGAGCTCCCCGCCATCCTCCGGATCTACAACCAGAACGCGGCCCGCTTCGTCGGCCCGCTCGATCGCGGCGAGGCCTACTCGCGCTGGCTGGTCAGCCGCGGAGCCTTCGACTCGATCCTCGTCGCCCTCGTCGGCCAGGACCGCTACGACCTCCACGAGACCTCCGCCCGGATCGTCGGCTATTGCATCCAGGCTGGCCATCGGATCCTCGAGCTCGTCGCCGATCCGGAGTTCCCCGGCCTCGAGCGCGAGATTCTCGCCCGGGTGTGTGCCGAGGCGATCGAGAACGACCGTCAGGAGATCGTCTACGAGTCGAGCGCCACCGATCCGCTCCACGCCGCGGTGGCGGGGGGCGAGAGCCTCGTGCAAGCCCACGACCGGATGATCGTCGCCAAACTGATTCGTCCGCTCGAGGTCCTCCAGGCCGTCGCGCCGGCCACGGTGGCCCGGGCCGCGGCCGCAGGGATCCGCGAAGCCCTCGAACTGGGGATCGAATCGCCCGGCTTCCGCGGCTCCGTCGTCGTTGCCGACGGGAGAGCCACGGTTCAGCAGGGGCGCGTCGGCCGCAGTTGGCTGCGGCTGGCAGACGACGAGCTCACCCGGCTCCTCCTCGGCCAGTGCGATCCGGCCGAGGCGGTGGCCCGGGGGACGATGCAGCCCTCGACGCAGATGGCCCAGCGGCTCGCCGGCATCCTCTTCCCCCGCCAGCCCCTGTGGTGCCCGGTGTGGGACGACGTGCCCGCCTGACTCGGCAGACCGGGCCAGAAGCCCTCCCGCGGAGTTGCTCGCTTCCCGCTCATGAGTGGCTGCTACGATTTTTCGGTGTTTGTGTCTCGGCACCATGCGACACCAGCCCCGGGGACGTACCCATGACTTTCCGCTGCCGTGTTCTTCTCGTGATCATGCTCGGCAGCGTTGCCAGCGGGCTCCCCTCCTCCGCTGCCGAGCCACCTCCGACGGTGACCGTCCCGGCGGTGTCGCTGCGCCCCACCGATCGCTTCGCCAGGCTCCAGTGGGATGCCACCCATACCGGCACCGCTCCGTGGGGGCATTGGGGGGATCAGCCGGGGCACTACATCTCCTGGTCGAACCACTCCAACCGGCTCGTTCCCGTCTACACCTTTGGCATCGGCCTGGATGGGGTAGCCGGGGAGCAGAGTCCCTACCGCAGCGAGGATCGGCTCCGGGCGATCTACGGCCGGCTCCCCGAGCACACGCTCAACCCTGCTGCCGACTACTTCGACCAGACCGACGTCCATACCCTCCAGGTGGCAGCGGCCGCCGCCGGCAAGCGGCGAATCATCCTCATGGTCTTCGACGGGATGGACTGGACGACGACGCGCACCGCCGCGATCGCGCTGTCGGGGAACGTGGCCTACGATTCCGGCCGTGGCACGGGGCTCTCCTTCCAGGATTACGCCGGTGCCCCGACCGCCTTCGGGTTCTGCTGCACGAGCCCCGCCAACGACGGCACGAAGGTCGACGTCGACGCCCAGGCCCTCGAGAACCCCGGCGGCGACAAGGCTGGTGGCTACGACGTCTCGATGGGAGGCGCAACGCCGTGGGACCCGATCGCCCAGGCCACGTATCTGATCGGCCGTGATCGCTACCGTCCCCATGCGGTCTGTGATTCAGCCGCCTCGGCCACCGCTTTCTGCTCCGGCCGCAAGACCTACAACGACGCGATCAACGTCGATCCCGCAGGGAAACAAGTCGAGCCGATCGCGCGCACGCTGCAGAAGCAGGGCTGGGCCGTCGGCACCGTGACGAGCGTGCCGATCCCCCATGCCACGCCGGCCTGCGCCTATGCCAACAACGTCAGCCGCGACGACTACCAGGACATCACCCGCGACATGGTGGGATTGCGCTCGGTGTCGCACCGCGGGGAACCACTGCCCGGCCTCGACGTCGTCATCGGCTGCGGGTTTGGCGGCGACGCCCCCGACGACTCGAAGCAACAGGGGGTCAACTACGAACCGGGGAACAAGTACGTCGCCCCCTCGACGCTCACCGCGATCGATGCCGGGAAGGGGGGGCGTTACCGGATCGCCCAGCGGACGGCGGGGCGGAAGGGGGCGGAGGTGCTCGCCGAAGGGGCGGCCGCCGCGATCGCTGGCGGGGAGCGTCTGTTCGGCCTGTTCGGCACCAAGCCTGGCAATCTTCCCTTCACCACGGCCGACGGCGGTTACGACCCGGTGATCGTCTCCGACGACGGCCGAAAGAATCTCTTCGCCCTCGGCGAACAATCAGGCCTGGGGCTGAAGTACAGCCAGCCGATCCACTACACCCTGGCCGATATCGACGAGAATCCGACGCTTGCCGAGATGACGGTGGCGGCGCTCGACGTCCTTGCCGCGAAGGAAAAACCCTTCTGGCTGATGGTGGAAGCAGGGGATGTCGACTGGGCGAGCCATGGAAACGACATCGATGCGGCCATCGGCGCCGTGGCCAGTGGCGACGCCGCCTTCCGGGCGATCACCGGCTGGGTCGAGAGCCACGGCGGCTGGGACGACACGGCCGTGATCGTGACCAGCGACCACGGCCACATGTTCGTGCTGGAAAAGCCCGAGGCCTTTGCCCGATAGCTCGCGGTGCATCCCGGAGCGCGCGGCGGCCAACAGGGCCGGAGGCTGCAGCGGAATCGCACCGAGCCCCCTCCGACGGTCAACGGCGAAACCGCCATGCGCCGCCATTGTCGAGCTGCATCGCCTCGATGCCCTGCCGCTTCCCCGGCGGGGAGGCATGGCGGAGGATGGTCCACATGTCGTGGAGCAGGCGTTCGGCGGCTGCGAAGTAGCCGTGCCCGAGCAGATCGACGTTGAAGTTGGGGACGGCGATCGTGTCGACACCGGCGGTGACGGTGTAGGGCTGAAAATAGCCGGCCCGATGCCCCCAGTGCACCCAACTCGACGCGTGCACGGCGACGTCGCGATTCGATGCGTAGAGCGTGCAGCGGTCGCAAAACTCCGGGTAAAGATGTGCCAGATCAAGGAACAGATCCCGATCGACGTCGGGAGCCGCGAGAATGATCTGGCCGAACTTCACCTCCGAACGGCGCTCGGCGTCGGCGGCAATCCGCTGCAGCGCCCGGAGGAGGCCCCTGTTGCCCATGCTATGCGCAATGACATCGACGCGCTCGGCCCCGCAGCGGCGGCCGAAGTCGGTGAGGAAATCGGCGATCGCCCGTTCGCTCGCGTCGATCGTCGCCTCGTCGGCCGTGTAGGCGGCCACCGACCCGCGGGACGGCCAGGAGAAGAAAGCGGTCGCGCCGGAGACGTCCAGATCGACTCCAAGCTGCGCCGCGCGCACAGCAGCTTCCTCGAACGACACATTGAATCCATGGATGAAGACCAGCGCCTGCGGAGGGCCGTCGGGATCACGAGCCTCCTTGACGGCGTTGGAGACCTCCGTGAAGAAGTCGGTCTCCCCGAGCGTCCGGATCCGCTGCACGCGGAGCGTGTCGTCGCGGAGATCGAGACGGCGGAGTTTCGTCCACCACGACGTGCCAACCTCCCCGAATCGATGCGCCTCCGGGACATACACCTCGGCCATGCCGAGGGTCGTCTTCCCGGCCCGCTCCGGGCCGAATCCAGCGCCGGGCAGCGGCTTTCGATTCGTGCCAAACCAGACCGGAAACACATGGCCGGGGGGCTGGTCGCCGGCCGCCATGGCACGCGCCGTATTCGGACCAGCGAGGGTCCGATCATCGGTCGCGCGCCTCCGAGCCGGCGCTGGCCGGTCGACGATCGCCAGCAGTTCGGCCACCTTGGCCAAGCTTCGCCGGTAGCTCTCCTCGGTCTTGGCCCGTTCCTGCTCGATGTTCCGCAGGACCAGTCCCTCGATCTTCCCGGCGACGTCATGGGCCCGCGCCCGGTCCCCCGCTTTCACGGCCGCTTCGAGCTCGCCGAGGAGCCGCGTCAATTCATCCATCATCTCGTCTCCGTAGAAATGTCTGTCATGCTTCCGATAACACCGAGCCGGTGTCTCCCGGCCCGCCGGGGCCGGTCAAGGCCGCGAGCCGCTCCTTCGCCTTTTTCACCTGCTCGGCGATGCTGGCTTCCGGGCGATGACCGGAGCGCTGGATGAGGGCGTCGTAGCCGCCGATTGCCGCCGGCAAGTGTCCTTGTTCTTCGAGCAGCCTGCTTACGAATCAGAACCGCAACTTTCATGCCCATGAGCCGCTCCCCTGGAGATGAACGTACCGCTGTGGAGTGTGAGCCGTCCAACATGGCCTCGGAGCCACGGCAATCAATCAGCAGCCTCTCCGCTGTATCCTGCCCGCCTCACAGCCCGAGTTCCGCGAGGCCCTCTTCCCAGGGCACCGCCAGCACGCCGTCGATCCGCTTCCGGAGCGGATCGCGGGAGAAGCAATAGGCATCGGCCCCAGGGAAGTCGGGGAGGAAGCGTGACAGGTCGCGCACATGCCGCGGCTCGACGCGGTCGGTCGATTTGATCTCGATGAGCGCCGGCGGCCGGCCGGGGCGATCGATGATCAGATCGATCTCGGCGTCGTCCTTCGTGCGCAGATAGCAGAAGCGGTAGTCGTTCTGGCAATAGTCGCTGGCCCGCACGATCTCGAGGATCACGAAGTGCTCGAAGGCCCGCCCGTAACCACCGGTTCGGGGCACGAGGTCGACGGTCAACGTCCCGGCCAGGGCCCGGCAGACGCCCGGATCAAACCACCAGAACTTCGGCGACTGCCGCTGCCGCTTGCGGACGGAGGCGTGCCACGGCTCGAGCATGAAGCCCAGATGGGTGTCCTCCAGGATCTCGAAATAGGAGGCCACCGTCTTGTGATCGACACCGATGTCGCGGGCGATGTTCGAGCAGTTGAGGATCTCGCCATTGGCCTGGGCCGCCACTTCGAGGAAGCGCCGGAAGGGATCGAGCCGCCGGATGACATGCTCCGCCCACACCTCTTCGCGCAGATAGGTTCGGGCATAGGCCCGCAGGTAGCTCGATCGATCGGCCTCGGCGGTGAACGAGAACACCGTGGGGAGCGTGCCGAAGCGCAAGGATGCGGAAAGCTCGAAGGCCGGCCCGAGCTCGCGGCTGGTCAACGGGAAGAGGTGCCGCACGAACGCCCGGCCGGCGAGCAGATTGACCGCCCCGCGCTTCAGCTTCCGAGCACTCGAGCCGGTCATGGCGAAGCGGACGCGCTGGCCGCCGGGCCGAGGCTGTTCGATCGCGGCATGGACGACGTCGAGGAGGAGGGGCACCTTCTGGATCTCGTCGATCACCACCCAGTCGACGGCCGATGCGGCATCGATTTGCTCGCGCAATTCCCCCGGCCGGAGGCTGTAACGGTGCTCGAGCTCCGGGTCGAGGAGATCGATCCAGAGCGTGGCACGGGCCCCGAAATGCTCCCGGAGAAGCGTCGACTTCCCCGTGCCGCGCGGCCCGAGGAGCAGCAAACTGCTCGATTCACTGATCGAAAGCGTCCTTGGGAACATACTCCCAATTTGTACGCCGAATTGGGAGTAAGGTCAAACTGGCTCTTTTCCTGCCCTGATCAGCCGTGGCCGCGGGCACCGGCGAGCCACTCGTTGGCCCACGTGCGCACCCCCTCGATCCCCTTGCGATAGCAGAAGTCACCGAGGGTCTCCGCTGCTTTCCGCTCCGCCTTGTAGCAGGTGAGGACGGCGGTGATCTCCTTGGCAAGATCCTCAAAGGGAACGACATCCTTGTATTGCTCGTTGAGCCGGTCTCCCAGGAGCCGGCCGCCGAGGAAGAGCGTGTACTTCCCCGCCGTCCGCCCGACGATGCCGATGTCGCAGTTGTAGGGGCGGGCACAGGCATTGGGGCAGCCGGTCATGCGGACGGTGAAGGCGTCGTGCGAAAGCCCGAGCTTCGCCACCACCGGCTCGAGGGAGTCGATGAGCCCGGGGAGGACGCGCTCGCTCTCGGCGACCGCGAGGCTACAGGTGGGGAGGGCCACGCAGGCCATACTCCAGCGGCGGAGCGTCGAGATCTCCTCCGACGTCTTCACGCCATGGCCATGGAGGATCTCGGCGATCCGGTCGCGGTCGCTGGCCGCAAGGCCAGTGAAAAGCAGGCTCTGGTGGGCCGTGATCCGCACCCCCGGCGCGAGCTCGCGGAGGATTTTTCGGATCGCCGTCTTGAGCTGAAAGCCATCGCGGTCGACGATCCGGCCGTTCTCGACGTTGAATCCGTAGAAGTATTTCCCATCCCCTTGCTCGAACCAGCCGATGTGGTCGTCGAAGCCATGGACATCGGTCGGATGACAGGCGGCAAGCGCCTTGCCGAAGTATTCCTCCACCTTCGCCCGGAAAGCCTCCAGGCCCATCGTGTGGATCGTGTACTTCAGGCGCGCCGTCTTGCGGTCGGCGCGGTTGCCGAAGTCGCGCTGCACCTTGACGATCGCCTCGGCGATGCCGAGGACATCTTCCGGGGGAACGAACCCCAGTCGCTTGGCTAGGGCCGGGAAGGTCTTGGCGGCGCTCGGCGTCACCCCCATCCCGCCACCGGCGATAACGTTGTAGCCGAGGATCTTTCCATGCTCGTGGACAACGATGAAGCCGAGGTCGTTGGCATAGACGTCGGTGCAGTTGTCCTCGGGGAGGGCGAAGGCGGTCTTGAACTTCCGCGGCAGGTAGGTGGGGCCATAGATAGGCTCGACAGTCTGGATTGGCTCGATGGGCTGGCTCGGCTCGACCGGCTCAGGGCCACCGGCCACCCGCTGCTTCTCCCCCGTCTCCGGATCGGTCAGCCAGATCTCGTAGTAGGCCCGCGTCCGCGGGGCGAGATGGATGGCGAGCTCGTCGAGCTTGGCCTGCATCTGGTCGCGGACGGCATTGCCGTGGATCGGCGCCGGGCAGCACATGATGTTGCGCTCGACATCGCCGCAGGCAGCAAGCGTCGTCATCTGGTTGGTGTGGACCTTCTGCATGAAGGCCTTCAGATCCCCCTTCACCACGCCATGGTGCTGGATCGACTGCCGCGTCGTCAGCCGGATCGTGCCGTTGCCGATCTCGTCCCCCATGTCGAGCGCGGCGAGGAGCTGAGCGGCGGTGAGCTTCCCCCCCGGCACGCAGGTGCGGATCATGAAGCTGATCTCGCGGACGCTCTTGGCCCCCTCGCGGCTCTTCCGCTGCTCGCGGTCGTCCTGCTGGTAGGTGCCGAAGTTCTTGAGCAGCTGAACGCTCCCCTTCCCGAAGCCGGGGGCCCCGTCGACGAGCTCCTTGGCGATGTCGCCCCGCAGATAGTCGCTCGCGGTCTTGATGCCCTCGACGGCGGTCAGCTTGGCTGTCTCGGCGGGCTTCGGGTCAGCGCTCATTCGGAATCTCGCTGGAGGTCGGTGCGAACCGGCGGGGAACGCAAGGTGGGCCCCATTCGGGCGCTCCGATATGCAAGAATAGCCCCTCGGGCGTGCGGCCGACACCCCGGTGTTGCCCCCCTCTTTTCCTCGCCGGAGCCGAGTCTTCAATGGGCTATGTCGCCTTCTTTCTCATCCTCACGGCCGCCTGCCTCCTCTGGTCGGCCGCCTGCACGGCCGCCGCCGCCCGCAGCGACCGGCGCCGTGCGCTGTGGCTCTTCCTCGGCCGCGACCTCCCCGTCCTCGCCCTCCTCCCCTGGCTCTTGGCCAGCGGGTACCTGGCCTTCGACGCCCGGATGCGGCCGAACTGGTTCGGTGCCGTGCTCACCGTCGCTCTCTCGGCGCTCATCGGTGGGATCTGGATCAGCCGCGCCGGCCTGACGACGATCGCTTCCTCGTCGGTGGCGGTCGCTTCGCGCTGGCCGGTGATCGGGCTGTTCGCTTTCGCGATCCTCGCCAAGGCGGTGTCATTCGGTACGCTCCTGATCCTCGACAACGCCGTCGCCGCCGAGGCCCGGGCGATGCGCGTCGAGGCGGCGGAGATGATGCAGGCGGCGCTGCCGCCGGCGCCGGTCGACGCCGAGAACGCCGCCCGCCTCCACCTGCAGGCCGGCGCCGCGATCGCCGCCGCCCCCGACCTCACGGCGGCCGACGGCCCGCTCGCCGATCCGCAGTTCGACATTGCGAGCCCCGCCGTCGGTGATCTCCTCACCCGCCATGCGGCCCTCGTCGACACCATCCGCCGCGCCGCCGACATGCCGGGCTGCCGCTTCGCGCGCGACTGGGCGCGCCCGAGCATCGAGATGCTGCTTCCGGAGATGCAGGCGATGCGCACCGAGGCCCGCCTTCTCGCCCTCGCGGCGCGGCGAGGGTCCTTCGAGGGCCGGCCTGCCGAGGCTGTCGCCGACGCCGTCCGCCTCGGGAGCCTTGGCCGACAGGCGGGATCGGAACCGATTCTCGTCTCCTCTCTCGTGGGCCTGGCGATCGACGGCGAGGCCCTGTCGGTCGTGGCCGACATCCTCCCCCGGCTCGGCCCCGGCGACGCCGCACTCCTCGACGCCCCGGGCCTCCGCGATCTCGTCAGCGCGGTGCCCTCGGTCGTCCGGGCCGTCAACGGCGAAGAGGCTTTCGGGCTGGCCTTGTTCGCCGACTTCGCCGACGGTCGCGAGAACATCCACGCGTTCGGGCGGTTGTCGAGCAACGCCACGCCAACGTTCGGCGAAGGCCATCCGCTCGCGTTCCTCGCCGACCCGCTGATGGCAATCTATCGCGTCTTCTTCCTCCCGGCCGATCTCGCCGGCTACCGCGATCGCTTCCGTAAGCTCCGGTCCACCGCGGCCCGATCGGTTGATCAGCGACAGGGCTGGCCCGAGATGAAGCGCGACATCGACGCGATCGACACCGACCCGCGCCGGGGCCCGGATGGAGCGCTCGCCCGCCTCCTCGTGCCCGCCACCGAGGCCGTCTTCCGCGCGCAGAGCCATGCCGTGGCGCGGCACCGGGCGGCGGAGGTGCTCCTGGCCGCCACCCGGGAGCGTCTCGCCGCCGGGAAGCTCCCCGCGGCGATCGACTCACTCGTGCCGGCCCGCCTGCCCTCGGTGCCTCGCGATCCTTTCACGAGCGACTCGCCGATGCGAGCGGCTTTTGAGGCGGGGGAGTTCTCCGTGTGGTCGGTCGGCCCGAACGGCACGGACGACGGCGGGCCGGTCGCGGCCGGCAACGCCCCTCCCGAGCGCGGCGACGACATCGGCCTGCGGATGCGCTCCGCAGGCCCGTGAGCGGAAGCCGGCGATCCCGCCGGTTTCGAATCGAACTGCGGAAGAGCCCCTCCGACGCTCGGCCCGTCACCCCGGCACTCGGCGGAAGACCTCTGTCGAAAAAAGGGTGACAGAAACCGGGCCGGCGCGGCGCCTTGGGAGTGGAGCAGGGGAATCGCAGTGACGAGCCGGCGGCGGGAGCGAACCGGTGGATGACAGCAACACGCCCGAGCGGGAGATCGCCCGCCTCGCTGCCGGCGACATGGCCGCCTTTGCCCGGCTCTACGACCGGCTCGGAGAGCGGCTGTTTGCCGCTGCCCGGCGGATGACCGGCTCGGTCGAGGGGGCGGAAGAGGCGGTGCAGGAGGTGTTCGTGGCGCTCGTTCGAGGGCGGGAGAAGCTCGCCACGGTCAGCGACCTCGACGGATACGTCTTCACCACCCTCCGCCATTCGATCGGCCGGAGGTGGCGGAGCATGGCGAGCGAGCGCCGATCGCTCGACGGCCTCCGCCGCTCGATCGAGGAGATCCATGGGACGGAAGGTCGTGTGATGCCGGCACCAAGACTTCCCGACGACGAACTGGCCGCGGCCGTGGCGGCCCTGCCGGATGCCCAGCGTGAAGTGGTCGCCCTGCGGATCGATGGCGGGCTGTCGTTCGAGGAGATCGCGGCGGCCATCGACACCAACCCCAACACCGCCGCCAGCCGGTATCGCTCCGCGCTCGAGAAGCTCCGCCTCACGCTCGGTGCAGCAACAAAACTTCCCCGACATCCGGTACGACCATGAATCGCTTTGACGACACTCCCGACGACATCGAGCAGCGAGTCGCCAAAGACCGTGTACCGCTCCCGGCGAGCCTCCGGCCCCGCGTCCTCGCGGCCGTCGGGGAGGCGCTCGAGAGCGGGCTTGTCCCGTTACGACCATCTCAGCGATGGCGCGAGGAGACGGTCGTCCTGACGACGTCGATCCTTCTTGCCTCGCTTGCCTTTCTCGTCGTCATCCCGTCGCTGGTGGCCGGGCCGGGCTCCGGTCCGATCCTCGGCTCGTCGGAATCGTCCCTCGAGGAGCAGGCGAGGCGGCTCGGCATCGAACTCCCCCGAGCGGTGCCCACGCCTCTGGTACAGGAGACCGGGAGCACGACCGCCGTCTCGCTCCCTCACCCCCGGTCCCTCACCCCGGCCGACGTCCGCGACATGCTCGACGCCTCGTTCTGACCCGTCCCGCTGATCCGCCATCCGGAGTCTTCTTCCATGGGCTATTTCGCCTTCTTCCTCTTGATCACGGCCGCTTCGCTCCTCTGGTCGGCCGCCTGCACGGCCGCGGCGGTTAGGAGCGAGCGTTCCCGAACGCGCGGGCTGTGGCTCTTCCTCGGCCTTGCCCTGCCCGTCCTCGCCCTCCTCCCCTTCCTCTACGCCACGGCCTATCTCGCCTTTGAAGTCTTCCTCCGCCCCAATTGGTTCGGCCCCGTGCTCACGGTGGTCCTCTCGGCGCTTGTCGGCGGCATCTGGATCGCCCGTGCTGGCATGAAGAAGATTCCTTTCTCGTCGGTGGCGGTCGCCGCGCGGTGGCCAGCGGTCGGCCTGTTCGCGCTTGCGATCCTCGCCAAGGCAGTGTCGTTCGGCACGCTTCTCATCCTCGACAACGCCGTCGCCGCAGAGGCCCGGGCGATGCGAGTCGAGGCGGCGGCCATGATGCAGGCGGCGCTGCCGCCGGCGGTCGCCGACGCCGAGAACGCTGCCATCCTCCACGCCCAAGCGGCCGCCGCGCTCGCCGCCGCCCCTGACCTGACCGCCGGCGACGGCCCCCTCGGACAAACCGATCCTGACGTCGCGAGCCCCGCTGTCGACGCGCTTCTCGCCCGTCACGCGGGCCTCCTCGACACGATCCGCCGCGCCGCCGACATGCCGGCCTGCCGCTTCCCGCGCGATTGGACCAGGCCGAGCTTCGACAGGCTCCTGGCCGAAGTTCAATCGTGCCGCAACGAGGGGCGGCTCCTCGCGCTCGCCGCGCGCCACGAGGCCGCCACGGGCAAGCCCGCCGCGGCCCTCACCGACGCCGTCCGCCTCGGCCGCATCGGCCGGCAGGTGGGCTCCGAGCCGATCCTCATCTCGCATCTGGTGGGGATCGCGATCGATGCGACGGCGCTGTCGGTCGTTGCCGATATCCTCCCCACGCTCACCCCCGCCGATGCCCCGCTCCTCGATGACCCCGCTCTCCGAGATCTCGTCGCCTCGACCCCATCACTCGTCCGGGCCATCAATGGCGAGGAGGCCTTCGGCCTTTCGATCTTCGCGAACTTCGCTGATGGCCGGCAGGGTATTGACGACATGGGCCGGCTCGCGGGCGACCCGAACGTCGCCATCCTCCCGCAGGAAGGACCTTTTTCCCTCCTCACCGATCCGCTTTCGGCCGTGTGGCGGGCGTTCATCCTCCCGGCCGATATCGCCGGCTATCGGCGCCGCTTCGAGGCGTATCGGCAGCTCGTGACAGGGGGCGTCGATCAATCGCGGACTTGGCCGCAGACGCAGAAGCAGATCGACGGCATCGAGGCCGAGATCCGCGCCGGGCCGGACGGTTTCCTCTCCCGGCTCATCGCACCGGCCACCGACGCCGTGCTCCGCTCGCAGTGCATGGCCGTGGCGCGCCATCGGGCCGCGGAGGTACTCCTGGCGGCCACGCGCGAGCGTCTCGCCTCAGGCACGCACCCGGCGTCGATCGATCCCCTCGTACCTGCTCGACTCCCGTCGGTGCCCCGCGATCCGTTCACGACCGACGCGCCGCTCCATCTGAAGGCGACTCCGGAGGAGCTTCTCATCTGGTCGGTCGGCCCCGATGGGGAGGACGACGGTGGGCCACGGCAAGAGAGTGTGGAGAGCGACACGGACAGCGACGACATCGGCCTGCGGATGCCGCTCAAGGCAGCGGTCGCCCCTTGATCGCGTCACTTGAAGATCACTTCGCCTGCATGAGATAAGCGAGGAGATCAGCCATCCCCCGGGCGTCGATCGTCTTCTCAAAACCCTCGGGCATCAGCGACCGCCTCGTGTTCGTGAACGTTTCGAGATCGTCGCGCGGAAGCGTGATGTCGACGCCGTCGGCGGTGCGAAGCGTAACGCTTCCTCCCGACTGCGCCGTGACGACGCCGGTGACAACGCGGCCTCCGGCGTCGATCGCCGCATGGGCATGGTAGGCGGGGAGGACCTCGCGGTTGGGATCGAGGATCGCCAGCAGCATTGCCTCGGGGCCGCGGGCCTGAACGGCCACAAGCGCCGGCCCCGTCTCGCGCCCCTCCCCTTCGACGCGATGGCACCCCACACATTGCTTTCTGAAGATCGCCCGCCCCGCCTCGACGCTTCCCGTTGCAGGGAGGCTCGCCCGGTAGGCGACCACGAGTGATTCCCGGTCAGCCGGCGGCGGGGCCCCGAGCACCTCGGCAGCACGCCCCGCCACACTCCTCTCCGGGAAGGCCCACAGGGCTGCGGCCGTCTGCCGGTCGAGATCGCCCGCCGCGAAGCGCCCCGCTTGAATTGCCTCGAGAAATACGAGCGCCCGCGTGGCATCGTGGGAGAGCGCTACCGCCGCCGCTTCACGGGCCCCGACGGAGAGCCTGGGAAGGGCCGCGACGAGCATTCCCCCAACGCCCGGATCGCGGGAGCGATCGAGCACCTGGATCGCCGCCGTGACGAGCTCCGTCGGCTCCTCGGCGACGAGCATTTTTTCAAGCGTCGCCGGGTCGGAAATCCCGCGCACGGCCCGAATGCGCCGGGCCACGTCGGCCTTGCGATCAAGTGCGACATCCCGGTTGTAAGCGCCGAGGCGATTGACGAGCGCCTCGGTCGTGTCGACAGGCTCGATCTTGTTGACATCCGATCCGGTGGCGGCAAGCGCCGAGACAAGCTCCCCCAAAAGCACCGTGGCCGTCGGTCGGGTGTCGGTCGCCCCCGTGGCAGGGGCCACAGCAAGCCTGTCGATGCCGGCGACGATCCGCGAAAGCTCTGCCGCATCGTGCTTGCGCCCCACCTGGGCCACAAGCCCCGGCAGCGCCGCCGCGGCTCCTTTGGAGGCCAGGCTCTGCGGGGAATCGAGCCACGCCGCGACGATCTCCGCCGCGTCACCACGCAAGCCCGTGAACGCCGCATAGCGGCACCAGGGATCGGCGCCATCGCGCTCGAGGAGCGTGCGGAGGATGGCAAGGCGCGGCTGGGCCGGAAGCGCCCCGGCGACGAGCGCCAGGGGCAGGCGGACGGATGCCTGCGGCTCGCTCGCCGCAAGCTCGGCGAGCGCCCGAACGAGCTCCGCCGGGGGCGGGGCATCGGCCGGCACGACCCGCTGGGCGAGCGCTGCCGCCGCGGCGCGGACGATCGTCACTTGGCTTGCGAGCATGGGGCGAAGGTCGGCTGCCTCGAGCAGGCCGAGCGCGGAGAGGACGTGCGCCGCGTGCACCTGCGCGAGCGGCGATGCCGCCTTGCGGGCCACCTCGTGGAGGAGGGGCACCGCATCGGGATCGTTCCGCTCGAGGAGGAGCCGCCGGGCCGTGTCGCGGTGCCAGCCGTTGGGATCCCCGAGGAGCTCGATGAGTGTCGCGATCGGGGCCTGCGAGAGGCGGGGCGCGGCTTTCCGTGTCGCTGCCGCGGCGCCATCGGGTGCCCCCTCCGGCACGGCAACCAGCCGCCACAGCCGGCCGGTGTCGCGGCCACTCGTGAGATCGAGATGCTGCTTGATCGGTGGGGCGAGGCTCGCTGGATGCTCGATCACCTCGCGCTGCATGTCGATGATCCACAGCGCGCCGTCGGGCCCGTTGGCAAACTGCACCGGGCGAAACCAAACGTCGGTCGAGGCGACAAGCTCACATTCCTCGTCGATCCGCTCGGCACGGACACCGGCGCCGTGGGGCAGGAGCTTTTTCCGATGGACAAGATTCGAGCCAACGTCGCCGACAACGAGCATCCCGGCCAGATCGCCGACGGCATCGCCACGGACCACCGTGATCCCGGTAGCGCTCGTGAAGTAGCCAGCCGGCCGCCCTCCCCCCTCGACCATCCCCGGCACGATCCCGCTGGCCCGGAGCCTCGTCCGCAACACGCGCCATGGTTCGACCGGGCTCGAGCGGTAAACGGCGGCCTGCGGCCCTTCGACGGCGATGCTCTCCTTCGCCGCCGGCGCCGGGAAGAAGGGATTGCGCGCGAGATAGCGATCATCGACCATCACCCGGATCGCATGATCGCTGTTGTGGCAGAGGTAAACGCGGCCGAGATCGTCGGTCGAGCGGCCATGCTGGGCGCCACCGGTCTCGGCGCGGAAATCGTACGAGCGCGGATCGAAGGAAAAATCGCGGCCATTGATCGAGACCGGGTCGCCGACAGGCTCGCCGTCTTCGCCGACCCGCCGGACCTCGCCGCCGGTCGAGCTGCCAGCGCCATGGATCCGGCCATCGACGTCGAACGCGAACGAATTGAACAGCCCTTGGACGTTGCCCGTTCCGAACCCGGTGAAGATCTTTCGGTGTTCGTCGGCGACGCCGTCGCCGTCGGTGTCTTTGAACCACACGATGTCAGGGGCATCGCCGACAAACAGTCCGCCGCTGAAGACAACCAGCGCCGTTGGCCAGGCGAGGCCATCGGCATAGACCGTCGCCCGGTCATACGTTCCATCGGCATTGTCGTCGTGGAGGAGGCGGATCCGCCCCAATCGCTCTCCCTGATCCTCGCTGTAGCCACGCATCTCCGCGACGAACAGGCGGCCATCCTCGTCCCAGGCGATCGCCACGGGGCTCGCGAGCAGCGGCTCGGCGACGGCGAGATCGACCGCGAAGCCGGGGCGGACGACCATCGTTGCCGGAGCGTCGGCGGGGGCCGTCTGCGGGATGCGGGGGAGCTCGTCGCCATAGTCGACGACGCCTTGGGGTGCCTCGTCGGCAGCGATCACGACTGGACTCGCCGTCAGCGCGATCGCCACGACAGCCCACCACATCACCGGACAACGTGCCCCCTTCACTTCGCCACCTCGAGCAATTCCCCGATCGCTTTCAGGAGCGGCGCCTCCGCCTCCGGGCCGACGAACGAGCTCGTGGGAAGGACCTCATAGCCCCCTTGTGCGTAGGCACCGGCGGTGCCGATGTAGCCGGGGCCGTAGTCGCCGTAGGCGGCCATGAAGACATCGAGATCGGGCCGCATCTGCCGGGCGGCGAGTTGATATTCCACAAACAGTTCCCCGGGGAGATGAAGCATTCGGGCGCTCCCCACCTTGAGGCAGGTGACGTCGATCGGATGTGCTTCCCGAGCGCGCGTGGCAAACGCCAGTGCGTCGATCGGGGCGAACGTCCCCCGGTCGGGCTTCCCGCGGACCTCCTCGGCGAGTTTTTCAACGCCGAGCCCCTCGCGGGCCGCGAGCACCACCGGTACGCTCCCCCAGCCGATGTCGGCGGCCGCCAGCGGTTTCTTGTTTCGCGCGGCCACGTCGAAGGCGCCGCGCATGCCGGCGGCGAGCCGGGTGGCGAGGACGACCCGGTTGGAGGGAGAGGCGTCGTTGTATTTGCCGGCAGCGATGTTGCCGCCGGCGCCGGTGAAATGGAGATGGAGGGCGCCGGGAAGATCCTGCGATCGAATGAAGCGGGCGATGCCGGGGAAGTCGGGGCCGGGAACCCCGGTGCGGTAGTAGCTCATCGGATGGGTGGCGTAGCTCGTGATCACGGCGAGCGCGTCGTCGCCAGAGAAGAAGACGAGCGCGGCCAGGTCGGCGTCGATCGTCCCCTCCGGCCAGCCCTTGATCGTCACATCCTTCGTGGCGCTGCCGCGCCAGGCGACGAACGTCCCGTCGGGGCCGACGAGGCGGCGGTTGCTTGCGATCTGCGCCACCTCGGCCCGGCCGAAGCCGGCATGCGTGATCGGCTTCGCTGTGGGAAGCGCGTCCTTGATCGCCGCCGCCGCTTTCGCGATCACCGCGCGAGCAAAATCGCCATCGAAGCGGGGATGATCCTTGACCCCCATGTCGGCCAAGAGCTTCTCGGCAGTGAAGTCGGCATGGGGGGCGTCGTGCTGATGGAGAGCGTGGACGGCGACTCTTGTCGGCGTCGTGCCGGCGGCTGCGGCGAGCCCGGCGCGGAAGTCATCGTGGGCGGCATTGCCGACGCCGATCCAGTCGATGGCACAGAGGACGATCGGCTCACCGGCGCCTGAGAGCACGATCCCACGACAGCGGAGCTGAAGATCAGCCACCTTCACCGCCGGTCCATAAGCCATCGCCGCACCGACCGGCGGCGTGGCATCGACGTCGAAGGTGGCGAGGGTGACGGGGGCCGGTGCCACCGGCACGGCCGACTCCTGACCGCGGAGCACGGTGCAGGGCCATACCGCCAGCGGCAACATCAGAAACACTCGCCACGGACTCCGTCGTGTCGACAAACGCGCGTGCGCCATCACGATCCTCCCCCCGGTCTGCCGGGTCAATCTGGAGCGAATCCCTCATCATCATAGACGAACGAAAACCCTGCTCGCTCGTGCGGCCAGAGGCATCACGGCGGCCTTTGGAACGTCGATCTGCAGGAAATCCGCAGGATCAACGGACAGCTGGGGGATCCGCCTCCCCCGGGAAGGCGTCCTGCCGGATGCGCTGATAGTCGGCGGTGAGTCCGAGTTCGACGACGGAACGCTCGAGGCGCGAAACGTCGATCGCATCACGGTTCTCACGGAGGACCATCGCAGCGTCTGCCAGATCGATGATCCGCCCGGCCAACAGTTTGATGACGATCAAATCGTCCGGCTGCACTACTCTGACAGGAAGCATGCCGCCTGGCAGGCGGCGATCGACGGCCCGAGCCACCGCCTCGCGATGGAAATGACTGCCGGCCAGTAAAACGTCAAACTGGAAGGGCATCAGAGCCCCATCCGGCTGGAAGAGAAACTGGATGATGCCCTGTCCGTCGATCCAACGCAGCGGTGGCTGGTGCCGTGGGTGAAATCCGGCCGCGGTGAGCGATTGCACCAACTCGTCGATCCGACCGCGATCGATCGCGATGAGGACGTCGGCATCGCGGGTATAGCGGGCATGGTTCCAGGCAGAGAGTGCCAGCCCGCCGATCACCGCACGCTCCGCTCCGCAGGTTCCGAGGGCCTGCCAGCCAGCCTGGAGCGTCGCCAGCACCCCCTCACTGGCCATCGGAGGGCCTCGGCGATCGGCCCTTCAACATCCTGATCTTCGCCGCCGTCGACTCGGTATCGCGACGCTCGAGCCAGTTCAGGAATGCCTGCCGCGCCGCAGCATCAGAGCCACACCGCTCCCGAAATCCTGCCAGGAGGAACTCATCACCTTCGTCGACGATCCGCGCCCACAACCGCATCCGATCCTCGGACGACAACCCCGAGATGCCCGGTGGGGCGAGTTCCGGCGGCGGAATCAGTTGGCTCGATCGCATGGTCTCCATAATACCCAAGAAACAGCTTCCGCTTCACTCCTCACCTAGCAGGCTGTGGATAAAGTGCCGGCCCGACCGCAGGAGGCGGTCGCGGGTGCGCAGCACTCGAGAGAACCGGAGGTTTTGCAAGTGGACTGGCTCCGCCGGCTGCCCCGCAGCCGGTTCGGTCATGGATGACTTTTTCCACGGGCAGTTAGGTCGATCCGCTGGAAATGGAGAGAACGAAAGACGACCACCGCGCGGACGGCCCCGCCAAACGGTTCACTTCGCCCCGTGGAGGAAGGCGACGAGATCGGCGAGCTCCTGTGGCGAGAGGAGCTTGTCGTAGCCCTGCGGCATGATCGACGTCCGCCCCGGCTCGATCGATTCGACGATCTCGCGCGGCACCCGCTCGACGACGGTGGCGCTGGTCTGCACGGCAAGTGCCCCGCCGGCCTCCTCGCGGACCACCCCCTGGAACGACCGGCCGTCGTCGGTGACGACGATCGCCGGCTCGTAGCTGCGGACAAAGCTCGCGCTCGGCCGCACGATCGCCTCGAGGAGATCGCGCGGCGTGCGGATCGCGCCGATGTGGGAGAGGTCGGGGCCAATACGGCCACCGACATAGGCCATCGCATGGCAGGAGGTGCAAGAGCCGGTCTTCCCTGCGAAGACGGCGTGGCCGCGGACGGGATCCCCTTCCGGCAAGCTCGCGAGGAGCTTTTCAAAAGCCTCGCGTTCCGAGGCAACGAGCGCGTCGGTCTTGGCAAGCAATTCAGCGCCGAGCGCAGCCGATTCCTCGGGGAGCCCCTGCACCGCAGCCTCGAGAAGATCCCGGCGCACGAAGCCGGCCGCCTCGGTCTGGCTGAGCCCCTCGACCGCCCTGACAAGCGGCTCGCCCCCCTCCTTGATGAGCCCCGGGAGGAGGAGCGTCGCTTCCTGGGCGCCGAGCTTCCCGAACGCGTCGCCGACACGGAGCCGGGCCCGCTCCGGTAGCGTGGCCGACGCGAGGATCGTGGCGGCGGCATTGCGATCGACGGGCGACTCACCGAGCGTCGCGATCAGAAGGAGGCGGCCGACGATGACATCGGGAAGCTCCCCCGTCGCTTCGCCAAGGAGGCCGAGGGCCTGGAGGATCGCCCGGGGGGCGAGCGTGCCCGCCGCCTCGATCTGAAAAGCCAACGGACGGAACACGGCCCGCTCCACTTTCGAAAGTGGTAGGCCGGCGAGGACGGCGATCGCCTCCCCCGACTCCGCGGCAGCAGCGGAATCGCGCTCGGAGGGGCTCGCCGCGAGATGGGCGAGGACCCCGACCCACGACGGCGGCGTGGCCGTCGGACGGGCCGCACGCATCGCCTCGAGGGCCGCGGCACGGATCGCCTCCTCGTCGTCATCGATCGCGGCGGCAACGGCACCGGCGACGGCCGGATTGGCGGCCAGCGGCGCGAGCAGCGCCGCGGTCGCCCCCCGATCTGCGGGAACCGCCGTCGTCATCTGCCGGAGGAGCGCGGGAACCTGGTCGGCGAGGGCTGCGGACCAGTCGGGATGACGCCCCGCGACCCACCAGGCCGCCTCGCGGACGCTCGTGTCACCGTCAGCGCAACGCGGAATGACGTCCGCTTGCGACAGCGCCGGCTCTGGCAATCGGTCGGCCATCTGGTCGAGGGCCACAAGCGCCGTGCGCTTCGCCGCCGGGGTGCCCGCCGCGAGCGCCGCGCGGAGCGGAGCGGGCGCGGCCGTCTCGATCAGCGCGTAGGTGATCGAGTGGTCGAGGGCCCGATCGTCGGCCCGGTCAGTCGCGGCCAGAAGCGGCTCACAGGCCCCGGCAGCACCGAGACGGCCAAGGGCTTCGGCTGCAGCGCGGGCCACAGGCGCCGCGTCATTGACGACGATGTTCCCCAGCAGGTCGAGCGCCGCGGCGTCGCGGTGAAGGCCCACGACGTGGCACGCCGTCTGGCGGACACCGGCGTCCGGATCGCCGAGGCCGGCGCGAACCACGCGACGGGCTTCATCGCCGTCGATTCGGGCCAGTGTCCAGAGAGCCTGCTGGCGGACGGCGGGGGCCGTCGTTGCCGCGAACAGGTCACGGACCGCAGGCACCGCGGCGGCACCGAGCCGCGCGAGAGTATCGGTGGCCCGAGCGACGACGGCGGGGCGGGGATCGGCGAGGAGCGCGGCGAGGTCGGCGGGCGTCATCCCCTTCCTGTCGAGGCTCAGGCCGCGCGGATCGGCGATCGGCATCGTGCCATCGCGTCGCACCCGATAGATCGCACCGAGCACGGCCGGCTTCTCGAGCTGCGAGGTCGGGCAGCAGAGCTTGTACCAGCCGCCGGTATCGACGACGAGGAGCGAGCCGTCGGCATCCTCGATCACGTCGGTGGGATGGAAATCGACCCAGTCGGCTTGGAGGAAGGGATTCGTCTCGGGGGTGAACGTGGCGCCGGCCGGGGAGAGCTCGGTGCGGAACACCGTCCGCAGGTTGAAGGACGTCGTGAACAGGTTGCCGGTCAGCGCCTCGCCATGACCGACGCCGGAATGGCGGTGAAGGCCGCAGGGAGCAGCGGGGCCGAGATGGGCAAGCGCCGGCAGCAGGGGGCCGGTGCGGGCATGGCCGTCGAGGACGCCATGGTCCTTCCCGTAGACGCCGCCGTAGAGGGCATGAATCAGCCCGTCACGCTCACCGCCACCGGGATGGACAAGGAACGTGCACGACATGATCCGCTCCCCTTCCGGCGTGAAGACGACGTCGACGGGGTTGTCCATCCCGCCGGTCAGCACCGGCTCGAGCTCGCTCGCATCGTCGCGGGCGCGGAAGATGTGGCTAGCGCGGGTCGTCCAGCCGGGGCGGCCGGGGAGGTCGTAGCTTTGCTCGGCAAAGGCCCCCTTGCACCAATAGATCCGGCCATCGCGGCCGAGGTAGGGGCCATGGAGATCGTTGGCACAGCCGGTGAGGGTTTTGGCGTCAAACCACACCTCGCGCGACTCGGCGACGCCGTCATCATCGGCATCGGTGAACTTCCAGATCTCCGGCGGCGCGGTGACATAGAGCGAGCCGCGGTACCACAGCGACCCTTCCGGCATCATCAGCCCCTCGGCGTAGACCGTGCGGCGGTCGAACGTGCCATCGCCATCGCTGTCCTCCAAACGGAAGACGCGGTGGGTGGGATTCTTCACCTGTTCGGCGACGGGGATGTTCGTGCCGCTGGATTCGGTGACGTAGAGCCGGCCGCGCTCGTCGAAGTCGATCGTGACGGGGCGTTCGACGAGCGGCGGCGCCGCGGCGACCTCGACGGTGTAGCCATCAGCAGCGGTGATCGTCCCGGCGGGAAACCGGAACTCGGTGGCCGCCACGGGGCCGATCGCACCGGTAAGCACGACGGTCGTCACAACGAACAGGAACCTGCGAAACGGCGTCATGGCAACGAGTCCCCGGGGAGGCCTTCGGCGCCACGGTCGGCCCGCGGCCACGTCGCCGACAATGTACCAGCGGGGTGCAAAGGGCCCGACGCCGGAAGCTCGAAGGTCACCAGGAACCGCTGGCACCGCCGCCGGAGGAGTGGCCACCGGAACTGCTGCTCGAGAATCCGCCGCTGGAGGACGAGAAGCCGCCGGAACTCGAACCGCTCGACCAATTAACGGATGAACTGGTCGGTTCGGGGAGTCGGGGAATGGTCCGTTCGCTCGTCTTCTCCCAGCCGCAGTGAAGACAGCGCTCGTCGATCCGTTCGAGTCCTTCGCTGAACTGCGTCGGGGCGCGGAGGCGGGAGATCGTCTGCGACTTGGTGACGGCCCGACAGCGTGGGCATTTGGCGTAGCGGGTGAACAGGGCTCCCCACCGCACTTTCTCCACCCCGGGGCAGACCGGGCAGGTCCAGACGTCGTAATCGACGCTGCCGAGGTTCTCCTCGAGCCGTTCCGAGCGTTCGAGGCGGGCGTCGTCCTCGCCTTCGGAGAGTCGGATCATGGTCGTACTGCAGTGAGGGCACTTGCGGTCGCGGAAGA
Organism: Pirellulales bacterium; assembly: GCA_040397545.1. GTDB lineage: Bacteria > Planctomycetota > Planctomycetia > Pirellulales > UBA1268 > QWOP01. The sequence goes on from JBBAVV010000011.1 coordinate 50,187, forward strand.
GGGCTCGGACCGCGGCGATGCCGCCGGCGCCGGCGGCGGCGGCACCACCGAGGAGCCACACCGCCCCAAACGGATCGGAAGGGGGGACCGGCTCACGATCGAAGGACGGCGGCGTCCACGGCTGGGCCGGGTGGAATGCCTCCGGAACGGGGACGTCTATGGCACGGCGGGTGGCGGGATTCATTGCAGGAGTCTGGTCGACGAGCGGCTCGATGATCGGCTCAGGACGCTTCTCGACGAGCTCCGCGGCAGTGGCCGCGGGCACGGGGGCGACATCGGCAGCGGCGGGCACCTCCGCCGAGACGCCGACGATGTCGGTGACGCTCCGGGTCGCGCCGTCGAGGATGGCGCGGGCGGGGCGACCGGCGCGGAAGTGAGGGATCATGGTGCCATCCATGATCCGTTGGGCTGAAGCGCGGGTGGCGGGGGTGTCGAGACCGTCTCCGAGGATGATCTCGCTCTTGCGATCGCCGAGCGCGACAAACAGGAGCAGGCCGTCGTTGCGGGCGGCGTTGCCGAGTTGCCAACGATTGAACAGCTCGGTGGCAAACCGGCGGTGGGGCTCGCCGGCCGTGGTGGGAACGACGACGACCACCAGATCGGCCTTGGTGGTGTCGCGGATGGAGATCGCAAGCCGTTCGATCGTGGCGCGTTCATCCGCCGAGAGCGTGCCGGTTTCGTCGACGACGCGGGCCTGCGGGCGTGGTCCGGTGATGATTTCCGGCACCTGGGCCGACACCACGGCCGCCAACGTCATCGACAGCCAACAGGCAACGGCCGCAGTCAAAGGTCGCATGAAAGCCTCGCGGGCTCGCGGACACGGACTCAGGGGTTTGCCGGTAAATCGAAATCGCCGGTCCGGTCGCGCCACACGCAGTGGATGTGGTTGGCGGGATTCCCCTCGGCGTCGGGCTGGACGTTGCAAAACTCGATCACGAACGACGGGCCTTCAACGAGGTAGTAATGGCCGATGCCAGGCTCGGTGGCGCCGGCCCAGGCGAAGTGGATCCCATTCCAGCCGCCGTCGGCCTTTTCGATCAGCATCAGGCGTTCCTTGGAAACCTCGTCGGCCATGGCGCTGGAGTACGTCTCGATGATCTTCCGCAGGAGGGCCTGCTGCTCGGGCTTGAGCTCCGCAGCGGGGATCCCCTTGGCCGGCTCCCTCGGCGACTGTACCTCGCCGGCGGCGCGGATGTCCTTGGGGGCCTCGGGAGCGATGATCCCCTTCGCCTTTTGAGTGGCATCGAGGGAGCGGACGAGATCGAAGGCGAGCTGCTCTTCGGCGGCGAGGACGCGGAAGCCCGGCTCGGGGAGACCGGCGAAGCGGGCCCGGACCTCGGCCGGATTGGCGCCGAAGAACTGCGGCGTGCTGTCGACGACCTGGCCGTCGCGAACGACGAAGTTGAGCGAGAGATGATGCCCTTCGACGGACAGGCCCCAGGTTCCCTTCTCGGCCGGGGTGCCGAAGATCGTGAAGAAGTAGCGTTCGGAATCGCGGATGTTCTTGGCGTTGGAGCCCTCCTGGAGGCGGAGCATCTCGTCGAGTTGCATGATCGACCGCGACTTGTCGTAGCCGGCCTGGGAGACGGCGGCGCGGAGGAGATCAAACGCTCCTTGCTGCTGCGACGGCACCATCTCGCGGAGCGGGAGCCCCTTCCGCTCGAACTTCGGGATAAAGTGCCAGCCGACGCGGCCGGCATCCTCCCAGGGCTTGAGGACGCGGGCTTTCTGTTCGGGGGCGAGGCTGGCGAGCCAGACGTTGGCTGCCTGCACCATGGCGCCACCGGCAGGGACACCCGCGCGGGCATGCGTCGAAGACAGGCCGGCGGCGACGATCGCCATGAGCGCAGCGAGCGTCAGGAGCGGGGCAGCAAGGCTGCGGAGGGGGCGGAAGGTCATCGACGGCTCCGGGGCGGTATCGTGGAACGGCGTGGGCAAGCCGGGCGCGGCTGTCGGCTCGAACGAGCCCCCCGCCCCGGACCATGAAAATACCCGCCCGCGGCGGCCGCCGACACCCCCGCCCCGTTCCGATCGCCTTTGGTGGCAGGTTGTGTCGGCCCGGGGTGGAAGAGGGCGTCGGGCCCCGATCGTCGGCTCACCCGGGCCGATCGGCCCCCGACGCGGCCAGACCGGCCTCTTCGATCATGCCTTGGTCGCGCCAGTGGTCGGCCGTATCGCTCGTGCCGGGGAGGTCGTCGGCGTAGACCAGTTCGATCCGTCCATCGAGATGCTCCACGATCGCGGAGCAGTGTTCGATCCAGTCACCGCAGTTGTAGTAGTCGATGCCGTCGATGCGACGCATCGCCGGGACATGGATGTGTCCGCAGATCACCCCCGCGCATCCGAATTGCCTGGTCGTGCGGGCGACGAAGTGCTCGAAGTCGTTGATGAAGTTCACCGCCTGCTTCACCCGCTTCTTGAGCATCGCGCTGAACGACCAGTGCGGGTAGCCGAGGCGGCGGCGCACTCGGTTCAACAAGTTATTGACATGGAGGGCGACCGAGTAAGAGCGGTCGCCGAGTTTGTAAACCCACGCGGCATGCTTGGTGAGATGGTCGAAACAGTCGCCATGGATCACCAACAGCCTGCGGCCATCGACGGTGACGTGGACGAAACGGTCACCAAGTTCCATGTGGCCGAGGGTGTGTGCCCCGAATGGCCGGAGGAATTCGTCATGATTGCCGGTGACATAGAACACCCGCGTGCCTCGTTTGAGCATCCCGAGGATGCGGCGGACGACGTAGCTGGCGGTATCGTTCCAGAAAAAGCCCCGCTTCATCTTCCAACCGTCGACGATATCGCCGACGAGGTAGAGGCGGTCAGGCTCGAAGTGACCGAGGAAGTCGAAGAGCCTGTCCGACTGCGAGAAGCGACAGCCGAGGTGGACGTCGGATACGAACAGTGCCCTGACCCGCATGGCAGTGGCTCCCGGGAGGATCTTCTTCCCGCATCGAAATCAATCCAACACTACATGGTCGTTCGACGGCCCGCAGTGCGGAAAGCGATGTGTTTTCGGTGAGCCGGGCGAGCCGCCTCACACGATCCTCACTCGTGCCGGTTCGGGTCGCGGTCGTGGTGGGCTTGGTCGACATGGACATGGACCTCCGGATGGAGGGCGAAATAACGCTCCCATGCCTCGTCGGAGATCCCGGCACCGTCGAGGTAGAGATTCCAGAGGCCGTCGTAGCGGGCGACCCCCTCGAGCCCCGCATCGCCGAGCGGCACATCGATGAGGTGGAGCGAGCGGAGGGCGGGGAACTGGAGAAGAGTCATCCCCAATTCGGCCCCCCCCTTCCCCTCGGGGCACAGTTCGGGGCTCCCGAGCCGCAGGTTCTTGAGTCGGGGAAGTTCGGCAAGCGCCGCAAGGCCCGCAAGCGTGCAGCGGGCCTGGGGCAGATTGATGTCCCGGAGGGTGTGGCAGGCGGCAAGGTGCTTGAAGCCCTCGTCGCCGAGAGGAGATTCCCGGAGCACGAGCCGCTCGAGCCGCGGCAGGCGCGACAGTAAGACGGCCTTCGCATCGTCCGCCACTCCCTCCTGGAGGTCGAGGTACGAAAGCGCCTCGAGGCCGACGATCGCCTCCCACTCCTCTTCGGCGAGCGGCCGATCGGCCACCCGGATCCGCGACGACATTCCAGCGCGGACCGCCGCGGCCTGCTCGGCAAAGGTGGCCTCGGCGGCGGGCAGCGGCACTGCTGCACCAACCAGCCACAGCAGGATCACGAGGATGCCCGTGATCGGGTGGGGGCAGATGCTCATGGAGGCGACTCGCACAATCGGTTCACCCGGATGGCTGGCAGGGTGATCCACGGGCAGCATGACGCCGCAGCAGCGGGCCCCTGACACTGAGAGCCTACTCCGCAGCCGCCAAGCCCGACATGGCAGTGCGTTCATGCACCTCGTCGGCGCCTCCGACCGCGATCATCGAGGGCCGATGATCGCCTGGATGAGGCCGGCCACCATCAAAAGTACAGGGATCGGCATCACGCAGATGACCGCAGTGGCGGCCCCGCGCTGGAGGAGGTCGAGGAGCGTTGGAGAGCGTCGCCAGGGAAGGATCGCCGACGACGCGGCCCAGAACGATGGCACGACCGCGGGGAAGAGTCGCTGGAGTCGCCCCAGCGGTCCGTGGACCAGCTCATCGAGAACCAAAGGTTCGCACCGTTTGCTACGGGCCACCGACGGGACGAAGGTTCAGACTCGCGGCAACGATGGTCATCACGAGCGTGAGCAGGATGACCGTCAGCATCCCGAGCAGGATCGACCAAGTGCCGTTGCAGAGATACAAGTGCAAAAGACGGTGGACGGGATCGCCCCGATCGATCCGTCGCTGTACGGCATCGCGAAAGGAGAGAAAGGGCACGATGACCGCTCCAGCGCCGGCGCCACACGAGATGAAACCGAACTGGGCTCGGGCACCGATGTCGGGAGGGCTGAAGGCGAGATGGCCCAGCACGATCAACGCCCCAGCGATCGCGCCGACAACCATTTTCAGCGGCATTGGCCATCGGCCACGAAAGACGGCGTCGATTTCTCGCTCGAACGGAATCATGACGAAGTGATCCTGTGCCGCCCCCACCGCTTCACCGATGAAGCACCCCGCCACCGGCCGGGAGCCCCGATCCTCCCTCACGCCAGGACCTCTCGGATCGGTTCGACAGGCTCGACGCCGACGAGCTTCTGATCGAGGCCGCCGAAGAAGTAGGAGAGCCGGTTGGGGTCGACGCCGAGGCAGTGGAGCACCGTGGCGTGGAGGCTCTTGACATGGAAGCCAGTGCGGCCGTCGTGGACAGGCGCTATGGCCGCCGAGCCGAGCTCGTCGGTCTCCCCCACGCTCACACCTCCCTTGATGCCACCACCGGCCATCCACATCGTGAAGCCGTAGGCGTTGTGATCGCGGCCGGTCCCCTCGGCATACTCGGCCGTCGGCTGCCGGCCGAACTCCCCCCCCCAGACCACGAGCGTGCTGTCGAGGAGCCCGGAGCGCTTGAGATCCTCCAGCAGCGCCGCGATCGGCTGATCGGTGTTGCCGGCGTGGAAATTGTGATTCTTCTCGAGATCCCCGTGGGCATCCCAGTTGTCGTCGTTGTGGGCCCCGCCGGAATAGAGCTGCACGAAGCGCACGCCGCGCTCAACGAGCCGCCGGGCGAGGAGGCAGCGGCGGCCGAAGTCGGCGGTGCGCGGGTTGGCGAGGCCGTAAAGGGCCTGCGTCTCGGCCGTCTCGCTCGCCAGATCGACCGCCTCCGGAGCGTGCTCCTGCATCTTCCAGGCGAGCTCGTAGGAGGCGATCCGGGCGGCAAGCTCGGAGTTGTCGCCGCGCGAGAGAAGATGCGCGCTGTTTTCCGTGCGGAGGGCGTCGAGGAGCGCCCGCTGGCTCTCGAGCGACATGTCGTCTGGGGGGGCGAGATCGAGAATCGGCGCCCCCTTCGATCGCAACAGCGTCCCCTGATAGGTCGCCGGCATGTAGCCACTCGACCAATTCTTGGCGCCGGAGATCGGCCCGCCGGTGGGGTCGAGCATGACGACGAAGCCGGGGAGATTCTCGTTGACGCTCCCGAGCCCGTAGTTGACCCATGAGCCGAGGCAGGGGGCGCCCGACTGGATCTTGCCGGAGTTCATCTGGAGCATCGCCGAGCCATGGATCGGCGAGTCGGCCGTCATCGAATGGAGGAAGGCGATATCGTCGACATGCTTGGAGAGATGCGGAAAGAGCGTCGAGACCTGCTTCCCACACTCCCCGTGGGGCGCGAACTTCCACTTCGGCCCCACGACCCTTCCCTGGCTCTTCTCGCCACCGCGTCCCTTCGTCTTCACCTCGATCGTCTGGCCGTCGAGATCGTAGAGCTTCGGCTTGTAGTCGAAGGTGTCGACATGGCTCGGGCCGCCGTACATGAAGAGGAAGATCACGCTCTTCGCCTTGGGGGCGAAGTGGGGGATCTTCGCGGCGAGCGGATTGGCCCAGGCTTGGACGCCGTCGGCGGCCCGCGTCTGCCCGGCGAAGAAGCCGCCGTCGAGGAGCCCCGAGAGGGCAAGCCCGGTAAACGATGCCCCCGCTTCCCAGAAGAGCTCGCGGCGGGTGCGCCGGCAGAAGCCGGCGCGAGAGTCGTGGTGATGGGTCATGGCTTGATCCCCCGTCAGTCGAGATAGGCGAATTCGTTCGTGTTCAAAAGCATCAGGCAAAACAGCTCGAGGGCGCGTCCCGGGCCGACGCCGTCGGCATCCTCGAGCGTGTCGATGAGCGCCACGCCGCGGGATACTTCGTCGTCACCCGCGTCGCGGGCAAGCGCCACCCGGTAGGCCCGGCGGATCTCGGCGGAGACATCATTGGCATCGCGCCCACCAGCCTCGCGTTTCACCCGCGCAGCCAACACCTTCGCCTGCTTCTGGAGGAACTCGCCGTTCATCATCCCCAGGGCCTGCGTCGGCTGCGTCGTCACGAAGCGCACCGGGCAGGCGGAATCGGTGTCGGCCATGTCGAAGTCGGCGAGGATCGGTGTGAGGAGCGACCGCTTCACCTTGATATAGACAGAGCGCCGCGCCTGCTCCTCCTCCGACACCTTTCCCCAGCCGCTCCCCGGCTGCGACTGGCCGGCGAGGATCTCCTTGGGGATATCGACGGTCACACCGGGGCCTTCCATCTTGGGATTGAAGGCGCCGCTTGCGACATGAATCGAATCGCGGATCTCCTCGGCCGTGAGCCGGCGCATGTCGAACCGCCACAGGGCGTCGTTGAGGGGATCGACGGCGAGGGCTGCGGAATTGGCAGCAGAGCTCGCCCGGTAGGCGCGCGAGAGCATGATCGTCCGGTGGAGCGACTTCAGCCGCCAGCCGCCATCGACAAGCTCGGCGGCGATCCAATCGAGCAGTTCAGGATGCGTGGGGGGATCCCCCATGAGGCCAAAATTGCTCGCCGAGCGGACGATGCCGCGGCCGAAGTGATACTGCCACACCCGATTGGCAAGAACCCGCGCCGTGAGCGGATTGGTGGGGGAAGTGATCCACTTTGCCAAGCTCGTCCGCCGGCCGCTGCTTTTTGCATCAGCCGCAGGCTGGGGGATCTCCGGAGCCGGGGCACGGAGGATCGCCGGAAACGCCGGGCCGACCTTGTTCTCGGGCTTCGTCTCGGCGTGCGGATTGCCCCGGTAGAGGATGAACGTCTCGGGCGCACTGGCCCCATGCTCGGAGACGACAAGCGCCTTCTCCACCGGCACCTGTTCGCGCTTGAGGGCCTCGAGGGCCGCGGTCCCCTTCTCCCAGGCCTCGAAGCCCTCGGCGCCGAGGATCGCCGGCCCCTCCGCCTTGATCGCGGCGGCGAGCTCCGCCGCGGCCTTCCGCCCGCGCGGCCTGGGGAGCGTGGAGAGCGGCCGCGACTCGCCGCCGAAGGGGCTCCAGGAAAGGGAGAGCCCCTTGTCCCCTACCGGCCCCTGGAAGTAGTCGACGCGGAACGGGACGCGGCCCGCCGCGAGCTTCACCGTCGCCGTCCGCGGGCTCCCCACGCCGTGGATGCCGTCGTACTCGAGGACGGTGCTTCCCCCGAGGGCGAGCCGCGAGCCGTCGTCGGAGTCGAGGCTGAAGGTGTATTCGCCGGCGACGGGGACCTTGAGAACACCGGTAAAGACGTAGCCGAAGGCGTGCGGCCGCAGCGACGGTGCCACGCCGATGTCGAGGAGATTCCCCGCCACGCTTCCTTCTTCCTCCGCCTTGAGCTGATCGAAGTCGGGGAGCTTCTCCCAGCTGTCGCGGTAAAAGCGGAAGTGGAGATCGTCGAGGTCGCTGGCCGCCACGCCGTCGGCGGAGCGCTTCTCATACTCCTCGCGGAAGCGGTTCTCGAGCGCTGTCACCTCGGCCTGGGCGGCGTCGCGGCGCCTGGCGAGATCAGCCACGGCGGTCTCATGGGCGGCCTGGGCAGCCGCGTCGGCAAAGAGCGGCCGTTCGACGGCATCGCCGCCGTTGCCCATCGGCGTCACATTCATGAAGAACGACAGCAGGCTGTAGTAGTCCTTCTGCGGCAGCGGGTCGATCTTGTGATCATGGCAGCGGGCGCAGTTGACAGTCAGCCCGAGGAACGTCTGGCCGGTGGTGGCCACGAGATCGTCGAGCCAGTCGTATCGCGCCTGGAGCCGGTCGGCCGGCTCGTCGTCCCAGAGCCCGAGCCGGTGGTAGCCGGTGGCGACAAAATCGTCGGGGGAAGGATTGGGGATCTCGTCGCCGGCGAGCTGCTGGAGCGTGAAGCGATCGAACGGCGTGTCGTCATTGAAGGACCGGATGACGTAATCGCGGTAGCGCCAGGCATGGGGCTTGTCACCGTCGCGCTCGAAGGAGTTTGTCTCGGCATAGCGCACCAGATCGAGCCAGTGCCGCCCCCACTTCTCACCGTAGTGCGGCGAAGCGAGGAGCCGGTCAACGACGCGCTCCCACGCCCCCGGCGCCTCGTCGGCGAGGAAGGCCTCCACGTCGGCTTGCGTGGGGGGAAGGCCGGTCAGATCGTAGGTACCGCGCCGCAGGAGCGTCCGCTTGTCGGCAAGCAAGGGAGCAGAAAGCCCCTTCTTGGCGAGCCCTTCGAGCACAAACGCGTCAATGGCGGTCGGCGCGACGCCGTCATTCGGGACGGCCGCCGGATCGATCGCCGGCACTGGCGGCCGGCCCGGCGCGCGAAACGCCCAGTGTTCCTTCCACTCGGCCCCCTCACCGATCCAATCCCGCAGCGACGCCACCTGGGCGGGGGTGAGCCGCGGCCCTTCGGGGGGCATCTGCAGGTCGGGGTCTGTGGAGACGATCCGCTCGAGGATCAGGCTCGTGTCGATCTGTCCCGGAACGATCGCCCGGCCCCCGGAGGGAAGCGCGCTGGTTGCCCCGTCCGCGGAGTCGAGGCGGAGGCCCCCTTCCTGCGTGTTGGGGCCGTGGCAGGAGAGGCAGCGACGGGCGAGGAGCGGCTGGACCTCGCGAGAGAAGTCGATGGGGTCAGCGGCGGCCCGCTGGCCGGCCGACGTCGCCATCAGGATCGAAGCCAGAGCGACCAGCGCCAAGGCCCACGGATGTCGAACCGGATGAATCGTCACGGCACCTCCTGCCAATCTGGGAGCCATCATTCTAGCCTCCATCGGTGGCCCAGGCGTGGCCGGTTTTCCCGGGTGGGTGTCCCTGCGGCGCCGTAAGCCTCCCCCGTTATGATGGCGCCACCCGTTCGCCGATTCCCTTCCTCTGAACCCATCAGCTCCACCATGACCGTCTCCCCTCCCCCTGCCCGCCCTCCCTTTTCCCTCGCCGGCAAGGTGGCCCTCGTGACCGGATCGTCGACCGGCCTCGGCCTCGCCACGGCCAAGTGCCTGGGACTCGCCGGCGCCAAGGTGGCGATGAACTACGCTAACAATCAGGCCCGCGCCGAGAAGGCGCTCCACGAGGTACGCGACGCGGGGGTGACGGCCGACCTCTACCGGGGCGACGTCACCGATTCAGCAGAGATTGACGGGATGTTCATGGGGATCGAACGGATGCTCGGGGCCGTCGACATCGTCGTCATGAACGCCACACCGGCCCAGCCGCAAAAGCCGATCGAGGAATATGACTGGGCCTTCTACCAGGAAATGCTCGACTTCTTCGTGAAGAGCCCCTATCTCCTCGCGCGCCGCGCTCTCCCCTCGATGAAGGAGCGCGGTACCGGTCGACTCATCAATATCACGAGCGAAGTCTTCCTCCTCGGGGTCTCCCCTTTCTCGGCCTACGTCGCCGCCAAGGGGGGCCAGACCGGCTGGTCGCGGAGCATGGCCCGCGAGCTCGCCCCGCATGGTGTCACCGTCAACATGATCGCCCCCGGCTGGATCCCCGTGGAGCGCCACGAGAACGATCCGCAGGCCGACAAGGACGCCTACCTGGCAACCGTCCCCGCCGCCCGCTGGGGGATCCCGGAGGATGTCGGCTGGGCGGCGGCGTATCTGGCCAGCAACGAGGCGGCCTTCGTGACCGGACAGACGATCGCCGTCAACGGTGGCAAGACGGTGTGGTGAGCGGTCGGATCGGCCGGCCTGGTCTGTCACGCTGACGGGATTCCCCACAGCGCTACGCGAAAGGGTCCATCATGACAAAGCGTCCGCAACGCCACGCCGACCGTTCCCGCAGCGTCACGCAACTCTCGATCGGCGAATACCTGATTCGCCGGCTCGGCGACTATTCTCTCCGTCACGTCTTCGGCGTCCCGGGCGATTACGTTCTCGGGTTCTACTCGATGCTCGAGCACAGCCCGCTCGAGCTGGTCAACTGTACGCGTGAGGACTGCGCCGGCTACGCCGCCGACGCCTATGCCCGGATCAACGGCATCGGCGCGCTGTGCGTCACCTACGGCGTGGGGGGGCTCTCGGTGGTCAATTCGACTGCCGGCGCCTGGGCGGAGAAGAGCCCGGTGGTGGTGATCTCCGGGGCTCCGGGCTTGAGCGAACGGAGCGATCGCCCCCTCCTCCACCACTGCGTCCGTGAGTGGTCGACGCAGTTCGAGGTCTTCGAGAAGGTGACGGCGGCGTGCGCCGAGATCACCGATCCCGACACCGCCTTCCGTGAGATCGACCGGGTCCTCGACGTCTGCTTCCGGCAGAAGCGCCCCGTTTATATCGAGCTGCCGCGCGACATGGTCGACGTCGTGCCCGATTCGATCCGCCCCTACGCTGCCCCGCCGCGCGTCAGCGATCCGGCGGCGCTCGCCGAGGCGGTCCGCGAGGCTGTCGAGCGGATCGAACAGGCCAAGGCCCCGGTGATCATCGCCGGCGTCGAGCTGCAGCGCTACGGGCTCCAGGCCGATACGATCGCGCTGGCCGAAGCCGCGGGGATCGCCGTCGCCTCCACACTGCTTGGCAAGAGTGTCGTCAGCGAGGTCCACCCGCTCTACATCGGCCTCTATGAAGGGGGGATGGGGCGCCGCGAGGTGACGGAGTTCGTCGAGTCGAGCGACTGCCGGATCCTCCTCGGCACGATCCTCACCGATATCGATCTCGGCATCTTCACCGCCAACCTCGACCCGCGGCGGACGATCCATGCCACGAGCGAAGACCTGCGGATCAGCCACCATCACTTCCAGGGCGTGCTCCTCGAGGACTTCATCCGTGAGCTGGCTTTGGCGAAGCCAAAGGCCGCCCACCGCGTCCTTCCCCCCGGCCCCGCCAAGGTCGCCGGCACGTACGAGCTCCGCGCCGACGCGCCGCTGACGATCTCCCGACTGATCCACCGGCTCGACGGGGGGATCGAAGACGGCACGATCGTGATCGCCGACGTCGGGGATTCCCTCTTCGCCTCGAGTGAGCTGGTGATCCGGGGCCAGACGGAATACGTCTCCCCCGCCTACTACACTTCGATGGGATTCGGCGTGCCGGCCACGCTCGGCGCCCGCTGTGCCCGCCCCGAATCGAAGATCGTCACCCTCGTCGGCGACGGTGCCTTCCAGATGACCGGCATGGAGCTCTCCACACTCGTCGGCAGGCGCCTTTCCGCCACGATCATCATCCTCGACAACGCCGGCTACGGCACCGAACGGGTGATCCTCGACGGACCCTTCAACGACATCAATCCCTGGCGCTACGAGAAGCTCCCTGAGGTGCTCGGCGGGGGCACCGGTTACGAGGCCCGCACGGAAGGGGATTTCGACCGGGCGCTGACGGCGGCCCTGGCCGACACGACCGGGATCAGCGTCATCCGGGCTCATCTGGCCCGCGACGACTTCAGCACCACCGTCCGCCGCCTCGGCGAGAGCCTGTCGAAGAAGCTCCGCGACTGACGCTCCGCCATCCTGGCGTGATCCCCGTCACGCCGGCCGTATCGCTATCATGGCCCGCTTCCCGTCACGCCCGCGGCGCGGGCGTCTCGACCTCCGAGGTGAATCGACATGCTTCAAGGTTCCGACGTCTTCCGCGGCTGCATGCCGGCCCTCATGACCCCCTGCCGGGCCGATCGCTCGCTCGACCACGAGGAGCTCGTGCGCACCGCACAGAGGCTCGTCGCCACGGGGATGAGCGCGGTCGTCTACTGCGGCTCGATGGGGGACTGGCCGCTGCTCACCGACGAGGAGCGGCAGACCGGCGTCCGGCTCCTCGTCGCGGCGGGGGTGCCGGTCGTCGTCGGCACCGGCGCCCAGAACCCGCGGGCCGCTGCTGCCCATGCGGCCCACGCTCGCAAGGTCGGGGCCGCGGGCTTGATGGTCATTCCGCGCCTCCTCTCGCGCGGCAGCGCGCCTGCGGCCCAGAAAGCCCACTTCGAGGAGGTGCTCACGGCCGGCGGCGATCTCCCCGCGGTGATCTACAACAGCCCCTTCTACGGCTTCCAGACCCGGGCCGATCTCTTCACCGACCTGCGACGACGGCACAAGAACCTCGTCGGCTTCAAGGAATTCGGTGGTGCCGAGTCGTTGAGCTACGCCGCCGAGTTCATCACCTCGGGTGATCCCGACCTCGCCCTCATGGTCGGTGTCGACACGCAGGTCTTTCACGGCTTCGTCCGCTGCGGCGCTGTCGGCGCGATCACCGGGATCGGCAACGCGCTGCCGGGGCCGGTGCTGCGGCTGGTGGAGCTCTGCAAGCGGGCTGCTGCCGGCGACGTCGAGGCCCGCCGCCTCGCCCTCGAGCTCGACGAGGCCCTCCGCGTCCTCTCCACCTTCGACGAGGGGCCGGATCTCGTCCTCTACTACAAGGCGCTGATGGTGCTCGAGGGGCACGCGGCCTACGAACATCACATCAATCCCAGCGACACCCTCTCCCCGACGCAGCGGGCCCACGCGCACGCGCAGTGGCGATTGTTCCGGGAATGGTGGAACGCCTGGCCGGGAGCGCGGGGATGAACGGCCACCACGGGGCGATCCGCGTCGTCGATTCACATACCGAGGGGGAGCCGACGCGCGTCGTCATCGACGGGGGCCCCGATCTCGGCCGGGGTCCCCTCGCCGACAGGCTCGAGCGCTTCCGCGCGGCGCACGATGACTTCCGCCGCAGCGTGATTCTCGAGCCGCGTGGCTCCAACGCGCTCGTCGGAGCGCTCCTCGTGGAACCTGTTGACCGCACCTCTACCGCCGCAGTGATCTTCTTCAACAACTCGGGCTTCCTGGGGATGTGCGGCCACGGGACAATCGGCGTGGCGGTGACGCTCGCGCATCTGGGGCGGATCGGCCCCGGCCGCCACCGCCTCGAGACCCCCGTCGGCACCGTCGGAATCGATCTTCTCGATGCCCACGAGGTGGCGATCGACAATGTCCCCTCCTGGCGTCACCGGGCCGGCGTGAGCCTCGACGTCGAGGGGCTCGGGAGCATCGTCGGCGACGTCGCCTGGGGGGGAAATTGGTTTTTCCTCGTCTCGAGCGCCCCCTGCGAGCTCGTTCCCGGCAACATCGGCCGGCTCACGGCTGCCGCCGAGGCCGTCCGCCGCGGGCTCGTCCGACAGGGGATCACCGGCGCCGACGGCGCGGAGATCGACCACATCGAGCTCTTTGGGCCGCCCCAGGCCACCGATGCCGACAGCCGCAATTTCGTTCTCTGCCCCGGGGGGGCGTTTGACCGCTCCCCCTGCGGCACCGGCACGAGCGCCAAAATCGCCTGCCTCGCGGCCGACGGCAAGCTTGCACCGGGGGAGCCGTGGGTGCAGGAGAGCATCATCGGCAGTCGTTTCACGGCCAGCTACCGCCGCGGCGACGGTGGGGCAGTCATCCCCACGATCCGCGGGCGCGCCTATGTTTGCGGCGAGGCCACCCTCATCCGCCAGCCGGGCGACCCGTTTGCCGTGGGGATCGTTCTCGGGACGACATCATGACTCGCGACGCAGCCTCCGCCATGAACGCCCCGGAGGATTCCCGCCGCCCCGACGTGATCGTCGTCGGCGCTGGCGTGATCGGCGTGGCCTGCGCCCACTACCTCTCTGCGGCGGGCTCGAGGGTGACGGTGATCGATCAGGGGACGATCGGCGCCGCCTGCTCCGGCGGCAACTGCGGCTACATCTGTCCGAGCCATGTCCTCCCGCTCACCGAACCGGGCGCGTTCGGCGTGGCGATCCGGTCGCTGTTTACCCCCGCCGCCCCGTTCCGGGTCAAGCCGCGTCTCGACCCCGCTCTGTTCAAATGGATGTGGCAGTTCGCCCGGCGCTGCACCCACAAGCAGGTCCTCGAAGTCGGCGTCCACCTCAAGGGGATCCTCGACGCCTCGATCGCCGAATACCGGCGACTGGTCCGAGACGAGGGGCTCGACTGCCAGTGGCAGGAGACGGGGCTGCTCTATGTCTTGCGGACGGATCGGGGGATGCGTTCCTTCGCGGAGACCGACAAACTCCTCTCGGAGCATTTCGGCGTCCCCGCGGTGCGCCTCGACGGGGAGGCCCTGCCAGCGTTCGATCCGGCGCTGAAATCAGGCCTCGCCGGCGCCTATCACTACCCCGGCGATGCCTCCCTCCGCCCCGATCGGCTCATGGCGAGCTGGTCGCAGCGGCTCGTCACGCGCGGTGTCCGGTTCATCGAGCACTGCCGGCTCGAGGGGGTGGAGCGATCGGGAGGCAAAGTGACCTCGCTTGCCACCTCGCAGGGATCCCTCGCCGCCGATCGCTACGTGTTTGCCCTCGGCGGCTGGAGCCCGCGGATCGCCAAGGAGCTCGAGTGCCCGATCCCGATCGAGCAGGGGAAGGGCTATTCGGTGACGATGCACCGCCCCGATCCCTGCCCGCGCCATCCGATGCTCTTTCCCGAGCACCGCATCGGCGTCTCGCCGTTTGCCGATGGCTACCGGCTCGGCTCGATGATGGAGTTTGCCGGCTACGACACCTCGATCCCCGCCAGACGGATCCGGCAGTTGCACGACTCGGCCAAGCCCTATCTCGTCGCCCCCGCAGGCGCCGGGCCGGAGGAGACCTGGTACGGCTGGCGGCCGATGACCTGGGACAGCCTGCCGATCATCGGGCCGACGCCGCGCCTCGCCAACGCCTTCCTCGCCACCGGCCACAACATGCTGGGGATGAGCCTGGCAACGGCGACCGGGCGACTCGTCGCCGAGCTGATGGAGGGCCTGCCCCCTCACCTCGACCCGGCCCCCTTCTCACCGCGAAGGTTTCTCTGAAGCGGCCGCGGCTCACACGTCGTAATAGAGACAAAACTCGTACGGGTGCGGCCGGAGGCGCATCGGGGCGATCTCCTCCTCGCGCTTGTGCTTTACCCAGTGCTCGAGGACGTCGGGGGTGAAGACGTCCCCCCGCAGCAGGAAGTCGTGGTCGGCCTCGAGGGCCAAAAGCGCCTCCTCGAGCGAGCCCGGCGCCCGCGGCACCTTCTTGAACTCCTCCGCGGGGAGATCGTAGATGTCGCGGTCGAGCGGCTCGCCGGGATGGAGTTTGTTCTGGATGCCGTCGATCGCCGCCAGAAGGATCGCCGAGAAGGCGAAGTACGGATTGCAGGTCGGGTCGGGGCAACGGAACTCGACCCGCTTCGTCTTCGGGTTGGTCGAGTACATCGGGATCCGGCAGGCGGCGGAGCGGTTGCGCTGGGAGTAGGCGAGGTTGACCGGCGCCTCGTAGCCGGGGACGAGCCGCTTGTAGCTGTTGGTCGTCGGGTTGGTGAGGGCGAGGAGGGCCGGGGCGTGGCGGAGGATGCCGCCGATGGCAAGCAAAGCCATCTCGGAGAGCCCCGCGTAGCCGGTGCCGGCGAAGAGCGGCTGACCGTCCCGCCACAGCGAGAGGTGGACGT
The DNA here is from genome assembly GCA_040397545.1 of Pirellulales bacterium. Classification (GTDB taxonomy): domain Bacteria; phylum Planctomycetota; class Planctomycetia; order Pirellulales; family UBA1268; genus QWOP01. Next base: position 65,869 of record JBBAVV010000011.1, read on the forward strand.
GCATCCCGGAGCCGTTGTCGCCGTGGATCGGCTTCGGCATGAAGGTCGCCGTCTTCCCGTGGCGGCGGGCGACGTTCTTGACGATGTATTTGTAGAGGCAGACCTGATCGGCCATCCGCACCAGTTCCTGGTAGCGCATGTCGATCTCGCACTGCCCAGCGGTGGCCACTTCGTGATGCTGCGCTTCGACGTCGATCCCTGAATGGATCATCGCCTGCATCATCTCGTTGCGCAGGTCCATCATCTGGTCGCCCGGTGGCAACGGGCAGTTCCCCTCCTTGAAGCGGAGCTTGCCGCCGAGGTTCGGCCCCTCCTTCCGCCCGCGGTTCCATTCCGCCTCGGAGGAATCGACGTGGTAGTAACCCTCGTGGGCGTTTTGATCGAAGCGGACGTCATCGAAGACGAAGAACTCTGCCTCGGGCCCGACGAAGCAGGTATCGGCGATGCCGGTACTCTTGAGATAATTGACCGCCTTGCGGGCGACGTAGCGTGGATCGCGGGAGTAGTCCTCGCGGGTGATCGGATCCTGGATGTTGCAGATCATCGACAGCGTGGGGAGGGCGGTGAAGGGATCGACGACCGCCGTGTCGGGCTGGGGGACGAGGAGCATGTCACTCTCGTCGACGCGCTGCCAGCCACGGAGGCTCGAGCCGTCGAAGCCGAGGCCGTCGCCGAACGTTTCCTCCTCGAGCTTCCCGACCGGGATCGTGAGATGCTGCCAGGCACCGAGGAAGTCGGCAAACCGCAGATCAACCGCCTTGACCTCCTTCTCTCGGCACATCGCCAGCACTTCGCGGGGCTTCATGGGCAGGAGGTTCCTGGGGCGGGAATGAACGAGACATTTCGGCCGATCGCGGCTCCCCCGGTCGGGGCATCGTCAGGCCCCATCATACGCAGGCAGGCGGCGGGCGTCGGAATCGGCTCTCGCTGCGGAAACATGCAGTTCATCGAAACCGAATCGGCGTCTATTATGATGGGATAACCAGATTGTCTCGCATCCACCCGGAGGTGCCCCTTGACCATCGCCCCGACACGCCGCGTTCGGTCTCGCTTCTGTTGGGCTCCCCTGTGGCTCGTTCTGGCAGCCGTGCTGCTCTCGGGCGGTCCAACACGTGCCGCGGAAGTTCCAGCAGTCGATCGGCTCGTGGGGACGCGGGTCGGCGACTTCCGCCTCCCGAACGTCGTCACCGGCGACGAGACTTGGTTCTACGGGCTCGCCATGGGCAATCGTCTCTTCGGCCAGCTCCTCGGGATGCGGCAGGTGAAAGCCGCCGTGCTCGTGTTCGTCTCCCCCGGCTGCCCGCTCGGCGACAAATACCTCCCGCGTCTCGCCGAGCTCGCCAAGGCCTACGAGGCAAAGGGTGTCCTGTTCTTCGGCGTCGCTTCAGGGGCGGGCGAGACGGCGGAGGAACTCAAGGCTTGGGTCACTGAGCAGCAGGTGGCGATCCCGATCCTCCACGACGTCGGGAACAAACTCGCCGACGCGGTCATGGTGGAGCGATCGAACGAGGCGATCCTCGTCGATCTCCGCGGCACGATGCGCTACCGCGGCGCCATCGACGACCAGTACGGCTACGATGCCTCCCTCCCCGAGCCACGCCACACTTGGCTCGTCGATGCGATCGGCGCTGTCCTCGACGGCAACCCGAAGCAGATCGATCCCCGTGCCACGCCCGTCCAGGGCTGCCGGCTCACGAAGGTGGCGCCGGAGAAGTCGAAGCTCGCCGACCTCGAGCGGGTGCGGCCGACGAGCTCCGTGATCGCGGCCTGGCTCGACGAGCACGACCCCGCCCCACCGCTCGCCGGGCCAGTCACCTGGACGAGCGACGTGGCCGGGATTCTCCAGGCAAAGTGCCAATCGTGCCATCGGCCGGGTCAAGTCGGCGGCTTCTCGCTCCTCACCTACGATGACGCCTACGCCCACTCGGCGATGCTCGGTGAGGTCGTGGAAAACCGGCGCATGCCCCCCTGGCATGCCGACCCGCGCCATGGCCATTTCGCAAACGTCCGGAGGCTCTCCGCCGCCGACCGCGCCACCTTGATCAAGTGGGTGGCCGACGGTGCGCCGCGCGGCGAGGGGGAGGAACCGGCGCAACGGTCCTTTCCCGAGGGATGGTCGATCGGCACCCCCGACCTCGTCTTCGAGATCCCCGAGCCGACGACGATCCCCGCCCAGGGGACGATGCCCTACGTGAACATCTCGGTGCCGACGAACTTCACCGAAGACATGTGGGTGCAGGCGGCCGAGGCGGTCCCCGGCGACCACGGCATCGTCCATCACATCATCGTCTACGTCGACGCGCCGGGGCAGCCGCGCGGGCGCGGTCCCGATGGCTTCGGCCACCTCTGCGGCTACGCTCCCGGTGACATGCCGAGCGTTTACCCGGAAGGCACGGCGAAGCGGATCCCTGCCGGCAGCACGCTCCGTTTCCAAATCCACTACACCCCCAACGGCCGCGCCACGACCGACCGCTCGAAGGTCGGCTTGATCCTCGCCAAGGAGCCACCGCAGCGCGAGGCGCTGACCGTCGGCATCGCCAATCCCCGGTTCCTGATCCCGGCGGGGGCGAGTGCCCATCCGGTGCAATCACAGGCACCGGTCAAGCGGCCGACGCGCCTCCTCGCCTTCATGCCCCACATGCATCTGCGCGGCAAGGCCTTCCGTTACACGCTCGAACAGCCGGGGCGCGACGCGGAGATCCTCCTCGACGTCCCGGCCTTCGACTTCGGCTGGCAGAGCTACTACACGCTCGCGGAGTCGCGCGAGCTCGAGCCCGGTTCACGGATCGTCTGCGACGCCCTGTTCGACAACTCCTCCGCCAATCCCGCCAACCCCGATCCGACGCAGAACGTCATGTGGGGGGAGCAGACCTGGGAGGAGATGATGATCGGCTACATCGACGTCGACTTCCCCCGCGTCGCGGATGGAGCCGACGAATGATCGGCTGAATTATCGATTGGGGCGGAATCTGCCGAAACCGGCCCCGGCGGCGATATCTCGAGGCGGGCGTCCGGAGGGTATCCTGGAGTGTCCGGTCGTGCCTCTCTGGATGCCCCCGCCATGCTGAATCTCCGCCACGCGCTGACGATGCTGCTGGCCGTGCTCCTCGGCTGCGCCGCCATTCCCTCCCGGCTGGCCGCCGCGGCCGACGCCGCCACCTGGAGCGGCTCACTCAAGGGTGTGTTCGCCGACCGCTGCTTTGCCTGCCACGGGGCGCTGGCCCAACAGGCCGGCCTGCGGGTCGACACCGCGGCAGGGCTCCTGGCCGGGGGTGATACCGGCCCGGTCGTCGTGCCCGGAGACCCGGCGGCCGGGGCGCTTGTCGCGCGGATCGTCCACGCCGACCCGGCCGAGCGCATGCCGCCGGAGGGTGAAGGCGAGCCCCTTTCGCCCGATCAGATCGAAACCTTGAAAGCCTGGATCGCCGCCGGTTGCCCGGCGCCGGCTGACGAGGTCCCGGAGGCCGACCCGCGCGAGCATTGGGCTTTCCGGCCGCGCGTCCGCCCGCCGGTGCCTGGCGTCGCCCATCCGGAGCGAGTCCGCAATCCGATCGATGCCTTCCTCGAGGCAGCGCGGGAGCGGACGGGGATCGCCCCCCAGCCGGAAGCCTCCCGCGAGGTTCTCGTCCGTCGCCTCCATCTCGATCTCCTCGGCCTGCCACCGCAGCCGGAGGAACTGAAGGCGATCCTGGCCGACGATTCCCCCGACTGGTACGAGACCCTCGTCGATCGACTCCTTGCCGATCCGCGTCATGGCGAGCGCTGGGGGCGCCACTGGATGGACGTGTGGCGCTACGCCGATTGGTGGGGCCTGGGGGATCAGCTCCGCAACAGCCAGAAGCACATCTGGCACTGGCGCGACTGGATCATCGAATCGCTCAACGCCGACACCGGCTACGACGAGATGGTGCGGCTGATGCTTGCCGCCGATGAGATCGCCCCCGACGATCTCCCCAAGCTGCGCGCCACCGGGTTCCTCGCCCGCAACTGGTTTCTCTTCAACCGCACGCCTTGGATGGACGAGACGGTCGAGCACGTTGCCAAGGGCTTCTTGGGCCTGTCGCTCAACTGCGCCAAGTGCCACGACCACAAATACGATCCGCTCCGCCAGGAAGACTACTACGCGATGCGGGCCTTCTTCGAGCCGCTTCACGCCCGGCTCGACGTCCTTCCGGGCGAGCCCGATCTCGAGCGTGACGGAATCCCACGCGTGTTCGACGGCGTCCCCGACGTGCCGACGTTTCTTTTCATCCGCGGCGACGACACCAAGCCCGACACGTCGCGACCGATCCTCCCCGGTGTCGCGGCCGTGTTCGATTTCTCTTCCGTAGAGGTCCGACCGGTGAGCCTGCCGAAGACAGAGTCTCAGCCGGCCAGGCGTCCGTGGGTGATCGACGCCCACGCCGCCGCCGCCGGCCGCCGCGTCGAAGCGGCCCAGGCCGCCCGCGATGCCGCCCCCTCGGTGGCGAGCGAGCAGGGAGTGGCGATCGCCGCGGCCGAGCTCGTGGCGGTGGAGCGGCGCGGCGCCGCGATGCGCGCCGGATGGGCCGCCGAGGATCTCGCCGGGGCTGGCTCGGATGACACGCTCGCCCAAGCCGCCGCGGCCGCCGCCCGGGAAGCCGTGCGGGCCGAACGCGCGCTCGTCGCCGCGCGGGCCAAGGCCGGGATTCTCGACGCCGAAGCGAAGCTCGCTGCCGCGGCGGCCGACGCGCTTCCCGCTGCTGAAAAGGCCGTGGCCGACGCCCGGGCGGCCTTCGGGCAGGCGGAACAAAGCGTGGCCGAGCCGGGGGAGGCATTCACGCCCCTCGTCGGCGCCCGCTGGACGCCGACCCGGTTTCGCAATTCGAGCGCCGACGATCCGGCGATCCCCTTCGCGACGACGAGCACCGGCCGCCGTTCAGCGCTCGCCGCCTGGATCACCGCCCCGGGCAATCCCCTCACCGCCCGCGTGGCGGCCAATCATCTCTGGGCCCGCCACATGGGGAGGGCGCTGGTGCCGACCGTGTTCGACTTCGGCCGCAAGGGCACCCCTCCCGATCACCCTGAGCTTCTCGACTGGCTGGCGAGCGAATTGGTGGAGGGCTCGGTGCCTGGCCCGCACCGACATGCCTGGAGCATGAAGCGGCTCCACCGGCTGATCGTGACCTCGGCCGCCTATCGACTCCAATCGTCGACTGCCGGGCATGCCGAAGGGATGCGCCTCGATCCCGACAACCGCACGTGGTGGCGGCGGGAACCGATCCGGCTGGAATCGGAAGCTGTCCGCGACGGCATCCTCGCGCTCGCCGGCACGCTCGACACCCGGCTCGGCGGAGCGCCGGTGGCGGCGGCCGAACAGCCGGCGTCAACAAGGCGGAGCCTCTATTTTCAGCACACCGATCCCGACCGCAATCCGTTCCTCACCACCTTCGACGGCGCCGGCGTGAAGGAGTGCTACGAGCGCGAGCGGAGCATCGTGCCGCAGCAGGCGCTGGCGCTGGCCAATGCGGCGATTGTCCATGACGCGGCGGCCCGGATCGCGGCCCGGATCGCCCCCCCCGATGCCCTCACCGACGACGCCACGTTCCTCGATCGGGCCTTCCGCATGGTCCTCGGCCGACCGGCGGGCGCCCCCGAATCGGAGGCCTGCGTCGGGGCGCTGGCGCAGTGGCGAAGCCTCGAGCCAGTCCCCGCCAACGGCTCGGTGGAGCCGGCCCGGATCCATCTCGTCTGGGCGCTTCTCAACCACACCGACTTCGTCACACTGAGATAGCCGACATGCCAAGCCCCTCTCGAGCCAACGTTGTCATTCCGCCGCGTCGGGCCTTTCTCGCCGATCTCGGCCTCGGCTTCACCGGCCTGGCCCTCGGCGCGATGTTCGCCCGCGACGGCCTCGGCTCGCCGGCGGCCTGGACGCCGCCGGACGGCAGCCCCCACTTCGCCCCCAAGGCGAAGCATGTCATCTGGCTGTTCATGAATGGCGGCGTCAGCCATCTCGAGAGCTTCGACTACAAGCCCGAGATCACGAAGCACGCCGGCAAGACGATCGCCGAGACGCCCTACGCCGATGTCCAGAACCCGGCGAAGCTCGCCCTCGAACGGGCCCCCGTCCCCGATGCCAACGGCCTCCAGCGAAACGTCCTGTTTCCCCTCCAGACCGGCTTCCGCCGTCATGGCCAAAGCGGCATGGAGATCAGCGATTTCTTCCCTCACACCGCCCGCAACGCCGACCGGATCGCCGTCGTCCGCTCGATGTGGACCACCGACTCCAATCACGGCGCGCAGACGCAATTCCATACCGGCCGCCACATGCTCGACCCGGCCCAGCCGACGCTCGGCGGCTGGGTGCACTACGGGCTCGGGTCGATCAACGACGAGCTGCCGCAGTTCATCTCGATCGGCTTCCGGGAATACTGGAATCGTAAAGACGGCCTCTACCTCGGCCCCTCTCACGACGCGGTGCCGCTGCGGATCGATCCGGCCAACCCGCTCGACTTCGGCCGGCCCGAGCGGCCGTTCTCCCCGCAGGCCCAGTCGATCGGATTCGATCTCGTCAGCCGACTCGACCGGGCGACGGCAGTGGAATACCCCGACGACCCGGCCACGGCCGCGCGGATCGCCTCCTACGAGCTCGCCCACTCGATGCAGCAGAGCGTGCCGAAGGTCGTCGACTTCGCTGATGAGACCGAGGAGACGAAGCGGCTCTATGGCCTCGATCTCCCCCACTGCCGCGACTTCGGCATGCAGCTGCTCGCAGCGCGCCGGTTCGTGGAGCGCGGTGTCCGCTTCATTCAGATCCAGCATGGCGGCGGCGGCGCCGGCGCCTGGGACGCCCACGGCGGACTCAAGGCCAACCACTCGAATCTCGCGCTCGCCGTCGATCAACCGATCGGCGGGCTCCTCGAGGATCTCGCCCGCCGCGGGCTCCTCGACGAGACGATCGTCCTGTTTGCCTCCGAGTTCGGCAGGACTCCCGGCACGCAAGGCTCCGACGGCCGCGACCACCATCCCTTCGCGTTTTCGGTCTGGATGGCCGGCGGCGGCATCAAGGGGGGCGTTGTCCACGGCGCCACCGACGAGCTCGGCTTCCACGCCGTCGAAGACCGGCACTACGTCACCGACATCCACGCCACCATTCTGAAGCAGCTCGGCCTCGATTCCCGCAAGCTCGAGATCCCCGGCCGCCGCCGCCTCGCCATCGACCACGGCACACCGATCGAAGCGATCCTGGGGTGAGGCGAGGGCCTCTCGCTCCAGCGAAAGCCTACGATACGATCTCGCCGGCCCACAGTTCCCGGAAGAACTGTCGCCAGGGGATGATCCGGATACCGTCGACGACCCGCTCGGCGGCCTCGTTGCAGACCACGATCGCCAGCCGGGGACGGTGCGTCTCGCCGAACAGCCGCAGGGCCCGCAAGTCGCGGTCGTCCACTCGGCTGGTGCCCTTCACCTCGATGGCGACCTCGCCGTCGCCGAGGATGAAGTCGACTTCGGCCCCCGCCTTCGTCCGCCAGAAATGGATGTCGTAGGTGAGCTCGGAATACGACGCATGGGCCACGAGCTCCATGAGAACGAGATGTTCGAAGGCCCGTCCGAAGAGATCACCGCGCGGCTCCACGATCCGACGACGGCTCACCGCGCCGGCGACCCCCACGTCAAACAGATAGAACTTCGGCGCCTTGCTGATCACCTGACGTTCTTGACGCTTTTTGTAGGGAAGGACGAGCCGCCCCAGGAGCGTGTCGCAGAGGATCTGGAAATACTCCTTGACGGTCTTCGCATCGACACCACAGTCGCGGGCGATGTTGGCATGGTTGATCAGCTCGCCATGGCAAAATCCCAACGCCTCGAAGAACCGGGAGAACGCCGGCACGTTGCGCGTCAGCCCCTCGTCGAAGACCTCCTCCTTGAGATAGTCACCGACATAGGCCTCGAGCGACTTCCGCGGGTTGGCGGAAAGGTAGTGGGAGGGGACGAGGCCGTTGTTGAGCGCTCGCAGCAGATCCATCTCTCCTTTCCCCCCTTCCCCCTCGTCCGCGCGGGGAAACTCGGCGGAGACCAACGGGAACATCTCGGAGCGCCAGGCCCGACCTCCGAGCAGATTCGCCCGGCCACGCTTGAGCTTGCGGGCACTCGATCCGCACAGCACGAAGCGGAGCCCATGCCCTTCGATGAGCCCGTGCACCTCGTCGAGGAGGGCCGGCACCTTCTGCACCTCATCGACAATGATGGGGAGTGCGAGCTCCGCTGGGGACCGGGCCAGGAGTTGCTCACGGAGGAGGGCCGGCCGCGTCGTGAAGGCTATCAACAGATCGGTGCGGAGGAAGTCGAAGGAGAGGCTGCCGGGAAAGGCCCGACGCAGAAACGTCGATTTGCCGGTCTTCCGGGCCCCCCACAAAAACGCCGACTGGCGCTCGGGAAGTGCGATCGAAAGGCGTCGCTGGAAATCAACCATTCGGGAACAACCTCCATTCTGGAGATACCAGAATGGATCCTACTCCCGTTTGGATCGAGATCCTAGCGGTTTGCAGCCATCGGCTCCGGCGATCCGATCGACGCGATCCAGGCCTGACCAACGGATGCCGGCGGACGATGATCCCGCCTCGCCGCGCGCGATCCGGCCCGCCGCGACTTCCCCCGAGCGCTGCGGCGATGAACGTCCACCTCGTGCGGCTCGACATCGCCCGGGAGGATCCGGCCGCCAACCGCGCCCGGGTGGGGCAACTCGTCGATCGCGCGTCGCCGGCAGCCGGCGACCGGCGACCGCGCCGTTCTCCCTGAGACCGCCTTCATCGGCTTCAGCCTCGACTCGTCGCGGACGATGAGCGATGCGAGGGCGGCGGAGGACTTCCTCGCCCCCTCGCCAGGCGATAAGGCTGCAGCGTTTTCGGCGGGATGGTCGCGCCCGATTCCCATGGCCGGACGTCAAACCAAGCCTCGCCTTCACTCTCGCAGGCGAACGCCCGGCCCGCTCCGAGCAAGCTCGACCTCTGCGTTCTTTTTCGCCGGCGACCATCACCCGCTGCGACTCCCCGGCACGCCGGTGCGACCCACCGCCTCCCGCCTAACCCTATCCGCAGGACTCCCCTTACAATAGGATAGTCGCCGTCGGGAGTGCAGAGGGGCACTCCCCCTCTCCCGCGCGGAGCACTCACCATGGCGATGCCAACGAGCCGGCCTTACGAACTGCGGGAGCTCGGTGTCGGCGGCGTTCTCGATCAGGCGATCCGCATCGTCCGCGACAACCTCAAGCCCTTGCTCATCATCGTCTCGCCGGCGCTCTTTTTCGCGATCCTCAACGGTCTGATCGGTCTCGCTCTGACCCCGCGCTTCGACCCGTCTATTCCGCTTGAAGCCCAACTCGCCGCCATCCAGTCGGCCGCCCTGACCCAGACAGCGATCGGGACCGCGGTGTCGCTGGTGCTCCTGCCGTGGGTCAATGGGTCGCTGATCCACTTTGTGTCCGAGCGCTATCTCGGCCACGAGATCACCGCCGGTGCTGCCATGGCCCGCGGCTGGAAGCGCTACTGGCCCCTGTTCTGGACCAGCCTCCTCGTCCTGGTAGCAGTCGTGTTCGGTTTCCTCCTCCTCATCATTCCCGGCATTTACTTCAGCTTCTGGTACCTGCTCTCGCATCAGGTGACGGTCATCGAACGGTTCTCGGGATTCGCCGCCATGAAGCGGAGCAAGCAGTTGGTCAAGGGGTCGCTCAACCAGGCGTTTCTCATCCTTTTGGTCCTCGGCGTGTTCGGCTTCCTGCTCGGTGCGGGGGCAGGTTTCATCCCCGACCTGAACATCCGGGTCGTCGTCACCAGCGTGCTCCAGCAGGCGCTGGGGCTGGTCACGCTCGCCGCGCTGGTCGTGTTCTATTTCTCCTGCCGCTGCAAGGTCGAGAACTACGATCTCGAGCACCTGGCCACCGAGATGGCGGGGCGCGACGGCGACCCGCCGGCCGATGCATGACGCAGCGGTCGCCGCCGCAGGAAAAGTCCGAGCGATGCCCATCGATGCCGCCTCGCTGACCACCGCAATCGCGCCGCCGGCCGACGTCATCCGCCGGACTGCCGGCGAGGTGTTGGGGGGGGGCGATTTCCGCATCGACCGGGGAGGGGGAGAGCCGAAGCTGCCGCTGTGGCTCGATCTGCTCCTCGGTCTGCTCGAGAAGATCGAGGAGGCCTTCGCCGCCCTCCAGGCGCTGCCACTGGTGCTCCGCCTTGTGATCGCGGCGGTGCTCATGGCCATTCTGGCGGCGATCGTCTGGCAGATCGTGGCGGCGCTCCTCTCCGTGATCGGTGTCCGGCGACCGGCGCTCGAGTCCCGGCGGCGCGAGGTGCGACCGGCCAGCCCGGAGGAACTCGAAGAGGCGTCGACCCGGGCGGCCGACAGCGGCGACCTCGTCACGGCAGTCCGTCGGCTCTACCAATCAGCGCTGCGCCGCATCGAGATTGGCCGCGGCAAGCCATGGCCGCGGGGTCTCACCGACCGCGAAGTGCTCCACCGCACCGCCCGCAGCCCCCTCCATCCGCCGCTGACGGGCTTCATCGATACGCTCGAGCGGGCCTGGTACGCCGACCAGCCGTGCACGGCGGCCGATCTGGAGGCCTGCCGCCGGCATCATGGCCGGATCGTCGAGGCCATCGCCGGCGGTGCCGTCGAGTCGGGCCGGCGTAGCCATCCATTATCCACCGCCGGAGAGTCCTCTGCCGATGCCCTCTCCCCGTAGTGCGATCATCATCGCCGTGCTGCTCGTCGTGGTCGTCATCGCCACGGCGACGCTGTCCATGCTTGCCCCCCCCGACTCCGGTGGCGTCGGTCGCGATTCCTATGGCGTCGAGGCCCAAGGATACCGCGGATTGCTCGACACCTTCACCGCCCTGGGCATTCCCGCTGTCAGGCAACTGGCGCCCCCTTCTCCCCGGGTGTCGGGCGCGACCTTCGTGCTGCTCGGTCCGTCACGGACGATCCTCGGTTACAACCCCACCTACCTCACCGGCCTCCGTCCCTGGGTAGAGCAAGGTGGCCGGCTCGTGGTCGCTGCCGCGCCGGAGGCCTGGCATGGTCGATCCGACAACGACAACGACGATGACAAGAAGAGCCCGGCTCGTCGCCGCGGCCCCGAGGACAATCCGGCGGTGCGGCCGATGCTGTTGCCGGAGATTCTCGGGCTGGACGGGGTCGTGGTCGAGGACCGCGGATCGCGCCGCCCCGGCGTCACACGGCCGGACGACGACCCGTCCCTGATCGCCCGGGGGCGACGCGCGGTCGAGGAGGCCCTGGCCGGTTCGGGCAACAGTGAGATCTGGTTGAGTGATGTTGCCTCGAGCGGCAGTTGGTCATCCCTGTCGGCTGAAGTCCGGCAGGTCGCCCTCCCCGTCAACCAGCGCTACGAGATCGTCATCGCCCCCGCGGCCGGTGATTCGCGGGCCGCGGAAGCGGTGGCGACGCTCTGCACGACCGAAGCCGCCGGAGCGCCTGATGAATCAAGCGGCGACGGGGGCGTGATTGCCGCCGAATTCGTCGCGGGAAAAGGATCGATCGTGGTGATCGCTGATCCGGCTCTCCTGGCCAATCGGTATCTCGGCCAGGCCGACAACGCCGTGGCCGCGGTGCGTCTGATCGCGCCGCAGGGGGACGGCGTGGTGATCGACGAATTCTTTCACGGTCTGGGGCCGCGGGGCAATCCGCTCTTCCTGCTCACCCGGCCAGGTCATGCCGTGATGGCGCTGGGGCTCCTCGGCGCGGTGCTGCTCACCGTGTGGCGGGAGGGGACGCGTCTCGGTCCACCGATCGCCGACCGGCCGATCGCGCGGCGGGGGATCGGCGAGTATCTCGACGCCATGGGGCACCTTCTCTCGCGGGATCGGCAGGATCGCAATGGTATCGTCTCGGAAGTGCGCGACGGCGTGCTCCGCGAGCTCAACATCCGGGTCGGCCTCCCCCCGGAACACGCCGATCTCGACCAGCTCCACGGCAAGCTGGCCCGCCGCGATCCGATCCGGGCGCGGAACGTCGTCGACACGATCCGTGCCGTCGATCGGAACCTCGGCCGGTCGGATTGGAGCACCTCCCACACCCTCGAAACGATCCGGAGACTCACACAGTGTCTTTGAAGATTTCAGTGGACGCGATCCGTGCGGAGCTCGCCAAGGTCGTCTACGGCCAGGAAGAAGTCATCGAACTGGCCCTCGCGGCGCTGTTCAGCTGCGGCCATGTCCTCCTCGAGGGTCCGCCCGGGGTGGCCAAGACGCTCCTCGTGCGGTCGATCGCCGCCGCCCTCGATCTCGACCACGGCCGCATCCAGATGACGCCCGACCTTCTCCCCAGCGACGTCACCGGGTCGAGCGTCTACCGGACCGACACCGGCAGCTTCGAATTCCGCCGCGGACCGATCTTCACAAACCTGCTCCTCGCCGACGAGATCAACCGCTCGAGCGCCCGCACCCAGGCGGCACTGCTCGAGGCGATGCAGGAGCTCCAGGTGACCTACGACGGCACCCGCCATCCGCTCCCGGAACCGTTCCTCACCTTCGCCACGCAGAACCCGATCGAGCAGGAGGGCACCTATCCCCTCCCGCTGGCGCAGCTCGACCGCTTCATGTTCAAGGTGATCGTCGGGTATCCCGCGCCGGCGGCGGAAATGAAGGTGCTCAAGGAACACCACGCCACCGCCGGACTGGCTGCCCCGGAGCGGGCCCGGATCAGCCGGGTGATGGATGCCGCCGGCATCCTCGCCGCCCGGCAGACGATCCGCGAGACGTTCGTCCGCGACGAGGTGCTCGCCTATGTCCAGCAACTCGTGCAGGCCACCCGGCAACACGACGGTCTCGACGTAGGCGCGAGCCCCCGGGCCGGCCTCATGCTCCTCACCGGCGCCAAGAGCCTCGCCCGGTTCCGCGATCGGGATTTCGTCATCCCTGACGATATCCAAGCGGCTTTCCTTCCCGCGATGCGCCACCGCGTCGTCCTCGCGCCGACGGTCGAATTGGAAGGGACATCGGCCGACGAGGTCCTCCGCGACGTGCTCGCCACGGTCGACATCCCGCGGTGAACGGCGCCAGCCCCATGGTCACACTCCACAGCCCCCCCCCGACACCTCCGCCCGCCGCCGCGGTCACGCTCCGCCCCGGAAGGCGGCTGATCGGCGCGGCGATGGTCCTCATGCTGCTGGGGCTGCCGGCGTTCCGCGATCCGGCGTGGGGATGGGTCGTGTTCGGGCTGGCTGTCGGGTTGGCCCTGATCGCCTTCCGGGACGGCCGGGCGGCAGCGGCGTCGGTGGCCGGGATCCGGGTGCGACGGCGACTCCCCGGGATGGTCGGTCGCGGACTTGCGTTTTCAAGCACGCTCCTGATCGAGCATGACCATCGGTCGCCACTGTGGGGCGCGGTCCGCGACCGCCACCCCCCGACGTGCGAACCGGAGTGGCACGTGGCGACGTTTGGGCCCATCGGCGGAGTGCCGGCCCGCCTGGAGCTCGATCTCGATTGCCGGATCCCCTGCCGGGGTCGGCACACCTTCGGACCGGTATGGGTCCGCGTCGTCGGCCCGGCGGGATTGATGGAGGCGCAGCGCCCCTGCGACTGCCCCGGGACGATCCAGGTGCTCCCCGAGACGTTCGCGTCACGCGGGGAACTGGTCAAGGAGACCGGTGCCTCGATGCTCCTCCTCGAACGCACGCTCCGCGCTCGGGAATTGGGGGCTGGCACGGAGTTCGTTTCCCTCCTCCCCTTCCGGGACGGCGACGACCCGCGGCGGATCGATTGGCGGGCCACCGCGCGGCACCGGGCGCCGGTCATCCGCCACTTTCAGATCGAGCGGCACCGCGACGTCGTCATCGCCCTCGACCGTGGTCGCCTCATGGGGGCGGCCACCGACACCGGGTCGAAGCTCGATTGCACGGTCGATTCCGCCCTCAACCTTGCCCGGGTCGTGCTCCACAGCGGCGACCGTTGCGGGCTGGTGGCCTTCGACAACCGGGTGCGGGGCTATCTGGCCCCGATGGCCGGACCGTCGGCGCTCTCCCGGCTGGTGGAGAGCGCGGCCGATCTGGCCTGCGATTTCCACGAGACCGATTTCCTCTGCCTGTTCACCGAAATGCAGCGGCGGCTGACGAAGCGATGCCTGCTCGTGGTCCTCACCGACATCGGCGACATGGAGGCATCGCGGACCCAGGCGACGGCCCTGGCCCGGCTGGCGCGGCGGCACTTGGTGCTCCTGGCGGCGGTGCGCACGCCGCTGTTGGGCCGCGTGATCCGCACCCCCGCCAACGATCTCCCGGCCGGCGCCCGCCAGGCCGTGGCCCTGAACCTCCTCCGCGACCGGGGGCGGACGCTCGTGGCACTGGCCCGGGATGGCATCCACGCCCTCGATGTCGAGCCGGGCCAGTTGACGCTGCCGCTGATCAATCGGTTCATCGAATTGCGGGGGCGGAACCTCCTGTGAGGGAGGCGGACCGCTCGCGCACCCCCCCCCAGGCAAAGTAGCCGATCCAAAACAGGGCACTTGTGGCCGCGACGGCCAGGCGTTGCCCGGTGGTCAAATGGCTCTGGCGGAGATAGCTCTCGAGCACCGCGGCAGCGACAAGCATGACGGCGATCCCCACGCAGGTGCGCCCGGCGTCACGACCGGCGGCGGCCAGCGCTGTCCACCGCGATACGTGCCCCGGCTGCACCACGGCGCTGCCGATCAACAGCCCCACGCCCCCGCAGAGGACGATCGCCGTCATCTCGGTGACGCCGTGGGGCAACAGCCAGGCCCACGTCTCGGCACGGAGCCCGGGCCGGTCGTGGATCGCCAGGAACGAGCCGAGGTTGAGACCGTTGAGCACCATGAGAAAGACGGTCGGCACCGCCGCCAGGATGCCGCTGGCCAAGGCCATGAGCCCGACTTTGAGGTTGTGCTGGAAGAGGAACGAAGCAAAGGAGAATTTCCTGTCGGCGCTGTCGTCCCGACCGTGCCGGAGCACTGCCTGGAGTTGCTCGTCGGTCGCCCCGGGCTGGCGGGGATCGTCGGTGCTCCACAGCGCGTGGGCCACCTCGGGATCGGCGCGCGACGAGCCGAACCCGATCAGCAGCCCGCCGAGAAAGAGGACCGCCGCGATTGCATGGAGGCGCCAGTGCCGGGCAACGGTGCGGGCGAACCCCTCGGTGACGAACCTGGCCGCGCCGGTCCACACGCTCGTGCGCCGGGGCCGGTAGATCAGGCTGTGGGCTGCTGCGACCAGTCCGTGCAGATAGGCAGCCAGCGACGGGTCGTCCCCGCGCGTGTCGACGCGTGCCAGACAGACGGCGGTGCGACGGTAGAGGACATCGAGGCGCCGGCGCTGGTCGGGCGAGAGTCGACCGAGCGAGCGGCGCCCGACGCGCACGAGCGATTCCAGCTCGTCCCACTCCGGTTTGTGGCGGGCGACGAATCCTTCCATAATGCTCCTCCCCGAATGAGGCCCGGCCCCCTTCGATCGCAGGGCACCGGCCGGTACCGTGCGGAGCGAACGATCAGCGACAGCCGGCGTGGGCCGACCACCCGGTCCCCGCTGCGGCAGCCGCAGGCCTCCTTCATCGTCCCGTCCCGCCTCCGCTGCTGCAACCGTCGCCATGACAGAATCAATCGTTTTCGACACGCCGGAGAACATCCAGGTCCGCTACCGTCCGGCGGGGCTGGGTACGCGGTTCATCGCCTGGATGATCGACCAGACCTTCGCGCTGGTGCTCGAGATCATCCTCCTGGTGGTCGCCTTGGTGACGCTGGCGTCGGTGTCCGGCTTCCGCTTCGATCCGAGCTCGCAGTCCGAGGCCATCGCCTATGTCGTGGGCCTGGGGTTCCTCATCTTCGGCCTGGGAAACCTCCTCTATTTCACGCTCTTCGAGCTGTTCATGCGGGGGCAGACCCCCGGCAAGCGGCTCTGCCGGCTCCAGGTGGTGAAGGACGACGGTTTCGGGCTCGATGCGGGCGGCATCGTCGTCCGCAACGTTTTTCGCCTCGTCGATTCACTCCCCCTGACATGGATCGTGCCGCTGCTGTCGCGGAAGTCGCAGCGCCTCGGTGACATGGTGGCCGGGACCCTGGTGGTGGCTGAGGAGCGCGCGGAATTCAGCCGGGCCCGCGTCATCGTCGAGCAGCGTTCCGCCGCCGAGGCGGTCTTC
Organism: Pirellulales bacterium; assembly: GCA_040397545.1. Taxonomy (GTDB): domain Bacteria; phylum Planctomycetota; class Planctomycetia; order Pirellulales; family UBA1268; genus QWOP01. The sequence continues at coordinate 81,987 of JBBAVV010000011.1, forward strand.
CGCTTCCCGACCACGGGCCTGGCCCGCCTCCCCCGTGCCGACGTCGGGGCGGTCGAGCAACTCCTCGACCGCTGGGACCAGATGCCCCCCGCGCAGTCAACGGCGCTGGCCGACCGCCTGGCGACCCTGCTCGCACACCGCTTGTCGGTCGAGGCGCCGCCGGCCGGCGCGGAGCACGAGTTCCTCCTCGACCTGCTCGCGGCCGATCTCCGCCGCCGCGACCGGGGATTGGGCTGACGGCGGGGCCGGCCGGTCCGGGATGCGCTCCCCGAAAAAGGTGGCGGGAGGCGCCACTTCTTCCCGACACGTCATTCACTCATCCGCAAGACACCGCACCGACACACCCTCGCCCGTGCGCTCGATGACGAGGGTTCCGGCGAGCAGCACGCCTTCGATCCGGGCGACGCTGGCTGCGGCCTTCGGTCGCTCGCTCCCCCGCGGCTCAATCCAATCGTACGTACCGCCGTCGACACGGCGAGCGAAACCACGCCCCCCCGAGACTTCCCCCGCCCCATGATCGAGCCAGGCGAGCCGGTGTGGCACCATCTCCACGGCGGCCACCGCCTCGCCGCCCGGCTCCGGTATCGCCTCCAGCCGCCAGGTATGGCAGGCCTCCCCCGCTTCAAGGAGGAGGTCGAAGTGCCGCCCCGTCGAGTCGTCGGGGGCGCCGGTGTGATCGAGGAGGATGAAGCGCGGCATGGAGAGAGTGTCTCACACTGCAGACGCCTTGTCGAACCGCCAGGAGGGAGGTGATGAGGCCGTATCGCGGCGCCCGTCATGGCTCGGCGGGATCGCCGCGACCACCAGCGGCGTCGGAGACGGCGCCGTCTCCCCGATCCGGGCCGGGCCGGGGGCTGGTTCGGGCGAGGGCGCGTTGTCGGGCGAACATCTCCCCCTGCCTCCGACCGTGGATCCCTTCCAGAGGACGACGATCCGATCCTCGCGGCTGCACTTGATCGGCTGGTAGCGGAAGTCGGCGACATGGTCCTTGGCGAGTCGGATGTCTTTGAACTTCTTCTCGATCACCACCTACTGCTTGACGTTTTCGGGACGCTGCCGAGGCTCCGTCTTCAGCCGATGTTCTTGTAAGTGATGTCCATGCCTTCCTTGCACTACCCGGTCGTCTCGCCCAACGTGCCGTCGGCGTCAAGGAGCGCCTCCCGAAAAACAGTCGGCCGGCTGCTGCTTCCAGACCTAGGCACGGGCGGCGTTCAAGACATCTTGGAGCGCGTCGATGCGTTCAACGTCGAACCTCCGACAGAAGTCCCCGGCCGTCGTCGGGTCGGGGATCCGTCGCGCCCCGAGGGTGTCGAGAGAGCCCTCGTCGTTCCGCAAATATTCCAGATGCTCGAGCCTCGTGCCTCCAGCCAGCAGGTTGTAGGCGATGTTCAGGACGTGGTCCGATTCGTGGTACGGCAGGTGAACTGTGAGCAGGCCGAGCCGATCATTGATCTCGCGATCGAGGCCCAACCGGTTCACGAGCAGGTGAACCGCGCCGATCCCGCCTGCCGCGATCGCCCGCGTCCGGTCGGCGAGCGCGTACCGGATGATCGCCGCAGTAAGTTCCGGCCGAGCCGTTGCCGTCCGATCCGCCTGCCCCAGCCGCCGGGCGATTCTTTCCTTGCGTGTTTTCAGCTGACGTCATACCTTTGCGTTCATTCGAAACTCCTCCATGAGTGGTGAGTCGCGTGAAGGTGGAAACCTGGAATCTGGCGATTGGTCGAGGGTTCTCGAGTTTTGTTATGCACTCAGCCCGAAAAGCGAAAGCCCTAACTCGCTTGTCGAAGGGCTAGGGCCCCCCTTGTTTTGAGGAGAACACTCGTGACGGCATCCAAGTTGTGTTTCAGAGACCCCGCGGGCGCTCGAATCTTCAAGACTGAATCGAAAAGAGTCCGGTGGGCCACATCGGCGATCCTTCTGGCTTTTCCATGGATGATTGGGCTCGCAGCCGACGCATCCGCGCAGAACATCTCCGTGGCTGGAGGCGATGTCGAGTCAAACGTCGCCCCGACGACCTACGACTCGATCACGGTCAGCGGCACCAGTGCCCTCGGCGCCCCCTCGACCTACACCGCCGCCGCAGACCTGACACTCACCAACTCGCTTTCCGTCTCCTCGTCGGGCGTCTTCAACGCCAACGCCAACGTGACCGCAGGGGGCGTATCGATCTCGTCAGACGGCCTGATCAACCTCAACACGGGCACACTGACGGCCGGCGGCCTTGGCCTCTCCGGCCCCAACTCAGTGACACGGACTGACGGCCACTACTCAGTCGGCAACCTCTACCTCTCCAACGGCGTTGCACTCACCTACGGAGACGGTGACTCGATCTCCGGTGAGCTCACCCTCGACGGAGCATCCCTTACCAAGACCAAGACATTGAACGCCTACGCCTTCAATGTTCAAAACACCACGCTCGACCTCACCACCGGTGATTCATTTAACGCGACTAGCTCTATCCGTACTGGCAGCGTGGTCAATATTAACGGTGACGTAACATTGGGGGGCGTGGAAACTCAGGCAGATGGCAAGATCAATCTCAACGTAGGCACGCTGACGGCCGGCGGCCTTGGCCTCTCCGGCCCCAACTCAGTGACACGGACTGACGGCCACTACTCAGTCGGCAACCTCTACCTCTCCAACGGCGCAGCACTCACTTACGGCGACGGTGACTCCATCTCCGGTGACCTCTACCTCGACGGAGCCTCTCTTGCCAGGACCAAGACATTCAACGCCTACGCCTTTGACGTAAGAAACACCACGCTCGATCTCATCACCGGTGATTCATTTTATGCGACTAGCTCTATCCGTACTGGCAGCGTGGTCAACATTAACGGTGATGTTACATTGGGGGGTGTGGGCACTGAGT
>JBBAVV010000011.1:84955-92415 GCA_040397545.1 Pirellulales bacterium
GGCAGCGTGGTCAACATTAACGGTGATGTTACATTGGGGGGTGTGGGCACTGAGTCAGATGGCGTGGTCAATCTCAACTCGGGCACGCTGACGGCCGGCGGCCTTGGCCTCTCCGGCCCCAACTCAGTGACACGGACTGACGGCCACTACTCAGTCGGCAACCTCTACCTTTCCAACGGCGCCGCACTCACTTACGGCGACGGTGACTCCATCTCCGGTTACCTCTATCTCGATGGAGCCTCGCTTGCCAGGACCAAGACATTGAATGCCTTCTCCTTCGACGTGAAAAACACCACGCTCGATCTCATCACCGGTGATTCATTTACTTCGGGTAGCTTTGCCAGGAACGGCAGCGTGGTCAACATTAACGGTGATGTTACATTGGGGGGTGTGGGCACTGAGTCAGATGGCGTGGTCAATCTCAACTCGGGCACGCTGACGGCCGTCGGCCTTGACCTTTCCGGCCCCAACTCAGTGACACGGACTGGCGGCCACTACTCAGTCGGCGACGTCTCCCTCTCCAACGGCGCCGCACTCACTTACGGCGACGGTGATTCGATCTCCAACGCGCTCTCCATTGACGGCATCAGCAGCCTGTTCGCCGAGTACGAACCGCTCTCGCTCGACTCCCTCTCGATCACCAACGGCGGCGTTCTCAGCCTCTACGCCTTCACGGGATCGGGAGCGGTGTCGAACTGGGGGCTCCGCGTCGCCGGCGACACTCGGTCGCTCTTGGATGCGCTCATTGCGGGTAACCTCATCACCGGCAATTCCGGCCCATTGTCGGTCCTCTACGACCCGACGTCGAACTCCACGTTCGTGACCACGATGTCCGCCGTCCCGGAAATCGATCCGGCTGGGATCGGCTCCGTGATAACGCTCGTCACGGGAGTTCTCGCACTCCTTGAGCGACGGAAACGGTCGGCTTGATTCGCTCTCGGGAGCGACTCTCGGCATCGGTCGGGCTCGGCGGTTCCGAAGAGCCGCCGGGCCCTCGCCCCTTCAGTAATCCTCGCCATCCCCCCCGGTGTCGCCCGGCAGGACGAGCGGCTTCGGCTTGTGGCGCACCGTCCGGGAGAGGTTCTCCTCGCGGAGAAGCTCCACCGCCGCTTCGAGGCTCATCGCGCCGAGATCGCCGTCGAGCCGGTCCCGCAGGCTCACCGTTCCCGCGGCCTCGTCGCGCGGCCCGCAAACGACCATCATCGGGATCAGATCGAGCTGCGCGGTGCGGACCTTCGCCCCGAGCTTCTCCGGCGCCGCGTCCAAGCCGACGCGGAGCCCTGCGGCTTCGAGCCGGGCCTTGACCGACTTGGCGTAGGCCTCGCTCTTCTCGCTCACCGGCAACACGCGGACCTGCTCGGGCGCCAGCCACAGCGGGAAGGCCCCGGCGAAATGCTCGATGAGGACACCGACGAACCGCTCCAGGCTCCCGAGGGGCGCCCGGTGGATCATCACCGGCTTGTGACGAGCGTTGTCGGCGCCGATGTATTCGCAGTCGAACCGCTCGGCGCTGGGGAGGTTGTAGTCGAGCTGGACGGTGCCGAGCTGCCACTTGCGGCCGAGGGAATCGTGGACGACGAAGTCGATCTTCGGCCCGTAGAAGGCCGCCTCGCCGAGCTCCGGCTCGCAGCCGGGGAGATTCATGCGGCGGGCGACGCGCTCGATCGCCCCCTCCGCCTCGGCCCAGCGTTCGGGCGAGCCGACATACTTGTCGCTGTTGGGATCGCGGAAGCCGAGCCGCACCGAGAAGTTCGCGAAGGCGAGGCTGTTGAGGACTTTCAGCGTGAAGTCGATGCAGCCCTCGACTTCCCCCTCGACCTGCTCCGGCATGCAGAAGATGTGGGCGTCGTCCTGCGTGAAGCCCCGGACGCGCGTCAGGCCCCCGAGCTCCCCCGACTGCTCGTAGCGGTAGACCGTGCCGAACTCCGCCAGCCGCAAGGGGAGCTCCTTGTAGCTCCGCGGCCGCGCCTTGTAGATCATCGTATGGTGCGGGCAGTTCATCGGCTTGAGGAGGTACTGCTCGTCTTCCTGCATGACGATCGGCTTGAACTGGCTGTCGGCGTAGTAGGGATAGTGGCCGGAGATCTTGTAGAGATCGATCTTGCCGATGTGGGGCGTGTAGACGGCCTGATAGCCCCGGGCCGACAGCTCCTCGCGCACGAAGGCCTCGAGCGTGCTCCGCACGAGCGCCCCTTTGGGCATCCAGAGGATCAGCCCCGCGCCGACCAGGGGGCTGGTCGTAAACAGATCGAGTTGCTTTCCGAGAACGCGGTGGTCGCGCTTCCGAGCTTCCTCGAGCGCCAAGAGGTGCGCGTCGAGATCTGCTTGTGTGAACCAGGCGGTGCCGTAGAGCCGCTGGAGCTGGGCGTTGTTGGCGTCCCCTTTCCAGTAGGCGCCGGCGATGCTCGTGAGCTTGATGGCGCCGATGCAACCGGGGCTGGGGACATGGGGGCCGCGACAGAGATCGACAAACTCCCCCTGCCGGTAGAACGAGAGCGTCGGATACTCGGCGAGGCCCGTCTCGATATGCTCCGCCTTCAGCGGCTGATTCAGACCGGCGACGATCTTCACCGCCTCCTGCCGCGGCACCTCGACGCGCTCGAAGGCCTCGTCGGCGGCGATGATCTTCCGCATCTCCTCCTCGATCCGGGGGAGATCCTCGTCGGTGATCGGCTGGGCCGCGCGCATGTCGTAGTAGAAGCCGGCCCCGACCGTCGGCCCGAAGGCGAGCTCGACCCCGGGAAAGAGCCGCATCACTGCCCGGGCCATGATGTGGGCCGCGGAGTGCCGCATCACCGGCAAGGCCCGCGGATCACCGGTAAAGAGCCATTCGATCAGCGTCTCGCCATGCTCCGGAAGCGGAGCGTCGAGCCCGACCGTCTTCCCATCGAGGAGGGCGGCGATCGGCGGCATCTTCTTCTTCCCACCACCGGCCACGCCGACGGCGACATCCGCCAATCGGGAGCCCTGGGGAAACTCGCGAGAATAGCCATTGGCGAAGCGGACGGTGGGCATGGTGGCGGACGGGGGTGGGAGGGGCGGAACGGAGGAAAAACCGGGGCTTGAACCACCCGCGGGGAGCGGCAGTATCCCTGCCGATCCCGGCATCCCACAAGGCCGGTCGCCGCGGAACCCGGGCTTGCCTAGAGCCGTCCCCGAGCATTTTTCGCCGTTGGGTGAGGGGAGACCTTCCGCTACCCTCCCCACCTCTCCGGTCAGCCGTCGAGAGCCACCGACCCTCCGGTGGTGCGCCGTCGTCAGCCGCGCCGTCTCCTCCGGGAACCCACTCCATGCCCGCCGCCGCGATTGGCCCGAGAGGCCTGTGGTCGATCCCGAGGATGGTGGCGCTGCTCGTTCTCGCCAGCGCCACCGCTGGCCGCGCCGCCGCCGAGCCGATGGGCAATCTCCGACTCGATGCCGCGCTCACGATCCGCGGGCTGACGACGATCGAACCGGAACGACTCGTCAAGGCCCTCGTCGCCGACGACGATCTCCTCCTCCTCTCCCGCCCGCAGGCCAACCGCCGCCTGTTCCTCTCGGCCGTCGGCCGGAAGGCGACGCTCGCGCTCCAACACGCCGGCTTCGAAGCCGCGAAGGCGACCGCAGCCGTGGAGGGGAGCGCGGCGGGGGAACGACTCGTCGTCGACATCGCCGAGGGGCCGAGATCGATGGCCGCCGGCGTGGAGATCAGCGGCCTCCCCGACGATCTCGCCGGTGGTCTGCAGCGTTGGATCCAGGGGCAGCGGCCACCGCCCGGGGCGCTGGCCGAGACGGTCGAGGGGGCCGATGGCTGGGGGGGCACGAGCTGGCTCGACGAGAACGGGCGGCCGGTAACGATGGAGGAACCACTGTGGACGCGCGGCCAGCCGGCGGCGTTCGATCCTCCCCACCTCAAACAGATCCGCACGGCGATCGGCCGGTTTCTCCGCGACAAGGGGCGCTTCAGCGCCGCGGCGCTCGTGGAAGAACGCAAGCCGACGGGCCTCCTCGCCGGGCTCTCGAATCTCGCCGCCGCCGCTCGCCTCCACGGCGCGGCCGCCGGCACGGCAGCCGTCGAGGTCGCCGTCAAGCCGGGCCCGGCCGGCGCTGTGCTCTCGATCACCATCACCGATCTCCCTCCGCCAGCGGTGCTCGAGGATGTCCGTCTGCCGGCCGGCACGAGGACCACCCGGGAAGCGCTCCTGACGGCGCTGGGGATCGTCCCCGGAGCTCCGGTGACGGAACCCGACCGGCTGGCATGGAAACAGCGGCTGCGGATGTCGGGGCGCTTTCTCCGTACCGAAGTGACCCTCGAGCCGTCCGCCGATGGCGCCCACGGGGCCAACGGCGTCGTCGCCGTTTTCGACCTCGAGGACTACGGGCCGATCGCGCCGCTGGGGGCAGCTCTCACGCGCGAGGAGGAGGTGATGCTCCGCTTCCGGGAGTGGCTCGTCGCCATCCTCTCCGGCGGCGAGGATATCGTCGCCGCCTGGGAACGGGCGCCGACCCCGGGCGCCTTGATCACGGTAGGGCAGCCCACGGGCGAGCTCGTCCTTTCGTCCAACGACGGCCTGCTCGTGTCGGTCCTGCCGGGGACCGACACGGCTTGCGGCGTGGCGATCACGGCCGATGGGATCGGCTACTTCCTCCCCGGCCAGGCGGGGCGATTCGAGGTCCCGCTGCCAGCCCCGGGGCGCTTGACCGCGCAGCTCGCCCTGTCGTTGGCTGCCGGCGAGACCGCGACGGCCGGCTTCAAGCGTCAGCTGACCCTCGGTGTCGGGTTCGAATCCCGACCACGCGCGACCGCCGCGCCGTTTGCGATCACGGCCCGCATCGAACCTGCCGCCTGCCTCGCCCTCGTCCACGAGGGAAAGGCCACGACCCGGTGGGAAGGGGAGACGCTGATTGTCACGTCGACCGACCTGGAGGCCCGCTTCGAAGGCCCCTCCGGCCGACTGCTCGTCGTCCAGACTCCTGACGGCCAACGGCTCTCGCTCCGCACCGCCGCCGGCGACGTGGCCAGATCCCTGGCAACGCTCCGCGCCGCTGCCGGCGAGGATCGGGCCCGGAGCGACGCCCTCCTGACATCGGGGATCGACTTCTTCACCGCCCCCGGCACCGCCGCTGCGGTCGACGCGACCTTCGCCGCCAGTGGTCTGGCGCCGGGGCGAAGCTCCCCGCGCGAGCGCTTCGAGCACTTCGCCGCCTGGCTCCATGGCGCCGGGCTATCGGGGCGGGGGGCCGCGGCCGAGGAGGTGATCGCCAAGGTGGTGGCAGCCGAGACCAGTTTCCCCGATCGGTTCGCGCGCGTCGTCGACATCCTCCGCAGGATCGGCGCCGCGGGGGGCTTTGCAGCGGCCGACACGCTCATCGCTTCGGTGTACGCCGAGGGGGACGGCCCAGAACCGCTGTCGATCCCGCACGAGCAGGCGAGCGCCGGCGATCTGCTGATGAAGGCGGGGAAGGCGGTCGCGACGACGGCCTGGCGGGCCGTCGAAGGGACGTGCAGCCGCGACTCGTGGCTGGCAAGCCTGACGCGGCTGGCTGCCCTCGGTGCCGCCCGCGACCCAGCCACACTCGAGGAGCTCGCCACGTTCACGCAATCCGACCAAGCCGGCCCGATCGCCTACCTCACGGCCGCCGCTGGCGTGCCGATCCCGCTGATGGCGGCGTCGTTCGCCCGTCGCGGTGAGGAGAAGCTCTCCACGGCGGCCTTCCACGCCGACGGCACCGCGCCGCTGGCGCTCCTCCATGGCTGGGGGCTCGACCGGAGCCTCACCGTCATCCTCCGCACGCTCACCGACGACGATGCCCAGCTCCTCGGCGAGATGGCGATCGGCGACCCGGGATTCCTTCTGCCGCTCGTCCACGACCAACGGGCGCAGCCCTCGGAAGCCGCGGCGACCGCATCCCTTCCCGAGAGCCTCGATCGCTGGTGGGAAGCGACGCTCGGCAAGGTGGTGGCGACGGCCCTCCACGACAAAGTATCGCCGCGGACCGCCGCCCATGCCGACGCCGCGGCACCGGTCCGCTGACGCTCCCGCCGATCTCCCCCGGAGCCCTCCGATGCCGACGCGTCGTCGCTGCCTCGCCGCTGCCGCCGCGCTCGTCGGCGGCGCGATCGGGCGCGATCCCTGGGCCGGGCCCCCTGACGAAGCCCTGCCGTTCCTCGACGAAGTGCAGACGGCCCCGGCCGTCCCGACCGACGACTGGCCTCCGTCGCTCCTCGTCGGCGCTGACGGCGCACCGATCGCCAGCGGGGAGATGTGGCTTGCCCAACGGGCGCGGATCCGCGCCGCGTGGCTCGACTTTCTCGGCCCCTGGAACGTGGAAGACGCCGGCACTCGGCATCGCATCTTGGCCGAAGACCTGGCAGCGGGCTGCCGACGGCGTTTGATCCGCTACGCCACCGAACCGGAGGAGGAGGTCGACGCCTGGCTGCTCCTCCCTGCCGACGAAGCAGCGCGGCCGGAGCGCGGCTGGCCCGGCGCCGTCGTCTTTCATTCGACGACCGATCGGACGATCGACGAGCCGGCCGGCACCGCTGCCGATGAGGCCGTCGCCATCGGCACCTGGCTCTGTCAGCGCGGCTTTGTCGTCCTCTGCCCGCGCTGTCACCTCTGGAACACGTCCCCGGCCCACCGCCTCGATCTGCCCGGCGCGGTGGCCCGACTCGCGGCCCGCCATCCCGGCGCCCGCGGGATGCGGAAGCTCCTCCACGACGGAATCCGCGCGGTCGACATGCTCCAGTCGATCGACGATGTCGATCCAGCCGCGATCGTTGCCGCCGGGCATTCGCTCGGCGCCAAGGAGGCGCTCTATCTCGCCGCCTTCGACGACCGCATCACCGGCAGCGTGTTCAGCGAGGGGGGAATCGGCCTGGGTTTCTCCAACTGGCACGACCCCTGGTACCTCGGCGACGCGATCCGCGCGGCGGACTTCCGGCTCGACCACGCCCAGCTCGTCGCCCTCACCCTTCCCCGCGGGATGCTGATCCTGGGGGGCGAGGCGGGCCCGGGGGCGGCCGACGGCGACCGCTCCTGGGGGCATGTCGCCCGGGGCATCGAAGTCGGCCGGCTGGAGCGGGATCGCCCCCGGCTCGGACTCTTCAATCACCGCGGCGGCCATACGATCCCCCCGGCGGCCCGGGAGCGGATGCTCGACTGGCTGGCGGGTTGTGCCGGTGGAGCCGGGGGGTGAGGGGCGGCCGATCCCTCCCTCCGGGCCGCTCGGCCGGGCTTGCTTGACGGCACGGTTTTCAGGATCCACACTCCAAGGGTTCGACGCGGGCGATTAGCTCAGTTGGTTAGAGCACTAGCTCGACAAGCTAGGGGTCATAGGTTCGAGTCCTATATCGCCCATTCTTCACGCGGAAAAAGCCATCCATGGCCTTTTTCCGCTGGGGTGGACCGAGCGTCCGGCTCGGCTTCACGCGGAAAAAGCCATCCATGGCCTTTTTCCGCTGGGGTGGACCGAGCGTC
>JBBAVV010000012.1:0-25997 GCA_040397545.1 Pirellulales bacterium
AGAGGGGCTTCTCGCAGAGGATCGCCTTGCCGTGCTTCGCCGCCTCGATGGCGATTTCGGCATGGAGGTTGTTGGGTGTGCAGATGTCGATCGCGTCGATGTCGTCGGCAGCGACGAGCTTCCGCCAGTCGGTCTCAACGCGCCCGTAGCCCCAGCGCTCGGCGAAGGCCTGCGCCTTCTCCGCATCACGGGCCGCCACCGCCTGGAGGACGGGGAGATACTCGAGATCGAAGAAGTCCCCCACCCGCTTGTAGCCGTTGGAGTGGGCCCGGCCCATGAAGCCGTAGCCGATCATGCCGATGCGGAGGGGTTTTGCCATGGATGGTGTGCCTTCGATGGAGCGGGAATGGTAAGGAATGGGATGGGATGGAACGGGTGCGGGACGGGAACGATCAGGCCCAGCCGTGGGCGCTGCGGACCTCGATCATCTTGTTGAGAATCGTGTTCCAGGTGTGCGGGTTGTGGAGGGTGGCGTTGGGGAACATGCAGCCGTCCCAACAGATGTGCTTGATGCCCCGGTCTTTCGCCCCCTCGAGCCAGTAGCCCGAGCACTTCACAATGTCGAGCTTGCCGTTGGGGTCGTCTGCGGGGCAGTGCTTGCCAGTCTTGTCGTGCGCGCCGGCGCCATGGACGTTGCCGTCGTTCTGGGCAACGTGGAAGTCGATCGTCCACGGCCGCAGCTTGTCGGTCATCTCCTTGTAGGCGGCCCAGAACTCGGCCTCCGAGTAACCGGGCTTGAGGAGAGCATGCTCCGGGGCGTTGTACCCGAGGAGGTAGAGGTAGGTATGGGCCAGGTCACACTGGAAGCCGAGCGAGCCGGGCATGTCGACCATCTCCAACAGGTCGAGCATGTCCTTCCAGGAGTGCATGCCCGCCCAGCAGATCTCCCCCTCCGCGGCGAGCCGCTCGCCATGGCCGGCCGCCACGGCCGCCGCCTCGCGGAAGGTGGCCGCGATCGTCTTGGTGTTCGCCGAAGCATTCTCTCGCCACTTGTTGATCCCGAACTCCGCGGAATCGACGCGGATTACGCCGTACTTCCGCACGCCGTGCTCGTTGAAGATTCTCGCAATCCGGCAGGCCTTGCGGACCGCGTCGATGAACTTTGCCCGCTGCACCGGGCTGCCCATGGCCGAGTCGCCGACCGTGCCCGGCCAGATCGGAGCCACGAGCGACCCCACGGCAAAGCCGTAGGAGGCGATCTTGTCGGCGATCCGACGGATCTCGTCGTCGGAGGCATCGGGGTCGGTGTGGGGGAGGAAGAGGAAGTAGTCGATGCCGTCGAACTTCTGCCCGTTGACGCTCGCCGCCGCCGTCAGCTGGAGCATTGTGTCGAGGCTGATCGCCGGCTCCTGCCCCGGGCCGTCTCCCTTGCCGACGAGGCCGGGCCACATGGCGTTATGGAGCTTGGGGGCGGAGTGCGCGGACATGGACGGGCCTTTCGAAAGGGGGTCTGGTGGAGGAATGGCTCACAAGCCGGATCGGCCGGCGATTCACCGGCTCATCGGCATCAACGGCCGGTTCATTTCTTCCGGCCGCTGGCCGGGAGGTCGGCATGGACATCAGGGCCGAAGTACCGCAGGGCCACAAGCGGCCCCGGGCCGGTGTTGACCACCTCGTAGCCAGCCGTCGCGGCGTCGGCCGAGATGAACAGCTCGTCGGCGGTCATCTGGCCGAAGCGGATGAGGGTCGGCGTGGCGACGTCGTGGACACCCACCTTTCCCTCCCCTTGAACCGTGATCCAGCCGCTCGCTCCGGCATCCTTGACGGTCATCCGAGCCCCCGGTTCAAGCGTCAGCTCCTTGGCGCTGAACAACTGCCGGCCGTCGACCTGGCCGTAGACGATCCAGCGATCGTGGGCCCCGCCGTCGGAGCGCTTCGTGTCGAGGATCGGCTCGAGGTAGTTGGCTTCCTTGAAGTGGGTGTCGACGTTCTTCTCCCAGTCGAGCTGCCCGATGATGAAGTCGAGATCGTGGTGCTTCTCCTTCGGCATGTCCTTGACCAGCAGGCTCCACGGCACCGCCCGCCCCTCGACGAGCGACTGGAACATCGCAAACACGTCGCTCCCCCACTGCGGCTCGTAGGTCAACAGCGAGCCCGGGGCGTGGAGGACGCCCGGCGGAATCAGCCAGCCGGTGCCGCGCTTCAGTCGGTAGGCCTTGGCGAGATCGATGATCCCGTTGTCGCCGCGGTTCCAGTTCTCGAGGCAGCGACGGACGTCCTCCTTCGTGGTCCCCGGTTCGAGGCCCATGAAGGTGTAGGGGAAGTTGTTGTCGCAGTTGTTGTATTGCGGCGGGAAGTAGTAGCTCTCCGGCTTCCCTTCATGGCCGACGAGCTTGGCGTCCTCGAACGACTGGTGCATGTGATGGGGGATCGGCCCCATGTTGTCGAAGAACTTCGAGTACACCGGCCACTTCTGGTAGCGGTCCCAGATCCCCTTGCCGACGAGCTCCGCCTGCCCCTCGGTAACGGCGTCGCGCAGCAGGAACCGCTCCCCCTCGTGGACGCACCACGACAGCCCCTCGTCGACGACGCGCCCCTCGTTGGCGGCTTCGGTCGTGCTCGCGAACCAACGCTCGTCGATCCCGCCCCGGTCGAGGCCGTAGGCGTAGTAGTCGTCGGGGTGGAGGCGGATCCGCTTGCCAGGATGGAGGAAGCTCCGCGGCACCCAGGTGGGGGAGAGCCGCAGAATGCCACGGCCGGCGTCCATCGCCTTGCCGAGGGCGGCGCCGACATTCGTGGCTGCGGGGAGTTTGGCGGTCGAGGCAGCGGCCATGCGTGGTCTCTTTCGTCGGGGTCGCGGGGCTCTTGGTGGCGTTTCCAGGTGACTTTTGGGACGAAAAACGGCCTGCCGCCGCCCCCTCCCAGACCGCAACGTTGTACGACTCCCAACGCAGAGCCGCAAGCATCCGCCGGCCGCCGCTTGTCCCCGTCGTCTGACACGCGATGATGACCTCTTCCTCCCCCTTCCCAACCGTTCTTTTCGGCCCCCGAGTCCCCGATGCCAGCCTTCCGATCGGCTCTCCGTGCCGCCCTGCTCGTCGCCGCGCTCCTCCCGGTCGGCAGAGCCACTGCGGCCGATGAGTTCCCCCACTTTCTCGTTCCTGGTGAGGAGCGGGCGCTGGCGCTCCTCGACGAGCTCCATGCCCATCATCACGCCCGGGCCTCGAGCGACTGCACGCTCTGGGACGGCTGGCTCCCCCACGCCACCCTGTGGGCCGCCGAGCCACCTCGGCAGCACTACCGGGCGTCGCTCCTCCGCCGCCGGATCGACAACGAGGGCTACGTCGCCATGCAGCAGCATCGCGGCATGGCCCACTCTGACGGCTGGCCCTTCCCCGCCTGGCAACAGAGCACCGGATCGGGCTGGCATTTCTCCGTCTCTGGCGACGAGTGGGCGATCCAGCAGCTCGGGCTCAAGCCCCTCGTGCCCCCGGGGGGCTTTGCGATCGACGGCGCGGCGCCGCGGCCGGTCGCCGATCCACTCCGCGGCATGCTGCTTGATGTCGAGGCCGACCGCGTCACGATCAGTACGCCCCCCTTCCGCTGCGGCACGATCGTGGCGCCATTTGCCCGCATCGAATGGGGGGCCGAGAAGCTTCCGGCCGGGGCCTCGGCCCGGCTCCGATGGCAGATCGAGGGGCAGGAGGGCTGGCAGCCGGCGGCGGGGGTGCCCCTTCCGCTCCCTCCGGCCGACGGCACGCTTGTCACCATCGATCTCCCCCTCTACCGCGAACCGGGCTACGGCGGACTGCTGACGGGCTTTTTGGTAGAGATCGTCGGTGCCCGCGGGGCCACCGTGGCGCTCAAGTCGGTGATCACCGCCATCGACACGCGCCATCCGATCACCAATGCCCTCTTCATCCGCGGCTGCGCCGAGACGTTTGCCTGGACCGGCGACCTCGACTTCCTCCGCCGGTCGCTGCCAAGGATGCGGCACGCGGCGCGGTGGGCCCTGGCGGAGTTTGACGTTCTGCGTGAAGAGCACGTCGTCGTCCGGTGGGTGGGGCATGACGGCCGCACCGGCCTGGAATTGAAGCCCGACGGCACGAAGCGGCTCCTCCCCGGTCTCGGTGTCGGCAACAACTACTGGGATCTCCTCCCCTTCGGTGGCCACGACAGCCTGGCGACGATTTACCTCACCGATGCCCTCGCGCGCCTCGCCGATCTCGAAGCCGCCGTCGCCCGCCATCCCGAATGGATGATGCCGGCCGGGACGGATGCCTCCCCCGCCGGCGGCGTCACCGACGCGGCCTTCAGCCCCGATGAGCTGCAAAGCCTCGTCGCTGCGATCAAGGCCGACTTCCAAGCGCGCTTCTGGGATCCCGCCAAGGGCCGGTTTGTCGGCTGGATCGACGCCACTGGCAAAGCCCACGACTACGGCTTCACGTTTGTGAATCTCGAGGCGATTGCGTGTGGCATGGCGACCTCCGAGCAGGCCGCGGCGATCCTCGCCTGGCTCGACGGGAAGCGCGAGATCGACGGCGACACGTCGCGCGGCGCCGACATCTACCACTGGCGCTTCGCCCCACGGGCGACGACAAAGCGCAACGTCGAGACCTACTGCTGGGTCTGGTCGGGGCCGGAGTCGATCCCCTGGGGTGGCCAGGTGCAGGATGGCGGCGCGGTGCTCGGCTTCAGCTACCACGATCTCATGGCGCGGCTGGCCACCAACGGGCCCGACGACGCCTGGCGGCGTTTGCAGGCGATCATCGAGTGGTATGCGGAGGTGCAGGGGGAAGGAGGCTACCGAAAGTACTACGCCCCGGAAAACGCGCGCGGCACGCTCCAGGGGGGCGGGCCACCGGGGGGCCTGGGGATCGACGAGGAGTTCATGGAGAGTGTCCTCGTGCCGCAGGTGATGCTCTACGGCTTCCTCGGCTTCGAGCCAACGGCCGAGGGCTGCCGGATCGCCCCGCAGCTCCCGTCGACCTGGCCGGAGCTGACCGTGACGGCGATCCGGATCCACGACTCCCTGGTCGACGTCACCGCCCGCCGTGACGGGAGCGTGACGGTCCGACGCCGAGCCGCGGGCACCAGTCCCCTGGCGATCGAAGCCGGCGGAGCCGCAGCCACCTTGCCGCCGGAGGCCGGCGCCGAGGTCACGCTGCCTGGTCGGTGAGCGGGCCGGCGTCCAGTTGTACGGTAGCCCTACTCACCCGGAAAAAGCTCTTGAAGGCATGGTCCTGCCGGGTTGACCGGCAAGACTCCAAGCATCATGATGCATTCATGCGAACCACATTGACGCTCGATGACGCTCTGGTCGAACGATTGCGAACGGATGCGGAGGCCTTGGGCCGGTCAATCAAGGACGTTGTCAACGAAGCCCTCCGCCTTGGGCTCGATGCCATGGAGTCCCGCGTCGCCCTTCCCTACCGCACCCAACCCTCCGATCTGGGGCTGCGGACCGGTTTGAACTACGACGACATCGCCGAATTGAGCGACCGGGACTTCGGCCGATTTCCTTCGGTTGACTGGCACAACCCTCTGGCTAACGAATCCCGCTGATTCCCCCGCCGGTGTGTCGCGAAGCGTTTTCGCAACCACCGGCAGATTGGCCACGGGTGACGCTTGTGGGTCATCCATCCTGTGGGTTTCGCTTCGAATCCCCGGGTGACTTGTCAAACACCGCCACGAGCGCCGGCAGGCAGAAGATGTCGCACAAAAGCGCGATGCCGAGGGTGACGATGCCGAGCGAGGCGAAGTCGCGGTGGTCGCGGCTGTCGCTGGCGAGAACCGCCGAGAATCCGGCCACGAGCACGATCGTCGTCATGATCATCCCGGTCCCCACCTCGGCGAACGCCTGACGGATCGCCTCGGTCTTCCCCAGCCCCTGATTGAGCTCGAAGCGGTAGCGGGAGAGGAAGTGGATCGTGTCGTCGACGGCGATCCCCAGGCAGATCGTCAGCGCACACACCGAGACGATGTCGAGCGGCTGCCCCGTCGCCACCATCCAGCCGGTGGCGGCGGCCAGCGGGAGCATGTTGGGGATGATCGCGATCAGCCCCAGCCGCAGCGACCGGAAGGCCACCATCATGACGACGAGAATCTCGATCGCGGCGGTGCCGAGGCTGCGGGCCAGGTCGACGACGATCTGATAGAGATCGCGCCAGCGCACGATCGGCTCGCCAGATAGCGCGAGCTCGAAGCCGGGATGCGCTCCCTCGATCCGCTGCAGGGCCAGGTCAACCCGTTCGAACGTCGGCTTGCAGGCGACCGTACCCCGGTCGGGGACGCGGAACGTCACCCGCGCCGTCCGCTTGACCGGATCGTAGAGGCTCTCCTTGAGCGGCGGCGGGAGGAGGTCGAGGAGATCCATCCGATCGCGCGCCGGCCCCTCCCCGGGGAGGGCATCGATGAGCCGGCAGACGGAGAGCGGGTGGCCGAGGAGCGATTCGGCGGCGATCACGCCATCGACCTCGCCGAGAACATCGGCGATCTCCTCCGGAGTCTTGCCGTCGGTCCACTCGAGATCGGCCGAGCAGACGTCGAGCCCCCCCATCGCCTTGTCGAGGTGGTCGAGGGCGCGCTGCGCGGCGCTCCCGGGGGGGAGAATGTTCGCCTTCCGGTCATCCGGCTCGAGCCGCAGCGCCACGAATCCGAGGACCACAAACAGCCCGATCGTCAGGGCGCAGGTGATCCGGGCGTGGCGGAGGGTGAAGTCGATGCCGCGGGCGATGTGGTGGAGTTGGCCGCCGATCACCTCGCGGCCGGCACCGCGGGCGAGGACGCGGCTCCAGGGGGTAACGCAGCACAGCGGCAGCACCGTCAGCACCGCCACCCACGTGCAGGCGACGCCGATCACGCACGACCAGCCGAAGTCGCGGACCACCTCATGGCGCGCCAGCGACAGCGACGCCATTCCGATCGCGGTCGTGATCATCGTCAGGAAACAGGCCACGCCGACGGTCCCGAGCGCCCGCCGGCAGGCCTCGCGCGGCGTCAGCCCGGCAGCGAGCCCGCGGCGGATGTCGACCATCATGTGAACCGAATCGGCAAAGCCGACGAGGCTCAGCAGCACCGGGAGGATGACATGGCCGAAGGGATTGTCTTGGAGGCCGATCGCGCGGACGAGCCCGAGCGTCCAGAAGACCCCCAGTGCCGGCGCTGCGGCCGTCACGAAGACGACCGAGAGCCCCCGGAAGAGGACGGCGGAGAGGGCGAGGATCAGGCCGTAGCCGACAAACTGGAAGAGCCGTTCGTTGGCGTCGCGGTTGCGCACCCATTCCAGCCGGATCGGTACCGGGCCGGTGAGGGCCACCGAGATCGGCACCTCGGGATGCTCGGCCGCCGCGGTCTCGGCCGTCTCCACGAGGGCTGCGGTGACGTCGGCCTCGTCCTGGACCAGCGCCCAGTCGTAGGTGATCAGAAGGAGGAGCGTCTGGGCGTCGGGGGAGAGGAGTTGGCCGACAACGAGCGGATGGTCGAGGGCCTTGGCATGGGCGACCTCGAAGCGCTTCGGCGAGGCAGGGCCGCGCGGCAGGATCGGCTCGTCGAGGCCGAAGATGTTGAGCGGCGGGGCCCGGTCGAGCCAGGTGATCCCCGCCACCGCGTCGAGGCCTTCCAAGCGCTCGACGACATGCCGGAGGGCGATGGCCCCTTCGCGCGTGAACACCTGCGGGCATTCCACCACCATGATCGCGTCGGCCCGGCCGAGGGCCGAGCCGCGGCCGCGCCCTGCGCGCCTCGGCCGCCCCCGGGAGACCTCGGCGCGCGGGGCCCGCGCCGGCCCCCCTGCAGCGCCGGCAGGCCGGTCCTTGACGGCGCCATCGTCCTCCTTTGCCTGCCACCACGTTCCCTTCCAGACTGATTCTGCGAAGCCCGGATCGCGGTAGCCAGCGCCGGCCAATGCCGAGAGCCCGAGGGCGAAGAGGAGGCAGAGCCAGGGATGATCGATGACGGCCGCGAACGCCCGCGCGGTGGCCGAGAGCCTCGGCGGAGGGGGAGAGGCCGATGTCGCGCCGGGCCCGTGACCCGACGGCGCGGAATGGACTGTCACCGCCGCCCCCGCATCGCGCGGAGCGCCTCGTCGCGGGTGATTTGGCCATCGCCGTCGGCATCGAGGATCGAGAACGAATAGTCACGAACGATTCGGCTGGCCTCGGTGCGAACGACCATGCCGTCATGATTGGCGTCGAACCGGGCCAGGAACGAATCAGCCCTGGCCGCAGCGACACTGTCCTCCGGCTCCGCGCCAGCCGTAGCCACGGCCGGCGCTCCTTCCTCCGGCGCCACCAGCGGCTTGGCGACCTCGACGAAGGCCAGCGCCATCTCCTCCCAGGTCTGCTCCCCCCACATCACCGTCTCGGCGGGATCGGGGTTGGTCGGATTGGCGGCGGAGTTGTCGAAGCGGGCGACGATCTCGAGGGCATCGATCCCATCGAGCGGCAGTGGTTCGGAAAACTCATACGTGTGCTGCCAGTTGAAGTCGTAGTGTGGCACGGAAAGAAGCGTCTCCGTCTCGCTTCCGCGGCGGGCCCGCAACTCAAAAGCCTTGCCGCGCAGATGCATGTGGGGGGAGACGGCCAGGAGCGTGCTCCCCTTGGAAAAGCCCGTCAGTTCGGCGCGGACCTCGTGGTTGGCGGCGTGCGGAGGGATCTCGAAGTCCTGATCGACCGCGGCGAGCGTCACGACTTCGTGGGTCACCTCTTCGCGCGGCATCGTCACGACGCCGACGCTCGTCAGATCCTCTCGCTCGCGGCCATCGGGGGTGTAGTGCATCTGGAAGACGAACTTCGACCGGGCGGGGATCCGCCGGGCATGCCCCGGAGGGAAGGCGGTGGCCCGCTGGCCAGGCACGTAGGCGGTGACGAAGCTCATGCCACGGAAGTCGGAGAGGTTTTCGGGACGAACAAAAACGATGGCGTGGTGGACGACCGACGGTGCTCCGGGCACACACTGCGCCGCCGACATCCAGGTCTCGTCCTCGAAGTGCGGATCGGCGACGAAGTATTGGTAGTCGACGGTCCCCGACTCCGGCACCCGGTAGGGCCGGCGCCCGAGCGGCACGATCGCGTCAGGCGTTCGCGGTAATCGCCATCCCTCGACCAGCGCCGGCGCCGGCGGGCTCTCGGTCGGATCGCCAGCCGGCATCCCCGCCTCGAGCCACGTTCGAAACAGCGCCGTCGCCGCGGCGGGGAGTTGGCGGGCATTCTTGAAGCTGCCGTGCTCCGGGGCGGCGTGCCAGGGGGGCATCCGCTCCTGCTCCATCGTCTCGAGCATCATCGCGGCCCAGCCGCGCACCTCGTCGAGCGTCGTCACGTCGAAGGGGCCGATCTCGCCGGCCCGGTGGCATTCGAGGCAATGCGTCTGAAGGAGGGGGACGATGTCGCGGTGGAAGGTCGGGGCGGCTTCGGCGGCAAGGTCGCTGTCGCGATCGAACGTGATCAGGCAGCCGACCGGTTCGGTGCGCGGCACGGCAACGGGCCTGCCGGCGAGGAGATCGTCGAGCGCGGCGGTGAGCTCGTGGGTGTTTGCGGCGGCGCGGGCGACGCCGGGGGCGAATTGATCATCGACTCGGCCGGCGTAGGCGACGTCTCCGAGCTGATCGATCACCACCACCCCGCCGGTGCGGGTGGCGCCGAGCGCCCGGGCGATCCGCTGGCGTGGATCCATCACGAGCGGGAATGTCACCTCCATCTCCCGGGCCGCACTCAAAAACTCCGCGGCCGAATCCTGGCGATTGGCATCGACGCCGATCACGCGCACGCCCCGATCGGCGTAGTCGGCGGCGATCGCCTCGAGGCGGCCGGCGTACTGCCGGGCCACCGGGCAGCCAGCGCCGAGGAAGGCGATCACATGGCAGCGGGCTGACGTCTCGAACTCGATCGCGCTCCCATCGAGGGCCTCGAAGGGAAAGGCCTCCGCGGCGTTTGGAGCTTTGGCCGGAATCTCGGCTGCCGGCATCTCGGGCAAGCCCGCGAGGCAGGCGATGGCCAGAGCGACCATGCCCGCGAGGAGAGAGCGGCGGGCATGATGACGGGCAACGCCGCGCCCATGGGCAAACAGCATGATGCGACTCCGGGGCGTCGAATGGCGGAAACGAGGATTCGCTCGATTCTAACCCCCTGGCCGGAATCGACGCATGTGGATCGCATGCGGCCCTTGAAGGCGGCTTCAACGCCCCCGATGGCCGCAGGCCAGCAGGGCGATCTGCATAGCGTCCGAGCGTCTGGCCGCGACAATCCTTGCCATAAAGACTGTTCTTTTGTACATTCTCCAGTCAACACTGCTTGGTCCATTTCCCCCTCCGGCTACACTCGGGGAATGGCCGAATCTCCCCCCACGAAGCCCACGAAATCGGATCCGAGCCCAGACGGCGAGCTGTCTGAAAAGCCGAGCGTGGTCGCGTTCGGGTTTGACGTTCTCGACCGGATCGAACTGGCGATCGCCATGGTGAAGGAACGACTCCGCCGCGCGGTGACGGCGCTCGAGGCCCGGGGGATCCCCCACGCGGTCGTCGGCGGTCATGCCGTGGCGGCCTGGGTGGCCCGGATCGATCCGGCGGCGGTGCGAACCACGGTCGACGTCGATCTCCTCGTCGCCCGGGCCGACTTCGAAGCCGTCAAAGCCGCCCTCGAGGCGGTCGGATTCATCCACTCCTTCACGTTCGGGATCGACATCTTCGTCGACGGTCCCGACGGGAAGGCCCGGGAGGCGGTCCACATCCTCTTCTCCGGCGAACGGGTGAAGCCAAACGATGCGGTGCCATCCCCCGATTTGTCGGCGGTGGAGATCCTCGACGGCTACCGGACGATCGACCTCGACCGACTGATCGGCATGAAGCTGACGGCCTACCGGCTCAAGGATCGAGTCCATCTCCTCGACATGATCGACGTCGGCCTCATCGATGCCGCGACGCTCGATCGCCTCCCCGCGGCCCTCCGCCCCCGGCTCGCCGAGCTCCTCGCCAATCCCGACGGCTGACGCGCCCCCCAACAAACGGCCCGGAGTCGACCGCGGGATGGCCGCATCACTCCCCTGCCTGGGCCTTGAGGGCGGTCACGAGCTCATCGGAAAGACAAAGTCCGACCGCCCGCAGTTTTTCAGGAAAAGGATCAGCGGCGACGCGTTCACGACGACGTCGTCAATCCGCATCGGCCAGGTCCTTGGCCAACTCATCGGCCGTGCACTGGAAGGGAGACACGCGATAGATGCCGAGGGCGTCGATGAAGCCTGCGCGCGTGAGCCCCGCGATTTCAGCGGCCCGTCCTTGAGACACCCGGCCGAGCTCGTACCACTTCACGGCTGCGGCAATTCGCATCTCTCTTGCGAATTCACTCGGTGCACCATGCATCGCGGAGAAGGCCGACTCCGGGATTTGCATCGTCACTTCAGTCACGGGTGCATCTCCCTAGGGAATGCATAGGCCTTTCAAGCCGCCAACAATGTCCTGAGGGCCCTTGCGACACCCAGTCTACGACGCCCCCCGCGCCATGGCGGCGCGGGGGGGCTCCGCCCGGTCGGCGGCGGCCGTTCTGCGGCGGTCTTGGGAGCCCGATCACCCCGCCGATCAGCCGGCCTGGAGAGGAGCCCGGCCGCGGCGCCGCAGCCGGCGCTCGAGGAGGGCAAGCACTCCGCCCCGAACCGAAGGGCCGTTCGGGGGAGCGAGCTAGCCCAGTCGGCGGCTTTGCGCATAGATGACTGCGCCGCGTTGACGGCATAAAAATCGCCCTGGCCGTCCTCGAGCAAAAATCTTGCATCGCGCGGTTTTCAGAAAATTACTTGAGCGCCGAAGGCATGACTGGGAAACGACTTAACGCTAGCGCCGAAGGCCAACTGCCCGCTCCCGTCACTTCGGCCGGCGGTTGAGCGTGTACCAGCCGGTGTCGTGCAGGAGCGCGAGACCGGCAGCGAGAGCACCCGAGGGAGCGCTCCGCACGCCGGGGCACTTGAGCTCGTGGATCACTCCCTCGCGGAGATTTTTCATCTCGAGGCGGACCTTCAAGCCATCCGCGCTCGGGGTGGCCCTCACGATCTCGCACGGCGCTTCGTCGACCACCGGGCTGCCGTAATCGGCCTGATAGATGTAGGTAAAGCCCCGCGCCGCGTAGCTCTTTACATCGGCCGCCGTGGCCTTATCGACCGGGCTTGTGAACTCCAGCTCAAAGCCATCGGGGAGCGCTTTCATGGCGCGGATCTCGAACGGCAGCTTGCCGGTGAAGACCAGCCGCTCGAGCGCATAGTCGCCGCCGCCACGCGAGCCCCAGCCGCGGTTGGTGCCGCCGACGTAGAGCGAGCCGTCGGGGGCGAATTGGACGGCGAGCGACCCGCTCCCAAAACCCTCGCGGAAGGGAAAGCAGGCCCCCTGCATGATGCCGTCGATCGTCTCCAGGCTGCAGCGCATCAAAACCGAATGCGACTGATCGGTGACGAACACCTGCCCGGCAAACGGCCCGAACTTCCCCTCCGTGGCATCGCACACCACCCCCGCCGCACTCTTCCCCACAAGATCGTAGGGGAAGACGACAACCGCCGGGCGATACTCCGGGATCCGCTTCATCTCCTCCGCCCACCGGCTGCCGCTCTTCGGCTCGGTCGGCTTCGGCCCCATCTCCGGCGCGAGGTCATACCACTTGAATCCGCCCGGGTGGCCGACGAACTCCCCCGGCCGCAGTTCCTTGAGCGCACACGAGCCGTTCCAAGGCCCTTGGTTGTCGGTGTAGAGCACCTTGCCGGAGCAGTCGAAGCCAATCCCGCCGGGGGACCGGACGCCGGAGGTGGTGGGGATCGTGCGGCCGTCGGGAGTGACGCGCATCGCCCAGCCGCGAAACGGCACCTCGCTTGAAAAGCTCCCCGTCAAACAGAGCACAATCCACAGATTTCCCTCGGCGTCAAACTTCGATCCGAAGGCATACTCGTGGTAGTCGCCCGACACTCCCCAGCCATCGGCGACCGTCTCGATTTCGTCCGCCTCGCCGTCGCCGTCGGTGTCCTTGAGCCGGCTCACCTCCGGCCGCTGCGTCGCATAGAGCCAGCCATCCTTCCAGGCCAGGCCCAGCACTTCGTGGAGCCCGTGGGCAAAGCGCGTCCAGGTCGGCTCCTCCCCGGCAGGGTCGCTGACGATCCAGATCTCGCCCCGCCGGCTGGCGACGGCGATCTTATTATCGGGGAGCCATTCGAGCGCCCCCACTTCGAGAAAGGCATCGGGCGGGATGCTGAGTTGTTCAATTTTGTAAAAGTCGGCTTCGGTCGGCTTCTTGAGGGGCTCGGCGGCGCACGCGGGGGCCGTGCCGATGATCGAAAGGAGCAGCGCAAGAACTCCACGTGCGACAAACACCCCGCCCCGTCGCAGCGCGACGCGGCCCAACACAAAAATCACCATGAGAGTTCCTCCTGAAAGGTGACAGGGGCCTCGTGGGGCAGCTTCACGGAATAGCGCAGTTCTTTCTTGCCGTCGATCGTTACGACCTTGCCCGGCCCGACACCCGCCCCGAGCACGCGCACCCGCCAAAAACCGGCAACGCGCCAGAATCCATCAGGCTCCGGCTCGATCGCGTCGGCGACGGCGGCGCGGAAGACGAGGCCTTCGAGCGCACCTACATTCCGTTCGACGGTCACGGTCCGCTGCAGGAGCGGATTGCCGACGGACTCGCCGCCGATCATTTCGCGGACGGCGATTTTTTCAGCGGGCAGCGACCAGCGGAACGTCGGCCGCCCCTTTCCGTCGAGCGCGTAGCCGCCGAACCGGCCGCCGCGCTTCCGCACATTCTCCACCGGCCAAGGGGCGTCGAGCGCGGGGAGGATCGCCACGCAGGGGCCTGCGTCTGGGTTGAAGACGGCATCTCCCATCGGCGGCTGAAAGCCTTCGCCGCGGCCGCTCCAATGGCGGCGGGCATCGATGAACGATCCCTTCCAAACAAGCGCCAAGCGAAACGCCTCGGCGTCCCAGGCGATGTTGACCCGTTCCGGAAAGCCGATGCCGATGGCGCGCGGGCCGGCCCCTTCGATGAAGTTGCGATAGATCACCGGCTTGTCGGTGGCGATAAGCTCGATCGGATCGTTCCCCAGTCCGACCGGGGGCCGCGGCTTGGCAAGCGACACATATCGCCACACCGATTCGATCTGATTGCCGGCGTCGCCGGAGAGGATGTCGGGATAAAACACCTTCCCTTCCGGCCAGGCGGCAGGCATCCGCGTGCCGGGGCGAAAGCGTTGCGGGTTTTCCACGTAGGCCAGATACCACTCATGCCGGAGGCGCTTGGGGAAGCGGGTCATGTCGATGGCCCCGAGCCCTTGGCCGCGGTCGCCAGCGAAGGCATGGCACTTGATGCAGCCGAGCCCCTTCGAGCCGACGAGATCGCGCCCCTTGTCGACGATCTCCGCTTCGGCGTGGCCGGCGATCGCCGGGATCGTGATGTCGGTCTTCGGATCATCGGCCAGCAGCGCCGCCAGGGGCTTGGCGACGTCGCCGTGCCACTTCGGCATCAGCGTGTGCATCGTGGCCCGGCGATCGACGCCCCCGTTCGCGAGCACCTCGTCGAGAAACTCGCGCCGCAGTTTGTCGCCGACCCCGTCAAGCGTCGGCGGCAGCCGTCCTTCTTCTCCCATCTCCGGGATCGGCCCGGTGAACAGGGCATCGCGGGCGGGCTCTTTCAGGATCGGCTCGCCGTCGTCGTCGAGGATGGCCACCGCGGGGATCGCTCCCCCCTTCCCATCGCGGACATGGCAGGCGAGGCAATTGAGGCTCGTGAGCGAGCGGGAAATCGCCCGCTCGCGCGCCGGTGCTTCCGCAGCGGCCGGAGAGGCGAGGAAGGCGAGCGCCGCGCCGATCGCTTCCCGCTGCGTGTCGTCGAGCCCATAGAGGGGCGCTCCCTTCGCGGCAGGCTTCTGGCCAAGGCAGCCGGCAACGTTTGCAGCGTTGGCCTTGCCTGCGAGCGTTTTCAGTTGCGACAGGTCGGCCGCCTTCAGGGCGACCGGCTCGGCCCCGTCGAGGCGATGGCAGCTGGCGCAGCCGTGCGTTGCAAAGGCCTGCTTCCCCTCGGCGGCGAGCCCCGCGTCGACGGCAAACGGCGGCGGGGCAGGGCGGGAGGTGCGGGCCGGCTTGGCGTCGCGCGACGGCGTGATGAACGCGAGGGCCGACTCGCGCGAGCCCCCCGGCGCGGCGACGTCGAGCTCGAGCGTGCACTGCCCGGCCGCCTCGAAGAACTCGACTCCTATTTCGTGAATGCCGGCGTCGAGCTCGATGTCGCCCGAGCGCCAGCTATGAGGATGGACGCCGTCGTTGTCGATCACGGTCGCGCCGCCGACGAGCAGGCGGCTGCCGTCGTCGCTGGCCAGATCGAAGCGGTAGCGCCCCTTCGCCGGGGCATGGAAAAAGCCCGACAGCTGGACACAAAATCCGTCGGTGCGCCCCGCAAAGCCTTCCACATCAAAACCCTGGAGCGGCCCCGCGCGGTCCGGTTTCCCGAGCGCGGCGAAATCGGGGAGCGCGCCGAAGGTCTGATTCCACGACTTCGCTTCGAAGGCCACCGTCTGCTCGGCCACGCCCCCCCACCGGCTCTCGGGGAGGAGGAGGGCCGCGACGAGATGGCGACGCTCGCCGTCGTCGAGCGGAAACCCTGGCATCCGGCTCGACGGGCGCGTGTGGAGCGGATTCTGGAGGAAGGCATCGAGCGCGGCAGGAGACCACTTCGCAGCGAGGTCGCCGAGGGGGCGCTGGTCGGGGAGATGGGGCACGCTCGAGAGCCGATCGCCATGGCAGACCCGGCAGCCGACGCGGTCGTAGATCGGCACCCCGTCGCGCGGCCGGGCGTCCTGGGCCCCAGGAAATTCCCCTCGGGAAAACTCCCCGGTGGAGGCGAGGTAGTGGGCGATCGCCTGGGATGTCCGCGCTCGGGCCCCGTCGTCGAGGCTGGCAAGCGCGTGGGGCATCGTCGTGCCGGGGCGGGCGGCGGCGGGATCGCGGAGGTAGGTTGCGATCCAGGCCGGATCGATCCGCTCGCCGACCCGGTCGAGGATCGGCCCGGCCTTGGCGATGACATGGGCTGCGGCCGCGCCGGCCTGATGGCAATTCACGCAGCCGAGCTCGCCGAGGAGCAGCAGGCCCCCCTCGATCCGATCAATCGACTTGTCAGCGTGGCGGCCAAAACGCTCGAAGCCGGCGACGATCGGCGCGGCCGACAGGGCGCCGGCCGCCATCCCCACGATGAGCGCGGCAAGCAGGGCACGGCAGGATCTCGAAGGCATGGGCAGAGTTCCCAGGGCGATGAGCGCCACGGGCCTCTTGGTTCCCCGGGCGGCCACGAATATACCGGCGCCGCCGCCGCGCGGTCAGATCGGCCCCTCACGAGCGCCCGTCACGTCCCCTCGTCGTCGGCCACCGGCAGTCCGGTGACGATCTCCACGATCCGCCAGTCGAGCCAGCGCGAGTCGGGGTCGAGCCCCTTCTTCCCGACAAACCCCACATGGCCGCCATGATCGGTGGCCACCAGCCGCACACAATCGGGGTAGGTGACGCGGTCGCTGGAAAACATCCAAAAGGGGACGAGCGGATCGTCGCGAGACGTAATGATCGTCGTCGGCGTCTCGATCGCGGGGATGAAGGGAGCGGCGCTCGAGTGGCGGTAGTAGTCGTGGGCGTCGCGGAAGCCGATCGCCGGGGCAGTGAACCAATCGTCGAAGCCGTGGAGCGTGCGCGGCCGCGGCCCCTCCGGCGGCCGGAAGGCATCTGGCCGGAGGTGCCACCAGGCTTCGAGGTGCTTGATGAGGACGCCGGTGAAGTGCCGGTCGTAGACGCGGTTGGTGCGGCTGCCGATCGACTCAATCCCCGCCAGTAGGTCGATCGGTGGATTGACCGACACTGCCCGCCGTACCGCGGCCGGGACATGCCCCGGCGCCTCGCCGAGATACTTGAGGAGGACATTGCCGGAAAGGGAGACACCAAACAGGGTCAGGTCGGGCAGCGGCACGTCGGCGCCGGCCGCCGCCCCCCGCTTCCCGTTTTCCTCCCCGCAGCACCAGCCGATGACCGCATCGACAACGGCCGCCAAGTCCCCTGAGCAGCCGGCATGGTAGGGGCGACGGGCCCAGGCCATCCCCGCGCCACAGCCGCGCATGTCCCAGCGGAACACGCGCACCCCCCGCGCCGTGAGCTTTTCCGTCAGACGCACCAAGAGCGGCGTGCGGTGGTGGTCGGCCAAGCCGTGGGAAAGGATCGCCACCTTCCCGCCAAGGGCCCAAGCCTGGGGGCAGTCGTCGTGGACGGCGAGCGCGTCGCCGTCGGCGAGCTCGACGCGCCGCAACAGCGCCGCATGATCGGCGAGCTTCTGTGGCACCAGCGCCGGCAGGATCGTCTGCACGTGCGGATTCCTCATCCACCACGGCGGCTCGAAGGCTAGGGGGGTGTCATCAGCGGGCATGGTGGCTCCTCGCGGCCGGTGTGGGAAGAGCCGGAGAGTATGTCTGGATCAGGCGAGGATGTCGGCGATCGGTTCACCGTGGTCGATCTCCAGCCGGCGCCGGCCCGGCACCTCGAGCTTCCGGCCATCGAGGCCGAGGAGGTGGAGGACGGTGGCGTGGAGATCGGTGACGTAGTGGCCGTCGCCGAGAGCGTTGTAGCCGAGCTCGTCGGTGGCGCCATGGACATGGCCACGTTTCACCCCCGCCCCGGCGAGCCAGATCGTGAAGCCGTTGGGATGGTGGTCGCGGCCGTCGACGCCCCCGCTCCGCTGTTCGAGCCCCGGAGTCCGGCCGAACTCCGTGCAGAAGACGACGAGCGTCTCGTCGAACAGCCCCCGGGCCTTGAGGTCGCGGATCAGCCCGCTGATCGGGAGGTCGATCGTGGCACACAGCCGGGTGTGGTTCTCCTTGAGCTTCTGGTGCGAGTCCCAGACGCCGTACGGCGACGGGAAGACCTGCACGAAGCGCACGCCGCGCTCCACGAGCCGGCGGGCCGTGAGGAGACGCTCGCCGGCGAGCTTCGTCGCTTCGACGTCGAGGCCATAGAGTCGGCGGGTCGCCTCGGTCTCGTCGCCGAAGCCGACCGCCTCCGGCACGGCGGCCTGCATCCGGTAGGCGAGCTCGTAGCCGCGAATCCGCGCCCGTAATTCGGCGTCGTGCGGATGCTCGGCCGCGGCGATCGCCCCGAGCCGACCGACGAGGTCGAACTCGTCGCGCTGCTGCCGGGCCGACTGCGCCGCCTGCCGGCGGCCGAAGGGGAGCGGGTCGACCGGATCGAGGGCGAGGGGGACGCCGGCATGCTGCGGCCCGAGATAGAGCGAATCGATCGACTGCCGCGTGTCGCTCCGCGTTGGCCCACCGAGGACGACATACCGGGGCAGATCCTCGTTGAGCGCGCCGAGCCCGTAGGAGGCCCAGGCGCCGAGGCTCGGCTGCGGCTCGTCGAGCCGGTGGCGGCCGGTGTGGATCTGGTTCTCGGCGGCATGGTCGTTGTCGGTCGTCCACATGTTCCGCACGAAACAGAGCTCGTCGACGATGCCCGCCAGCTGAGGCCACCAGTCGCTGATCTCGATGCCGCTGCGGCCGCGGGGGGCGAAGCCGACCTGCATCGGATAGATGATCGGATAGACGTCGCGAACGTTGATCTCCTCGGCCGGTACCGATCGAAACCGCTTCCGATGGAGCGGCGAGTTGACCGGATTGTCAAACGGTGTCTTGTCGTAGCTTTTGCCGGCGTGGGCGTTGAGCGCGGGCTTGGGATCGAACGTCTCGACGTGGCTGTAGCCCCCCGAGAGAAACACCCAGATCACCGACTTGGCCCGCGTGCCGGCCCGCGCCGCCAGGGCCGGCTGCCCGTCACCCAGCAGCGACTCCAGCGCCAGCGCGCCAAACCCGAGGCCGAGGCCTGCCCGCGGGCCGGCCGCCAACAGCCCGCGCCGCGTCAGCCTTCTGCCATCCGCACTCTTGGGCATGATCATGGCTCCCCGGTCAGCGGATGGCGACGAAGTCGTTGTGGTTGAAGAGCACGCGCACGAGCCCGGCCCGGCGCGCCTCCGGTTCGACCGGCTCGGGGTGCCCCACCGGCCCGCGGCCTTCTTCACCGAGCCAGTCGAGACAGGCGGCCATCTCCTCGGCTTGTGGCGCCCGGCCGAGGAGATGCTCGAAGGCCGCCGCCACGAAGGCGCTGCGGTCGTCGTGCTGTGCCGCGGGAAGGCCGGCCCGAAGATCAGCGGCGACCTTCGCGCTGGCAGCGTGGACGAGCTCGCTGTTGGCCAGCGCCAGTCCCTGCTGGGGGAGGATCGTCCGCGAGCGCCGGTAACAGTCGCCGGCGTCGGCGCAGTCGAACACCGCCGCGAACGGACTGCGCCCATCCTCCTCCGGCTGGCAGCTGTAATAGAGGCTGCGCCGGAAGGTGGTGAGCGCCACCGCGTTCTCCAATTCCATCCCCCCGATCGTTCGATCGAGCGTGCCGGCGAGATGGAGGATCGCATCGCGCACCACCTCGGCCTCCATCCGCCCGACGTTCATCCGCCTCAGGAGCCGATTCTCCGGATCCTTCCCGGCGGGAGCCGCCCCTCCTGGCTCAGCACCGCCGGCGGGGGCGGGCTCCGCGCTTGCCCGGCGGTAGGCGGCACTGGTGACGATGAGCCGGTGGAGTGGCTTCATCCGCCAGCCGTTCTCCATGAGCTCGACAGCGAGCCAGTCGAGCAGCTGCGGATGGGAAGGGGCGGCGCCAGCCCGGCCGAAATCAAACACGCTCGACAGGAGCGGCTCGTGGAAGTGCCGCATCCAGACATGGTTCACGGCCACCCGCGCCGCCAGCGGGTTGGCCCGATCGGTGATCCAGCGTGCGAGTGCCGCGCGTCTGCCGGTGCTCGTCGCCGGATAGGCCGTGGCAATCCGCGTGTAGGCGCCATCGGCAGGGCGCATCGCGGCGCCTCGCGTGGCTTCCACCGCTCCCTGCGCCTTCTCGATCGCCGCGGCCGCGGCAGCGACCTCCGCTTGCCGGGCGGCGTCGGTCTCTGGCTTGGCCCGCGCCGTGGCCAGCCCCCCCTCCGCGACCAGAAGCGCCTCGAGGGCCGCCTGCTCGGCAGCGCGGCGCTCAGCCGCCGTGGCCGCTTCGGCCGCCGCCACGACCTGATCGGGCGGCGCACTGCCGTAGCGCAGCCGCTCGGCGGCGAGCCGGGCATCGAGTGAGACGAGCGCCGCCGTCGCCCGGCCGAGCGCCGCGGCCGCGGCCGTCTTCCGTGCCAGTCCCACGCCATCGCCGAGCGGATGGACTTCCTCGAGCGCTCGATTGGCCACCTCGATCGCCGCGAGTGCATCGGCGCGGAAGGCTGCCGCCACGCGCTCGTCGAGGATCGGATTGAAGGCCGGCGGCGGGAGGCTGATCGGCTCGATCGGCGGCTGACGGCCGTGGGCGAGGAAGGCAGGCACTCCCGGGGGCACCGGCCCGCGGGCCAGGTCGCGGTTGCGCTCGTCGCCGTCGGTGTAGAACCAGGTCGGGGCGTCGGCCGCCCGGTCATAGACCATCACCGTGCCGCGGCGTTCGATCCTCCGCAGCACGCTGTAGTCATACGGTTGAAAAGGCCCCGGATCGGCCTCCCCCGGAAGCCTGTCCTGCCGCAGCCCCATCGGCTCGAAGAAGGCCCGCAGCCGGAAGTAATCCTCCTGGGTGAACGGGTCGAACTTGTGATCGTGGCAGTGGGCGCAGTTCGTGGTCAGCCCGAGAAACGCCTTGCCGACGTGCTCCACGGTCGACCGCATCCAGTCGTTGGGATTGAGGGCATACCAATTGCGGACGAGATACCCGGTGGCGACGCCGGCGTCGCGGTCGCCCGGATGGAGCTCATCGGCGGCGAGCATGGAGCGCACCATCTCGTCGTAGCCGGTGTCGGCATTGAGCGAGGCGATGATCCAGTCGCGCCAGCGGAACACCTGCGGGGCGCTGTTCCAGACATCGGGCACGTGCCGGCGGCCGTGCCAGTCGGCATAGCGCCACACATCCATCCAATGCCGCCCCCATCGTTCGCCGTAGGCCGGGGAGTCGAGGAGCCGGTCGACGAGCCGGTCGTAGGCATCGGGGGCGGTGTCGGCAAGGAAGGCCCGCAGATCGTCGCGCGTCGGCGGCAGGCCGGTGAGATCGAGCGTCACACGCCGCAGGAGCGTCGCCCGGTCGGCGGCCGCCACCGGCTCGAGGCCGGCTGCAGCGAGCTTGGCGTCGAGGAAGCGATCGATCGGATGGCCCGAGCCGCTCGCCCCCACCGGCGGCAGTGCTGCCCGCTCGGGGGCCACGAAAGCCCAGTGATCGCTTCCGTCGTCGATCGGAATCTCGGCGGCGGAGAGATTCGTGACCGCGGCCAGAATTGCCAGGAGGGCGATGGTGCCGAGCCTTCCAACGAGATGGCCCCCAGAGCCCCGTCGCCGGAGTCGGGTGAAGTTTTGTCGCGGCTCGAGCAGCATGGCCATGGCGAGCGCCCCGGAAGGATGCGGAGAGTATACGCCACCGTCACTCGACGATTCCCACCACCGTCGCCTCGCTGACCACCGGCCAGCGCCCCTCTTCGAGCGCCGTGGCCCGGATCGTGATCGGCCCTTCGCCAGCGATTCGGGGATCGTCGGCGAGGGTCACCGTCAGCGTCGCGTGAGCCTCTTCAGCGCCGTCGTTTTCGATCACGACCGGCTCGAGCGTGACGAGATTCCCATCGCGCCACGCCCGTGGCAGGGCCTCGCGCACGAGCTCCACGCGCACCGGCCCCGCGAAGGCCGGCGTGCGAAACTCCGCCCCGCGCACCAGCCCAAGCTCGATGGTCGCCGTCGCGCCGCGCTTCAAGCGGATCTCCGCCGGCCCGGCGAGCTTCATGATCGCCCCTTCCGGCAGCATCCCCAGTCGCAGCTCCTGGCGCTCCAGCAGCGTCCGCTTCGCCCCCCGCGGATCGGTCACCTCAACGGCCGCGTTGACAATGAACCGGCTCGTCCGCGTGGTCTCCATCCATTCCGGGACAAACACCGGATACTCGCAGTGCGTGGCATCGGCCGGCACGACGATCTCCTCGCCATCCATCCCCTGCCGGTGCCGCTGCTGCTTCGCCGTCGGATGGAGCCGCACTTCCCCTTCAAAGCCCTCGAGGCGGTGGATCGTGAGCGGCCCGCGGAAGGTCGTGCCCCGATGGACCTTCCGGACGTCGTCGAGGCCGTCGGGCACGATCCTCACCCGCGGCTTCATCGTCACGGCCACGGCGAGCGGCTTTTCATGCGTGAGCGGGCGGCCATCGCTCGTCGTCCCTGAAAGCACAAGCGTCGCGAGGCGTGCGGCCGTGCCGGCGTCAGCGCCACACGCCAGCTCCACCGCACCTTCGGCGGCCCCGGCGGCGATCGCTCCCTCGGCGGCCGTCACGCCGTCGGGCAGCCCGCGGAAGCCGATGCCGACGGCGCCGGCGAAGCCCCCAGTGCGCACGATCGGGATCGTGAGCTTGGCCGCCCCACCGAGCGGCACGGCCAGCTGCGTGGCAAGCGCCGGCCCCGGCTCAAACGATTCCTCGTCCAGCTCGATCACGAGCCGCCAGGCGGCCGGGCCGAGTTCGGTCGCGCCGAGCGCTCGCCCGCCGACGACGATCCGGTGCGCCCCGGCCGTGGCAACGGCCACCGTCGCCACCGGATCGACCGAGCCGGCGGCATCGTCGGCAAACAGAAGCTCGCGGCCATCGGGGGCGAGGATGGAGAGATCGAGATCGAGCGGGTGGCTCGCAGAGGTGCTCTTGGCCGACACGCGCCAGCTTCCCGCAGGGAGGTCGACGAGCACGCTCCGCGAGCGCTCGTCGCCGGCGAACGCGGCGCGCACGGCGACTGGCGGCGCCGGGAGGGAAATGTCGGCCGTCCCCTCGGGAGCGACCGTCTCGAGGATAGCGGAGAGAGGGATCGCGGGGTCAATCGGGCCGCTGGCCAGCTCGATCCGGTAGACGCTCGAGCGGTCGCCGGCGTAGTCGATGTCGTGGATGGCGAGGTCGTACGTCTCTCCCTCCTTCCCGAGGAAGGAGATTGAAAAATCGCGGCCGGCGGTGTCGGCGACATCGAGCACGACGGAGCCG
Organism: Pirellulales bacterium; assembly: GCA_040397545.1. GTDB lineage: Bacteria > Planctomycetota > Planctomycetia > Pirellulales > UBA1268 > QWOP01. The sequence goes on from JBBAVV010000012.1 coordinate 22,986, forward strand.
TGGGAGTCGGTGATTTTTATGAGCGCGTGGAGCGGAGAGAGAAGACGGCGGGCGAAAAGCTCGATCGACACCGGCCCCGACTCCTTCACCGTGAAGCGGTAGCGGTCGATCTCGGCAGTGCTGCCGAGCTGGCCATCGATCACCAGCGGCAGCGCGGGAAGAAGCTGCGGGCCGTCGCGATCGGGATCCTCGACAAAGCTCTCGTAGCGCGAGAGATGAAACACCCCCGGCGGCGAGGCGCCGTTGGCATTGGCGACCTGGAAGCGATGGAGGCCGGGAGGGAGATCGGCCGGAAGTGTGAGCCGGGCGGGAAACTCGCGCGGGCAGGGGCGGTCGTTGGCGCGGGCCTTGTAGCCGAAGAGGTGGGGCGGCTCCGGGATCAGCACGCGCGTCGGGGCGCCGGTGATCACGAGCGCTACGCCGGGATCAGGTGTGAGGATCTCGATGTCGGGCGTCCAGTCGTAGCCGCCGAGGACGACGTCGCGCGTCTCGCCGGCCCGGCCGCCGGCCGGGTAGACATAGCCGATCTCGGGGGGGAGCTCGGCCAGAACTCCAAGCGAATCCATCGACAACAGCGCCGCAAGGACCGCTGCCAAGGAGCGGGAAGCGCCCGCGGCGCGTGGCCGCATCGATCGCGATTGCCGATCGCACGGGCCTGGTGTCGCTGCCATCCTCTCGCTCCTCGTGCCGCGGCGGTGACTCCGCCAGCGCACCCGAGAATACCCCAGCGACGCGGGGGCTAGGACGGCGGGAGCGATGCCGGGGTCGATCCCTTGGGCTCAAAATAGGTCGACTTCTTCCCACGGGTGGCGAAGTGGGCCTGATTGGCCGGCTGATAGGCCGTCCACACGTCGAGGTCATAAAACGACTCGATCGCTTTGAGAAAGAACGGGATCTGCTCCTCGGCGACCGGCCGGAAGTGGTGGACATCGACGCCGACGTTGAGCGAATTGAGCTGAAACTTCCAGGCGCTGTGGATGTGCCCGACGAGATTGAAGCGGTCCTCCCGGGCCAGGGTGGGATAGTGGGTGATGAAACAGGGGACGCCGGCGATCGTAACGTCGATCCCTTCCCCCTCCGGCACGATCCGCTCGAAGTAGGGAGCGAACTGCGCATCGGTGAAGGGCCTGTCGTGATTGCCCCGCAGCAGGATCTTGCGGCCATGGAACCGGGCCACATGAGGGAGATACACCTCCGGCGACGCCTTCTGGTAGAGGACGTCGCCGTTGACATAGACGAGATCGTCCGGCGCCACGGCGGCGTTGTGGTGGGCGACGAGCGCGTCGATGTATTCCGCGACCGCCCGGAAGGGGCGCTGCATGAGCTCGAAGCGTTCTTCGCCAAGGTGCCAATCAGCCGTCAGGAAGGTTTTCATCGTTTGCCTGTCGAGGGCTCGGGGGAATCACGTGCGGCGGAGAATCTGGTCGATCCATTCGACAAAGCCGCCGGAGAAGGTGAAGACGTTGTTCACATCCATCCGGTTCATGTAGCGGAAGCACCCCTGGAGGCGCTCCTCGAGGACATCGGCGTCGGTGTAGTCGACGTAGAAGATCGACTTCCCATGGACGTCGCGCAGATCCTCGGCGAACTGCCGGATGAGGAATCGCAGCAGCGCGTCTTCCTCCGACAGGCTGTAGCCCACGATCACGAGCACGTCGCTCTCCTGGAGGAGCCGGACGGCCTTGGGGAAGATCGAGGAGAAGTAGAGGTTGGCGTAGTTCTGTTCCTTCGACGGCATCATGATCTCGGGGGCCGCCTCCCGGATCGCGTCAAACGACCGCCGCCGGTAGTCGAAGTCGAAGGCATCGCCACTGGGGACGATCTCGAAGCCACCGTTGATCTTGATCAGCGAGTTGATCGACCAGTGATCCTGGACGACATTCCGGTTGCGCCGGCCGTTGATCCGGGCCGGCGTGATCCCCCGGTAGGTGTTGCGGAGGGCGTTCTTCTCCCCGACGTTGTCGAGGATCGTCTCGATGACGTAATCGTAGTTCGTGGAGAGGAATTGGGCGTGCACGCCCCGCGCCGCCCCCTCCTTCATCGCCTGGTGGCTGCTCATCCACTGGAAGAAGTCGAGGATCTTCGTCTGGTTGGCCGTCGGCTCAGGCGGCGCCGGAAACCGGCCGGTCGCCTGGTCGAGATAGTTGAGGCTGCTGATCGTCTCGAAGCGCTTCTGCACCACCGCCTTGATCTCGTCGATCACGAAGCGGATGCTCAATTCATCCATGTAACGGGTGCGGATCCCTGGGTATTTCAGCTGCATCGAGAGGTTGTAAAGCAGCTCCTTGAAGGCCGCCGGCGCCGCGTCGTCGATCGTCGGATAGCCGGGGAGGGCGAGGAGCTCGTCGATCTCGATGTCGTCCGCCATCCCGGCGAGAAATTCCTTCGGAAACGTGAACAGCTCGTTCCCCGTCGGCGAGGTGGTGTCCCAGGTCTTGGAAAAACCCGCCCCCACAAAGAAGGTCACGTTCACCAGCCCCGACGAGGTGCTCCCCTGGCTCGAGTGACGGGTGACGATCCGGTGAAAGGCTTCAGACGCGGATGGCTGTGCCATGGGGGGTTCTTTTGGTGTGGGGGCTTTGGGACCTGGAGGGGGTCGATGGTCTGTCGCACAAAACGTCAGCCCCTACCGTTAGTTAGCCGTCCCCGAGGCTTTTCCTTACAGCGACCGATTCGAGAAAAATTGGCGACACGGCCCTAAAGCCTTTTCAGACAATCCCTTGAGGCGATTTCAAAGCCGGAGAAATCTTTTCCCGGCCGGGGCCTTGATGGGGGGGCACCGTCGATCCGCGGAGCGCCCCTCGAAGCCCCAATCGAGCTCAAAGCCCCTCAGCCCCGCCGTGGTCGCGGCGAAACAAGCTCGATGCAGTCGCCGTAGCCGGCAAGAAGGCCGTCGTTGGTGAGCAGGAGCAGCGGCTCCGTTTTCGCCTGGGCGACAAGCATCCGATCGAAGGGATCGTTGTGGATCGTCGGCAACCGGGCCACGGCGGCGGCATGCTCCCCCGTCACCGG
>JBBAVV010000012.1:26097-87477 GCA_040397545.1 Pirellulales bacterium
CCTTTTGTCCTTTTTTAGCTTTTTCCAGTCCCTGCGGTACGCTTATGCCATGGCCTCCGAGACCCGACCTGCCGACTTGCTCGCTCCACGCGACCGCTGGAATCTCTTTGAAGCGCTCGCCGGAGAGCGAGTGCGGGCGAGCGACGCGGCATGGGCCGCGGCGCTTTCACCGGCCCAACGGCTGGCTGTGGCCGACGACCTATGTGTCACCGTCCGCGACGTCCGCCGCGCCGCGGGAGACTGGCAGGAGATTGACGACCGCGCCTGGGAGGCGACGCTCGCGGCCCGCATCTTCGAGCTTGCGGCCTTTCGACGTCTCGACGAGGTGAACCGTGGAAGCAGCCCTCTGGCCAACCCTGGCTGACGCGGTGTCGCTGCTCACAGCGCGCGGGCTGCGCTCGGCGCTCATCGGCGGCTTGGCCGTGTCGCTCCGCGGACAACCCCGGATGACCGTCGATGTCGATCTCGTGGTCGTCGCCACCGTCGATGAAGCCCTCCGGCTCGTCGCCGACCTCGCCACCACCCCCTTCGACCCGCTCTTTGCGGGCGTCGAGGAGGTGGTCGCCAAGGCGTTCATTCTCCCGTTGCGGCATCGTCAGACTCTCATCCGTGTCGATCTGGCGATCGGCCTGTCGGGCTTCGAGCAAGAAGCGGTCGCCCGTGCCACGCCGATCATGATCGGAGCCGCGAGCATCCCCGTGGTGTCGATCGAGGATCTCCTCGTCATGAAGGCGCTGGCTGGGCGTCCCCAGGACGATGAGGACATCCGCGGATTGGTCGCGGCTCGACAAGGCACGATCGACTGGCCGGCATGCCTGACGCTCGCCGAGCGACTCGGGGGTGCCATCGACACCGACATCGCTGGTCGACTCCGATCAGCCCGCGCCGCGCGAGACGGATGAGCGGCCAACGCGCGAGCACACCACATTCGCGCCCTCAATCTCGCTCATCCCCAGCCAGTCGCCCCGGGCCGGGCATTTCGCGAGGGGGTCACGGCCCTGCGACGAGGTCGTAGATGAACCGGCCAGCCGCGTTGCGGCTGCGCACAAGCGAGAACGTGCAGCCGAACACTGTCGAGCGGCAGGGCCCGTCGGGGCTGACGTCGGCCACGTAGCCCGACGGTTGACAGCGGTAAATCGTGAAATCCACGTCGGCCCGCCGGGCATCGATGAGCCAAAATTCCTGCACGCCTGCCGCGTGGTAGGAAGCCGGCAACCGCTGGGTGTCTTTCCTCATCGAGGAGTCACTGACGATCTCGACGATCAGGTCGGGGGCGCCTTCGAGTTCGACGAAGCGGTCGGGCTTGCCCCCCGCAGCAGGCACAAGTCGCACCCGGCCCGCTTCAATGGCTTCATCGGATACGGCCACGACGTCGGGCTCGACCGACAGATTGCCCGCTTCGGAAGAGACGCGTGTCTCGCCAGCGAAGAGATGGATGCCGCGATCGCTTGCCAGCGGCCACAGCCGGGCGATCAGGGCCGTTTTGAGCGTGCCGTGCGTGAAGATGTCCTCCGGCGACCTATCAACCTCGATGTGGGACGCCACCCAGTCGATCCGGCCAGTCGTCGGAAAATCATCGGAGAGAGCCCAGCGGCGAAAGGCCGCGAGCGAGGCGAGGTCGCCGGGAATGAGGCACTGGTCATCGACGAGCACGGTGGCCATGGATCGATTCCGATGGGCAAGACTCGCCAGGTCAACAAAAGACGGCCTTCTGATCTTCTGTACATGCGTCGAAAAGCAAGGTCAAGCCGCGGTCGGGAGGGCAAGCAGGGGGATCTCCCGATGGCTTTCCCAGATTTGGTGGCTGCCACCTTTTTCACACCCCAAATGGCCGCGCCGAACGCCTTCCTTGCCTCCGGTCTGGGGCGCGGGGATATTTGGGCATCGCTCCTTCATGACTGGCAGGTGGGCAGGGAGTCTCCCTTGAACGGCACCTCCACAACGCGAATCTCGCTGCTGCAAGTGCTCCGCGATCATCGCGAGGACGATGCCGCTTGGGGGGAGTTTGTCCGCGTCTATGGCCCGGCGGTGGCCGAGTGGTGCCGGGACCGCGGCCTCCAGCACGACGACGCCCTCGATGTCACGCAGGATGTGCTGCTGCGCTTCTGGCGGACGTCGAAGCAGTTCAACTACAACCCCCGCGGCCGCTTCCGCAGCTATCTCGAGCAGGTCGCCCGCTCGGCGCTTGTCCGCTGGGCGGAGCAGGCAGGCGACCTGCACATTCAGGCGACGCGGTCGCTCCTGGAAAAGACACCTCAGCGGGAGGATCTCCTCGCCCGGCTCGCCGAGGCCTACGACACGGAGCTCGTCGCCATCGCCATGGCCGAGGTGAAGACCCGCGTCCGCCCTCATACCTGGCAGGCGTTTGAGTTGCTCGCCCTCGAGCACCGCAGTGGCGCCGACGTCGCCGCCACCCTCGACATCGAGGTCAACACCGCCTACGTCGCCCGGCGGAAGGTGCAGCGGATGATTCGCGAGATCGTCGACCGGCTCGAGGGGCCGCTCGCCCCGCCACGGGCCACTGACGATCACGGCGACGAAGATCTCGCGATCATCGAAGGCCGCCCCAGGGTGCCGAGGTAGCGCGGATGCCACCGTCACCAGGCTGCCCCGATCGCGCCACGATCGAAGGTCTCCTCGACGATCTCCTGCCCGCCGCCGATCGCGTCACGATCCTCGGCCACATCGAAGCCTGTCCGACCTGCGCGGCGCTCCGGGAGGAGATCGCCGGCATGTGGAGCCTGAGGGGCCACGTTGGGCGACAGCGGGCCGGCGCCAAGACCCAGGCCGCGCTGGCGGAAATCGGCACCAAGGCGCCCGACATCTCCATTGCCCCCGGCCTCGAAAGCACCCCGCCGCCGATTCCCACCATCCCCGGCCTCGATGACTTCAGGCTCGTGGCCCGCGGTGGCATGGGGATCGTCTACCAGGCCCGCGACACCGCGCTCGATCGACGCGTGGCCGCGAAGGTGCTGGCCGGTTCCTGGCAGATCTCCGCCGACGACAGGTCTCGAGCCGAACGGGAAGCGCTGCTGCTGGCCCGCCTCGATCATCCCAACATCGTCCGCATCCTCTCGGCCGGCACCGCCGACGAGCGCCCCTATCTCGTCATGGAGTGGGTGGCAGGGGAGACGCTGTGGAGCCGGATCAAGCGGAGCACGCTCCCTCCCAGAGAGGCGGCCCGGATCGGCCGCGATCTCGCCCGGGCGCTCGAGGCCCTCCATCTCCTCGGCATCGTCCACCGCGACATCAAGCCGGAGAATGTTCTCCTCGCCGCTGGCCCCACCCCCGCCGATCCCTGCACGCCGAAGCTCATCGATTTCGGCCTTGCCCGCCCCGACGATCCCGCCGGCCATCTCACGCAAGTCTCGGCCGTGATCGGGACACCGAGCTACATGGCGCCGGAGCAGACCGGCCTCGATCCCCTCTTGGGGCCCGTCGGCCCGGCCACCGACATCCATGCCATCGGCGGCGTGCTCCTGGCGATGCTCACAGGGAAGGCGCCCTACGAGGGCAAGACCGCCGCCGATTCGCTGCGGCGCTCGGCCCTGGGCAGCACAGCGGGCCTCAAGCATGCGCTCCCGGGCATCCCCCTCGATCTCCGCACGATCATCGAAAAATGCCTGGAGCGCGAGCCCGGGCAACGCTACGCCTCTGCCCGCGATCTCGCCGACGATCTCGACCGCTTCCTCTCCCACCGGCCAATCCGCGCCCGGCGGCCACCGGTCCCCGAACGGATCGCCAAATGGGCGCGGCGCCGACCGCTCGCCGCCGGTGCGAGCCTCGCCGCAATCGCGGCCTGCTGCGCCGCGATCGCAGGCACCGCCTACCACGTCGTCGAGGTCGAGCAGGCCAACGTCAAGATCAAGGCCAGCCGCGAAGAGGCCCGGACGTTTCTCACGAGCCTCACCGACGCCTCCGCACAGCGGATCATCGCCAGCCGTCACCCACCGGACGAGGGCGACCGCGAGTATCTTCGCGGCATCCGCGACAGCTATCTCCAGATGTCGATCGAGCCCGACGCCGAGGAGGGGCTGCGGTTTCGGTATCGCGGCCTCGACCGGCTGTCGATGATCTACGCCCAGCTGCGCCTCGAAGAAGACGCCCTGGAATGCGGCCGACTGGTGCTCTCGACGATCGCCGAGATGGTCCAGCGCGGGATCCGCGACAGCCAGCTCGAGAACGACCGTCTCGAGGCGATGAAGCGCGAGCGGCAGCTGCTCGCCAGATTGGGCCGAACCGACGAGGCCGAGGACGCCTGCCGCCGGATCATTCCCTTCCTGGAATCTGCCCCGGGGAAGCAGATCGAGCTCGCCCAGGCCAAGCTCGAACTGGCCGCGGCGCTCTCGCAACGGGGCGTCGCCGACGAGGAAGCGCAGCTGCTCCGCGAAGGGCTCGCCACCATGGCCGCCGCCCGCACAGCCGCTCCCGACGATCCGATGGTGTTTTACGCCGGGCAGATCGCGCTGTTCAACGCCAACCATCTCGCCTTCCAGGCCGGCCGGCTCGACGACCAAGAGGCCTACCTCCGCGAGTTTCTCGCGCTCTCGGACGAGGCTCAGCAGCGCTTCCCCGAGAAGCGGCCGCTGTTCGGCCAGATTTTCCTGCCGGGGATGGCGGTGCAGGGGGATATCGCGCGGCGTCATGGGCACACAGAAGAGGCGATCGAACTCGCCCGGAAGCGCTTCATCCTCGCGGCAGAACTGGCGGAGGCGGCTCCGGACCTGCGCGACACCTTCCTCCGCCGGCAGGCCGACGCGGCGATCTCCACCTACGACATCCTGGCGAGTGTCGGCCGGACGGAAGAGTCAGCAGGCGAACTTACCAAGGCCGCGGCGATCGCCGAGCGGTTCTACGAAGCGGAGCCAGCCCTCTTCGGCAGCACGCAGCTCCTTGTCAGCGTGCTTGCCTGTCAGGCGAAGGTCTCCGAGGAGGCGGGCGATCTACCCCGGGCCCTCGCCTACCAACGGCGCAATTTCGACCTCCTTGCCCCCTGGCAGAAGCTCGATCCCAACTCGCGGGATCTCAACTGGAGAGTGTTTGGCGTGGCGCAGAACATCGCCACGATCTCGTCCAGCCTGGGGGACCACGAGGGGGCGGCGCGGATCCTCGAAGAGGCGCTCTCCTTCGCTCCGGACGACTGGAAGCCAGACCTCCTCATCCGCCTCGCCCGGGCCCGCAGTCTCCAGGGCAACACCGCCGCCGCGCGGACGGCCGCCGAGGGGGCCCTCGCCACCGACAAGGCCGACGAGGCCCAGCAGATCCTCGCCGACCTCGACCGCTGAAAAAAGGTGCCAGCCACCAAATCTGGGTAGTTTGACTCCGTTGCAGCAGTGTGTATACATGCGTTCATGCCTCGTCCGAATCGGGCCGCCCCTGGCGGATTTCCATTTCACGTGCTGAACCGGGCCGTCGGCCGGCGGACATTGTTTGCATCTGCCGCCGACTACGAGGCCTTCGTCGAAACGGTGGCCGAGGCTCTTCGCACCAGGCCGATGCGGATCTGCGGCTACTGCGTGATGCCAAACCATTGGCACATGGTTCTCTGGCCGGAGCACGATGGCGATCTCTCGGCGTTCGTGCAGCACTTCACGAATCTCCACGTGAAGCGATGGAAGCTGGCCCACGATGAAGTTGGGCATGGCCATCTCTACCAGGGGCGGTTCAAGTCGTTCCCGATCCAGACGGACGACTCTTTCCACACTGTTGTCCGCTACGTCGAGCGCAACCCACTGCGGGCAAATCTCGTCGCCCGGGCGGAAGCTTGGCCTTGGTCGAGCCTGGGACAGGCGTCGCCCACCGAACCAATTCCCCTCGCCGGATGGCCCGTACCGGCGCCTGCCGAAAGACTCCGCGAGGAACGGATTGAGTGGGTCAATCAGCCGCAGACCGAGGGCGAACTCGCCCGGTTGCAATCCTGCGCGAGTCGCGGGCAGCCGTTCGGTGAATCAGGCTGGGTGACGCGGGTCGCCGCGGAACTCAATCTTGCGACAACACTCCGCCCCCGTGGCAGGCCAAGGGTTGAGCAGACCAAGGCCCAATCCGGCTGACACACGGAGAGAGCCAGATTGCCCAGATTTGGTGGCTGGCACCTTTTTTCCTTCTCAGTAGAATTGCGTTTTATCATGATAAAACGCATCGTCGATGCCGCTTGTCTCGCGGAAGAAACCTGCTTTCTGTGGGGCCCTCGGCAGACGGGGAAGAGCACGCTCCTGCGGTCGCTCTTCCCCAACGCTCCGACCTACGATCTCCTCTCGGCCCGCGAGTTTCGTCGCCTCGCGGCCGATCCGGGGGTGTTTTCCGAGGAGTGTGCCGCCCTGCCGCGCACCGGGCAGCCGATCGTCGTCGACGAGATCCAAAAGCTCCCCGCGCTCCTCGACGAGGTTCACTCCCTCATCAGCCGACACGGGCTGAAGTTCATCCTCACCGGATCGAGCCCGCGGAAGCTTCTCCGCGACGGCGGCAACCTCCTCGGTGGCCGCGCGGTGCGCCACGAGCTTCTCCCGCTGTGCTCCGCCGAGATTCCTGATCTCTCCCTCGAGCAGGCTCTCGGTCGCGGCCTCATCCCCCCGCACTACCTCTCCCCAAAAGCCTCCGCCAAGCTCGAGGCCTATGTCGGCGACTATCTGCGCGAGGAGATCCTCGCCGAGGCCCTGACGCGCAACCTCCCCGCCTTCCAGCGATTCCTCGAAGCCGCGGCATTCTCCAACGGACAGATCGTCAACGCCGCCACGATCGCTCGGGAGGTCGGTGTCGCCGCCAATACTGTCCGGGGCTACTTCGAGATCCTCGTCGACACGCTCATCGCCACCTGGGTGCCGGCGTGGACGAAACGGGCCAAGCGCCGCGTCATCCAGGCGCCGCGGTTCTGGTTCTTCGACGTCGGCATCGTCAATGAGCTCACCCACCGCGGCCCGCTCTCCCCCGGCTCGACCGACTTCGGCGCTGCCTTCGAGCACTTCATCTTCATGGAGCTGCGCGCCCATGCCACCTACGCGCCAAACGGCGCAGGGCTCCCCGTGAGCTATTGGAGAACAGCTTCGGGGCTCGAGGTCGATTTCATTCTCGGCGCGGCCGAGGTGGCCGTGGAGGTGAAATCGACCGATCGCCCTACGAGTGACCACCTCAAGGGGCTCCGCGCCTGGCGGGAGGAACATCCCACCAGCCGCTGCATCCTCGTCTGTCGCGCTCCCCGCGCCCGCCGGACCGAGGACGGCATCGAGATTCTTCCCTGGCGCGACTTCGTCCGCCGCCTCTGGCTCCACCAGCTCCGGGCCGCCTGACCGATCCGCCTGGAGGGCCCAGCCTTGGTGGCTGGCACCTTTCCCCCTTTTCCGCCGTGCCGAACGCGTTCCTTGCCCCGGGTTTGGGCCGCGGGGATATTTTGGTCGTCGCTCCTTCATGACGGGCCGGTGGATAGGAAGGCTCTCGATGAACGGCACCACTACGACGCGGATCTCGCTGCTGCAAGTCCTCCGCGACCATCGCGAAGACAACGCTGCCTGGGCTGAGTTTGTCCGGGTCTACGGGCCGGCGGTGGCCGAGTGGTGCCGGGAGCGCGGCCTCCAGCACGACGACGCTCTCGATGTCACGCAGGATGTGCTCCTCCGCTTCTGGCGAACGTCGAAGCAATTCGACTACAACCCCCGCGGCCGCTTCCGCAGTTATCTCGAGCAGGTCGCCCGCTCGGCCCTCGCCCGCTGGGCGGAGCAGGCAGGCGCGTCGCACGATCAGGCGACGCGGTCGCTCCTGGAAAAGATCCCTGAGCGGAAAGATCTCCTTGCCCGGCTCGCCGAGGCCTACGACACCGAGCTCCTCGCCATCGCCATGGCCGAGGTGGAACAGCGCGTCAAGCCGCACACCTGGAGAGCCTTCCAGATGCTCGCCATCGAGCACCGCAGCGGCGCTGACGTCGCCGCCGAACTGAAGATCGAGGCCAATGCCGCTTACGTCGCCCGCTGGAACGTGCAGCGGATGATCCGCGCGGTGATCGACCGGCTCGAAGGGCCGGCCGGAGAGAGCGGCGCCGACGCCGGCCGTGGCCAGGATCCCGTTGGCCACGGGGCCGCACCGCGGCTACCGAGGTAGCAGGCATGACATGGTCATCAGGCTGCCCCGACCAAGCGACGGTGCAGGATCTCCTCGACGATCGTCTCCCCGCCGCCGAGCGCGACGCGCTCTTCGCGCATCTCGAGCACTGCCCGTCGTGTGCCTTCCGCGAGGAGATCACCGCCCCTTGGAGCCTCGAGAGTCTTGCCGGGCGGAAGCAGGCCAGTGCCGAGACCCACGCCGCCCTCTCGAAACTCGCCGCGCACGCTCCTGACTTCGAGATCGCCCCCGGCCTCGACGCCGCCGAGCCGCCGATCCCTCCGATCCCGGGCCTGGTCGACTTCGAGCTGGTCGCCCGCGGCGGGATGGGGATCGTCTTCAAAGCGCGCGACAGCGCGCTCGACAGGCCGGTGGCGGTGAAGGTGCTCGCCCGCTCCTGGCGGATCTCCGCCGACGACCGGGCCCGGGCCGAGCGCGAAGCCTTGCTGCTGGCGCGCCTCGATCATCCCAATATCATCCGCATCCTCTCCGCCGGCACCGCCGACGGGCTCCCCTATCTCGTCATGGAGTGGGTGGCAGGGGAGACGCTCTGGAGCCAGATCAAACGGGGCACGCTCGCTCCCAGAGAGGCCGCCCGGATCGGCCGCGATCTCGCCCGGGCACTCGAAGCACTCCATCTCATCGGCATCGTCCATCGCGACATCAAGCCGGAGAATGTCCTCCTCGCACCCGGCCCCAACCCCGCCGATCCCTGCACGCCGAAGCTCGCCGACTTCGGCCTTGCCCGCCCCGACGATCCCGCCGGCCATCTCACGCAAGTCTCGGCCGTGATGGGGACACCGAGCTACATGGCGCCGGAGCAGACCGGCCTCGATCCCCTCTTGGGCCCCGTCGGGCCAGCCACCGACATCCATGCCATCGGCGGCACGCTCCTGGCGATGCTGACTGGCTCGCCACCCTACGACGGGCCGACTGCCGCCGACATGCTCCGCCGGTCAGCTCTCGGGACGACGCAATCCCTGCGCCGGGTGATGCCGGGGGTGCCGGCCGACCTTCGCACGATCGTCGAGAAATGCCTCGAGCGCGAGCCTCACCGCCGCTACGCTTCGGCCCGCGATCTCGCCGACGATCTCGATCGCTTCCTCTCCCACCGGCCGATCCGCGCCCGGTGCCCCCCGTTCCCGAGCGCATCGCCAAATGGGCCAGACGTCAGCCGCTCCTGGCCGGCGCCAGCCTGGCGGGAATCGCCGCGGTCGCAGCCGCCATCGCCGGCGCCGCCTACCACGTCGTCGAATTGCGGCAGGCCAACGTCCAGATCACCGCCAGCCGCGACCTGGCCCGTGATTTCCTCGAGGACCTCACCGACGCCTCCGCCGATCGGATCATCGCCAGCCGCCCCCCGCTCACCGACGCCGACCGTGACTATCTCCTCGGGATCCGTGACCGCTTTCTCGCGTGGCCGCTCGAGCCCGATGCCAAGGACGGGCTGAGGTTCCGGATGCGCGGCGTCCAGCGGATCGCCGAGATCTTCGAGCAACTTCGCCAAGACGCCGACGCACTCGACAGCCGGCGGACGATGCTCGCCACAATCCAAGACATGGACGAGCGTGGCTTCGCCGATGCCGACATCGAATCCCGCCGGCTCGATACGCTCAAGAGCGAGCGCCGGCTCCTCGGCAGGCTTGGGCTTGTCGCCGAGGCAGAAGACTCCTGCCGCCGCTTGATCGCCACCCTTGCCAGCAGGCCGGGGAACGAGGTCGATCTCACCCAGACGAAGCTCGAACTGGCCGCTTCGCTCGCTCAGCGTGGCGAGGTCGACGCGGGGGATCGCCTCCTCCGCGAGGGCCTCGCCGCCATGGCGGCCGCGCGGGCCGCGGCGCCGGACGATCCCGCGATCCTCAATGCCGGGCAGATCGCGCTGTTCAACGCTGCGCATCAAGCCTTCAGCACCGGCCGGCTCAATGATCAGGAAGCCTTCATCGGCGACTTTCGCACGCTCTCGGAAGCGGCCTGGGAGAGGTTTCCCGAGAGCCGATCGCTGTTCGCCGAGGTGATGATGCCGGGGATGGCGGTGGAAGCCGACATCGCCCTACGCCATGGCCGGTTCGACGAGGCGATCGCGATCGCCAGGCGGCGTGGCACCCTCGCGGCGGACCTGGCGGCGACGAGCCCCGACGTGGCCGCGGTGTTCCTCGGCCGACAGGTCGATGCAGCAATCCAGGTCTACGACATCCTCGCCAGCCAAGGGCGCGCCTTGGAATCAGCCGCCGATCTCGACCAGGCCGAGAAGATTGCCACTGCATTCTACGACGCTGAGCCGGCGCTCTTCGGCCGCACGCAGCTCCTGGTCAATGTGCTCTCCTGCCGGGCTGGCCTCCTCCAAAACTCTGGTGACGTCGCCGGGGCGATCCTCCTCAATCGACGGATCATCGAGCTCCTCGCCCCCTGGCGGGAAGGGCATGCCGACGCCGCCGACATCACCCAGCGGATGATCGCCGTGAGCCAAACCATCGCCGGCCAGGCATCGGGGCTGGCGGACCACGACGGCGCCGCCGCGATCCTCGACGAGGCCCTGGCGATCGCGCCGCAGGCCTCCCGGGGCGACCTCCTCATCCGCCTGGCACGCGAGCGGAAAGCGAGCGGCAATACGAAAGCCGCCCGAGAGGCCGCCGCCGGAGCTCTCGCCACCGGCAAGCCGGAATTGGCCGACGAAGCCCGGCAGATCCTCGCCGACCTCGCCCGCTGACGGAGGCGCTCGCACGGGGCTCCGAAAAAAGGCGGCAGGCGTGGCTCCACGGAGCGCCGTTCGGGCGTTGACAGCCGCCACCCAGGCAGGACAATGCACAGAAGTTCACCTCCAGGGAGCCATCAACAATGACCATGGAAACCATTCGAGAGTTCATTCGCCGAGAGCCGTTCGAGCCGTTCGTCATCCGTCTCTCGAACGGTGAAGCCCACGAGATCCGGCATCCCGAGTGCGTGGCGATCACGAAATCGAAGGTCTTCGTCACCTATCCCGATGAAGACCGTGTCGTGCACTGCGGCTTGATTCACATCAACGCCGTCGAGGTCCTCCAGCAGGCCTGACCAGCTCGTGCCGAAGGAAAAGGTGCCAGCCACCAAATCTGGGCAAACTGGAAGAAAAAAGGTGGCAGGCACCTTTTCCCTTCCACTTTTCACCCCTGCCAACGCCGTGCAAGCCCTTTCCCCCGTTCGACTTGCAGCCACTCCCACCAGCCTGAAAAGGCCCCCGGGCGAAACATCGAAGAATCGGTCGGTTTAAGAAAAAGTCTCGGGGACGGCTACTTACCGGTAGGCGAAGGCTCTGGAGAGACGCCGTCTCCCCAGCCTTCGCTCTTTGGCTCCCGTGCCGCAGCCCGGAAGCGGCGGGGAGAAGCCCCCCGTGATGAAGACAGCGAAAGGATTCCCCACATGTCCAAGCAGACCCCCGAGCCCGCCGCCCCCCGGCGGCTGTCGTTCGCTCAGAAACTCGCCCTTGCCGGCGGAGCGGGAGCCGCCATCACCGGCCTCGCCGCGCAGTCAGCCGACGCCACGCCGATCCAGTCGACCACGCTGCCACTCTCGCCGCCCGCCACCAACGGCTCCACTTTTTGGGATGTTGACGGCGACGGGACCGATGATTTTAAACTGCAAAACCTTGGCGGTTTTGCGTATCTCACAGAACTCGGGGCCGCCCGGTTCGTAGCGCCCGGCAGCAGAACTATTGAAGACGGCTTTGCCAAACTGACTGCCGGGTTCAATGTTGGCGGCACCATGACAGGAGGATTCAAGTTTTTTGCGTCTGATAACAATTACATCACGATTACCGGTTCTGGGAACATCGGCGCCGACGCCAGCGAGCAGGGCTGGTCCATTGGCGACATCGGCTACTTCGGATTCAAATTCACGAACACGACCGGCGTCCACTACGGATGGGGACAGCTGAACCTCCACGGGGCTACCGGAAGTTTCGTCGCCGGACAAGGCTTCACCTTCACCGAGGCCTATTACAACAGCGACCCCAATGCGCCGATCGCCGTCGGTGACACCGGCATTGCCGTTCCCGAGATCGACCCGGCCTCGGCCGGGAGCGTGATGTCGCTCGTGATCGGGTCACTCGCCATGCTCGAACGCCGCCGGAAGCTCCGCGGCAGCGCCGCCGACAGCGCCGCCTGACGACGGCCGGGCCCCGGCGGCGGTGGTCAAATCTCCTCCGCCGCCGGGAGCGGCGCGGACAAAAAAGGTGCCTGCCACCTGTTCACTTTTCACCCCTGCCAACGCTGCGCAAGCCCCTACCCTCGTTCGACTTGCAGCCACTCCCGCCAGCCTGAAAAGGCCCCCGGGCGAAACATCGAAGAATCGGTCGGTTTAAGAAAAAGTCTCGGGGACGGCTACTTACCGGTAGGCGAAGGCTCTGGAGAGACGCCGTCTCCCCAGCCTTCGCTCTTTGGCTCCCGTGCCGCAGCCCGGAAGCGGCGGGGAGAAGCCCCCCGTGATGAAGACAGCGAAAGGATTCCCCACATGTCCAAGCAGACCCCCGAGCCCGCCGCCCCCCGGCGGCTGTCGTTCGCTCAGAAACTCGCCCTTGCCGGCGGAGCGGGAGCCGCCATCACCGGCCTCGCCGCGCCGCAGTCAGCGGACGCGGTGCCGATCCAGTCGACCACGCTGCCGCTTTCGCCGCCGGCGACCGCTGGCACCGTTCCGTGGGATATTGACGGCGACGGTACGGAAGATTTTCGACTGCGAAACCTTGGCGGTAACGCCGCGTCGTTCGGAAATGTCGGGGCCGCTCCCTCCCTCGCCCGATTCGTCGTGCCCAACACCGTTACCGAGAGCGGCTTCGCCAAACTGAGTGCCGGGTTCAATATTAGCGCCACCATGCCAGGATTCAGTTTTTTCCCCGATCCCGAGTTTAACTCCATGACGCGCTTCGGGAACATCGGCAACGCCGCCGCCGGCAACGGCTGGGCAATGGGCGACATCGGCTACTTCGGATTCAAGTTCACGAACTCGAGCGGCGTTCACTACGGCTGGGGGCAGATCAGCTTCCACGGGGTAACCGGGGGCTTTGTTCAAGGCCAGGGCTTCACGCTCACCGAGGCCTACTACAACGGCGTCGCTGGTGCGTCGATCGCCGTCGGTGACAGGGGCACGGCCGTTCCCGAGATCGACCCCGCCTCGGCCGGGAGCGTGATGTCGCTCGTGATCGGATCGCTTGCCATGCTCGAACGCCGCCGGAAGCTCCGTGCGGCCGATGCCTCCCCCACCACGGTCTCCGCCTGATCGCCATGGAAAAGAAACGTCGCGTCCTTCTCGTCGGCTGGGATGCGGCGGACTGGAAAGTGATCTCACCCCTGGTCGACATGGGGCTCATGCCCCATGTCGGCCGGCTGGTGGAGAACGGCGTGATGGGAAATCTCGCCACGCTCCAGCCCCCGCTCTCGCCAATGCTCTGGACGAGCATCGCCACCGGAAAGCGCCCCCTCAAGCACGGGATCCACGGCTTCTCCGAACCCGATCCCCATTCGGGCACCGTCCGCCCGATCACGAATCTCTCCCGCAAAACGAAGGCCGTCTGGAATATCCTCAATCAGACCGGCCACACCTCGCTCGTCGTCGGCTGGTGGCCGAGTGCCCCCGCCGAGCCGATCCGCGGCGCGATGGTGTCCAACCACTTCCAGCAGGCGGTCGCCCCGCTCGGCAAGCCCTGGCCGTTGCGAGCAGGCACCGTCCACCCGCCGGAGTTCGCCGCCGATCTCGCCCACCAGCGCCTCCATCCCCACGAGCTCGACGGCGATCTCCTCCGGCACTTCATCCCCAAGGCCCCGGAGATCGATCAGGAAAAAGACAAGCGGCTCGGCACGCTCGCCAAGCTGATCGCCGAATGCACCGGGATCCACTGGGGGGCGATGCACCTGTTTGAGAAAGTCCCCGACTGGGATTTTGCGGCCGTCTACTTCGACGCCATCGACCACTTCAGCCATGGCTTCATGCAGTATCACCCACCGAGACTCGAGTGGGTGAGCGAGCGCGACTTCGAGCTTTACAAAGACGTCGTCAACTCGGCGTACTGCTATCACGATCTCATGCTCGGCAGGCTCCTCGAGCTTGCCGGTCCCGAGACGACCGTGATCCTCGTCAGCGATCACGGCTTCCACCCCGACCATCTTCGCCCGAAGAGCGTGCCGAACGAGCCGGCAGGCCCGGCGGCGGAGCACCGCGATTTCGGGATCTTTGTCGCCAGTGGGCCGGGGATCAAAAAAGACGAGCTCGTCTTCGGCGCCTCCCTCCTCGACATCGCCCCCACCCTTCTCTCCCTCTTCGGCCTCCCGGTGGGGCGCGACATGGATGGCCGGCCGCTGCTTTCGATCTACGAGGCCACGCCCGAGATCGAATACTTCGACTCCTGGGACTCCGTCCGCGGCGACGACGGCTGCCACCCCCCTGACACGCAGATCGATCCCGTCGATGCTCAGGAGGCGATCCGACAGCTCGTCGATCTCGGCTACATCGACGAGCCGAGCGAGGATGCCGCCGAGGCGATCGCCGAGACGACCCGCGAGCTGCAATACAACCTCGCCCGATCGTGCGTTGACGGCGGGCAGATCGCCCATGCGGCGACGATCTTCGAAGAGCTTTGGGACACGTTTCCAGACGAGAGCCGATTTGGCGTCCATCTCCTCCAGACCTACTTCCAGCGGAAAATGCCGATCGAGGCCCGGGCCACGCTCACGAAGCTCCGCACGCGGAAACGCGAGGCGATGGAACACGCAACCGAGAAGGCGACGACGCAGCTGGCCGAGTGGAGGGAGAAGTTCCCGGCCCCGGCAGACGCTCCAGCCAACGCCGACGGCATCGACTGGGAGAAGCTCGACGAGCAGGCGAAGCGCCGCTTCTCGAAGCTCCATCGCACCGGCAGCATCAATCTTCATACGCTTGCCTACCTCGAAGGGAGCGTGCTGGCGCTCGAAGGGCGGCATGAGGAGGCGGTTCACACGCTGGCGCTTGCCGAGAACGTGCAGACGAACAACCGCCCCTCGCTCCTCCTCAAGCAGGCCGACGTCTTCCTGCGGACGCGAGACTGGCCCCGGGCCGAAGCCGCCTTCAGGGCCGTGGTCGATCTCGACCCGATGAATGCCCAGGCCCATTTCGGACTGGCCCGGGTCGCGTTCCACCGGCGCGATTGGCAAGCCGCGGTGAGCGAGGCGCAGACGACGATCGGCCAGTTCTATAACTACGGCCCCGCCCATCATCTCCTCGGCCTCGCCCTCTGGAAGCTTGGGAACACCGACGACGCCTTCACGGCCCTTTCCAAGGCCGTCGAAGTCAATCCGATCTTCCCCTTGGGCCACCGTTCGCTCGCCCGCTTCCACCGCCTCATCCGCAGGGATCTTCCCGCCAGCCGCCGCCATCAGCACCTCGCCCGCGAGGCGCGGCAGGTCGCCGCTGGGATCACAAGCCCCCAGCCCGGCGCCCATCTCGAGGAGGTCCGCGATCGTTTCCGCACTTCCGATGGCGACGACACCTGGACGCCCTCCAAGGCTCCCCATCCACTCCCTCCCCGCGCCGAGACGGTGGTCGTGGTGACGGGGCTGCCGCGGTCGGGGACCTCGATGATGATGCAGATGCTCGCCGCGGGGGGCGTGCCGGCCTTCGCCGACGATCATCGCCCCGCCGACGAGAGCAACGAGCGCGGCTATCTCGAGCACACCCTCGCCCGCCGGCTCGCAGTCGAAAGCTCGTGGGTGACGCAGGCCCGCGGCCAGGCGGTGAAGGTCGTGCCCCATCTCCCCCGGCAGGAGAAATACCGGGTCGTGATGATGCACCGGCCGCTCGGGGAGATCGTCGCCTCCCAGAAAAAGATGCTCGGCAGGCTCGGCAAGGATGGCGGGCGGATCACCGACGGGGCGCTCGCGGAAACCTTCGCCCGCCAGGTGAACCAGGTGCGCTCGATGCTCGTGCAGCTGCGGAAGGAGGGGATCGTCGACGTCCTCGACGTGAAGTACCACGACGTCCTCGAAAGCCCCGCCACGATCGCCACCCGCCTCGCCACCTTCCTCGGCGCCGGTTTTGATGCCACCACAGCCGCCGCCGCCGTCGACCCGAGCCTGCGGCACGAGCGGACGTGAGGCGCCAGGGTCTCTTCAGAGCACCCGCCACCAGGGAACGGCGAGGATGCTTGGGGCGAGCCACTGGATCGTCTTGCCGGCATGGAGCAGGAGCCCTGCCCGCGCGGTCCTGCCATATTCGGACCGGAAGGCGAGGAGGCCAGCAGCGTCGGCCAGCCGCGGCCGGGTCGTCGCCTTCACCTCGATCGGAATCAATCGCTCCCCAGCTTCGACGACAAAATCGACCTCCTCGCCGGTGACGGTGCGCCAGTAATGGAGATCGATCCTCTCCTCACTCGAATCCCGCCAGGCCAGGAGGTCGTTGAGGATGACATTCTCGAGATGCGCTCCGCTGGGTTCGTCGCTCCCTGAAAGATGGAGGGCGACGCCGGTGTCGCCCCAATAGAGCTTGGGCGACTTGATCAGCCGCTTGGTGCGATTGCGGGCGAACGCCGGAATCCGCAGGAGCAGATAAGACGTCTCGAGCAGATTGAGATAGCGGTGGACGGTCGGCTGGGGAAGTGCGACGTCGCGGCCGAGCTCCGTCTGATTGACCATCTGGCCGAGACGGTGGCAGGCAGCCCGCATCAGCCGGCGAAAGTCGGGGAGCGCCGTGATCGACGCGAGATCCTGGAGATCGCGTTCAAGGTAGGTGCGGACATAGCCGTCGAACCAGATCGACCGCTCCCGGTCGGTGCGGAGATGGAGGGCCGGAGTAGGAAAGCCTCCCCGTCGTGTCAGTCGCTTCCAGTCTTCCGGTTCGGCGTCGTGGTCACCGAGCATCTCGCGCCACGACGCATCCTCCGCCGCCAACAACTCCGGCCACAGCCCCCCCCGGCCAGCCCCCGCCTGCTCGCGACGCGTCATCGGCCAGAGCGTGAGATAGCTCGCCCGCCCGGCGAGCGACTCCGACACTCCGCGCATCAGAAGGAGGTTCGCCGAACCGGTGAGGAGGAACCGCCCCGGCACGCGCTGCTTGTCGATCGCCCGCTTGATCGACCGGAGGAGAAGGGGCTCGCGCTGCACCTCGTCGATGGTCAGGCGCGTCTCCCCGCCAACCAGCGCCATTGGGTCGCGCCGGACGAGGTCGCAGACATCGAGATCGTCGAGCGTGGCATAGTGCCGCTTCCCTGCCACCGGCTCCTGCACGAGCGTGCTCTTACCCGCCTGACGGGCCCCGCTCACGATCACGGCGGGCATCACCCGCAACCGCTCGCGGAGCGCCCCCGCGGCCAGTCGCGGAAGTGTGTTTTCATTCATGTGGTGAATGATAATCATTCACGCCGTGAATGGAAGTCACTTGAAGACCAGGAGAGCGGCTCCTTGGCCAAGACCCGCTGCCTCACGCGATCAGCCCCGGAATCAACACGCCGCCGTCGGAGAGGGGAACGGGGCGGCCGAGGGGATCATTGACCTCCGTCCGCGAGTCGATGCCGAGGAGCCACAGCAGCGTGTGGCGGAAGTCGGCAATGCTCACCGGATCGCGTGTCGGCGCGGCCGCCTGGGCGTCGGTGGCGCCGATCACCTGCCCGGCCCGAATCCCGGCCCCGGCGAAAAGGATGCACTGGGCCATCGACCAGTGATCACGCCCGGCCTGCGCGTTGACCTTCGGCGTTCGCCCCATCTCCCCCATCATCACGACGAGCGTCTCGGCAAGCAGGCCGCGGGCGTCGAGATCGTCGACGAGCGCCGCGAAGGCCCGGTCGGCCGGCGGGATGAGGTCGGTCGAGAGCGACGGGAAACAGTTGAAGTGGACATCCCAGCCGGGGGCATCGATCCCCACGAACCGACAGCCCGCCTCGACGAGCCGCCGGCCGAGGAGCGCGCCCTGCCCGATCTGCGTCAGGCCATACTCCTCGCGGAGCTTCTCGGGCTCGTCCTGAATGCGGAACGCGGCCCGGGCCTGCGGGGAGGTGATCAGGTCGTTGGCCTTGCGGTAATACGTCGCCATCGCCGCCGAGCGGCCGGAAAGCGGGAGCCCCCCCCGGTCGGCTTCGAGGCGATCGAGAAGATCGCGGCGCCGGGTGAGCCGGGCCTCCGAAAGGCCGGCCAGCCGACCGAGATCCTTGACTTCGAAGTCGGGCTGGCTCGGATCGGCCTCGATCACAAACGGGGCATGCTCCGGCCCATAAAACCCCGGCCCCCCGGCCGACATCGGATGGGGGAGATTGATGTAGGGGGGCACCGTGCCGGCCGAGCCGCGCTCGCGGGCGACGATCGAGCCGAGCGAGGGGAAGTGTTCGTTCGTGGGAACGGGATACTCGCCGTCGGCAAAAGGGGCGCGGCGGCCGGTCATCACGTAGTGATAGCCGGTGGCATGGCCGTTGTCGGCGTGGGTGTGGCTGCGGACAACGGTGAACTTGTGGGCGATCCGCGCCGAGCGGGCACAGTGCTCGGTGAAGATCGTCCCCGGCACCGACGTCTGGATCGGCTTGAAGGGGCCGCGAATCTCGGCCGGCGCCCCCGGCTTCGGATCCCACATGTCCTGCTGCGGCGGGCCCCCTTCGAGGAAGATGAAGATCACGTTCTTGGCGCGCGGCTGAGGCGACCCCGGCAGGCGTGCTTCTTGCGCCCGAAGCAGCCCCGGCAGCGCCAGCCCCGAGAGCCCTCCCCACAGCCCGGCCGAGCCGAGGCGGAGCAGATGCCGGCGCGAGACGCCGTCACAGCGCCGCCGTGCGGGCGCGCCGATCGTGAAACTCTCCATCGCTCCCTCCGTCAGTGGTTGCCGAGAAACTCCGTACGATTGAGAAATGTCCAGAGGACATCCTCCACCGCCGCGCGGCGCACGAGCGCTCCATCGCCGTCGCCGCTGCCAGTGACCGACTCCCTGCCAGCGGCAAACAGCGGCAGCAGCTCCGCCAGCTCATCCGCCGTCGGGGGCCGGGAGAGCGTCGCCAGGCAGAGCTCTTCGACGATCGCTTCGGGGGCGAGCGCGGATTCGGCGAGCCGGCGAGCGGTGCCGTGGCGGGCGCCGAGCTTCGCCTCAATCTCGGGTGAATTGATCAGATGGAGGGCTTGGGCGATGCTCGGCTCGGTGCCCCGCTCACACTCACACACCGTTGCCCGCACCGGCCGGCCGAACACTTTCAGGAAGTACGACGGCATTCGATTGTCCCACACCTCCACGGCGCGCGTCCCCTCCGGCCAGCCGTTGAACGACTCCCGCACGCCGGTCGCCTGGCAGATTGCGTCGAGGAGCACCTCGGCCGGGAGCGCCTTGGGGAGAGCATGGGAGAAGTGCCGCCGATCCTCCTCGGCGCCGGGGGCCGGCGTGGCGGCGAGCTGATAGGTGCGCGAGGCGAGCAGCTCGCGCGTGAAGGCGCGGAGATCGAATCGCAGCGCCTTCAGTCGGGCTTCGAGATGGTCGAGGAGCGGCTCGTTCGTGGCGGGATTGGTGGCGCGGAGATCGTCGATCGGCTCGACGAGGCCGCGGCCGAAATAATGCGCCCACAGCCGGTTGGCGATCGCCCGGGCGAGGAACGGGTTGTCGGGGGCGGTGGCCCAGTCGGCCAGGAGCCGGCGGCGATCGGCGGACGGCGTGCCAAAAGAAGCCGGCGCCGCGCCGAGCGCCGCCGCCGGCACCGCCACGCCGGTGCGCGGATGGGGCAGATCGACACCCCCGCGCGACACCACCCCCTCACCGCCGCCGGGAAGAACTTTAAGCTTCACGCCGGTGAAGAAGCCGGCCAGCGCCGCGTAGTCGTCCTGGCTCCAGCGTTCGCTTGGATGATGATGACACTGGGCACACTCGATCCGCACACCAAAGAACAGCTGGCTCATCGACCGCGCCGCCACTTCGGCGCCATCGAGCGCCTTGAAGACAGCCGCCGGAGACTCATGCCCGACCGGGCCATCGGCCGTGAAAATCGCCCGGACAAACTCGTCGTAGGGGCGATTCATGGCGAACTGCCGATGGAGCCAGCGGGTCAGGGCGACCGCTCCCTGCGGCCCAATCTTCGACTTGTCGGCCCGGAGGATGTCGGCCCACTTCATCGTCCAGAAGTCGGCATACTCCGGCCGCTCGAGGAGCCGCTCGACGAACTTCTCCCGCTTGTCAGGGGAGGGATCGGCAAGGAAAGCGCGGGCCTCGGCGGCGGTGGGGAGCGTGCCGATCGTATCGAGGCTGGCGCGGCGGAGGAACGTGGCGTCGTCGCAGCGCTCCGCCACCGGAATGCCGAGCGCGGCGAGGCGGTCGTGAACGAGCCGATCGATGGCGCTGATCTCCGGCGGCCGCACGAAGGCGATTCCCTCGCGCGGCACCACGACCCGCACCGTGGCGACATGGCCCAGATGGCGGACGAGGATCGCCGCGTCCCCCGGGATCACCCCCGCCTGGAGCACGCCGGCGGCGCTGGCGCCGACGATCCCAGGGGTATTCGAGATGAAGTCGGTCTCCCGCGTGACGCCATGCCGTCCGCCGGCAGCGTCGAGGGCGCTGACGCGGAGCTGGTGGGATTCCCCCGGCCGCAGCCTCACCTCCGCCGGCTCGACCACAAGGGCTACCACCGGCCGATCGTCGGGCACGTCGGCCCGCGCCCCCTCCGCGATCCAGCGGAGGAACCGGCGGTGCGCCGGGCTCCCCTCGTCGATTTTTCTTCCGCCGCCATGCGGCACCGTGGCGGTGGCCTTGAGAAGGAGGAGAGAGGCTTCCGGCGCGGAGGGATTGATGCGCCGGCCGCGCGACTGCGACACGATCGCCGCATGATCGGCGGCATGATCGAAGCCGAGGAGACTGAGCTTGAAGCCGTTTTGCCCCTCCGCCTTGCCATGGCAGCCGCCCGCATTGCAGGCATGCTTGGTGAGGATCGCCTGGACCTCCTGTTCAAACGACACCGGCGGCGGATTCACCACACCGCTCACGGCCAGCGGAATCATGACGCGGCGATCACCGAGGCGGGCGCTGATCTCCGTCGCGCCGTCGGCCAGCGGCTCGACGAGGCCCGTGGCCGTTACGCGCGCGACACGCACGTCGGCCACCTCAAAGCTCACCTCGCGCGTCCGATCGACCCGGTGGCCATCGATGGCGTCGAGGATCACGATCTGCTCTGCCCCCTCGGGGCGATCGATGAACAGTGCGGCGGGATGGGGCGTGAGGTCAGCGGCGGGCGCGGCAGAGCCAGCTGCCAGCAGCAGCGAAAGCACCCAGGGCCCCGCCCGTCGGCGGCGTCTCCAGCGCGAGGTTTGTGCGATCGGCGTCGGCATAGGGCTCACCGTGCGGCTTTCCCAGCCTGAAAGACTACCATGAGGGGGATTCGCTGCCGCGGCAGGCCCGCGGCAGCGGCTGGGGAACAGGTGTTAGGAAAACGACCGTGCGATCGAGCCACCGCGCCATCCTCCGCATCGCCTCGTTCGCCCTCCTCGTGGCAACCGTGGCCACCCCTGCCGCCGCCGACACCCCCTGGTCGCTTGCGCCCCTTGTCCGCCCCGCCGTTCCGGCAGGGGCGAGCCATCCGATCGACGCCTTCATCCGGGCGCGGCTCGAGAAGGAGGGAATCGCTCCGGTCCCCCCGGCCGATCCGCGGTCACTCCTGCGCCGCCTTTCCTACGACCTCACCGGGCTTCCCCCCACGATCGACGCCGTCGAGGCCTTCGCCGCTGAGGTTGCCGGACGCGGCCTTGACGACGCGATCAGCAGCGAGATTGAAAAGCTCCTCGCCTCGCCGCGGCACGGGGAACACCTCGCCCGCCACTGGCTCGATGCCGCTCATTACGCCGACACCCACGGCAACGACCACGACCACGCCCGCCCCCACGCCTGGCCCTACCGCGATTGGGTGATCAGCGCCTTCAACACCGACAAGCCTTATCGCCGGTTCGTCGCCGAGCAGGTGGCCGGCGACATGCTCTTCCCCGACGATCCCCGGGCGATTCCTGCCCTCGGCTTTCTCGCCGCCGGCCCCTGGGACGACACCCTCATGGTCGGCGTTCGTGAGGACACCGTCGACCATCTCATGTCGCAGAACCTCGATCGTGACGACTACGTGATGACGGTGATGAGCACTTTCCAGAGCCTCACCGTCCATTGCGCCCGCTGCCACGATCACAAGTTCGATCCGGTCTCGCAGCGCGACTATCACGCCCTCCAGGCGGTGTTTGCCGGCATCGACCGGGCCGACCGTCCCTACGACACCGATCCGGCCATTCATGCCCGCCGCCGCACGCTCCTCGCAGCCCGGACCGCGATCGAGCGCCGCGATGCGGCGATCCTTGCGGCGATACAAGAGCCAGCAGAAGCCGCCCGCCTCGCCGCCGCCGCCATCTCGAAGCAGACCCGTGCCGAGCGTTTCGAGCCGCTCGAGATCCTGGCGATCACGAGCGTGGCGTCACCGGGCACGATCCACACGCCCCTCCCCGACGGGTCATGGCTCGCATCGGGGCCGACGCCCGAGAAAGACACGATTCTCGTTACCGCCAGATCAACGCTGCCTGATCTCCGGGCCATCCGTCTGGAGACGCTCGCCGATCCCTCGCTCCCCAGCGCCGGCCCGGGGCGCTACGAGCCGGCGGGCAATTTCCATCTGACGGAGTTTTCCGTCGCGGCGCGCCCCCTCGGTGCTGCCGCCAAGCCGGCCACGCCGGTGGCAATCGCCCGCGCCGCCGCCGATCACGCCGACAGCAACGACCCGGTGAAAGGCGCTCTCGACGGCCAGGCCACCACCCACTGGAGCATCCATCCGCGCTACGGCCAAAACCACGAAGCGGTCTTCCATCTCGCCGAGCCGTTGGCCAATGAAGGGGGCGCGATGCTCACGATCCGCCTCGATTTCCAAGGGGCCCCGGGCCATCAGGTGGGGCGGCTGCGACTGTCGGCCTGCGGCCCGGAGCTGGCGCCAGCCGATCGCGATCCGCTCCCCGAGACGCTTGCCGCACTCTTTACCAAGCCCGCCGCCGAGCGCACGGCAGCGGAGACCGAAACGCTGTTCCTCGTACTGCTCCGCGGGGAAGTCGAGGCCGAGCTTGCGGCGCTGCCGCCGCCGGCGAAGGTCTATGCCGTCACCAATGACTTCGCGCCGCAAGGGTCGTTCAAGGCGGCGAAGTCGCCGCGGCCGATCCGGATCCTCGAGCGCGGCGAGGTGACCAAGCCGCTGGAAGAGGTGGGGCCGGCAGCGCTTGGCTGCCTGCCGGGATTGCCGGCGGAGCTCGTTGTGAGCGGCGACGACGAGGGGGCGAGGCGCGCGGCGCTGGCACGATTCCTCGTCGACGACCGCAACGTCCTGACTTGGCGGAGCATCGTCAACCGGGTGTGGCAGTGGCACTTCGGCCGCGGGCTCGTCGACTCACCGAACGATTTCGGATTCATGGGGAGCCAACCGAGCCACCCGGAGCTTCTCGACTGGCTCGCCTGCTGGTTCCGCGACGATGGGCACGGCTCGCTCAAGGCCCTCCATCGGCTCATCCTCTCGAGTGCCACCTGGCAGCAGGCCGTCGCCTACGACGCCGATGCCGCCGGCAGCGACGGCGACAACCGGCTCCTGTGGCGCGCCCATCGGCGCCGGCTCACCGGCGAACAGCTGCGCGATACGCTCGTCGGCCTCGGCGACGGCCTCGATCTCGCCATGGGGGGCCCGGCGGTCGTCCATTTTCTCGACAAGGGGAAGGCGACCTTCATGCCCGATGGTGGGGCGCCGGCATTCCTCGACTACGAGCACTTCCCGGTCGATGCTCCCGCCCATCGCCGCCGCGCGATCTATCGCTTCGTCTTCCGCACCGTCCCCGATCCCTTCATGGATGCCCTCGACGTCCCCGACGGCGGGCAGCTCGTACCGGTGCGCAACGAATCGACAACGGCCGTGCAGGCCCTCGCCCTCCAGAATGATCCCTTTGTCCTCCATCAAGCCGGGCGGATCGAGGCCCGGATCGGGGTGCAGGGAGATGGCGACACGCGCATCGATGCGCTCTTCCGCCACATTCTCCTCCGCTCCCCCTCGGCCGAGGAGCGGGCGCTGCTGGCAGCGCACGCCGAGCGCCACGGCCTCGCCGCCGCTGCTCACCTTCTGCTGAATACGAACGAATTCCTCTACCTCGACTGATCCCGACGCTGTTCGCCCCTCCATGGTCGCCTCCCCACACATGACTCCCACTCCCCGACACGCTCGACGCGAGGTTTTGAAAACGCTATCCAGCGGGCTCGGGGGGATTGCCTGCGCGATGCTCGCGGCCGAGGAGGCGGGGGCGGCTGCGGCGCCGTTTCTCCATGGCGGGAAGCCGCGGGTGAGGCGCGTCGTCGAGCTGTTCATGACCGGCGGCGCGAGCCAGTGTGATCTCTTCGATTACAAGCCGCAGCTCGAAGCCCTCCACGGCCAGCCGTTCGATCCGGGCGCCGGGAAGCGCGTCGAGGCAAGCATCAGCACGCCCGGTGCCCTCATGAAAAGCCCGTTTGCCTGGGCCCGGCATGGGGAGTGCGGAAGGTGGGTCAGCTCGGCGCTTCCCTTTCTCTCCCAGCACGTCGACCAGATGGCATTCCTGATGGCGATGGAGTCGCCGTCGAATGTCCATGGCCCGGCGAGCTACCTGCAGACGAGCGGGTTTGTGCTCCCCGGGTTTCCGGCTGCCGGCGCCTGGATCTCGCACGCCCTCGGCAGCCTCGCCGACAACATCCCCGCCTATGTCACGCTCCCCGACGCCCGCGGGCTTCCCTACAACGGCCGCAGCGCCTTCACCGCCGGCTTTCTCCCCGCCAACCATCAAGGCACGGTGATCCAGGCCTCGGCCCCCCAGCCAATCTCCCATCTCCGCCCCCCCTCCGACCGCACCGACATCACGGCGGCGAGCCGCGCCGAGGGGCTCGAGGTGCTTCGCCGGCTCAATGCCCTCCATGGCGAGACTCGCCCTGGCGACGATCGGCTCGCGGCGAGGATGGCCAGCTACGAGCTCGCCGCCCGGCTCCAGCTTTCGGCGCCGGAGCTCCTCGATCTCTCGAGCGAGACGGCCGAAACGGAAAAACTCTACGGCCTCGATCAGCCGGAGACCGCCGACTTCGGCCGCCGCTGCCTCCTCGCGCGCCGGCTCCTCGAGCGCGGGGCCCGGTTCGTGCAGGTGTGGAGTGGGCCGGGGGGCGGCTCGCTCAACTGGGACAACCACACCGACATCCCCCGCGAGCTCGGCGCGGCGGCCAAGGGGATGGACCAGCCAGCCGCCGCGCTCCTGGCCGACCTCGGTCGCCTGGGTCTCCTCGACGACACGCTCCTGGTCTGGACGACCGAGTTCGGACGGATGCCCTTCAGCCAGGGGAGCGTGGGGCGCGACCACAACGGCGGCACGTTTGTCTCGTGGCTGGCCGGCGCCGGGATCAGGCCAGGCGTCGCCTACGGCGAAAGTGACGAGTGGTCGTGGAAGGCCGAGCGCGACGTCACCACCGGCTACGACCTCCACGCCACGATCCTGTGGCTTTTGGGGATCGACCACGAGCGGCTCACGTCGCGCCATTCGGGGGTCGATCGCCGGCTGACCGACGTCCACGGCCGGGTGATCCGCGAGATCCTTGCCTGAAGCCGGGCATCGACGATGACTCGTGTGGGGGGATCGGCGGCTGTTTTCGTCTTGCGTCGGCGCGGCCCGTGGGGTCAATTCACCTCGCAACGCCTTCCCCGTCGCCCCACCAGTCATCTGCCAGGGCCGTCGATGCTTGCTTCGATCGCGCTGTTCGCGGCAGCTGCCCCTGCCGGCGGCTGGCCTGCCCTGCTCACGGCGCTGGTCGTCTGCGCCACGCTCGTCGCCCTCCTCATCGGCCAGCGCGGCCCCGACATGGCGATGATCGGGGGCGTGGTCGTGCTCCTCGCCGCCGGGATCCTCACCCCCGAGGAGGCCCTCAAGGGAATGGCCAACGAGGGGATGATCACGGTGGCGGCGCTGTTTGTCGTGGCCGCCGCGGTGGAGCGGACCGGGGCACTGGCGACGGTCGTCGATCGGGTGCTCGGGCGCCCGGCGACGCTCGCCTCGGCCCAACTGCGGACGATGATCGGCCCGGCGCTCGTCTCGGCCTTCATGAACAACACGCCGGTCGTCGCGCTGATGGTGCCGGCCATCCGTGACTGGGCAAAGAAGCACCGCTTCCCCGTCTCCAAGCTTCTGATGCCGATGAACGCCGCGGTCGTCCTCGGGGGGCTTTGCACCCTCATCGGCACGAGCACAAACGTCGTCGTCAGTGGGCTTGTGAAGGGAAAGACCGGAGCGCCGCTGGGGATGTTCCAGATCACCCCCCTCGGCGTACCGCTCCTCCTGGCAGGGATGGTTTACCTCGTGTTCGCCAGTCGCACGCTGCTGAAGGACCGGCGGCCGGCGATGAGCGTCGGCGATGACCCGCGTGAATACACCCTGGAAATGGTCGTGGAGGAGGGGAGCCCGCTTGCCGGGCGGACGATCGAGGAGGCGGGGCTGCGTGGCCTCGAAGGGCTGTTTCTCATGGAGATCGACCGGGGCGGCCATTTCCTCGCGCCGGTGGCCCCCACCGAGCGCCTCGAGAATGGCGACCGGCTGGTGTTCGTGGGGATCGTCGAGTCGGTGGTGGAGCTGCAGAAGCTCCGAGGCCTGCGACCGGCCACCGACCAGCTCTTCACGCTCGACGGCCCCCGATCGGAGCGGACGCTCATCGAGGCGGTCGTCTCCAACAGTTGCCCGCTCGTGGGCCGGTCGATCCGCGACGCCCGCTTCCGCTCGAGCTACGACGCCGTCGTCATTGCCGTGGGGCGCAATGGCGAACGACTGCGGATGAAGACCGGCGACATCGTCCTCCAGCCCGGCGACACGCTCCTGCTGGAGGCCGCGCCCGGCTTCGTCTCCCGGCAGCGGACCAACCGCGATTTCTATCTCGTCAGCGAGGTGAGCGACTCCCGCCCCCCGCGGCATGATCGGGCGGCGCTGGCCCTGATCGTGCTCGTGACGATGGTCGCGGCGGCGACGCTGGAACTGGTGCCGATGGTGGCGGCGGCGCTGGTCGCGGCGGCGGTCGTCGTCGCCACACGCTGTCTGACCTCCGACGAGGCCCGCGACGCGATCGAGTGGGAGTCGCTGCTGCTGATCGCCGCCAGCTTCGGTCTGGCACGGGCGATGGAGAAGACGGGCCTGGCCGAGATGGTGGCCGGGGCGACGATCGACGTCGCGGGCCGCCATCCGCATGCCCTCCTGGCGGCGGTGTATCTCGTGACGATGGTGTTCACGGAGCTGATGAGCAACAACGCCGCGGCCGTCCTGATCTTCCCGATCGCCTGGAAGACCGCCGAGGATCTGGGGGTCAACCCGATGCCGTTCGTGATGGCGGTGACGGTCGCCGCCAGTTGCGGCTTCGCCACGCCGATGGGCTACCAGACCAACTTGATGATCTACGGCCCCGGAGGCTACAAATTCACCGACTACCTCCGCTTCGGCGGCCCGCTCAACATTCTCGTGATGATCCTCACGGTGATCCTCGCGCCGCTCCTGTGGCCCTTCTGAAGCCCGCCCGCCGCCCACTGGGAGTCGCCCGCGCATGTGCCCTCTTTCCCTCCGCTTCCTCCGCCGGCTCGTCGTCGCGGCCACGCTCGTCGCCTCCCTCGTCGCGCCGGCCCGATCGGGCGCCCAAGATCCCGCTGCCGCCACGAAGCCGGCCGCCCCCTCCCTCCCCTTCAATCCGGTCACCTACGTCCCCCAGGTCATCCTCCCACTGCTTCACACGCCCCAGGTGCAGGCGGAGCTCGGGATCGAGGGAGCCAAGCTCGGCCAGCTCGAGCAGATCTTCGCGACCGTCGACGGCGACTGGTGGCGGGCCCGCAATCTTCCACCCCTTCAGCAACGCGCCGCGATCAGGAAGGTCGAGAAGGTGGTGAAGACCTGGCTCACCGAATCTCTGCCGCGCGAGAAGCTCCTGCGCCTTGCCGACCTCGAGCGGCGTGCCCAGGGGGGGCGGGTGCTCCTCCGAGAAGATGTCGCCGAGGTGGTCGGCCTCGAGCCCGCCCAATCGGAGCAACTCCTCGCCGCCGCCCGCGCCACCGAATCGGCAGCCGCGGCGCTCGGGAGGGTGTTTCAGTCGGGGGGCGGTCCGGGGGATCTTGAAAAAGCGGCCCTCCTGGCGGCACGCGAAAGGGAGCTCAAGCTTCCCGGCGATATCCTCTCAAAGGAGCAGCAGAAGCGCTGGCGGGAGCTTGCCGGCGCCCCGTTCGACACGGTGACGCTCGACCGCATCTATCCGATGGCTCCGGAGCTGGCGCCGTCAGACACCTGGATCAATTCCGAACCCCTCACGCTTGCCGGTCTCCGCGGCAAGGTCGTGATCCTCCACTTTTACGCCTTCGAGTGTGTCAACTGCCAGCGCAACCTCCCGATCTACGCCGAATGGCAGCGCGAATACGCCGACAAAGGGGTGGTCGTGATCGGTGTCCAGACCCCGGAGACCGAGGCCGAGCAGGATTCAGTCAAAGTGATTGCCGCAGCCAAGGAAGCGGGCATCGACTACCCGGTGCAGTTCGATGGCGACTCTGCCACCTGGAAGGCGTGGGGCAACACGATGTGGCCGACGGTGTATGTCATCGACCAGCAGGGCTATCTGCGGGTCTGGTGGCAGGGGGAGCTGAACTGGCAGGGGGCGAAGGGGGATGAGGTGATCCGCACGGCGGTGGAGAAACTCCTCGGCGGCAAGGCCGACGCGGAGCCCGCGGCCGCCACCAAGCGCTCGTCCGGCCCGGCAACGCAGTGAGCCCAGCGACAAGCTGTTTCTTGGAAACGACTTGCGCTTCGCGGCCCGGTTGCTCGCCGCGGCTTCCGGCGGTGCTATAATTCGGGGTGGTTTTCGGGCGGGCACCAGCGTCCGCGTTTCGGCGCCGTGAGCATCTGTAAGGGAAACACCATGCCCCCGTTCCACCGTTTGGGTCGCACGACATTTGCCTGCCTGGGCTTGCTCGCGCTTGCCGCCCCCACCCGCGGCGATGAGCCGGCCCCCGCTGCCGCCCCGCACCTTTCCTACAACAAAGACGTTCGGCCGCTCCTGGTCGACTACTGCTTCTCCTGCCACGGTGCCGACAGCGCCTCCCGCCAGGCCGGCCTGCGGCTCGACCAGCGCGACGCGGCGATCGAGTTCGGGGCCCTCGTCCCGGGCGACCCCGACTCCACCACCTTCCTCGACCGCGTCTACTCCGACGATCCCGACGACGTGATGCCCCCGCCGGCCGCGAAGAAGACGCTGACGCAAGAGCAGAAGGAGATCCTGACGCGGTGGGTGAAGGAAGGGGCCGAGTACGAGCCCCATTGGTCGTTCATCGCGCCAAAGCGACCGGAACCGCCGGCAGTGAAACAAGAGGCGTGGGTCCGCAATCCGATCGACCGGTTCGTTCTTCAGCGCCTCGAGGCCGAAGGGCTCGCCCCCGCCCCGGAGGCCGACCGGCGCACGCTCGCCCGCCGCGTTGCCCTCGATCTGACAGGACTGCCGCCGGAGCCGGCCCTCGTGGAGGCGTTTGTCGCCGACCGCTCCCCCGACGCCTACGAGCAACTCGTCGATCGGCTCCTCTCGAGCCTCGATTGGGGCGAGCACCGCGGGCGCTACTGGCTCGATTACGCCCGGTACGGCGACACCAACGGCATCCACATCGACAACTTCCGCGAACTGTGGGCCTACCGGCAGTGGGTCGCCAATGCGTTCAATCGCAACATGCCGTTTGACGAGTTCACGATTCTCCAGCTCGCCGGCGACTTGGTGAACGCCGAGACGCCGTCGCTGCCGCGTGAGACGCAACTCGACAACCAGATCGCCAGCGGCTTCAACCGCTGCAATATCACGACGAGCGAAGGGGGGGCGATCGACGAGGAATACCGGGTCATTTACTGCCGCGACCGCACCGAGACGACTTCTGCGGTGTGGATGGGGCTGACGACCGGCTGCGCCGTCTGCCACAACCACAAGTTCGATCCGTTTTCGCAGAAGGAGTTCTACGAGCTGTCGGCGTTTTTCAACAACACGACCCAGCCGGCGATGGATGGCAACGTCCACGACACGCCGCCGATCGTGCCGGTGCCGAAGCCGGATGATCTCCCCCGCTTCACGCAGCTCGAGCAGGAGCTCCCCGCCGCGCGGGCCGCCGTCGAGGCGCGGAAGGGGGCGGCGAAGCCGGAGTTCGATGCCTGGATCACCGCCGCGAGTGCCGACACCGTCCGCAAACTCCTTCCCCAGGACACCCCAACTGCGGAGCTGGCACTTTCCGAAGGGCAGGGGAGCGTCACGAAGGTGAAGCTCGCCGGCGCCGACAGCGACCTCTCGCTCACCCCCGAGACGACCTGGCAGGCTGGCCCTCCGGGCATGCAGGGGCTCGTCCTCAATGGCAAGGCGGCCGAGCTGCCGGGCCTTGGCGACTTCGAACAGGATCAAGGCTTCAGCCTCTCTTTCTGGGTCCGCCCGCCGGCCAATGACACCGCCTACGCCGTGGTCGCCCGGATGGATGACGCCCAGGCCTACCGCGGCTGGGATGCCTGGATCCAGAGCCGGCGCCTCGGCATGCACATGGTTCATGCCTGGCCTGACGACGCGATGAAGGTCTCGGCCAAGGATCAGCTCCCCGCCGATACCTGGACGCAGGTGGCGATCACCTATGACGGCTCGGGCCGCCCCGAGGGGATCAAGGTCTTCTACAACGGCAAGCTCCAGGGCTTGAACATCGAGACGAACGCCTTCAAGAAGAACACGATCAAAAATCAGGTGCCGTTCACGCTCGGCAGCCGTTCGCCCGGTTCGCCGGCGCACGCCTGCGGCTTGGCGGGGCTTTCGGTGTGGGGCCGGACGCTTGCCGATGGCGAGATCGAAGGGCTCGTCCGTGGCCAGGCGCTGGCCGACATCGTTCGCCTCGATCCGGCCGCCCGCCCCGCCGCGGCCGGCCCGCTCTACGACTGGTGGCTCGCCACCGCCGACGAGCCCTTCAAGGTGGCCACGGCCCGGGCCGCGACCCTCGACGCCGAGCAGGCGGAGATCCGCCGCCGCGGCACGGTGGCCCATGTCATGAACGAGAAGCCGGAGATGGCGAAGGCCTTCGTGCTCGCCCGCGGCGAATACGACAAGCGGTTGGACGAGGTCCAGCCCAGCACCCCCGCCGTCCTCCCCGGCTTCCCCGAGGGGGCGCCGCGCAACCGGCTCGGCCTGGCCCGTTGGCTGCTGCTGGCCGATCACCCCCTCACCAGCCGAACGACGGTCAACCGTTTCTGGCAGGAAGTCTTCGGCACCGGCCTCGTCCGCTCGAGCGCCGATTTCGGCGTCTCGGGTGAGCTCCCCAGCCATCCCGAGTTGCTCGACTGGATGGCGGTGGAGTTCCGCGAGACTGGCTGGAACGTGAAGCGGCTCTTCAAGCTCATGGTGACCAGTGCCGCCTACCGGCAGTCGGCCACCACCACCCCCGACAAGCTCGTCAAGGACAACGCCAACCGGCTCCTCTCGCGCGGGCCGCGCTTCCGGATGGATGCCGAGATGGTGCGCGATTATGCCCTCGCTGCCAGCGGCCTCCTCGTCCGTCAGATTGGCGGCCCGAGCGTCAAGCCCTACCAGCCCGACGGCGTCTGGGAGGCGGTCTCGATGGGGGGCAACACGAACATCTACAAGCGTGACTCCGGGGAGAATCTCTACCGCAAGAGCATGTACTGGTTCTGGAAGCGGACGGCGCCACCGGCGTCGATGGAGATCTTCAACGCCCCGTCGCGGGAGACCTGCACGATCCGCCGCGAGCGCACCAACACCCCGCTCCAGGCACTCGTCACGCTCAACGACCCGCAGTTCGTCGAGGCCGCCCGGGCCCTCGCCGACCGGGCCTGGGAGATCGGTGGCCAGACCGACGACGCGCGGATCGATTTCCTCGCCAAGCGTCTTGTGGCCCGCCCGCTTTCGCCTCAGGAAATGCCGATCGTGAAGCAGTCGCTCGCCGACCTCCAGGCCTACTACGGCGGCCATACGGAAGAGGCGAAGCAGCTGATCACGGTCGGCGACTCGAAGCCCCGCCTCCCCGACCCGGCGCAGCTTGCCGCCTGGACGATGCTCACCAACGAACTGATGAACCTCGACGAAGTCCTCTGTAAATAAACGAACCCGTTGCCGCTCGCGGAATCTTCTCAGGGTTCCTGAGAAGGGTTCCTGAGAAGGGTTCCGTTCGATCCTCAATCGCCTCCCGTTGGCCCGTAGGAGTCTCTCCATGAACCCGCTCCCTTCCGACCTCGCGGCGCTCGGACAAAACCTCACGCGCCGCCGGTTCTTCGAGCGCGGCAGCCATCTCCTCGGCGGGGCGGCGCTCGCCTCGCTCATGGGGGAGAGCCTGGCCCGTGGCGATGCCGGCGGGGCGGCCATCGTGGGGAATGACGGCGTAGCGAGAGTCCCCGGTGCCCACGGCCCCCACTTCGCCCCGAAGGCGAAGAACGTCATCTACCTGCACATGGTCGGCGGGCCGCCGCAGATGGACATCTACGACTACAAGCCGGTGATGAACGACTGGTTTGACAAGGATCTCCCCGAGAGCATCCGCAACGGCCAGCGGCTCACGACGATGACGTCGGGGCAGACCCGGTTCCCGATCGCGCCGTCGCGGTTCAAGTTTGCCCAGCATGGCAAGAGCGGGATGTGGGTCAGCGAGCTGCTTCCCCACACGGCGAGCATGGCCGACGAGATGTGCTTCATCCGTAGCATGCACACCGAGGCGATCAACCACGAGCCGGCGATCACCTACATGCAGACCGGCAACCAGCTCCACGGCCGCCCCTGCCTGGGGTCGTGGGCCAGCTACGGCCTCGGCTCGCTCAATCAAGACCTCCCCACGTTCGTCGTCCTCATCGCCAAGCCGACCAACACCGAGCAGGTGCAGGCGATCGGCGCCCGGCTGTGGTCGAGTGGTTATCTCCCCGGTGAATACGCCGGCGTCAGCTTCCGCTCGGCGGGCGATCCGATCCTTTACATCAACAATCCCTCGGGCGTTTCTCCCGAGGTGCGCCGCAAGACGCTCGACGGCCTCCAGGCCCTCAACCAGCGAACGCTCGACCAGATCGGCGATCCGGAGACGCGCACCCGCATCGCGCAATACGAGATGGCCTTCCGGATGCAGTCGAGCGTGCCCGATCTGACGAATCTCGCCACGGAGCCGGAGAGCACGTTCGCCCTCTACGGCGAAGAGGCGAAGAAGCCGGGATCGTTTGCCAACAGCGTGCTCATGGCCCGGCGGATGGTGGAGCGCGGCGTGCGCTTCGTGCAGATCTATCTCAATAACTGGGACACCCACGCCAACGTCGCCGGCCGGCTGCCGATGCAGTGCAAGGACATCGACCAGGCCTGCCACGGCCTCGTCCAGGATCTCAAGAGCCGTGGCCTCCTCGACTCGACGCTCATCATCTGGGGCGGGGAGTTCGGCCGGACGATCTATTCCCAAGGGGGCGTGTCGCGCGAGAACTACGGCCGCGACCACCATCCGCGCTGTTTCACGATGTGGATGGCCGGCGGCGGGTCCCGTGGCGGCCAAGCCTACGGCGAGACCGACGACTTCTCCTACAACATCGTCAAGGATCCGGTTCACATCCGCGACTTCCATGCCACGGTGCTGCAGCTGCTCGGCTTCGACCACGAGCGCTTCACCTACCGCCACCTCGGCCTCGACTTCAAGCTCACCGGCGTCGACCACGCCCGGGTGATCCCCGAACTGATGGCGTGAGGCGACGGGACGGCCGACGGGGCCGCCTGCTAAGAGGAGCCGAGGCGGGCCGTCGCCCCTGGTGCCGCTCCAAGCGGCCGGCTGCAATGAAATTTTTGCGGCTCTTTCTTGAATAGCGACGTTCGTTATTCAAGCTTCGCACCATGGCTCGCAGGGGGCATCACGAGAGGGCCCATCAACAGGGCCGGCAGGCTTGTGATCGGTTCTATGCGAGCGATTCGCCTCACGGCCGCCCTTCAGTAAGACTCAGCCGGATTGCCTCTTTGGCCCGCAGACTCTCGAGGACGAGATGGATCTGCGTGGTCGGGCCGGATGGCGCAAGGCTCTCGCCATCGGGTAATCGCTTGGCCCTCTCGATCGCCTGCTCGACCTGCTCAACACCGATTGGGAGCTGCTCGATCGACTTCTTGTCATAGCCCGGGATTATTCCCCGCAGGACCCTCGCAACATCCTCGCAGTCGAGAAATCCGCCACTCGGCGGATCCTGAAAATGGAGAAGGATCCAGAGATCGAAACAGGGATGGCTGATTGCAAGTCGATAGCCCTGTTTTTGCCGACAGCGTTGCTGCACCATCAGCAGATTGCTGATGTGGTTGTCCTGGGCCCAATGATCAAGATCGATGCAGACCCAAAACTCATCTCCTTCGCCGATCTCGTACTGCCGTTGATACCGATCGAGTCTCTCAAGCACCGCCGCAGGCGATGAACGCCCCCCTGCGGTGGGTAGCACTATGAATTGAACCCGCTTCGTCAGGAACTTGGCGAGATAGTGCTTAACGGCATAGGTATCCTCGGAAGCGATCACGATCAGCGACGCATCCCGCACTCTGCCGCCTTCGCGATCAAGAGGGCGTCGGTTCCGTGGCATCGCTCACCGACTCCTCTCCAGGAATGGCAAGTAGTACCTCGAGATCATCCATGCGACCAATGATCGGAATTGCGCCGAATCGCCCGTTCAAGTATCCCTTCTCGAGTTGGAGATCCTTGCGGACGTTCTGGTAATCGGAGAGCGACACCAACCGGCTCTGCTGGGTCTCGTCTTTCTCCATGAACCAATACTCGTCTCGCCGCAGGAGATCCTGATTAAGCAAATGAGCTTCGTGCGTCGTGACGACAAGTTGCCGCTGGGCTCCGGGCATCGCGTCGGCAAAGAGCCGGAGAAACTCCCAGCACAACAACGGATGAAGACTCCGATCGATCTCATCGACGACAAATACGCGAGCCTCTTTCGCGCCAGCGGTCAGTAAGGGAGCAAGTGCCAGGAGGCGACGTGTCCCATCCGACTCCTCGCTCATTGGGAGTTTGTAATCGTTTCCTTCAAGCTTGTGGTGCGCCATGAGATAGCGGGCCACGTAGCGGCCTGGGCTCCGGGGATTCCGGGACCAGGCCATGTCGGCATCCGGATCATTTGAGAGATGCTGCGCAACGTCATCGAAGGATTCCTCCATTCCCTTGGGGATCAGTCGTTCCTGCTCCTCGATTTGGAGTCGATCTACGCCCGTCCCGACATGGCCGAGAAGCGCCTCGGCGAAATCGAGATATTCCGGATCGCGCGAAAGCCGGCGGAGGATGCTCTCGTGAGCCTGTTCCATGGGAATGACGACGAGTGTCCGTGTCAGCCATTGAACGACTGCCGCCATGGTCGGACCTTGGCTGACATCCCGTACCTCCCGCACAGACTCGAGAAACAGTTGCGTATCTTTGAGATCGTTTTTGCAAAGTGACGTCAGGAGATTGAAGATCTTCGTATCGTCTGGGAAACGCTTGTTGAGAATCGCTTCATGAACCGTCGTGTGTCCTTCGGCATCCCGCTCAAAAAGAACTTCGTCGTCATCTGCGTTGACAAGCGCCAGCCATTCCCCACGGATCGATCGCTCCGTCACGTCGAATCCGTAGGCGAAGATTCTCTCGGCAGCGACAAACCGGAGTTCGAAACTCGACGGCTTGGCCCGCGCACCCGCCTGGAATGCATACGCATCGACCGACCTGCCGCGATCTGCCTGCCCGAGGATCCACTTCTGGGCATAGTCCATCGCCTTGATGAGGTTCGACTTCCCCGCGGCGTTCGCCCCGTAGATCACCGCGGTGCGAACCACGGAGCGATCGACACCCGGCAGTGGCATCACGTGCGTTGGATGGTCGGCGTAGCGACCGCTCGCGACCATGTTCAGCGTCGCTTCCTCGCCGAACGATCGGAAGTTCGAGACCGAAAACGAGACAAGCATGGGGAGATCCGACCGGAGGGCTGGAATGCCGGGAGGCTGATACCGCGAGAAGAGCGGATGCGGGTCCTACGTGGATTTTCCTCGCTCTATCCGCAAGAATACCCTCGAAACACGCTTTCAACACGCCGAAAAGGCTGCTTGTCGTGATTTTTTCACAAAAGCAGCCTTTTCGGCCCCTGCCGTCTCTTCGAGCGGCCAATCCAGACGAGCTTTTCCCGCGATCCCGATAGGCTTGGCCTTCCCGGCCTCCACCCCCAGGTGCGAGCGGCCCCCCACCCAGAGCCCCCCGATGCCCCTCAAGAAATCCGATCTCTACGCCTCGCTCTGGGCCTCGTGCGACGAACTGCGCGGCGGCATGGATGCCAGCCAGTACAAGGACTATGTCCTGTTCATGCTGTTCATCAAGTACGTCTCCGACAAGTACGGCAGCAGCAACGACTTCGCACCGCCGGTGACGATTCCCCGGGGCGGCCAAGACCGACACGTTCGGCCCGTACCCTGGATGACGCGATCGGGTTGGCCATCGCCCCGGTCGTTTGGCGGCCACGCCGCCATCGTCCAGTGAGGATGGCGCTTTCTCGCTCCAGCGCGTTCCTGGGCTCACTTTCCAGCCGACTGGACGCGGGCCCCCCTTCGAGCCTCTCCCAGCTATAATGGTCGCCTTGCACCTCCCCTGCCGGGATTCAGGGGTGGATCGATCGTGACCTTTGGGGGATCACCATGCGCGATGGCGCGACGGCGGTTGGCTGGAGAAAAATCGGCATCGCGGCTATGGCCGGCATCGGCCTGACTGGGATCGCGTGGCTGGCCGGCCGGGTGACCACGGCCGCCGACGAGACTCCGCCAGCGGTTTCTCCCGAAGATGCCGCGGCCAAGGCCGCCGCCGAGAAGGCGGCCAAAGAGAAGGCTGCCAAGGACGAGCGGGAGGCGGCCTTCCGCACCGCCCGCGAACTGCTCACGCCCGAGCCGCGCCCGGCCCGCCCGGCCCTTCCCCAAAGCAGCCTGCCGCTGCAGCTGCTCGATGGCGAGCGGGTGGCCTTGGTGGGGAACTCGACCGCCGAACGCATGAACCTCTTCGGGCAGTTTGAGACGCTCCTCCACCAGCGCTTTCCCGACAAGCATCTGGTCGTCCGCAACTTCGCCCGACCGGCCGACGAGGTGGCCAATCGTCAGCGCGGGGGCGACTACACGGCGCTCGACGATCCGCTGGCGGCTTTCGGCGCCGACACCTTCCTCCTCTTTTTCGGCTTCAATGAATCGTTCGCCGGCCCGGAAGGGGTGGCGGAGTTCCGGACCGGCTACGAGAAGCTGCTCGATGACCTGGCGCGCCGCTATCCGCGCGACGACACTGGCGCTCCCCCCCGGTTCGTCATCGTCTCGCCGATCGCCGTCGAGCCCTCGGGCGATCCGCTCCTCCCCGATGCCGCCGAGCAAAATGCCACCCTCGCCCTCTACCGCGACGCCGCCCGCGACGTGGCCAAGGCCCGGGGGATCGCCTTTGTCGATCTCCTCACCGACACCGAGCGGGGCTTCACTGCCACCCCCGGGCTGCAGTTCACGATCAATGGCTGCCATGTGAATGCCGCCGGCGATGCGCTCGTGGGAAACCTCCTCGACCGGCTGCTCTTCGACGGGACCGGCCAAGCGCGGGTGACACCCCTGACGAAGGATCGCTTCGAGAAGCTCCGGGCCGCCGTCATCGATAAGTCGTGGATCCATCTCCAGGACTACCGGATGATCAACGGCTGGTACGTGTATGGCGGCCGCCGCACGTTCGACACCGAGACCTTTCCCCGCGAATACGCCAAGCTGCGGCGGATGGCAGCGGTTCGCGATGCCTACGTGTGGGATCTCGTCGCTGGCCGGACGGTGGCCCCGGAGCCTGACGATTCGGCCACCGGTGATCTGCTCACCCCGCCGACACGGTTCGGCGTTCCCGGACAGGCGTACAGCGAAAACCAGATCGGTGGCCCGGTGATCGTGCCGCCGGCCGACCTGATCAAGTCGTGCACGCTCCCCCCCGGCTTCGAGATGAAGCTGTTCGCGGATGAATCGCGGTTTCCCGAGCTGGCCAAGCCGGTGCAATTGTCGTTCGACGGCCAAGGCCGGCTGTGGGTGAGCACGATGCCGAGCTATCCGCAGTGGCAGCCGGGTGATCCGCGCCCCCAGGACAAGCTCGTGATCCTCGAAGACACCAATGGCGACGGCACGGCCGACAAGAGCACGGTGTTTTACGACCGGCTCCACTGCCCCACCGGCTTCGCCTTCTTCAATGGCGGCGTCCTCGTGGTCGACCAGCCGCGGATCCTGTGGCTCAAGGATGGCGATGGCGACAGCCGGGTCACCCCCGGCAATCCCGCCGACAGCATCGTCCATGTCCTCGATGGCTGGGCGACGGAAGACACGCATCACACTGTCGGCGCTTTCGAATCGAGCCCCGCCGGGCTCGTCCACATGCTCGAAGGGGTGGCGATGAGCACCACCGTCGAGACTCCGTGGGGGCCGTTCCGCAACTCCGGCTCCGCCGGCGCCTACGTTCTCGATCCCCGCACCTGGCAGATCAGCCACTTCGTCACCGCGGGTTACGGAAATCCGTGGTGCTACGTGTTTGACCAGTGGGGGCAGGGCTTCTGCGGCGACGGCACCGGTGCCAACCAACACTGGGACACGCCGCTTTCCGGTAAGCAATACCGGGGCCGCAAGGGGATGAACCCGGTCTTCGACGTGGAGGGGATGCGGCCGGTGGTGGGGAGCGAGTTCCTCCACACGCGGCAGTTTCCCGATGATGTCCAGGGACAGTTTCTCTACGCCTGCGTCATCAACACCAACGGCATGCCCCGTTGGACCTTCTCCGACGACGGCGCCGGCTTCAAGGGGGTCCGCGTCCGGCACGACCCGGCCGACCCGAAGACGGCGTTCGATCTGATCAAGAGCACCGATAAGCACTTCCGCCCTGTCGATCCGCAGATCGGGCCCGACGGCGCGCTGTGGTTTGGCGACTGGGCCAATCCGCTCATCGGCCACATGCAGTACAGCCAGCGCGATCCCAACCGCGACCATGTCCATGGCCGCATCTATCGCCTCTTCTACACCGACAAGCCGCTGCTCGAGCCCGAGACGCAGGTGGGGAAGCCGTTGGCCGTCGTTCTCGATCAGCTCAAATCCCCCGAATGGCGAACACGCTGCCGGGCCCGCGATCACCTCCAGGCCCTCCCAGCGGCCGAGGTGCTCCCCGCCGCCGCCGCCTGGTTTGAGGCCAACGCCAGCGACCCCGCCGCCGAACGGCTGGCGTGCGAAGTGCTGTGGCTGCAGCAGAGTTTTCATGCCGTCGACGGCGCCTTGCTCCAAAAGTTGCTCGAGACGGCCACGCCCGAGGCCCGCGCCGCGGCCACCCACGTGCTCGCCGACGAGCGCCTTCGGTTGGAGGGGGCCGAGAGCTTGCTCGTAGCGCAATCGCTCGATCCCCATCCGCGCGTCCGGACCGAAGCCCTCCGCGGCTTGAGCTTCTTCCCGACGGCGACGGCGATGGCCGCTGTCGTTGCCGCGGCCAATGCCGATCCCTCCGATCGATTCCTGGCCTACACGGCCGATGCGGCGGTAGGGGCGAATGTCGACGTATGGCGCGGTCAGCACCTCAAGGGAGAATTGGCCGCCAAGGATTCACCCGCCGCCCGGATGCTCGACAGCGTGATCGCGCTCGACAAGAAGGCTGCCGAGGTGGTCCCCTATCTGCAGATCCTGCTGGGCAGGGAGCCGACTCCGGAGGAGCAGCGATCGAAGGCGATCCAGGCGATCGCCGACGTGCAGGGGGGCGATGCCGGCAACGGACAGGCCGTCTTCCGCCGGCTGTGCATCAGCTGCCACAAGATCGGGGACGTGGGGGCAGATTTTGGCCCCGAGATGTCGAAGGTGGGGGAGCGGCTGACCGGCCCGAAGCTGGTTCAGTCGATCATCGATCCCAACGCCGACATCGCCGAGAAGTACCTCTCGACGTCGGTGCTCACCCACGAGGGGACGAGCATCACCGGCCTGGTCGTCAGCGAGACGCCCGCGACGCTCGTGATCTTCGACGGCAAGGAAAAGAAATCGATTCCGGTGGATCAGATCGACGAACGGACGGTCCTCCGCCAAAGCAGCATGCCGGAAGGGCTGGCTGGTACGCTCTCGCCGACCGAGTTCCTCGATGTTGTCGAATACATGCGCCAGCTGAAGTAACAGGGGCGCTGCGGCGGGCTTCCTGTTGGCTGCCTGAAAGTGCTCTGATTGTCGTCTGCTCTCCAGTCTTTCCTGCTCGTTCTTATGGAGCATCTGTGATGTCTGCACTGATTCGTAGGGTTGCAGTTTTCCTGCTGGCAGCGGCGTTCCTCGCCCCCCCGGCCCAGGCCGCCGGCAGGCTCGAGATCCGCGAGGGAGACCACATCTGCATCATCGGCGGCGGCGTTGCCGACGCCATGCAGCACACCGGTTGGCTCGAGACGCTGCTCCACTCCCGTTTCCCCGAGCAGCGGCTCGTGATCCGCAACCTCGCCTACGACGGCGACGAGGTCGATCCCGCCAAACGGCTCCGCTCGGCCGATTTCGGTACGCCGGATCAATGGCTCTCCGGCGCCGCGCCGATCCCCAATCCGGGCGGCCTGAAGACGAAGGATTTCGTCCGCGAAAATCGCTTCGAGCTCACCAACACCCGCGCCGACGTGATCTTCGCCTTCTTTGGGGCCAACGAAGCCCACGCCGGCCCCGCCGGCCTGGAGGCCTTCAAGACCGAGGTCGAGAAGTTTCTCGAGCACACCCTTGGCCAGAAATACAACGGTGTTTCCGCGCCGCGCGTGGTGATGTTCTCGCCGATCGTCCATGAGAATCTCGACCGGGCTCACTGGCCCGACGGCAAGGCCCATAACGCCAACATCGCCCTCTATTCAAAGGCGATGGAAGAGGTCTGCAAAGCCAAGGGGGTGACCTACGTCGACCTCTTTACGC
The DNA here is from genome assembly GCA_040397545.1 of Pirellulales bacterium. Taxonomy (GTDB): domain Bacteria; phylum Planctomycetota; class Planctomycetia; order Pirellulales; family UBA1268; genus QWOP01. The sequence continues at coordinate 67,087 of JBBAVV010000012.1, forward strand.
CATCGCGCGAAGCCTGCGAGAAGATCAAGGAGCCGCTCACGACCGACGGCATCCACCCGACTCCGCGTGGCGACCGCGAAATCTCCCGGATCATCGACGAATCGCTGTTCGGTGCCGCGCCAGCCCGCGATCCCAACAGCCTCGACCGCCTCCAGAAAGCCGTTGCCGACAAGAACTTCCACTGGTTCAACCGCTACCGCGTCACCGACGGCTACTCCACCTACGGCGGCCGCGCGTGGCTGAAGTTTGTCGATGACCAGACGAACTACGAAATCGGCCAGCGCGAGCTCGATTACCTCGACGTGATGACCACCAACCGCGACAAGCGGATCTGGGCCACGGCCGCCACGCTCGGCAATGCCAATGCCCCGCTTCCCAAGGTCGAGGAATCGGGTCTCCCGGAGCTCATTCCGGTGATCACCAACAAGCCGGGCCCGCTCCCCGGCGGCAAGCATGAGTTTCTCTCGGGCAAGGATGCGATTGGGAAGATGACGGTCCACTCCGGGATGAAGGTCGAGCTCGTCGCCGACGAGGAGATGTTCCCGGAGCTGATCAATCCGGTGCAGATGGCCTTCGACACGAAGGGGCGGCTGTGGGTCGCCGCCTGGCCGACCTACCCGCACTGGCGGCCCGACGAGCCGATGAACGACAAGCTGCTGATTCTCGAGGACACCAACGGCGACGGCCGCACCGACAAGATCAAGACCTTCGCCGGCGATCTTCACAATCCGACCGGCTTTGAGTTTTGGGGGAAGGGTGTGATCGTCGCGCAGGGCCCCGACATCCTCTATCTCGAAGACACCGACGGCGACGACGATTACGACATCAAGACGCGGATCATCGGCGGCCTCGACACCGCCGACACCCACCACACTGCCAATAGCTTTACGTTCGATCCGTCAGGGTCGGTCTACTTCCAAGAAGGAACCTTTCATCATTCCCAGGGGGAGACGCCGTGGGGCCCCCCGGTGCGCGTCGCCAATGGCGCGGTCTTCAAGTATGAGCCGCGAACGGGGAAGTTCGGCCTCTACACCTCCTATGGCTTCGCCAACCCCCACGGCCACGCCTTCAATGCCTGGGGGGATGACATCGTCGTCGACGGCACCGGCTCCGTCCCCTACTGGGGCTCGGTCTTCTCGACGCGACTCAATGGGATGGACAAGCATGGTGGCGCCCCGAGTGTCTACAACCAGCGCACCCGCCCCTGCCCGGGGATCGAGTTCCTCTCGAGCCCCCACTTCCCGGCCGAGCTCCAGGGGAATCTCCTCGTCGGCAACGTGATCGGCTTCCAGGGAATCCTCCAGTACAAGTTCGCCAAGGGGGACGGCAGCTATCCCGAGGCGACCGAAGTCGAGCCGATCATTTCGTCGAGCGACCCGAACTTCCGCCCCGCCGACCTCGAGATGGGGCCCGACGGCGCCATCTACTTCACCGACTGGCAAAACCCGATCATCGGCCACATGCAGCACAACCTCCGCGACCCCAGCCGCGACCGGATCCACGGCCGCGTCTACCGGGTGGTGATGGACAGCAAGCCGGTGGCCAAACCGGTGCCGATCGGTGGCCGACCCGTTGCCGAGCTCGTCAAGCTCCTCGCCGATCCGATCGACCGGGTGCGCTATCGGGCCAAGCTCGAGCTCGACGGCCGCCCCGAGGCGGAGGTCGTGCCGGCGGTGACAGCCTGGATCGCGAAGCTCGATCCGAAGTCGCCGTCCTTCGAGCACGATCGGCTCGAAGGGCTGTGGGCGCTGCGTCACTTCGATCAGGTGCCACTGGCGCTTCTCGAGCAAGTCCTGACCAGCCCCGACGCCCGTGCGCGGGCTGCCGCGATGCGCGTCGTGGCGGGAGTTGCCGATCGGGCGCCAAAGGCCCTCGAGTGGGTCGTGCGCGGCGCCGGTGACGACATCGCGCGCGTCCGCCTCGAGGCGGTCCGCACGGCGAGCTATCTGAAGAACCCTGCCGCGATCGAGGCCCTCGCTGTGGCGGGCGACTTCCCCGCCGATCGTCACATGGATTACGTCAAGAAGGAATCGGCCCGCGTCCTCGAGCCGGAGTTCCGGGCGGCGCGCGAGGCGAAGGAGCTGATCGCCTTCTCGACCGACGCCGGCAGGCGGTTCCTCTACCGGTCGCTCTCCAACGACGAGCTGGCCGCCGAGCCGCGCTCGCCGGTGGTGTTCCGCGAGATGCTGCTGCGAACAGGGCTCGACGAACGGCTCCGTCAGGAAGCGGTCGAAGGGCTCGCCGCCGCCGACTCCAAGAGCGTCGTCTACGTTGCCGTCGACGCCTTGAGCGCGCTCGACGCCCGCGAGGGGGCCGTCGATTCGGCCACGGTCTTCGATCTGATCCGCGTGTTGCTCTCGCGGCCCGCCAGCGAGCTGGCCGAGCTGCGGGGCGACATGGAGCGGATGGCGACCTCCGCGCGGAGGCCGCAGCTGCGCCGGATCGGCTATGTCGCGCTGACGGCGATCGACGCCCTCGGCGGCGGTGATCCGAGCGCGAAGGTGTGGGAGCTGGCCAAGGCGGAGCCGCGCCGGCTCGTCGACATGGTCGAAGCCCTCCCGCTGGTGAGCGATCCGGGCGTGCGCACGAGCCTCTATGACCGCGTTCTGCCGCTCGTCGACGGCCTCCCCGGGACCACGGCCGTGAAGCCGGGGACGGTCGGCCGGTTCGTCCGCGTTGAGCTTCCCGGCAAACAGCGGACGCTGACGCTCGCCGAAGTGGAGATCTACGCTGGCAACGACAATCTCGCCCGCGCCGGCAAGGCGACCCAGATCAACGTCGCCGCTGGCGGCGAGCCGGGCCGGGCGATCGACGGCAACACCGACCCCGAATATGGCAAGAACGGCCAGACCCACACCCAGGAAGGGATCGAGAACCCGTGGTGGGAGGTCGATCTCGGCAGCCCGAAGGGGATCGACCGGATCGTCGTCTTCAACCGGGGCGACGGCCTCGCCGGGCGCCTTCAAGGTTTCAAGCTCTCGATCCTCGATGGCGAGCGCCAGGAAGTCTTCAAGGTGGAAAGCCAGCCGGCACCTGAAGCGTCGAGCGAGATCGCCGTCGCCAGCGAGGAAGCCCGGCTCACCGCCGCCGTCCGCCGGGCTGCGTTCGCGGCGCTGGCCGGCGTCCGTGGCCGCGAAAACGAGGTGTTCGAGCGGATCGCGCCGTTTGTCATCAACGGGGAGGATCGCGACGCGGCCATCGCGGCCCTCGAGAAGATCCCGCTCGCGCAGTGGCCCGCCGCGCAGGCGGCGCCGATGCTCGATGCACTGCTGGCATCGATGCGGACGGCAACCGTCGAGCAGCGCTCGAGCGATGCCGGCCTTGCCGCCTGGCAATTCGCCGAGAATCTCACGACGCTCCTCCCGGCGGGCGAAGGGAAGGCGCGGCGTGCCGAGCTCGCCGATCTGGGGGTGCGTGTCGTCCGCATCGGCACGGTCTACGAGCGGATGAACTACGACAAGGAGACGATTGCCGTTCAGGCGGGCAAGCCGGTGTTGTTTGTCCTCCAGAATGCCGACGTCATGCCCCACAACTTCGTCGTCGCCAAGCCGGGCTCGATGCAGGCCCTCGGGGAGATCGCGGAGAAGCTCTCCCAGGAGGCGTCGTTTGCCAAGCGGGCCTTCGTGCCCGACTCGGCCGATGTCCTCGTGGCAAGCACGCTCCTCCAGCCGCAGGCCTCCCAGAAGCTCACCTTCAATGCCCCCACAGAGCCTGGCGTCTATCCCTATGTGTGCACCTATCCCGGCCACTGGCGGCGGATGTACGGGGCGATGTATGTCGTCGACGATCTCGAGGGATATCTGGCCGATCCGGCGGCCTATCTCGCCGCTCATCCCCTCCCCATCAAGGACGACCTCCTCAAGGACCGTCGCCCACGCACCGAGTGGACGCTGGCCGACCTCGAGGGGAGCGTGAACGGGATGGAGAAGGGACGGTCGTTCGTCCATGGTCGCGAGCTGTTCCGAACGACGAGCTGTGTCTCCTGCCACAAGCTCGGCGAGGCGGGGAACCAGTTCGGCCCGGAGCTGGCCAAGCTCGACGACAAGATGAACGCGCTCGAGATCACGAAGCACATTCTCGACCCGTCGCTGCGGATCGAGGAAAAGTACCGCTCGACGACGATCGTCACCGACGACGGCCGCCGGATCACCGGCCTCGTGGTCGCCGACACCCCCGCGGAACTGGCGCTCGTGGAGAACCCCGTCGCCAGCGCCGAGCCCGTCCGGATCAAGAAGACCGACATCGAGGAGCGGGTGACATCCGTGGTGTCGATCATGCCCAAGGGGCTCCTCGACAAGCTGACGCGCGACGAGGTCCTCGATCTCGTCGCCTATGTGACGGCGCGGGGAGAGGAATCGAGCGCCCTGTTCAGCCCCGACGGCTGCCCACATCACTCCGATGCAGCGCCGTCGCAGGGGAAGTGACCGCCACAGGAATCTCGAGGCACGGCCGGTGACGGGGAGCCTGTTCCCCGTCGCCGGCGACTCTTCCAGGGAAGGAGCTGATCTGCCGATGGATTCCGAACCGGAGCGCCCAGGATCGCGGGTTCGCCCGCTCGACGCTGTCGAGCGGCGCGTCCTCGGTGTCCTGATCGAGAAGGGGAAGACGACGCCGGAGGCCTATCCGCTCTCCCTCAACGCGATCATCACCGGCTGCAATCAGAAGAACAACCGCGACCCGTTGATGACCGTCGACGAGGATCAGGTCGGGCGGGCCCTCGAATCGCTCCGTGCCGCCGGTGTCGTCGCCGAGATCTACGGCAGCGGCCGCGTCCCCCGCTACCGCCACTACGGCTATGAGTGGTTCGGTGGCATCGAGAAGGAGGATCTCTCGATCCTGGCCGAGCTCCTGCTGCGGGGCGAACAGAGCGAAGGGGATCTGCGGGGCCGTGCCAGCCGGATGGACCCGATCGCCGATCTCCAGATCCTCCGCACCAGGCTCGATGGCCTCGCGGAGCGCGGGCTCATCATCTGGCTCTCTCCTCCTGGCCGCGGCCGGGTGCTGACGCACGGCCTTCTGCCCGAAGAGAAGCTCGAGAAGGTGCGTGCCAAGCTCGGCGTGGCCGGGCAGTCGTTCCCCGCCGGAGCCTCCGAGCCGGTGCCAGCGGCGACCGGCGGGATGGACGGCGACGAAGCAGACGACGAAGCAGACGACGAAGCAGACGACGACGATGACGACGCCGACGCCGTGACGGTGCCCCGTCCGGCAGCGTCTGTGGCCTCGCCCCTGTCCGCTCCCTCGATCGTGCTTGCGGCGCTGGTCGAGAAGATCGCTGCCCTCGAGGGGGAGGTGGCGGCGCTACGGGCCCGGCTCGACGCCCTCGAATCGGCCCTCGGCAACTGACCCCGATCCACCGCCCAGCAGGAGTTTCCTCATGCACCGCCAGATTCTCTCCCTCGGCATCCTTCTCCTGGCGCTCGCCACCGGCCCGCTCCACGCCAATGACTGGCCCCATTGGCGCGGGCCCCTTGGCAATGGTGTTTCCCTCGACGCCACGCCGCCGGTGGAGTTCAGCCCGACGAAAAATCTTCTCTGGAAGGTGGAGATCCCCGGCCGCGGATCGTCGTCGCCGGTGGTCCAGGGGGATCGTGTCTTCGTGACCGCCGCGGTGCCGGTGGCCGGCAGCAACGACATGTTCGAGTTCCGCGTTCTCTGCCTCGACCGGGCGACGGGGAAGGAGCGGTGGTCGAGGACGGCCATCACGGCAAAGCCCCACGAGGGCACCCACCAGACCAACGGCTTCGCCTCCGCCTCCCCTTGCACCGACGGCGAGCGGGTCTACGCCCACTTCGGGTCGCGCGGGCTCTTCTGCTACACCCTCGACGGCGCGCCGGTGTGGGACCGCGATTTCGGCGACATGAAGGTCCGCAATGGCTTCGGCGAGGGGAGCTCCCCGACGGTCCACGGCGATCTCGTCCTCGTCCCCTGGGATCACGAGGGGCCGTCGATGCTCTTCGCCGTCGACGCGCGCACCGGCAAGACCGTGTGGGAGACACCGCGCGACGAGCCGACCGGGTGGTGCACGCCGCTGGTCACCGTCGACAAAGCGGGGCGGAAGCAGGTCGTGATGAACGGGCAAAACGCGGCCCGGGGCTACGACCTCGCGACGGGCAAGGAGCTGTGGCGCTGCGCCGGGCAGACGCAGCGTCCGTGTGCCTCGGCCGTGGCGGCCGACGGCGTCGCCTGGGTGACCAGCGGTTTCCGCGGCGCCTTCCTCGGCGCCTTCGATCTCGCCGGGAGTGGGGATCTCGAAGGGGGGAAGAGCGTTCTCTGGACACGCTCCAAGGACACCCCCGACGTCGCCTCACCGCTCCTCTCGGGCGACCGGCTCTGGTTTTATAAGGAAAAGTCGGGGCTCCTGACCTGCGTCGATGCCGCCACCGGCAAGACGTTGTGGGAGACGGTAAGGGTCGAGGGAGTGAACAACATCTACGCCTCGCCGATCGCCGCCGGCGGGCATGTCTACCTCACCGACCGGCGCGGCACGATCGCGGTCGTTGCGGACGCGCCGGTGTTGAAGGTCATCGCCACGAACGACATGGGGGAGGGAGTCGATGCCACCCCCGCGGCGGCTGGCAACCAGCTCTTCGTCCGCGGCGAGCGGCATCTTTTTTGCTTAGGAAGCCCATGAGCCCGTGACCGTTGCCGGCCGCCGTCATCCCTGCCCCTGCGATCCGGCCCGGCGGGTCCCTGATTGAAACAAAAACCTGATGAAACAAAAACCGCCGCCGTGGCCGAAGCCACGACGGCGGTGTCTTTCGAGGGATGTCGACGCGGCCCGCTGGCCATCGCGATTACTTCTTGTGGGCCTTGTGGCAGGTGCCGCACGACTCGGTGAGCTTGGCGAACTCGGCCGCGACACCGGCGTGGTCCTTCGCGAGAGCCTTCACGAGGACGGCGTCGCTCGCCGTGCGGAGGATCGTCGAGGCGTTGGCCCAGTCGGCATCGGGGCAACGGCCGTCGTCCATGAGCGTGTAGGAGATCTCATTGAGCACCGCGGCGTGGGTCGCGACTTTCTCCCAGGCGGCGTCGTCGGCCGGGGCCTGCTTGACCGCCTCGCCGATCGCAGCGCAGTGCGGCTGGACGATCCCGCTCATCAGCTGCTTCGTGGTCGCCGGCCGGGTCTTCCCCTTCTTCACCTGGGCATCGGCCACGGCGGCCACCAGTGTCAGGGCCACCGCCACACCGGCCACGAGCATGATCCGCTTCATGTTTTATTCTCCGCTTCAACGGCACGTCCGCGGGACCGCGCCGGCCCCACCATCCCGGCGACGGAGTCGGTCCATCGGCCGGGATACGTGGGCCAGTGTAAGGCCGGGACGGGCGCGCGTGCGGATCGCCGCCCCGAGCGCCTCGTGATGGATAGTCTTCACGAGGTAACCGCGGGCCCCACCCGCATCACCGGATGGTCGTCAACGAGCATCACGCGGATCTCGGGGCATCGGCCGGAAGTGTTCACGGACTGAACTTCCCGAAAGGATTCCGACGGGCGGGTCATCGGGGATTCCGGGCGGCACCCCAGGGATGCCCCCTTCACTCCACCGATGACCCGCCGCGCGGAAAACGCCCCGTTGACCGACGGTGAACCTGCTTACGATCACCGTCCGTCCGATCATGGACTCCGGTACGACGGCCGCGCGGGACGCCGAACACTCGACCAGGAACCGGCACGCTTTCCTATGTGTGGCGCACGCCGTGCGCCACATCCTGCCATCGGATTTGACCGTGCCCCGGGGCGGGCTTCCTGCCGACGGCCCCCGGCACACGGGTGGGGTAGCCCGATAGCCCTTCTGGTCTAACCTCGCAAGCGCCCCGAATCCATTGGCGGATCCTCCAATCGTCGGCGGAAAAAGACTGTCCATTCGGGTAGCACTCGCCGCCCAAGCCGGGCAGACCAGGGCGCGAAGAAAAGTCCGGCCGGTCACGGGACCGAGCGGGGCATCAGCAAAGCAGGAACACCGCCGCCGACAGCGCAAGCAGCACCAGCGCCGAAATCACGAGCCAAGGCCGCCCGAGCGCGGGCTGCTCCCCCCCGTCGCCTCCAGGACGGGGATCTGTGGAAACCATCGCCAAACGGTGGAGCGCATCCATGTCGTCACCTTGTTCCTCGTCGATCCCCGGGCGGGCCGCCCATCCGACGCGGGGCGGTACGCGGGGCGGTTGATGATTGTTCGCGCCCCCGCCCCAGGCTGCCATTGGCCGATCTGCCAATCGCCGATTTTGTTCCCACAGGCACGGGAGTACCTCACCCCCGGCGGGGCGGAGGGCTGACGGGGTCGGTCCGGCCATCGAGCTGCCCGTCGTAGTCGCGCCGCAGGACGGTCGCCTCCACGACCGTCCCCTCCCCCGGCCGGCTCGTGACCGAGAACGTCCCGCCGAGCCGTTCAGCCCGTTCGCGGGCGAGCGACGTCGACATGCCGATTCGTTTCGTCGCTTGTCACCCCCCGGCCGGTCAGGCAGGCAGGCATCGAGCTGATACCCGATCCCTAGAATCGTCTGCTGGAGGGTGTCGTGGAGGTTGGCCGCCAGACGTGTCCGTTCCCGCAGCGTCGCCTCGAACTCCACCGCCGCATCCCGGCGCGAGCGCATCTCGGCAGCCAGGACCCGCTGCTGCGCCGCCAGTTGCCGCCGCAGCAACGCCACCCACCCCAGTGCCGTCATCAGGATCATCGCCGTGGCGACAAGCCCCGCCACAAGCCGGGCTGGGGTCCACCACAAAGGGGTCTTGAGGATGCGCAGATCGTCGGCCGACCGCACCATGAGTCGAACGCGCTGCGGAGCGCCTCCAGCCGGTGACCGGAGCAACTCTCCCCAGTCGATCGTCACCACCCCGGTCAGCTCGAGCAAAGTCCCGGGAGCCGTCGACGCCAAGGGGTCGAACGATCTGGGAGGGGGCGTGACGTCCGCCGGTCCACGGCGATCCGGGCGGGCCGCCCTTGGATCGTGCGCCCCTTGGGCATTCACGCCACCCCCTATTCTCAAGGGATATTTCCACGCGCTGTGGTGCACGACCCGACCAGCCCCACCCCCGCGCGAGACGGTCGCCGGCGGGCGTGGTAGCTTTCAATCCCCTCCCTACCATTCCCCGAGGATTTTTCCATGCCCGCCGATCGCCCCGTTACCGAGCCGGTCGTGGTGGCCACCCCCGACCTCACCCGCCGCCGGGCGGTGGCCGCGCTCACCGCCGGCTTCGCCCTCGCCGTCCAGCCTGTCTCGGCCGCGACGATTACGACCAGCGCCGACGGGCTCGAGGCCGGCGAAGTCGAGATCCCCACCTCCGACGGCGCGATCCCCGCCTACCGGGCCGCTCCCGCCACCGGCGGCTCCTTTCCCACTGTCCTTGTCGTCCAGGAGATCTTCGGCGTTCACGAGCACATCAAGGACATCTGCCGCCGCTTCGCGAAGCTCGGGTTTCTGGCGGTGGCGCCGGAGCTCTACGCCCGGCAGGGGGACGTGTCGCAGATGAAGGACTTCTCCGAGATCATCTCGAAGGTCGTCTCCAAGGTGCCCGACAAGCAGGTGATGGCCGACCTCGATGCCGCGGTCGACTGGGCGGGCAAGCATGGCGGCGACACGGCGCGGCTGGGCGTGACCGGCTTTTGCTGGGGAGGACGGATCGTGTGGCTCTACGCCGCCCACAATCCCCGACTGAAGGCGGGCGTCGCCTGGTATGGCCGGCTCGATGCGGCCAAGGACGATCTCCACCCGGCCAATCCGATTGACCTCGTCGCGAAGCTCGGGAGCCCGGTGCTGGGGCTCTACGGCGGTGCTGATCAAGGGATCCCCAACGACCTCGTGGCAGCGATGCAGAAGAAGCTCGCCGAGGCGGAGAAGCCCTCGGAGATCATTCTCTATCCCGACACGCCCCACGGCTTCTACGCCGACTACCGGCCCTCCTACCGGGAGGAGCAGGCCGCCGATGGCTGGAAGCGGCTCCTGGATTGGTTCAAAAAACGCGGCGTGGCGTGACGGCCACCGCCGGCGGCCCAGGTCACCCCGGCGATCCCTCCGCGACCGCGAAGAGATCGTCGGCCGCAATCGCGCCTTTCCGGGCCCGCTTCCGCGCCCAGACGACGAAATTGGCAAACTCCGGATGCGCCATGAGCGCCGCGGGGGTGTTGTGGTGCCGCGACATCTCCTTGCGGTCGGGAATCAGCCGGTGGATCGTCGAATGGCAGGCACGACAGACGAAGATCCCACGCTGCAACTCCTCGCGGCTGTAGCGGGTCCGAAACCACTTGTTTCGATGGACGCTCCGACAGATGAAGTGATGGAACGTCAGCGGCTTGTCTGCGAAGCAGATCGGGCACGCTGCCGGGGGCGGTGGTTGTCGGCTCGGCATGGCAACACGGCTCCGCGGGTCGTGTCCGGACATTCTATTCGCCTGGGGCCCCGTAACGATTCCATCGACTCGATCACCATCCACACCGGGGAGGGGTCTATCCGCCTGCCTCGGCAGCGGCGCGATACTGGGCGATGTCGCGCTGCGGATCGACGACCGCGGCCGTCCTCGACGTGTCGAATGCCGGCCCGTCCCCAGGGCTACCCCACTCACAGCGTCGCGAGCAGTTCCTTCACCTTTGCTTCGATGAGGTCGCGGACGCCGCGGAACTCCTCCGGCGTCATGTCGCGCGGATCGGGGATCTTCCAGTCGACCCGTCGGTTGGCGAGGACGAGTGGGCACTCGTCACCGCAGCCCATCGTGATCGCGACCTCGACCGGCTCGCCGTTGAAGGCGTCGAGCCCCTTCGAGCCGTGCGTGGAAAGGTCGTAGCCGAGCTCCCCCATCGCTTCGATCGCCTTCGGGTTGACCCGTCCGGAGGGTCGAGAGCCGGCGCTGGCCGCCTCGATGTCGGGGCCACCATGGATCCGGGCGAAGGCCTCGGCCATCTGGCTGCGGTTGGAGTTTTCGACACACACGAACAGAAGTTTCTTCATCGGGAGACCTTTTTTGGCGGTCCAGAACGACACACGGCTACACTTTCCTCGGGACACGTTTCGCCGTCAATCAGCCTTCCATCCCCTGGACAGGAGTTTCCCATGGCTTCTCTGCAGGTGTTCGATCGCCCCCTCTGCTGCTCCACCGGGATCTGCGGACCCGAGGTCGATCCCGCGCTTGTGGCTCTGGCGGCCGATCTCGCCTGGTTGGCGGGCAAGGGGGTGGCCGTCGAGCGGATCAATCCCGCCCAGCAGCCCCAGGCCTTTGCCGCCAATCCGACGGTCCGTGAAGAGCTGCACGCCCACGGCAACGACTGCCTGCCGCTGGTGCTTGTCGATGGCGTGGTCGTGAGCCGGGGCCAACTGCCGGGCCGTGTCCAGCTGGCGGCGTGGACGGGCGTACCACTCGAAGCGACGGTCGCTTTGCCGGTGATGACGGAGAGCTGCTGCGGCAGCGGGAAGAGCGGCCCATCGGCCGGGTGTTGCTGACCACCGGAGCGAAAGAATGTACCTCGTCGACCACCCCACCCGCCTTCTGTTCTTCACCGGCAAAGGGGGCGTCGGCAAGACATCGCTGGCCTGCGCCACCGCCGTGGCACTCGCCGACCGGGGCCAGCGCGTGCTCCTGGTCAGCACCGATCCCGCCTCGAATCTCGGCCAGGTGTTCGGGTTCACGATCGGAGAATCGGAGCCGACGCCGGTGCCGGGAGTGCCCAGGCTCTCCGCCTTGAACATCAACCCCGAAGCTGCCGCGCGCGCCTACCGCGACCGGCTCGTCGGCCCTGTCCGGGGCGTGCTTCCCGCCGAAACCGTCAAGGCGATGGAGGAGCAACTCTCCGGGGCCTGCACGACGGAGATCGCCGCGTTCGACGAGTTCACCGGGCTCCTCGAGCGCACGGGTACCGAGCAAGACTTCGACCACGTCATCTTCGACACCGCCCCGACCGGCCACACCCTCCGCCTCCTCCAGCTCCCCACGGCCTGGACCAACTTCCTCGATTCGACGACCTCGGGGGCTTCTTGTCTGGGCCCGCTCTCCGGCCTGGAAAAGCAGCGGCACCAATACGCCGACGCGGTGGCGACGCTCGCCGACAAGGAAACGACGACGGTTGTCCTCGTGGCCCGCCCCCAAGCAGCCGCGCTCGAGGAAGCCGCCCGCACCTCCCATGAGCTCGGGCTCCTCGGGATCGGCAACCAACGGCTCGTCGTCAACAGCGTCATGCCTGGGGGAGAGAGCCCCGACCCGGTAGCGCGGGCCGTCCGCGAACGGGAGCGAAAGGCGATGGCAAACATCCCGACCGCGATCGCGGCACTGCCCCGCGAGATCGTGCCGCTCCAGCCCTGGAATCTCGTCGGACTACCGGCCCTGCGGGCGATGCTCTCGGTAAATCCGGCCGATACCGCTAGCACGCCCTCCCTCCCCGCGGCGCACCAGCCCCGACGCCGGCCGTCCCTCGGGACGCTCATCGACAGCATCGAGAGTGATGGGCATGGGCTCGTGATGGTGCTCGGGAAGGGGGGCGTCGGGAAGACGACCATCGCCGCCGCCATCGCTGTGGAACTGGCCTCGCGGGGTCACCCGGTCCACCTCACCACGACCGATCCCGCCGCCCATCTCTCGATGACGGTGGAATCAGACTTCCCCTCGCTCACCGTCAGCCGGATCGATCCCCACGATGAACGGGAACGCTACCGTCATCACGTGATGGAGGCGCAGGGAGGGAGCCTCGACGACGCCGGCCGGGCGCTCCTCGAGGAGGATCTCCGCTCCCCCTGCACCGAGGAGATCGCCGTCTTTCAGGCCTTTTCGCGCGTGATCCAGGAATCGCGGCAGTCGTTCGTCGTCGTCGACACCGCCCCCACGGGGCACACGCTCCTGCTCATCGACGCCACAGGGGCCTATCACCGCGATGTCGTCCGGCACATGAATCCCGACCTCCACGTCATTACACCGATGATGCGCCTCCAGGATCCCGCTCAGACGAAGATGGTGATCGTGACGTTGCCCGAGACGACGCCCGTCCTCGAAGCCGAGGCGCTCCAGGCCGATCTCCGCCGCGCCGGCATCGAGCCGTGGGCCTGGGTCGTCAATTCGTCGCTGGCGGCCGCTGGCCCCACCGAACCGCTCCTCGTCGCCAGGGCCGCGGCCGAGGAGCCGCACATCGATCGGGTGGAGAGCAAGAATCCGCGGGTGGCCGTCATCCCCTGGCTGACCGAGGAGCCGATCGGCAGCCGGCGGCTTCTCGAGCTCGTCCGTGCGTGAAACTCCGGAGGACGCGGCACGGCTTTCCCCCCTCCGATCCGGCGTGGTCGGGACGGCCCCCTTTTCGAGCAAAGCCCAAGCCTTGGACATCCACGACCATCCGCTGACGGCATTTTTCCGATCGATGGGACATCGCACCTGGTCGCGTATGGGGGCGCTGTGGATCGATGCGGGGCGGTTCTCCCTCGTCACCATCCCCTGCAACGTCGTCGTGCGTGCGTCACGATCGGACATTCGTCGATTGCTCGTCGAGGCGGGGCGGATGGTCGCGGTGGCGTCCGTCGCCGGCAGCCGGGGGGTGGCCAGCAGCGATTTCTGGGTGCGCGATCGCGGCTACTCGCTGGCGTCGGTCCAGCGGCAGTTCCGCCAGCAGGTGGTGCGCCAGGAGCAGGCCTGCACGGTGCGGACGATCCCCTGGAGTGAGCTCCGCACCTGTGGCCTCCGAGTCAACCAAGACACCATGGAGCGTCGCGGCCTGAAGATGCATCGCTGCACGACCGCGCACGGCTGGGGGGAGATCTGCGCGGCTGCCGCTGACACCCCGGGCCTGGAAGCCACGGGCTGTTTCGTCGGCGCGGATCTGGCCACGTTTCTCGTGTCGTGGACGGTCGATCAAACCTGCTACGGACTGTTGATGCACCGCGACAGCCGGTTTCACTCGACCGGCGCCGCCAATGCGATGGTCTATGAGTTCACACGGACCGTGCTTGCGCGCCCCGGAGTCTGCGCGGTCACGCTCGGCCGCGGATGGTTTCCGGCCGAGCCGACGATCGACCGCTTCAAGCGGCACGCCGGCTATGTCGAGGAGCCACTGGAGCTCGCCGTCGCCCTCCATCCGCGTTGGGAGCCTCTGCTCCGGGCGCCTCTCCTGCACGCGGCCGTGCGGGCCACCGATGCGATCACCGGCCATCGCCTCCGACTCGGTGCGGATCTCGAGGTGCTCCGGGCCGCAGCCAGCACCACGTTCACCGACGGCCCAGATCGGCCGCCAGAAATTCGGCCGCGCGCTCACCGATGATGATCGCCGTGGCCGCGGTGTGCCCGGCCGGAATGGTCGGAACGACGGAGTTGTCGGCCACCCAGAGATGGTCCGTGCCATGGACGCGGAGACGGGCATCGACCACGGCGAGTGGATCGTTCCCCATCCGGCAGGTTCCGACCGGATGGTGGTAGGAGCCGGCATGGTTGCGGAGGAAGGCGTCCCCCGACAGGCTTCCGGGGAGGATCTCCCGTCCCAGACCGAAGCCGCGGAGGGCAGGCTTCGCGATCACCGATCGGATCCTCTCGACCCCGGCCAGCAGCGCCTCCCGGTCGCGTTCGTCTGCGAGAAACCGCGGATCGATCAGGGAGGGCCCCCAGGGATCGGCTCGATCCGGCAGGATCGAACCGCGACTGCGGGGATGCATGAGTACCACGGCAAACTCGACGGCCCGCGGATGGCGGCTGGTCTGGAAGTGGCTGAAGACCTCCACCTCCGGCGTCGCGCCGGCCGGCCCGAGGAAACACCCCGCCTCGCAGCAATTCGACGCCATCACGCCCCGCCCAAACAGCCCGTAGTCGAGGGCAGCCTTCAGCCACAGCGCTGGTCGCCCCGGCGGCGGCACCGCCGACTCGACGACCACCGGCACGCCCGCGTGGTCCTGAAGATTCAAGCCCACACCGGGGAGGTCGACGCACAGCGGGATCCCCGCGGCGTGCAACGGTCCTGCCGGGCCGATCCCCGATCCCTGCAGCAGGCGCGGAGAAAGGAGGGCACCGGCACAGAGGACGACCCCCTCGGAGGCAATGATCGTCCCTTCGGTCCGCCGGTCTCCGAGCTCGACCCCGACAGCACGGCGGCCTTCCATCAACACGCGGCGCACCGTGGTGCGCGCCCGAATCGAGAGCTGACCCGGCGGACAGCTGTCGGCCAGATAGCGCGCGGCGCTGGCGCGGGCGCCTCGCTCCTGGAAGAGTGGAAACAGTCCGCACGTCTCAGTCTCCGCCCCGGTCAGACTCGACACCCGCCGGATCCCATCCTCCTCGCACGCCCGGAGGAACGCTCCCGAGAAACGCGACTCATACGTCGGCTCACCGACAGGGAGCCGCGCGAGACCGGGCTGTGAAACGGCCCGCTCCCAACAGGGCCCGAGGTCGGCCCACGACCAGCCCAGATTGCCGGAGGCTGCCCAGAGGTCGTAATCAGCCGGTGGGCCGGCCGCCGCCACCATCGCATTGATCGACGACGTTCCGCCGACGACGCGCCCCATCGGGAACGTGATCCGGCGCCCGTGAAGCAGCGGCTGGGGAACGCTCTCAAATGGCCACGACCAGTACCGCCGCAGACGCAGTCCGGCAAGTGGCGCCTGGAGCGCCCAGCCCGGGTAGCGCGGCCCCGATTCGATGACCAGCACGCGCTTCCCACACCCTTCGGCCAACCTCCGCGCGATCACGCAGCCGGCGGTACCAGCGCCGACAACGATGACCTGGGGAACCGACATGGTTGATCGCTCGGCAGGAGTTGAACAGTCGCCACCATCGTATCCGTCAACGGCTCTTCCTCGAGCCACGCCCCGATCGCTCTCCCCCTCCACGGCAGGAGGAGAGAGACGATTCCCGGGGACCGGGGAAAGCTGGGCCGACGTCCGGGCCGCGACAGGCCCCGAGAAACGGGCAAGGAACCGCCGCAGGCTGCGTCACGCTTGAGCTCCAGTGGAGCCCGGGACGATTGTTGGGTCATAGCGAGGCTACACCCGTGCGATCCCTTGTCGGCATCATCACGACCATCGCGACAGCGATTCACTTCACCTTCGGGTGTTGCCTCCACCCCTGTCACTTCGGCGGTCACGGCGAGGGGACGACGCCCACGGTGGGGTCGGTCGCGGCCGAGGCCTGCTGCCACGACCACCTCCACGACAACGTGACACACCAGCCAGACACCGACACAAGCGGCCACGGCACCGAGGTCGATGGCGTGACACGCTCCGCCTCCGAGGCCTGCGCTGACTGTGACACGTGCCTTGGATGTCAGTGCGCGTGCTTGTCGACCGAGGTGACGCCGAACCCTTCCTGGTCACCGCTGGCGTCAGGCATTCTGGCCGCCGTCGACGGAGCCACGGTTCCCAGTTCCCTGGCCAGGGGCCGACAGCCTCCGCCGGTTCGCCATCGGCGCAGCAGTCGGCCGGCGCTCTTTGAGCGTCTCTTGATCTGAAGCCGTGCGCGGCCCGGCCGCGCGTTCTTTCCGCTTCACCCGACCGCGCGGCCTCGTTGGGCCGCACGCCGCCGCAGGCCGTTGCCGGCGGCTCATCGGGCCAGATCACCTCGAGCCCGCGCAGGCACGTCCATGACCGCATCACCCACTCCCACGTTCCTCATTCGCCTCCTCGCCCTGGTGACGCTGGCTCTGCTCACCCTCGCGGTGATCGTGGCCGCCACCCCCGGGCCAGGCTTCCAGCCTGTTCGCGATCGCGCCATCAGAATGCTCGGCGGCATTCCCGCCGACAGTGGAGCGGCCGAGGCGGCGCCCCAAGTCGAGGTCCATGCGCATGGGGATGCCCATGGCGACGACCACGCCCACGACGGCCACAGCGCGGACGACTCGCTCTCCTTGTACCGGTGGAGTCGTGGGCCGATCGGATCGTGCTCCCCACCGGGGCGGTGGCCCAGGACGGCGTCGAAAACTACGTCTTCCGGGTCAATGGCGACCACCTCGACCGGCAGGCCACCTGACGAGTGTCGTCATCAAGGCGACCGGCGACCGGCCGGTGGTGCTCGGCCAGGTGGCCCGCGTTGCCGAGGCGGCCCAAGTCAAGCGCGGCGACGCCGCTGTCAACGGCCTTCCCGCCGTCATGCTCGTCATCTCCAAACAGCCTGGCGCCGACACGCAACGCCTGACCGACACCATCAGCCGGGCCCTCGATGAACTGCGCCCGTCGCTTCCCGCAGATGTCCGGATCAATGCGGAGATCTACCAACAGAAGACGTTCATCGACTTGAGCATCCGCAACGTCATCGAGGCCCTCCGCGACGGCGGCGTGCTCGTGGTCGTCGTGCTCTTTCTCTTCCTCCTCAACTTCCGCACGACCTTCATCACGCTCACCGCCATCCCCCTCTCGATCGTGATCACGGGGCTGGTCTTCAAATGGCTGGGGATGTCGATCAACACGATGACCCTGGGGGGGCCTGGCCGTGACGATCGGCGAGCTCGTCGACGACGCGATCGTCGACGTCGAAAACATTTTCCGCCGCCTCCGCGAGAACGGCCGCCTGGCGGAGCCGAAATCGGCGCTCGTGGTGGTGTACGAGGCGAGCAGCGAGGTCCGCCATTCCATCGTCTTCAGCACGATCCTCGTCGTCCTCGTGTTCGTGCCGCTGTCCGCCCTGGAGGGGATGGAAGGGAAGCTCTTCACTCCCCTGGGCATCGCCTACATCGTCTCCATCCTGGCCTCGCTCCTGGTCTCCTTGACCGTCACCCCCGTGCTCTCTTTCTGGCTCCTGCCGGGGGCGAAGTTGATGGATCATGACAAGGATGGCCTCCTGCTGCGGATGCTCAAGACCATCGCCGGCTGGGCGATTCGCACGAGCATCCGCTCCCCGGCCCCGATCCTCGTGACGGTGGCGGCGGCGGTGGCCGTGAGCATCGGCGTCGTTACGCAGCTCGGCCGCGATTTCCTGCCGCCTTTCAACGAGGGATGCGTCCAGGTCAACGTCCTCCTTCCCCCCGGCACGTCGCTCGAGAGCTCCAACGCCATCGCCGGGATGGTGGACGAGCGGATCAAGAAGGTGAAGGGTGTGCTCAATTTCGGTCGTCGCACGGGGCGCGCGGAGCTCGACGAGCATGCCGAGGGGGTGAATGCCTCCGAGATCATCATCAGCTTCGATCCCGATTCCGGCCGCGGCCGCGAGGAGGTGCTCGAGGAGCTTCGCGAGGAGCTGACGGAGGTGCCCGGCGTCGTCGTGTCGGTGGAGCAGCCTCTCTCCCACCTCATCAGCCACATGCTCTCGGGGGTGAAGGCCCAGGTGGGGATCAAGCTCTATGGCGACGATCTCGGTCTACTCCGCCGCACCGCCGAGAAGATGAAGGCCGCCATCGCGGACGTGCGCGGCGTCAAGGATCTGATGGTCGAGCAGCAGGTCGAGATCCCTCAGCTCCAGATCAGGCTCAAGCGCGACAAGCTCATGCATGTCGGCCTGACCGCCGACGAAATCAATGAGTTTGTCGAGACGGCGATGAACGGGAGAACGGTGTCGGAGATCGTGGAGCGGGCGGGGCGGGAGCGGGTGGCACCGATGCTGATGACCGCGCTCACGGCGGGGATAGCGCTCGTGCCGCTGGTGCTCGCCGCCGACGAGCCGGGCAAGGAGATCCTCGACCCCGTCGCGACGGTGATCCTCGGGGGCTTGATCAGCTCGACCCTCCTCGACTTTTTCGTCCATCCGGCGCTCGTCTGGTGCTTCGGGCGAGCGCAGGCCGAGAAGGCGATGGCGGCGGCGGGGCAGGAGCTCACCTGGGAACACCCCTGAAAACTCGTCTTCCTCCCAACCTCGACGCCGGGTAAATCTTGGGGTTCGCGAATGCCCCCCACGAACGAATGGGGGCCGAACACCCCCAAGGAGATTCCGCGATGACCATGAGGTCTGCATCGAGCAAGCGGCGGTTCTGTTCCTTTTCGGCGATCGCAGCACTGCTCGTGATGGCGACGGTGGCCCCGGCAGCCCCCCCGCAACTCAGCGCGAATCCGGCCAATCTCGCGATCTTCCCGGCCCGCGGGCAGACGCCCGATCAGCAGCGGGCCGACGAGGCCGCCTCCTATGACTGGGCCACGCAGCAGACGGGCTGGGATCCCTACCAGGCGAAGACCGTGCTCGATCAGCAGGGGCAGGCAGCGACCGCCGCCGCCGGCGCCGCTCGCGGCGGCGCCGTGAAGGGCGCGGCTGGTGGTGCGCTCGTGGGCGTCGCCGTCGGCGCCATCGCCGGGGATGCCGGCAAGGGCGCGGCCATCGGCGCCACGTCGCTGGGCCTGACTGGCGGCATGCGTTCCCGGCGCGCGGTCAAGGCTGCGGGAAACACCTCTGACACGGCCGTGGCCGCCTACCAGCAGCAGTTCGGGGTCTGGACCCGCAACTACATGGCCGCCATGGAGGCGAAGGGGTATTCGTTGCGGTGAGGACGGGGGATCGTTCCCGGTCCTGGTTTTCCGCTCACAGCGTTCTTTTTTTGAAAACAGACGATCAGCAAATCGACATCGAAAGGAGTTGATGGATGATGATGTGCACGATGCGGATGGTGGCGATGACCTTGGTGGCCAGTGGCTTGCTCGTCGGTAGCGCCTGGGCCGAGCAGACTTGGATCTGCGCCGTCACGTCGGCGGTGGCCGTCGATGAGGACGGCACCGTTGGGCCTCCCGATGTTGGCGACAAGGAACGCCCCACGTTCTTCCGGGTCGACACCGCCAAGAAGGAATTGACGCTGCTCGCCCCCAAGTCGCGTCGTGGCGAGGTCACGAAGCTCGACACCGCCGTGGAATCGGAGGGGCAGTGGTTGTTCTCGGGGGTGGAGAACGGCCGCGGTCTGAATCTGGTGATCACGGCCGAAGGGCACATGACGCTTTCGGTCGTGGCCGATGGCGTCGTCTGGTCGGTCTTCGGCAACGTCCTGCCAGCGGACGACGCGAAGTAGCAGCCCGGTGGTCGACCTTTTCCACGGATATCCGGAACTGAGTCATGAGCCCTGCCGAGCCGGTGAAGATCCTCGTGCTCTACGACTCCTTCACCGGGAACGTCGAGCAGATGGCCCGGCTCGTTGCCGACGGCGCCCGTGAGATGGCGGGCGTCGAGGTGCGACTCCGAAAGGTCGACGGGGAGGGCGAGCTGCGCGCGCTCCCGGAGGATGTTCTCTGGGCCGATGGCCTTGCGGTCGGCAGCCCCACGAACATGGGGCTGCTCTCCTGGAAGATGAAGCGATTCTGGGACGACGACATGCGTCCCCACTGGATGAAGATCGACGGCAAGATCGGCTGCGCGTTCAGCTCCGCGGGGGGCTGGGGGGGCGGCATGGAGCTCGCCTGCCAGAGTGTCCTGACGGTGCTCGTGAACTTCGGTTTCCTCGTCTTCGGCGTCACCGACTACGCCTCCCGGGATGTGACGCTCCACTATGGCGCCGTCTCGGCCAAGGGTCCTGCCGACGAGCCGGCCAAGGGGGCCTGTCGCCT
>JBBAVV010000013.1:0-67904 GCA_040397545.1 Pirellulales bacterium
CCAGGACGAGCCTGATCCGCGGTTCCTCCTCGGTGAATCGTTTCTCCACGGCATCGGAAAGCTGGCGACGTTTGGCCTCACCTACGACCTTCTCCTCTATCCGCAGCAGCTTCCTGCCGCGGCGGAGTTCGTCGGCCGGTTTCCCGAGCAGCCGTTCGTCCTCGATCATCTCGCCAAGCCGCGGATCAAGGCCGGGGAACTTGATCCCTGGCGGCGGGATCTCAAGGCTCTCGCGGCCCATGGCAACGTCCTCTGCAAGCTCTCGGGGATGGTCACCGAGGCCGACTGGCAGGGTTGGAAGCGGGCCGATTTCACCCCGTACCTCGAGGTGGCCCTCGAGACTTTTGGCCCGAAGCGGCTGATGATCGGCAGTGATTGGCCGGTCTGCACGCTCGCGGCGGAGTATGCCGATGTGGTGGGGATCGTGACCGACTTCCTCGCGCCGCTTGTCGAGGCGGAACGCGAAGCGATCCTCGGCGGCAATGCGACCCGGTTTTACTCCCTTCCCGTCGGCTGACCCTTCCCTTCGGATCGTTCCACCATGCAGGCTCTCCAGCTCGAAAAGCCCCACCACTTACGCTTTATCGACGTGCCTCAACCGGAGGCTCCGGGGCCGGGTGAAGCGGTCGTCGCTGTCCGTGCCGTCGGCATCTGCGGCACCGACTACGGCGGGTTTCTCGGCAAGATGCCCTTCTTCAGCTATCCGCGAATCCCGGGGCACGAGCTCGGTGTCGAGGTGGTGGCGGTGGGACCGGGGGTGACGAACGTCGCCGTAGGCGACCGCTGCTGCGTCGAGCCCTACATCAACTGCCAGCAGTGCCACTCCTGCAAGCGGGGGCTGACCAACTGCTGCGAGCACCATCAGACGCTCGGTGTCCACTGCGACGGTGGGCTGCGGCCGCTGTTCACGGTGCCGGCCCGGAAGCTCCACCGCTCGCCGACACTCGCGCACGAGCAGAATGCGCTCGTCGAAACCCTCGCCATCGGTTGCCATGCGATCGACCGGGGAGCGCCGACGAGTGCCGAGACGGTGCTCGTCATCGGCGCCGGGCCGATCGGGCTCTCGGCGGTCGAGTTCGCGAAGCTCTCGGGGGCGCGGGTGATCGTCATCGATCGGGTGGCGGCGCGGCTGGCGTTCGTGCGCGAGCGGATGGGGATCACCGACACGCTCCTCGCCACCGGCGGCGCCTCCGACCTCGATGCCATCCGCGAGCTCACCGACGGCCGGTTCTGCGAGGTGGTCGTCGACGCCACCGGGAGCAACGCCAGCATGGGGGAGGCGCTTGCTTACTGCGCCTTCGGCGGCCGGCTCGTGTTCGTGGGGATCACGCAGGCGGAGGTCTCTTTTCCCCATGCGCCGGTGATGCACCGCCGCGAGCTCTCGATCCTCGCCAGCCGCAACGCCCTCTCGCGCGACTTCACCCGGATCATCGGTCTGATCGAGGCGGGGCGGATCAACACCGCCCCCTGGATCACCCACCGGATCCCGTTTGCCGACGCAATTCGAATCTTCCCTACGCTCATCGAGCCGACCAGCGGCGTCATCAAAGGGGTGATCGAGATTCCGGAATGAGCTGTCATCTGGCTTTTTCGCGGGTCGTACGGGGTTTCTGACAGAGCGTTCATAAACTGGTGCCGGGATGATATTGAGTGGTAGCTTTGAACCGCGGCCGCGGTCACCCCGCTGCCAGCCAGAAGGGCTGCAGTGACTTCATGCCGACTCGATCGCGACGTCACCGACGATCCGAAGTTTTCCCCGCGCGGGCAGGCCGTCGGCCGACCTGCCGACCGGCCTTGGGCTTCACGCTCGTCGAACTGCTGGTCGTGATCGCGATCATCGGCACGCTCGTCGGGCTCCTCCTGCCGGCCGTGCAGGCTGCCCGCGAGGCTGCCAGGCGCGCTTCCTGTGGCAACAATCTCCGCCAGCTCGGGCTGGCGGTGTCGAATCAGGAAGCTGCCCAGGGATCGATTTCGACGTGGCGGCAGGAACTGACGCTGGCGGAGTATCCAGCCCCACCGAATCCCTTCTTTTCCGTCCACTCGTTTGCCCGCTCGCCAATGGGGCCAATGGGGAGGCTCCTGCCGTATCTGGAGGAAGCGGCGCTGGCGACGCGCTTCGACAACCGGCGCGCCCTGATCGATCCGATGAATCTCCCGCCGCCGTTCCCGGGGGGCCGGGGTAGCGTGGAGGCACGGACGCCGGTGCCGCTGTTTGTCTGTCCTTCCACCCCGTCGGGCATGCCCGCCGATTACAACGCGTTCCTCCAAAACTTCGGGATGCCGGCCGGCGTCCCCTACCCGCTGCCGCGGACCGACTACGCGCCCCTGCGGGGGATCGATGCGAGCCTTGCCGTCTGCGTCGGTCTGCCTCCCGTGCCGACCTCCAACTCGTTGTTCGGCGCCGAGGACATCGCCACAGCGCGGCGCGTGCGGTTTCGGGAAGTCACCGACGGGCTCTCCAAAACGCTCGGCTTCATCGAGGAGGCCGGCAGGCAACAGCGATGGTTCAAGGGGCGCCGGGTGCCCGCGAATGCCGCCGGCGGTAACCTCCTCGTGGCCTGCTTCTACGGAGATTTCAACACCGCCCGACTCACGCGCGGCTTGAGTGGCGCTACCGACCTCGACCCCAAGCAAGCGGGCTGTACGGTCATCAACGTCTCCAACGACGACAATCCCTACGCCTTCCACGCCGGCGGGGCGATGACCGTCCGGGCCGACGACTCGGTGGCGTTCCTCGCCGACAGCACCGACAACCGCGTCTATGTGGCCCTCGTGTCGCGGGACGGGGGGGAGGCCGAGACGGGGGAGTAGCGGCAGTCTCCCTGCAGGCCTCGCATCCCCCTCATCCCGGTGTGTATCGTGGGGGTGTCGGCGGGGTGCCTGGACGACAGGAAGGGGGAGCCATGCGCGGCGATCTGAATCCACCCAGGGGACTCTTTCCCGGTCGGTCGCCGGCCGGGCGGCGGCCGGGTCGCCGCGCGATGCTCCGCGCGAGCGCCACGGGATTGGCCGGGCTGACCGGATTGGCCGCACGGCCCGGGGCCGCGGCGCTCCCCGGGGGAGCCGCCAAGGCGAAGTCAACGATCCTCTTCTTCCTCTGCGGCGGCTCGTCGCATGTCGACCTGTGGGACATGAAGCCCGCCGCGCCGGCCGAATACCGGGGGGAGTTTCGCCCTGTTGCCACGACGGCGCCGGGGCTGGCGATCTGCGAGCATCTCCCCCTCACGGCGAAGCAGGGGCACAAAATCGCGCTCGTTCATGGGGTCACCGATTCAGGGCTCGCCACCGGCGACCACCACGCCGGGTATTACTTCAACCCACCGGCCACGCTCCCGATATCACCTTCCGAACGATGGGCAACGACCGGCGCCCGTTTCCCACCGACTGGCCCCACATGGCGGCGGTCGTCGGCTCGCGCCGGCTGCTCCATCCGTCGCTCCCGCAGACGATCACGATTCCCTACCGTCCCAGCCAGGCCCCCTACACGCGCCCGGGGCAATTCGCCGGTCGGCTCGGCCTCGAGCACGACCCGTTCTTCCTCGAGGGGACCTTCAACGACCCGATGCGGTTCACGGTTCCCGATCTCTCCGTCGACGCCGCCGGTGCCGGCCGGCTCGCCGACCGGCGCGGTCTCCTCGACAGCCTCAACCGGCTCCGCCACGACCTCGATCTCGAGGTTGAAGTAGGCAACTACACCCGCCAGCAGGAGCGGACGTTCGACCTCCTCGCGGCCTCGTCGACCGCCGGCGCCTTCGACATCCACCGCGAGCCGGAGCATGTCCGGGCGCTCTACGGCCCGACGATCAACGGCACGAGCCTGCTCATGGCCAGGCGGCTCGTCGAGGCGGGGGTGCCGTACATCACCGTCTTCTGGTCGGAGGAGGATGCGGTGGTGTCGAAGAAGTGCGCCAGCGGCGGCGGCTGGGACACCCATGCCAACAACTTCAGCTGCTTGCGGGAGAATCTCCTCCCGGAGTTCGACCGGGCGTTCGCCGGTCTCGTCGGCGACCTCGACGACCGTGGTCTCCTCGACTCGACACTCCTGCTCGTGTCGAGCGAGATGGGGCGGAAGCCGAAGATCGGCGATCCCCGGTCGGGGGGCCCAGGGGGCGCCGGACGCGACCATTGGACGGCCTGCATGAGCGTGGTCATGGCCGGCGGCGGCATCCGCGGCGGCGTGGTTCATGGCCGCACCGATCCGCGCGGCGAATATCCGGAGGAGAAGGTGACCCCGGGCGATGTCGTGAAGACGGTCTACACCGCGATGGGGATCGACGACCTCGAGGCGATCGACAGCCTCGGCCGCCCCTACAACCTCCTCGACGACGGCCGGGTTCTGCCGATTCTTTGAACGACTGCCCGCCGCTGCGCGGGAGCGAATCGGGAAACGGCGAACCGTCACCGAAGATGATGTCGATCACGCCGCGTTGGCTGCTGCGGCCACCGTGCGGCCGTCGCTGGCCTTCTCCGACACGATCGAGGAGATCGATCGGCTCGCCATGGCCGTCGAGCGCATCGCCCGCGGCCGCGGGGGGTGAGCGGGGCTGACGACAAGGCTTCAGTCGTCTGACGGCGGAGCGCTATCGACCGGTGCCAGCGCCCGGAAGAAGCCTCCGGCCCGGCCGACGAGGAGCGCGGGGAGAAGGACGAGGTCGCCGGCGAGGGCCGTGGCGATGAGGATCGCCAGCAGCCAGGCGAAGCGGCTCGTCGGGGCAAACGAGCTCCAGGCGAACATGAGGATGCCGAACGCGCACACCACGGAGCTTTCGGTGAGCGCGGCTCCCGAATGCCGGAACGCGCCGTGGACGGCAGCCACGCGCAGGTGGCGCCGTTCGGCGGCATCGGCGCCGGCCGGTGCGGCACGCAGCCCGCGGCGGAAGAACGTGAGGAAGTGGAGGGTGCCGTCGATCGCCATCCCGAGCGCGATCGACGCGGTCATCACGCTGCCGATGTCGAGGGCCGTTCCTGCCCAGCCGAGAAACCCGAACATGAGGATCGTGGGGAAGACGTTGGGGATCATCGAGACGAGCCCGGCCACCACGTCGCGCTCCACGACGATCATCATCAGCGTGATCACGACGAAGGCGGCGAGAAAACTCGAAAACAGGTCGGAGAGGAGCGTCTTCTGGATGGCGTTGATGAGCGGCATGGCGCCGGTGTAATCGGCGACCACGCCGCGATCCGTGCCGCCATGGGCGGCGATGATCGGGTCGATCCGCGAGCGGACAACGCCGAGGAAGTCGCCGAAGTCGATGCCGGCAAGCGCCGAGCTCCGGGCCGTCACCCGCCACAGCTGCTCGCCATCGACATTCCGCACGATCCGCATGTCGTCGAGGCCGGAGAGGCTCTGCTGGAGCTTCCGGGCGGCGATCGATCGGGTCGCCTGGCCGCGGAGACCGGAGCCGACGTCGAGATCGGGGAGGAACGTGGCCGCCGAGAGGACGCCGCTGACGCCCGGCATGCCCGCGAGCGCTTCCCCCACGTCGCGGACGATGTCGAGCCTCTCCGCCGGCCGGATGGGCGAATCGTCGGGGAACCGGAGCACGACCTCGACCGGCACCAACGGCCCGATCGCCTCCTCCAGCCAGGCGTAGTCGCGGATCACCCGGCTGGCGGGGGTGAACAGCGTGTCGATGCTCACCGAGGCCCGGATCCGCGGGATCCCCACCGCCGCCACGGCCATCGCGATCATGCCGATCCAGACGATGCTGCCGGCGTGGCGGACCATAAAACGGGCGCAGGCATCCTCCGTCGCCATCGTCCGTTGGGCAGCGCCACTCGACGGGACGATCGGCCAGCGCTCGAAGAAACCAGGCACGACGAGAAACAGCATGGCGAGGGTGAGCATGACGCCAATCGCCGCGTGGAACCCGAACACGCGGATCGGCTCGAGCTCGCTGACGACCAGCGACAACAGCCCCACTGCCGTGGTGCCCGCGGAGAGCGAGCAGGGGAGCCAGCCGAGGCGGATCGCGCGCCAGGCGACCCCGTCGAGCCCGCCGTCGGCAAGCGCGTCGACGAGGTAGTTGGTGAGGTGGATCCCCCCCGACACCCCGAGGGTCAGGACGAGCACCGGCATGACGATGAGGATCGGGTTCATCCGGTCGCCCCAGGTGGCGAGCCCCCAGAAGTTGAGCCCGACACAGGCCAGCGACACGAGAAAAACGAGCAATGCGTAATGCAAGCTGCGCAGCGACCACCAGGTGAGGAGGAGGATCACCACCGCCCCCGGGCCCCCGAACCAGAAGAAACTCTCCATGCTCGCCTCGTCGACCGAGACGTTGTCGATGACCGGGCCGGCGAGGTGGAGCTCGGCCTCCGGCCGGGCCGTGACGCGTCGGAGCGTGTCACGGATCCAGGCGACGGCGGCCCGCCGGTGGGTGAGCCCGGCGCGCGTGAAGGGGATCACCAGGCAGGTGGTCCGGTCGTCGGGGCCGATCAGCACCCCGCGCAGCCGTTTCGTGGCCTCCTCGCGAGAAAGCGACAGCGGCGGGTCGGTGAGCCGGGCCAGCGCCACGCCACCGCTGGCGATCGGCTCGAACCACGGCTCGCCATCCGGAGCGCGGGGAGCTTGCGGGCCAGAGGCCGCGGCGCGGAAGGCATCGATCGCCGGGGCGTCGAGCATGCAGCCGTCCCACGACGCGATCACGACATCACCGCTTTGGAACTCGCCGGTGAACTTCTCGTAGGCCGCCCGCGGAGCAAACGACACCGGCACCCACTCGATCGGGGTCGTGGCGTCGACCTGGAGCACGCCGAGCGCCGCCGGCACCATCCACGGAGCGACGGCGAGGAGGCAGAGGATCGTCGCCACGCTCACCGGGAAGAGCTGTCCGGTCCACCGGCGGAGTGACGGCGGCGGGGCCCGGTCGGTCATGGCCTTGGCGGAGGGGGGAAAACGACGAAGCAGCGGGAAACGAACCCTGAATATAGCCGCCCGACAGGCCGTGTTCAGCCGGGGAGCCACGCTGCCGGGATGCCCCCGGCCTTGCTGTCGGGCGGCGGGGGCGTAGATTCGCGGGACCGGCGGGCGGTGTCTGCCCCCGGGCCGAACGCCCCCTTCACCACGAGGACCGCCCCCATGCCGAAGAAGACCGTCGCCGACATCGATCCCCGCGGCAAGACGCTCCTGGTGCGCGTCGATTTCAACGTCCCCCAGGACGATGCCGGCGCGATCACCGACGACCGCCGAATCCGGATGGCCCTGCCAACGATTCGCTCGATCCTCGATCGGGGCGGCCGGGCGGTGCTGATGTCGCATCTGGGGCGTCCCGCAGGGAAGGGGACGGAGCCGGCCTTCTCGCTGGCCCCGGTGGCCAAGCGACTCGGCGAGATCCTCAGGCACCCGGTCGCTCTGGCGGCCGACACCGGTGGGCCGGACAGCCAGGCCAAGCTTGCCGCCCTCCCCGCCGGCGGCGTCCTCGTGCTCGAGAACGTCCGCTTCAACAAGGGAGAGAAGAAGGGAGACGACGCCGCCTACGTCGACGGGCTCGCGGCGCTGGCCGATGGCTATGTCAACGATGCCTTCGGCACCTGCCACCGTACCGAGGCGAGCATGCACGCGGTGCCGGTGGCGATGAAAAAGTCGGGCAAGCCGGCTGTCGTCGGGTTCCTCGTCGAGAAGGAGATCCAGTATCTCTCCGACGCCATCGGCAAGCCGAAGCGTCCGTTCGTGGCGATCATCGGCGGCAAGAAGGTGTCGGACAAGATCGAGGTCATCAAGAACCTCCTGGCCATCTGTGATCACGTTCTCATTGGTGGCGCCATGGCCTACACCTTCTCGCTCGCCCAGGGGGGGAAGACGGGGAAGTCGCTCGTCGAGCCCGACAAGGTCGAGCTCGCCAAGCAACTCCTCGCCAGCGGCGGCGCGAAGCTTGTCCTTCCGCTCGACACGCACTGCGCCGACGACTTCTCCGCTTCCGCCAACAAGAAGGTGGTGAAGGCGGGGGAGATCCCCGACGGCTTCGAAGGGCTCGATATCGGGCCGGCGACCGCGGCCGCCTACGCCCGAATCATCCGTACCGCCGGCACGGTGGTCTGGAACGGCCCGATGGGGGTTTTTGAGATGCCCCCGTTCGACGCCGGCACGAAGGCGGTGGCCGATGCCGTGGCCGAAGCCACGACGGCCGGCGGCGTGACGATCATCGGAGGGGGCGATTCGGCCGCGGCCGTCGAGCAGCTCGGCTACGCCGACCGGGTCAGCCACGTGTCGACCGGTGGCGGTGCGTCGCTGGAGATGCTCGAGGGGAAGGCCTTCGAGACCGTGGCCATCCTCGACGAGAAGTGAGCCTGTCGGGACGAAAAGCGACCGACCGTGCCCCTGAAATCGGGGGCACGGTCGGCGTCCTGCTTCAGGCTCGAGACCACCCGCTGGGCGGGTGGGGATCAGAGGCCGGCCGTTTTTTCACCCGCCCGTGCCCCGCGCCCCAGAGCCAGGGCGACGCCGGCGACGTGGTCCCGATCGGTGCCGGAGAGGCGTGACATCGGCACCGTCGTGTGCCGACCGCTCGCTTTCAGAATCCTCACCCGGTCGGCTTGGACCTCGACGAGCCGCCCAACGGTGCCGTGGCGGCCGGTGTCGTCGCGCCACGCCCGTGAGGGCTGGCCGGGGGTGTGAAGGACCTTGGAATCGAACGGATCGGGTTCACCCGGCTCCCCTTCGACTTCCGGCTCCCCTTCGACTGCCGGCTCCCCTTCGAGTCCCGGCTCCCCTTCGAGTCCCGGCTCGTCGACAACGGCGTCGTCCATCGGTGCCTCGGTGGCCGGTTCGAAGCCGGAGTCGTCCGTGGCCGGCTCGCCGCCGGCGGCATCGAAGTCGTCAACCGGCATGTCGCCGGCGTCTTCCGTCGGCTGCGGCTCGGGGGTCCCGAAGTCGTCATCGCTCCCGGGCGCCTTGAAGGCATCCTCGGGGAGGCCATCGTCGGAGGACCGGGGGCTCTCGAACGCCTCCGGTGAGTCAGACGGGGCGTCGTCGAACAAGTTGCGACGCTTCGGCTGGGAAGGCGTCTCGTCAGCCTCGTCTTCCGGCGATTCTTCCTCCATCGCCTCGTCTTCCATCGCCTCGTCGGCCGCATCGTCGTCGTCCGGCGTTCCGGGGCGCTCGAAGGCTTCGGCCTCCTCCATTGTCTCGGCCACGGGCTCGTCGGTCGCCGTTTCGGCGGTGGCGTCCCCTTGCACAGTCTTCGGTTCCCATGGTTCGAGGACCGAGGCGGCCGGCGCTTCGGCCGGTGCCGGCTGGGTGGCGGCGGAGGGGTCGCTGGAGGTGGTCGCCGCCGCGGTGCCCGGAAGTTCGAGCAGCGTCGGGCTCTCCGGCTCCGGCCCCTGCTCGTCGCGCGTGATCGGCACGGGGGCTGCGACGGGCTGTTGCGTCGTGACGATTTCGGCGTCGCCGCCGTGGCTCTCCTCGGCCGGCGTCGGCATGCCGATCACTCCGTCGAGCGCGCTCGGTGCGTCGGTTCCGATCACGGTCCCCTCGGAGGCCATGCCGCTGTCAGCGATCGTCGCGCCCTGGCAGGGATCGCACAGGCAATCCCCTCCGATGAACGAGCCTTCTTCGACCAGTGTCCCCTCGGCGAGAACGGTCCCCTCGTCGACCATCGACCCTTCGACCGGGCCGGTCGTGATCCATGTGTCGAGGACCACCTCGGCGGGAGGCGCGGTGACGACGGCAAACGGCGCGGGCGCGCCGAGCGGACGGTCGTCGATGACGATGGCACCGGCCCAGCCAGGGAACGGCACCCCGGCGCCGCACGGCGGCGCGAAAGCCGGGCCCCGGGCCAAGGGGCTCGCATGACGGTGGTGGTGCCACCAGCCCGCCACGGCGGAGTCGATCGGGATCCAGAGCGTGAGCACGCCCACGAGCAGGCCATGGAGGAATCTTCGCAAGGAACACCTCGTTCGTGCGGGGGAGGAAACAGGAGGTCCGGGGCAGAGACCGTGGCTCCTCGGCCCGGGTCGCCACGGCCTTTTGCGGCGCGGCTGTGGGGCAGGGTAGACCGACGGTCCCAAAAGCGTTCGCCGGCTCCCCTCCCTGGTCGACCGACGTGGCGCGTATGCTACCGGCGGGATCGGGGCGGTCGCAAACCCTCGGTGCACTCCCCTCCAACCTGCTCCGGGAGGCTTGAAAAACGAGAAAGGCCGTGGTGGCTTTCGCCACCACGGCCCTCGTGGATCGAACAGGTCGCCGCCTGCGAGCGGGGTAGATCGCTGCGAGAATGATGCGGATTGGGTCTGGGGAGAACCCCGGACTTTTCTGGGAATCCGGATCAACGCTTTGGGTTTGGCACCTCCGACGGAACGCGGCGACCGAGTGTTCGAAGTTCGGTGTCACCGGGGTGGCCTTGGGCAGTCCCCCCCGGTGGCGGCCGCCGGACTGATCCGGCGACAAGAGTGTTTTCGTCAGACCACCGGGGGGATTTGAGTCGAATTCCCCGCTGCCCCACTTTCCGGCACGTTCGTTTCACTCCGCACCGGACGTTCCCCCCCTGCTCCACCGATGACCCAACGCCAGATCACCACCGCCCCCTACGGCCATCTCCTCACCAACGCCGGGGTCTGGACCCCCGACGGGGCATGGATTTGCTACGACATTCGCTCGGATGCCGCCGGGGCGATGTTCGACGGCACGAGGATCGAGCGGGTCGAGGTGGCGACCGGTCGGGTCGAGGTGCTCTACCAGTCGCGCGACGGTGCCTGCTGCGGAGTCGTCACCGCCAGCCCCGTCGACGATCGGGTGGTGTTCATCCTCGGCCCCGAGCATCCCACGGCTGACTGGTCGTACGGCCCCGCCCGCCGCCGCGGCGTGATCGTCCGCTGCGGCGCTCCCGGCGCTATCGAGCCCCTCGACGCTTGCGATCTCGTCTCTCCCTACACGCCTGGCGGGCTGCGCGGTGGCACCCATGTCCACCAGTTCTCCCCCGATGGCCGGATGGTGAGCTTCACCTACGAAGATGCCATCCTCGAGGCGGCAGCGGGCGGCGCGGGGCACGAGCGCAATCTCCGCGCGGTGGGGGTGAGTGTCTGTGGTCGACCGGTGATTGTGCCGCGCTCCCATCCCCGCAACCACGACGGCGGTGCCTGGAGCGTCCTCGTCACCGACCTCGACGACGAGCGTCTCTGCGGCAACGACGCGATCAGCCGGGCCTGCGAGGAGGCCTGGATCGGCACCGCCGGATACCGCCGCCCCGACGGGAGCCAGCAGCGCCGCGCCCTCGCCTTCCAGGGAACGGTTGCCACGCCGGCCGGTGAGGCGATCAACGAGGTGTTCGTCGTCGACCTCCCCGACGCCGACGAGCAGACCGGCGGCCTCGACGCCCCCGCGAGCGGCCCTTTGGCCGGCACGCCGACGACGCGGCCGCGTCCTCCGGCGGGGGTCGTCCAGCGCCGGCTCACGTTCACGGCCGGCGCCGTCCATCCCGGGATCCAGGGCCCGCGCCACTGGCTGCGATCGAGCCCCGACGGCGAACGGATCGCGTATCTTGCCCGCGACGAGATCGGCGTCGTGCAGCTGTTCACCGTCAGCCCGCGCGGCGGCGAGCCGCGGCCGCTGACGCGTCTCCACGCGAGCATTGAAAGCGCCTTCACGTGGAGCCCTGCGGGCGACCGGTTGGCGTGCGTCATCGACGGCAGCGTGTGCCTCGTCGATGCGCGGGACGGGGAGGTCGTGCGGCTGACGCCGCAAAAGGACGAGCCGGCGCCGCGCCCGGAGGCGTGCGTCTTCTCCCCCGACGGCCGCCGAGTGGCCTCCGTGCGTCGGGTCGAGAGTGCCGCCGGGGAGTTCAATCAGCTGTTCACGGTCGACGTGCCCGACTGACCGGCGCGCGGAGGAGGCTTGGATGGGACGACGGGGTGAAGGGGCCGGGGGAAGGGCCTTGCGGGCGCTGGTCGGCGCGGCGGCGATGATGGCAATGGCGTGGTGGGGAATGACCGCCGGTGCCGCTCCCCCCGGCGTCGTCATCGACCACCTTCCGGCGGAGGGGAGGCAGTATGTCGGGTCGCCGTCGATCGCGGAACTCCCCGATGGCACGCTCGTCGCGTCGCACGATCACTTCGGGCCGGGGAGCTCCGAATGGGCCAGCGCCGTCACGGTGGTTTTTTCCAGTGCCGACGGTGGCCTGACCTGGGGGCAGATCGCCACGATCGACGGCGCGTTCTGGTCGAACCTCTTTGTTCACGCTGGTGCCCTGTGGCTGATGGGACCGACCCACCACCACGGGCCGCTCGTCATCCGCCGCAGCGACGATGGTGGCCGGACGTGGACCGTGCCGGAGGACGCTCGGACCGGCCTGCTTGCCGAAGGAGCATGGCACACCGCGCCGATGCCGGTGCTCGAGCACGAAGGGAGACTCTGGCGCGCCGTCGAGGATGCCTCCGGCGGGACCGAATGGGGGAAGCGTTACCGCCCGGTGATGCTCTCGGCACCGGCGGGAAGCGATCTCCTCGACCGGGCCAGTTGGCGATTCACCAACCTCGTGCCCCGCGATCCGGCTTGGCTCGACGGCCGCTTCGTCGGCTGGCTCGAGGGGAACCCTGTGGCCGACGCTGCCGGGAACATCCTCGACATCCTCCGCGTCGAGGCCGGTCCGCTCGCCCCCGGCGAAACCGAGCAGGCGGCGATCGTGACGGTGAGCGCCGACGGCGCCACGGCGGATTTCGATCCGGCCACGGGGTTTATCCCGTTTCCCGGCGGCGCGAAGAAGTTTGCCATCCGCCGCGATCCCGAGTCGCTCGCCGCGGGGAATGCGCCAGTGTGGTGGTCGCTTGCCAGCGCCTCGCCGCCGATCCTCGCCGGGAAGGGGAAGCCCGCCTCGGTGCGCAACACGCTAACGCTGCTCCGCTCGACGAACCTGCGCGACTGGGAACTACGGAGCATTCTCCTCCATCATCCCGACGTCAGCCGGCACGCCTTCCAGTATGTCGACTGGATCGTCGCAGGCGACGATCTCCTTGCTGTCAGCCGGACGGCGCACGACGACGGCGGGAGCGGGGCCCACAACGCCCACGATGCGAACTTCCTCACCTTCCACCGGTTCGACGGTTTCCGCGAGCGATCGCGGGCCTCGTCGGTCGTCGATCCGGCAATGCTCGGGTGGTGAGCCGGGGCGGGCTTGCGGCTCACGGCTCCATCAAAAACCGGAACAGATCGGCGACCTCCGCTTCATCGAGTCGGTCGAGGATCCCCTCCGGCATGAGTGATACGCCGCCGTCGATCACTTCTTCGACATCGTCCACGGGAACCGTTTCCTCGCCGCTCTGGGTGCGAAGGAGGAGCGTCTCGGCCGTCCGGCGGACGACGATACCGGAGAGGACGCGGCCGTCGGCGACGACCACCTGCTTCATCCGGTAATCGGGGGAGACCGTGGCGCTCGGTGTGACGATGTTCGCGAGGAGGTAGTCGAGGTCGTGCCGGCCCGACCCGGTGAGATCGGGGCCGAGCAAGCCCCCTTCGCCATGCATCCGGTGGCAGGCGGCGCACTGCTTCTGCCACACGCCGCGCCCGGCCGCCGGATCGGCCGCCGCCAGTCGCTCGGGCCCGAGGCGGTTCTTCCAGGCGTCGATCCGCTCGGGCCCCGCAGCCCCCCCGGGGCCGACGAGGGCGGCGACGCGGGCGCGGATCGCCGCGTCGCCCAGGCCGCCGATTTGACGGGCCAGGAGTGCTCCGAGCAGGTCGCGGGGGAGGTCGCCCCGTTCGATCGCGTCGAGGAGCACCGTGCCCCACTCCGCCCGCGAGGCGAGGGCGGCGAGCGCCGCGTCGCGCGGTGGGCCGTCGAGAGCGCGGCAGGCCTCCACGAGCCGCGCGGCGTCGGCGGCGTCGCCGGCGACGAGGAGGGCCCGGATCGCCGCGGGCGCAAGTTCCGGCTCGGCGAGTGACTGCCGTGCGATCGCCGTCGCCGCTCCGGCCCGGGCGTCGACCAGCGCGTCGAGCGCCGCGGCCCGGCGCTCCGCGGGGAGCCCCCGGTCCCGTGCGGTCGCGGCGAGCCGATCGACGCCGCGTCGATCCCCGAAGAGGGTGTCGAGCCGGGCGGCCTCGTCGGCGATTGCCTCGCGACGCGGATCTTCGAGGGGCACTGCGGCGACGGCGGTGCGGAGGTCCCCCCACGCGTCCGGGGCGGTCACGTGGCGACGCCCGCGCCATCCGGCGGCCAGACCGGCGAGGCAATCATCGAGATCGGGGATCCCGCCGTCGGCCACGGCGGCGAGGAGCGCCGCCAGTGCGCCACCGGCGTCGTCGGCGGCGAGGCGGCGCGCGATCGCCCGGCGCAGGCCGGGCCAGTGCGACGCTGCAGCGCCGGGGACGCAGGCCGCGTTCCAGACGTCGACGATTCCCTCCCGATCGAGTGGGATCGACGGGAGCAGGCCGACGAAGAGCATCGCCCCGAGATCGTGATGGTCGCCGCCGACAGCGCGCGGGTTTGTTTCCGGGGGGCCGAAGTCGGCGCCGGTCGCCGCCGGTCCCTCGGGAGGGCGCTCCGTCGCCGAGACGAGCGCCGCGGCCAGCCGCGCCCGGTGGATCGGCGGGAGTCGCGAAAGCACGCAGGCGAGCGTCAGCCGGACCTCGGGGTCGGTTTCCGTGGTCGCGAGGCGCTGGAGGGCGTCGAGCGTGAATCCGCGCACGCGCGGCTCGGCCGCGGGCCTCTCGCCCCGGACGGTGTCGATCGGCCAGGCATCGGCGAGGAGCCGGAGGGCCCAGGCGCGGATGGCCGGCGCGGGGTCGTCGAGGAGCGCCCAGAGCCCCGGCTCGTCGATGCGGTGAATCGCCCACAGGGCCAACAGCCCGCGCAGCCGGAGCGTCGGATTCGCGCCGTGGGCGACGAGGTCGTCGAGCGCCGGCACGATTCGGTCGAGTTCGCCTGGGGATGTGCCGGCGGCGTGCCGGTCGGCGAGGAGGTGGGTTGCCATCCGGGCATGCCAGCGATCGGCGGCCAAGAGCCGGACGATCTCTGTGACGGGGAGGGACTCGAGATCGGTGCCGGCCGCGACCGGCGGTGGGGGCGCGTCGGACGCGGAGAGGTCGAACCGCCAGATCCGGCCGCTCGTCCGATGGACCCCGGTCCCTTCGTGGCATTCGCCGGTGTCGCTCCAGTCGAGGACCGCCAAGGCCTGCCCCGGAAGCTCCAGGAGATCGGTGCCGCGGAAGAAGGGATCGCCAAACCGGGCCAGGTCGGGCTCGTGTCGCCCGACGATACCGGTGGGCTCGGCGTCGAGCCGGTCGACGTTGATCCGCCGGCCGTGGAGATTGAGCGTCAGGAGCCGGCCGCGGAGCGCCTCAGGCCAGCCTCGCTCTTCGGGCACGATCACGCACCCGGTGTGGGCGTGCCCGCCGCCGTGGGCATCGGCCCGGCCGTCGCGCGACTCGGTCCAGTGGCGGCTGGAGTCGAAGTGGTCATGGTCGGCGTGGGGCCCGAGTGGATCGAGGATCCAGGGATGGGGCTCGACGGTGTGGGAGCGGGCGTAATGGGCGCCGGGGAGCACGCGCCACAGGTGGCCGTTGACGGTGTTGGTGAAGAAGCCGTTGCCGAGGTCGTCCCAGTCGAGGCCCCAGGGGTTCGTCGTGCCGTGGCATACCGACTCGAAGATCTTCCGCTCCGCGTGATAGCGCCAAATGCCGCCGCGGAGCGGCACACGCTCGGCAGGCCCGCTGCCGGGTGGGCCGATCTCACCGGGGGAACTCGCGCCACAGCGGCCGTAGAGCCAGCCGTCGGGGCCCCAGGCCAGCCCGTTTACGAAGGTGTGGTGGCTGTTCGGCGAGACGGTAAAGCCGTCGAGGATCGGCATCGCGGCGGCGAGACGCCGGGCCGGCTCGTCGGCGTCCGGGGTGGCGGGCCATCCCGGCGGGGGACGATGGCCAGCGGGGATGAAGAGGAGCCGGGGGGGGCAGAGAAGCCACAGGCCACCGCGCCCCACCGCCACGCTCGCCAGCCCTTCGAGCCCATCGACGAGCGTCGCCTGCCGTTCGGCGCGGCCGTCGCCATCGGCATCTTCGAGCATCGTCACCCGGTCGCGGAAGCGGAGATCAGTCTTGAGTGGCTTCTCGGCGTAGGTGAGGTTTTCGGCGACGAGCATCCTGCCGGCTGCATCGACGCAGGCAGCGACCGGATTGCGGATCACCGGTTCAGCGGCAAAAAGATCGATTCGGGGGGAGAGCCGCGCCTCGATCGCCGCAAGCGCCGCCTCAGGCGGAAGTGGCTCGCCGGCCCGCTCGGTGTTTTCCGCGGCCGGCTCCGTCTCGGGGGCCGCGCCGGCGGCCACCGCGGCGAGCAAGCAGGAGAGCAGTTGGGGGAGGAGGGCGCAAACGCGGCGCCCGCGCCCGCAGCCAGCGGCCCGCCGACTCGTTCGATGAACGGAGAAAAACATACGGCGGGGCCCCGTAGCACGGGACCCCGCCGCCCTGTTCAGGAGTGCGGACAGGAACGAATCCGGATCAGGAGCATCCCATGCTGTTCCCGCAATTATGGCAGAGATAGCAGTTGCCGTTGCGGACGGTGATCGCGCCGCAACTGTCGCAGACCGGGGCATCGATCTGAAACTTGGCAAACTGGCTCTGCCGGTCAGCGAGGCTCGTGCCCGGTTCGAACACCATCACGCCGGCCTGCTCCAGCCGTTTGTTGGAAGCGGCCGTGGAGGCCTTCGCGGCGGGCTTGGGCGTCCCGACCGCGAGGGCTCCATGATTGGCTTGATTGGCATGATGGGCCGATCCGTTGGCCTGGGCTCCCCCCTTGGCCGCCGGCTTCGTGCTCGTCGATCCCTGGGGCGCGGCGGGGGCTTTTCCTTGCCCATCAGCCAGCCCGCTCGCCTTCATGGCGGCGGGCAAACGCTCACTCTCCGCGTCTCCGCCGGCCGACTCTTCACCGCCGGTGGTGCGGCCGTGCATGCCTCCCGGCCGGTTGGCCTCCCGGAAGCCCGGGATGAACTCGTTGCCGAGCCAGCGGAAGAGGTAATCGACGAGGCTCTTCGCCACCGGGATGTCGGGGTTCTTCGTGTAGCCCCACGGCTCGAAGCGGGTGTGGGAAAACTTCTTCACATACACCTCCAGCGGCACGCCGTACTGGAGGCTCATCGACACCGCCGTGCCGAAGGAATCCATCAGCCCGCCGATCGTGCTCCCCTCCTTCGCCATCGTGATGAACAGCTCGCCGGGGCGGCCGTCGTCGTAGAGGCCGACGGTGATGTAGCCCTCGTGGCCCCCCACATTGAACTTGTGGGTGATGCTGCGGCGGGTGTCGGGGAGACGCTCGCGCCGGGGAGTTGCCGTCACCTTGGCCGCCGTCTTGTCAGCCTCGGAGCTCGTGTTGAGGGGCTGGCTCTCCTTCGATCCGTCGCGGTAGATCGCCAGGGCCTTCAGCCCCATCCGCCAGCCTTCCATATAGGCGCCGCCGACCTCGGCTGGGGTCGTCTCGCGCGGCATGTTGACCGTCTTGGAGATCGCCCCGGAGATGAACGGCTGCGCGGCGGCCATCATCTTCACGTGCGCCTGCCATTGAATGGATCGCTTCCCGAGACGCGGCTTGAAGGCACAGTCGAAGACGGAGAGATGCTTTTCCTGGATCCCGGTTGCCCCCTCGATCGTGTCATTCTTGTCGATGGAGGCGAGGATCGATTCGACCGTCGGCTCGTCATACCCGAGCGTCCGCAGCGCCAGCGGCACGGTCTGGTTGACGATCTTGAGCATTCCGCCGCCAGCGAGTTGCTTGTACTTCACCAGGGCGATGTCGGGCTCGATGCCGGTGGTGTCGCAGTCCATCAGAAAGCTGATCGTGCCGGTCGGGGCGAGGACCGTCGCCTGGGCGTTGCGGTAGCCGTGTCGCTTTCCCTGATCGAGGACTTCGTCCCACACTTTCCGGGCCGCGTCGCGGAGATAGGCCGGGCAAGCCGACTCGATCGTGTTGACGGCAGCCCGGTGCGATTGCATGACAGCGAGCATCGGCTCGCGATTGGCGGCGAAGCCCTCGAAGGGGCCGACCGCCGCCGCGAGCTCGGCGCTGGTGCGGTTGGCTGTCCCGTGGAGGATCGCCGTGATCGCCCCGCAGAGCCCACGGCCGGCGTCGCTGTCATAGGCCAAGCCGTTGGCCATCAGCAGGCTGCCGAGGTTTGAGTATCCCAGGCCCAGCGGCCGGTAGAGGTGGCTGTTCCGGGCGATCTTCCGCGTCGGGTAGCTGGCGTGGTCGACGAGGATCTCCTGGGCGACGAAGAAGATCCGGCAGGCGGCCGAGAAGCGATCGACATCGAAGGTGCCGTCGGCCCGGCGGAACTTCATCAGATTGATGCTCGCCAGATTGCAGGCGGTGTCGTCGAGGAACATGTACTCCGAGCAGGGGTTGCTCGCGTTGATTCGGCCGGAGTTGGGGCAGGTGTGCCAACGGTTGATCGTGGTGTCGTACTGCACGCCCGGGTCACCGCACTGCCAGGCACACTCACTCATCCGGTTGAGCACCTCGCGGGCCTTCCACGACGGGCCGGCCTTCGAGGGATCGGTCACCCAGCGGGTCGTCCAGGTGTCGTCGCGATCGACCGCCTCCATGAAGTCGTCGGTGAGGCGGACGGAGAGATTGGCATTCTGGAAGAGGATCGAGCTGTAGGCCTCACCGTTGAAGTTGGAGTCGTAGCCCCCCTTCTCGATCAGCACGCGGGCCTTGTTCTCCTCTTTCGCCTTACACTCGATGAACTCCATCACGTCGGGGTGCGTGACTTTGAGCGACTGCATCTTGGCGGCGCGGCGCGTCTTGCCGCCGCTTTTCACGACCGCGGCTACTTGGTCGTAGACGCGCATGAAGGAGAGGGGACCGGATGGCTTGCCGCCGCCGGCGAGCTTCTCGCGCTGGCTGCGGAGGGTGGAGAGGTCGGTGCCGGTGCCGGAGCCGAACTTGAAGAGCATCGCCTCGCTGCGCGCGAGCTCCATGATGTCTTCCATGTTGTCTTGGACGCTCTGGATGAAGCAGGCACTCCCCTGCGGATACTCGTAGGGGTTGTCGGGCATAACGACGTCGCGCTTCGCCTCGTCCCAGCGCCAGTTGCAGGGCGCACCCTTGACGCCGTACTGGTGGTGGAGGCCGACGTTGAACCACACCGGTGAATTGAAGGCGCCGTGCTGATGGACGCAGAGCCAGGAAAGATCGCGGTAGAAGTTCTCACCATCCTCACGCGACTTGAAGTAGCCGTCGGCAATTCCCCAGTCGGCGATCGTCCGCGCGACGCGGTGGACGAGCTGCTTGACGGAGTGCTCGCGCTCGGGGGTTTGGATCTCGCCGTAGAAGTACTTGCTGACGACGACGTTCGTCGCCAGCTGGCTCCAGGCGGCAGGGATCTCGCAGGCCGTCTGCTCGAAGAGGACCTTCCCATCCTCCCCCTTGATCGCGGCCGTCCGCAGATCCCATTCGGTCGTGTCGAAGGGGCTGGCCACGTCGGTGGGGCAGAAGGTGGCTGGAACGGAGAGCGGCTGCCGGCCGGCCGGCCTCGAATCCTGACCCTGCAGGTGGTCGGCCGACGACGTCGATCCGGCGTCCGAACGGTGGGTGGTGGCGGATCCGGCGGTCGGCTCGAAGGCTGCCATCGGGGAGCTCCGTGGGGCAAGAAGGAAAGGACAATTGAAAAAGTATACGTCCGTATAGTTCGTATGCCAGGCGAATCTGGCCGTTGTTCACGCCCAGGCCGTGGAGCAACCGGATCAACCGGTCCAGACGTCCCGGCTCACGCGATCAGAAGAAAGCAGCTCCATCTGCATGCTATCGCTAGATGTTGTGGCAATCGCTGGGGGAACCACTTCATATGGTTGCCCGTCGACCGGGGCGTGAATGTAACGTGAGGGGACGGGTCGTCAAGGCATTTTTTTGTCGCCCCAAATTCCGGCGGAAAAAAGGGGGTCTGCCGACGACGGGAGGGGCGCCGGCGGGCCGCCTGCCGACCCCCCGCAGGAGTGGTTTCCCGGGAGGGCCGTTGGGGCCCGCGGCGGGCTCGGGGCGGGGGGCTGTCGGCGGGGGCTCCGGCGGGGTAGTTTTCAGTCCACCACCCCCTTTCCTGCGAGCCCGCCCGATGGCCCAAAGCCACCCTTCCCACCCCGCCGCCGGCCTTCCTGCGGCGTTGCTCGCCCCGCCTCCACAGACGCTCCCGGGAGCCCGGGTGGTGGTCCTGGCGGGCGACGACTACGAGGATCTCGAGCTGTGGTATCCGAAGCTCCGGCTCGAGGAGGCCGGCGCCGTCGTGACGCTCGCCAGCCGGGACGAGCCGCGGACCTTCCTCGGCAAGCATGGCTATCCCTGCCGGTCAGACACGACCGTCGCCGGGCTCGCGGCGGCCGACTTCGACGGGATCATCCTGCCTGGAGGCTGGATGCCCGACGCCCTCCGCCGCGACGCGCAGGTCCTCACGCTCGTCCGCGACTTCGCCGCCGCGGGAAAACTCGTGGCCGCGATCTGCCATGGCGGCTGGATCGCGATCTCGGCGGGGGTCTACCGTGGCGTCCGCGTCACCGGCAGCCCCGGCATCAAGGATGACCTCCTCAATGCCGGGGCGCTGTTTGAAGACGCAGAGGTGGTCGTCGACCGGCACTTTGTCTCCAGTCGGCGCCCATCCGACCTGCCGGCTTTCATGGCCGCGGTCATCGGGGTGCTTGTCGCCCGGTGATCCGTCGACGACCCAGCCACAACGACCCGGCCACGGCAAGTCCCGCCAGCGTCGCGCTCGAGGGCTCCGGGACGGCGACGACGTTGGCCTCATACCAAGCGATGCCCTCGTCGTGGACCGTCTCGCTCAAGCCGACGTTGTAAAGGAAGTAGATCGGTGCGGAGGTGAGCCCTCCGGCCGAGAGCGTGACGCCGAACGCATAGATACCATCGGCGGCACCGGGGGTCGCGAACGACGTTCCGTTCCACCCCGAACCGATGCTCGAGTTGAGGTGTTGGTGAACTCGTCCCTGATTGCCGGTGCTCCCGATGTTGAGCGAGCCCGAGGTCGTGTTTCCGCCGAAGAGGAGGTTGAACGAGCCGCTTTTGAGGTTGATGCCGACGCCATCGCTGGCCGGCGTGAAGGCAGGCGAGCCGCTTCCGTCCCAGTAGCGCAGCGGACCGTACGCCCCGGCCGCGATCGCCAGGGAGAGGGAGGAGTTGGTAGGAAGCTTTCCGTCGTTGGGGAAGACGCCGGTGGTGAAGGCGGAGCTGTTGTTGAAGCCGGGGTCGTTGATGATCCACGGGTCGAGCGGGTCCTCGCCGAAGTCGTAGCCGAAGACAGACATGCTCTGGGTGGTCGTGTCAAGGAGATCGTCATGGGCGCCGGTGAGGATCACGCCGCCGCTTGCATAGGGGACGACGTCGTCATGGGCCTGGGCGGATGGCGATCCGAAGAGGCAGGGGGAGCAGGTGGCGACCAGCGCCATCAACAGCCCCCCTCCGGCCGTGGCGAGCGGGCGTGCGGTGCGTGTCGGGACATTCATCGGGAGACTCCGTTATGTAGGTGAGAATGTGAACAGGGGTGGGGAATGCGAAAACCAGGGCCGATTCCGAAGCACGTGTCATTCGGTGCAGCGACCGGGCCATCCTTCGGCCCGATGTGGCTGCCGTGGGGAGCGGCTCCTTTCTGGTGGAGGGGCAAGGGGTGGTGCACCGTCAGGACGACTGGCGGCGGCACCGGGGGCCCCGGCGTGTCAGCGCGGTCTGGAAAACTCGGGGTCTTGCCAGGGGGGAGCGCACAGCCGCGCGATCTCCTCCTCGGCGATCGACTCGATGTGGCCGTCGGCGTAGAGGTAGTGAGCCGAGCGGAGGTGGCGTCCGACGGCCACCTCGTTGGCCACTCCCTGGAACACGAGGCCACGGTTCTTGCGGGTCGTCGTGAACCAGTCGAAGGAATGGACATGGTCTGCGTAGGGATCATCGAATCCCTTCTTCTCCGAGAGCTCGAAGGCGAGGATCGATTTCGTCTTCTCGGTGACCGTCCGCATCCGATCGAACGAGGGACGGGCCTCGGAGGAGAGCCAGCCGTTGAGCGTGTAGCTCGTCATCCGGGCCGCGAGGCGCTGCGTGGCGAGCTTGTCGTCGGGACAGATCCGGATGGCGTCGACACTCTCGATGAACGGCCCGACCGAGTAGATCCACGCGCGGATGAACTCACCGGTGACCGGGTCGGGCTCGACGGTGTGGGTCGTGTCCGGCCACTTGCCCTGGTGCGTATCGGTGAAGTTGAGGATGCCGATCCCCACCTGTCGCATGTTGCTCGCGCACTGGACCCGTCGCGCCGCCGACCGCGCTGACTGGACCGCCGGGATGAGGAGGCCGATGAGGGTGCCGATGATCGCGATCACCACGAGCAGCTCCACGAGTGTGAAGCCGGACCGCGGGAGCGTCAGGCAAGAGGGTCGCCGGCGGTAGCCGGAATCGGGGGCTTGGGGAGGGGAGAAGGTCATGGTCGCGGCGGGATGAGGGAAGAGCCGATGCATGTGCAATGGTATTGCATCTGTATGATATGCGGAGCTACACTCTCTGTGCAAGTGCAAAACAACAGTCGTGTGGCCCGTGGCGGATCGACGTCGGGGAGTTGGCGATGGGGATGGCCGGTACAGCAGTGACGTCGGCGGGAGCGCTCCCCCGGGAGACCCACTCCGGGAGGGGGTGGGCGCTGTGGCTGGCCACGGTCGGTCGTCTGGCGCGCGAGGGGAGCGTCGCGCTCGAGGCGGTCGTGCGCCGGCCGGTCGTGGTCGTCGCGGCTGCGGCAGCCATGGCGATGGTGCTTTCGATCGCCTGCTCAGGCCGGGCCCGGCCGGTTGGGGTGGGCTGCGCGACGACGCTGCTGGTTGGGGTCGTGGGCCCGTGGCTGTTGGTCGCATCGGTCCGTGGCCGTGTGGCGTTCGACCGGGATCGCTGTCGGGTCGGAGAGCGGGTTGGCGTCCGCTCGGCCCTCCGGGGGCTGGCCGGCTGGAATCTCGGCGGCGACCGGGGCTACTTTTTGCACTGGCCCGAGGGGAGCGGCGTCGGCGGGGGAAGGCTCCACGGCTCCCCGACCGGAGTGGAGGCCGCCGTGACGATGGTGGCGCGGGGGCTGCAGCCGCGCTCCGCGCCGCGCGTCTGCTGCGACTGGCCGTTCGGCCTGGTGACGGCGTGGCGCGCCGTCGGCGTTGCCAGACCGCTCGTCGTCCGGCCGGTGGCGTGGCGTCTGCCACTGCCGTTGGCGATGCTCTCGCCGTCGCGGCATGGCCGACACCGCTCCGAGGGGGCCCGCGGGAGCAGCGGCGATATTCTCGGTGTCCGTGAATACCGGCGCGGCGACGATCCGCGATCGGTGCATTGGGTGCACACCGCGCGACGGGACACGCTCGTGGTTCGTGAGCGCCCCGGGCACGGCCTGCCCGTGATCCGCATCCTCCTCTCGGCGGTCGACGCGAGCCCGGCGGAGCTCGATACGATCTCGACGGTGGCCACGAGCCTCGTCGAGTCGTGGTTCGGGCAGGGGGTCGAGCTCGAAGTGGCGTGGGGACGTCTGGGGAGGGAGGCCGTCCACGACCGGCGGCTCCCCGATTCGCTCCTCGATGCCATCGCCTGCCTCGATGGCCCGGCGCTGGCGCCCCCGGAAGGAACGCTCGACCGTCTCCTGACACGATCCGATCTTGCCGCCGGGAAGCCCGACCTCGAGGTGATCGTCACCAATCCGGTCCTGCTTGGCCGAGGCGATGGAGCGTCAG
Organism: Pirellulales bacterium; assembly: GCA_040397545.1. GTDB lineage: Bacteria > Planctomycetota > Planctomycetia > Pirellulales > UBA1268 > QWOP01. Next base: position 23,660 of record JBBAVV010000013.1, read on the forward strand.
CTGCTCCGCGCCTGTGGATCGTGGTTGCCGCGGAAGCCGCCGCCGGTCCCGCAGGCGTGTCGGGCACGCTCGGCCGGGGGAGGCTGGAGAGGCGGGTGGTAGTGCCCGTCGGTGAATCGGCGTCCACGGGGCTTCTTAACCTGCTCGCGGAGGTGGGCCATGATCCCGATGCCATCGGTGGTTGAGGTTGATCCGCGCAAGGGCCATGCCCCGCTATCGCCCCTCGAGACGTTCATCTTCGCAATCGGCATTTCTTTCCAGCAGCTCACCGCCTTGCCGGAGAGCCTGTCGGGGTGGTGGGCCATCGGTACCGGCAGCGCCGCTACCCTGCTTGCGATCCTCGCGGCGCGATGGATGCCGCGCTGGGGTGCCGGAGGCTGGCGCACGAGGCTCGGCCACGGGCTTGTCGTCGCCACCATCGCCCTCCTCCCCGCGCTCGGGACGCTCCTCATCGTGTCGCTCCTCGGCGGTGCCCCCGGGCCGGAGGCCTTTCTCTTGGCGAGCACGGCCGGAGCCGTTCTCCTGCTGCTGACCAGCCATGCCGCCGCGGGGGAATACCGCTTCGCCCTGGCGGCCAGTTCGTTTCTCTTTGTCCTCTCCACGATCGTCGTGGCCCATCCCGCTGCCGCGCTCCTCCAAACCGTCTATGCCGGCGCCGCTTCCTGCTGGCTTGCCATCCGCCGGGAATCACGGTCCGCCGCAGAGACCCGCGGCTTCACTCCGCTGCGGGCCACGCTGCTGATCCCGGTGCTGGCCGTGGCGATCGTGGTGGCCGCCGGCAGCGGTGCGATCCGCGACGCCGCCCGGGCGGTGGCCGGCTTCATGCCGTTTTCCGGAGGGGATTCCTGGAACGACCCGTGGGCGAACGACGGCATCGGCGACGGGGAGAATCTCGTCGCCGGCCAGAAGGACGCATCGTCCTCCGGCCCGGTCGACTCGGAGCTCTTCCTCACCAGCGATCGTCCGTCGCTCTACGACCTCTGGAACGACCAGTACGGTGACCCGCCACAAAGCAAGGAGAAGCAGGAGCGGGCCGTGGCCCTGGATGCCAGCGAGGTGCGCGACAGCGAGGGGAAGACGGCCGACAGCGATCACGCCGGGCGGGAGTTTTCCACCGTGCGCTCCGGTCGACGGCGGACCGACAAGCCTGCCGACCTCGCCGCCAGGACGCTCCTCACCGTCGACGGACCGACGCCGATCCTGCTCCGACTTGAGGCATTCGATCGGTATGACGGGCGGACATGGTCGACATCAGCAGACCCTCGTGCGGATCGTCGGCCCACCATCGAGCTCCTCGGTGGGGATTGGATCCGCGTCGGCCCCGCCGGAGCCCCACTTCCTGCCGACGATCCCGAGCACCATGCCGTCACCGTCGGAACGCTCGAGAGCCCCGTGCTGCCGCTGCCGACCCGCACCGAGCGGATGCGGATCCCGCGCGTTGCCGATCCTGCGATGTTTCGGCTTCCCGCCGAGGAGTTGCCCGCGCTCGCCCGCTCGACGGTGCCTGCGGGAACGACCGTGTCGGTGGTCAGCCGGCCGGAAGGGATCGATGGGCGGGATCCCGAGCCCGGCCTGCCGTTCGCTCCGGCGCTGCTCCGCCACGGCGAGACTCCCGACGATGGCGGCGGCGAGCAGGCCTGGCTCGATGCCCTGCTCCATGCGTGGGGGATCGGCACCGCGGGCAAACCTGACTGGAGAACCGTCGCCGCCGTCGTGGCCCGTGTCCGTCGCCATGCCGAGCTCGATCCGTCCGCCGTGGTGTCCCCGGGATCGCCCGACACCGTGGAGCATTTCCTCACCGTCTCGCGACGTGGGCCGGACTACCAATTTGCCGGCGCGACGACCTTGATCCTCCGGCATCTCGGCTTCCGCACCCGTCTTGCCTCCGGTTTCGACGTCTCCGGCGCACGTCGTGACCCGCGGTCCCGCCGGGTGATTGCCGCGGCCGAGGATGTCCACGTGTGGGCCGAGATCCAAGACGCCTCGGGGCGGTGGATCCCGCTTCAGGCGACGCCTGGCCGTCGGCTCCGCGGCTCGGGGATGTCGCTGGCCCGATGGCTCGCGGTGTTGTTGCTGCGGATTGTGCCGACAACCCCGCACAGCGCGGTCGGTCTGGCTGGAGTAGTGGCGTCGGCGCTGATGGTGGGAGCGTTAACGCGCTGGCGCTGGCGACGGTGGGCCGATGGCGCCGTGACGGCCCTCTGGCGCTTTGAGATGGGGCGGGCAAGCGGCTGTCCGTTGGAAGCGACTTGGCGGCTCGTCGAGCGCCGGGCTTGGATCGCCGGAAACCCCAGGCCGGCCCACGAGACCGTGCGACGCTGGTATCTCCCGGCCTGTGGGCCGCTCGACGGCGGGGAGCATGCCCCGGCGGGGTTCATCCGCGCTTTCGAGGCCGTGTCCTACGGGGGCCCCGATGCGTGCCGCGACCGTGCTGGCCATCGGCGGATCGCCCTCGCCGCCGAGCGTTTCTGGACGCTCGAGGTGCTGCTCGGCCGAGTCACCGCCGGCCCCGCCGGAAAACCCTCGTTCAGCCTTCCTTTCCTCTGCCGCCGGACACCGACATGACCACTTTCCAGCCTGCCGCTGCACCACCGGCCGACCACGCCGTCTTCGTCGGTTCCCCGCCACTGGAGACGATCAGCCGAATGCGCCGGTGGCTGCGCGCGGCGCTTCGTGGCAAGGACGAAGTCTGCGACCTGGCGCTGGCGTGCCTGTTGGCCGGTGGCCACCTCCTCATTGAGGACGCGCCGGGGCTCGGCAAGACGACGCTCGCCAAGGCACTCGCGGTGCTCGCCGGCGGCAGGTTTGCCCGTGTCCAATGCACCCCCGATCTCCTCCCCTCCGACGTTACCGGATTCACGCTCTACAACCAGCAATCTCGCCAATTCGAGTTCCATGCCGGGCCGGTGTTCGCCGATGTCCTCCTGGCCGACGAGATCAATCGGGCGACGCCGCGCACCCAAAGCGCGCTGCTCGAGGCGATGGCGGAGCGGCAGGTGACCATCGACGGCAAGCCCCATCCGCTCCCCGGTCACTTCTTTGTCGTCGCCACCCAGAATCCCCTCGAGCATCTCGGCACCTATCCGCTCCCCGAGGCGCAGCTCGACCGGTTTGGAATCCGACTGCGGATCGGCTATCCGGCGCGCGGCGACGAGGTCGAGCTGTTGCGGATGGCCCGGTCGGTCGGCCCGGAGGACGGGCACGGCGAGGCAGGATCGCTGCCGACGGGCATCGAGCTTGACCGGCTGCAACGATTCGTGGCCGGAGTGGCGGTGGCCGAGCGCGTCGCCGCCTATCTCGTCGATGTGGGGCGGGAGTTGCGTGCCCGGCTGGGGGGGGATCGTGGCCCCAGCCCGCGTGGCCTGCTCGTCTGGCAACGCGTCGCCCAGGCTTGGGGAGCGATCGAGGGGCGCGAGCATGTCACGCCGGACGATGTCCGCCATGTCGCGGCACCGGTGCTCGGTGTGCGGATCGATCTGCCGAAGCGGGAGTTCGACGGCCTCCTCGACGCCGCGTTGGCGGCGATCGCGGTGCCGGTGGGGCGTCAAGGAGCATGACATCATGATCAACGCAGGGTTCTGGGGGGGGCTTTACCGGGGGGTGGAGACGGTCGCGCACGCGGCGCCGACGCTCCTCTGCGGACTGTTCGTGGCGGCGGTGTTTCGCCATCTGTTCGGGACCGGACTGACGCTCCGCTGGATGGGGGCGGGGGGGCCGACGTCGCTACTCCGCGCCTGGCTCCTCGGCATGCTCCTGCCGGTGTGTTCGATCGGTGCTATCCCGGTCGCCCGCGAACTGGTCCGCGCGGGGCTCGGTGGCGGGGCCGTCCTCGCCTTCACCGTCTCCGCCCCGCTGTTCAATCCGATCTCACTCCTCTACGGTCTCACGCTCTCCCATCCGCTGGTGATCCTCGGATTCGCTCTGGCGTCGATGGTCGTCGTGAACGTCGCCGGAATCGTCTGGGATCGTTCCTGGCGGGAGGCCCGGACGGCCCCGGCCGCGACGGCCGCCACCACGGCGCCCCCGGGATGGCGGAGGATCGCCCTGCTCGGCCTGGGGATGGTCCGTGATGCGGCCGGGCCGACGCTCGCGTACGCGGCGCTGGCGGTGCTGGGTGCCATGCTCCTGGCGGTCGTCCTTCCGGCGGGCAGTCTGCAGACGACGATGAAGGCGTTCGACCCGTGGGCGGGGCCGATGATGGCCCTCATCAGCCTCCCGGCCCATATCACCCCCACCGACGCGATGATGCAGGTGGGGTCGATGTTCGATCACGGCAATTCCGTCGGTGCCGCCTACGTTCTCCTCTCGGTGGGCGCCGGCCTGAATGTCGGCATCGTCGCGTGGGCGTGGCGAACCTTCGGATTCCGCCCGGCCGCCTCCTGGGTGCTGATCCTCGTCACGATCGTGGTGTCGCTCGGCTGGCTCATCGAGCGGCCGCTCTCGTTCCGCGACTCCCCGCCCGAGCAGCACACCCACGCGTTCGATGGATTCTGTCTCCCGTTCCCCGCCGACATTCCGGATCCGGCCGGGATGTGCAGGGCGCTCTTGGCCGATCGGATCGCGTCCCACGAGTGGAACGCGCTGGCGCTGCTCGGCGTGCTCGTCGCCTGCGGCGGGATCCTTGCCATCGTCGACCCGCAGCACCGTCTCGAGGGGCGACTGACCGCGGTGTCGGTTCCGCACGAAGTGACGAGGCCGCGCCGCGGTTGGGACGTGGCGGTGCCTGCTCCTGTGCTCGGCGTGGTGCTCGTCTGCGGCCTCGTCGCTCTCAGCGCGATGGCGGCCTACGTCTACTACCCCGACCGGGAGACGTGTGTCAGGGAGTTGCAGGTTGTCGCCGCGGAGACGAACTCTGCCGTCCTCGACAGGGACCGGCGCCGGGCCGAGGTGTGGATCACCACTTGGGAGGAATTGGTGCGAAGAGCCGAAGTGGGGATCTGGATCCGCGACGGGCGCGTCGATGAGGCGTTGATCCTCGCCTCGAGCCGACTGCGCGATCGGATCGAGGCCCTCGAACATGCCGTCATGGATGCCGATCACCCGGATGAGGGGATCGTTTCCGCAGCGCTCAAGCAACTTCAGGCCGCGGCGCTCGTCCATCGGGATGCCGTCCGAGGAAGCGGTGGCTGATCCCTGTCGGGAGCCCCGGAGGATGGCGTGGTGTAGACTGGGAAAATGCATGCCAAACCCAGCCGGCGGACCACGACCGCCGGCGTCCCATCGACCGATGCAGCCCGCGAGCGGATCCGCTCCGCCGGGCTGCGCTGCACGCCAGCCCGACTGGCCGTCATGGAGCGTCTGGCTGCCTCCCACGGCCCCAGAACCCATGCCGAGCTCGCCGCCGAACTCACCGCCGGGGCCGCCCATGCCGGCAGTGGGTATGACAAGGCGACGATCTACCGCAATCTCGTCGAGCTGACGGAAGCCGGGCTGGTGACCCGGGTCGAGCTCGGGGACCATGTGTGGCGCTTCGAGCTCAAGGGTGTTGCCGCAGATGGGGCGGGCCAAGCGCATCATCCCCACTTCGTCTGCACGGAGTGTGGCGGCGTCTCCTGTCTCGACGGGATGGAGGTGGCGATCACGCCGCGCCCCCGCGCCGCTGCCAAGGGGCGTAAGCCGGCCGGCGCCAAGAGCGAGCCCGGCCACAACCGGATCGGCTCGGTGAGCGAGGTGCTCCTCAAGGGGCGCTGCGAGGATTGCACCTGACCGGTCGAGCGCCCCGTCGGTGATGCCGCCACGTGGAACCGGCGACGGGGATCGGCAGTCGGTCGTGGAGCGGGGTTGGCGGAGAATGGGGATGGACCGCTTGTGCCGCTGGTGTTTGTACGGCCTGTGGGTAGTGCTGTCGCTCGGCCTGGCGGGGGCTCGAGCCCTCGGCGCTGCCGAGGAGGGCTTTGAGCCGATCTTCAACGGTCGGGATCTCGATGGCTGGGTGATCGAATCCCACGCCGACTCGGAGGTCCATCCCGACGGTCGCCCGGTGTGGAGCGTGAAAGACGGCGCGATCGACTGCGACGGTCTCGGCTTCGGCTTCCTCCGCTACGCCCGCGAGCCGTTTGCCGACGTCACGCTGCGGATGGAGTTTCGGCTCGGCAAGCAAGCCGACGGTGAGCCCTGCAACGCCGGCATCGGCCTGCGGACCGGCGCCTTCGACCGGCGCCGCTCACGGGCCACGCGGCCGAGCATCCGCGGCTACGAGCTCCAGCTCCTCGACGATGCCGGGAGCCCGCCGTCGACCCATTCCTCCGGCTCCCTCTACCGGTATGTCGCGCCGCGCGAAAACGCGATCCGCCCGGCCGGGGAATGGAATGAGCTCGAAGTGAGCCTCGTGGGAACGCGGATCCGCGTCGCCATGAACGGCCGGATGATCCAGGAGGTCGATCAGGAGGCCGTGCCCCAGATCCGCACCAAGCCCCTCTCCGGCTTTTTCTCCCTCCAAAACCACGGCGGCCCGGCCCGCTTCCGCAACATCCGGGTTCGCCGCGAGCCGGCGGCCGCGGTCGGTGAGGCGGCTCTCGATGCCCTCGAGAGCCTTGATGTCCAGCGAAAAATGGTCTCCAGCCGCGACCCAGCCATCGGCATCCGCGGCCTCCTCCGCTACGCCCTCGAAGCCGCCGGGCGCGGCTGGGATCCAGCAGCGATCGAGGCGGGCTTGGAGCTGGCCCGCTCGATGCAGGTGACGGCCGCGGGGCCGGAGGAGGGGAACTTCCGCTGGCGGCTCGGAGACACCGAGGTGACCGACGCCAACGCCTGCGAGTTTGCCGGGCAGTTGCTCGCGCTTCTGCGCCTCGAGGACGATGGCCGGCTCGTGCCGCGCCCCGATGGCCGCCGGCTGTCGCCCCGCGGCCGCGAGCTGGTCGACACGATGGCGCGCGACGCCCTCGCGGCGATTCGCCGCCGCCGCGTCGAGCCGGGCTACACGAACATCTTCCTCACCCACACCTGGAATCTCCTTGCCCTCGGCAACCTTGCCGGTCCGGACGCCATCACCGAGGGGGAGGCGGCGTGGCGGGAGTGGCTGGCGTTCACGGAGGCGCGCGGGGTGACGGAGTTTGTGGCGCCGACCTATCTCGGCGTCGATCTCGATGCCCTGGCGCTGATCGCCGATCATGCTCCGTCGTGGGAGACGCGTGCCGAGGCGGAGGGGGCGCTCGGGTATTTCTGGAGAAGCGCCGCCTGCCACTGGCTCCCCGTCGCGCAGCGCCTCACCGGCCCCCATGCCCGCGATTACGACTGGCTCTTCGGCCGCGGCTACGCCGACGAGCATCTGGTCGAGGCCGGCTGGCTGACAGTGCCGGCGCGCCCCGAGGGGGCCGGGTGGCTGCCTGGGGCGCCGCGCGACGGCCTCCATCACTTCCGCACCGCCTGCCGCTGGGAGCCGCCAGGGAGCCTCCTCGAGGATGTCGTCGCCATGGCGCCGCGCTTCGTTGTCGAGCGCACGGGGGAGCGCCCCTGGCAGCGGATCACCGACTGGGTGGGGAAGACCTCGAGCATCGGCATCGCCGGGGAAGGCCGCGGTGCGGAAGACAAAACGCTCGTGGTGAACCTGCCGCCGCTCGGCTGGACCGGCGGGGCCGACGGCGAGCCGTGGCGCGGAGCAAACGTGACCCTCGTCTTCGATGGCCGGGGGGATCCCTACGGCGCGGTTCACGAAGCGTCGGCCGCGGCTCCGCAGGCAAAGCCGAGCCATCTCCGCCCCTATCTTGTCTCGTCGCAGCAGGGCGCGCGCGTGACGGGACTGTGGCTGCTCGATCCGCGTCGCGCCCCCTTCCGGGTCGATCCGCTCCTCCTCTCTGGCCTTGCCGCCCATCTCCTCCTCCCGGCGGGCTGTGAAGTCTGGAGCGTCGACGGTGTGCTCGCCCCCGGGGCGATGCTCGCCCCCGATGCGGTTGTCTTCCTCCGCGGGGCCGGCACCGCCCTCGGCGTCCGCTACCTCGCCCCTGCCGATGCCGACCTCCGGGCCACGGGTGTCGAGCTCGTCGCCGACGGTGGCCGGCAGCCCGTCCAGCGGCTGACGGCGACGTTTGCGCTGGGCGTGCCGCAGCGCGGCGCCCTCCTCGGCCTCGATCTGGAATTGCGCGAAGGCTGCGACGACGAGGCCTTTGCAGACTTCCGGCGGGAGTTTGCGGCCCGCGAGGTGGGCCTCGAGCGCGACATGACGCGCGCCTGTGTCACTGGCTCGCTGCCGCTCGAGCTCGATCTGGGGAGCGGCGACGCTCGTCCGCGCCGACTCCGCTTCGAGCCGGTGCTCCCGGAAGGGGATCTGCTCATCCTCGACGGTATCGAGATCGGCCGCGAGGCGCTCGAACCGGAGGAGCCGCGGTGACCTGGCTGTCCCCCGGACGGAGATCACGGCCCTACGCCAAGGCTTTTGCAGCGACTCGAGGAAGCCGCGGGCCTCGGCGGCATTCTCGGCGACGCCGACGATCTCGATCTCCGCATGGGTGGCGAGGAGCTTCCGCATCATGTCGTTGGCACGAGGCTCGTCGTCGACAAGGAGCGCGGAGATCATGGCAATGTCCTGGAACTGGCAGGCCTAGCCGGGGGGCGTCAGGCGGTTGCCGGGGGGGCGGGGTGATCGATCGCGGCGGTCGGGCTGTCCTTCGGGGGCCGATCGGGCTCATCGGTCGATGGGCGCTTGAGTATGGCGGGTATCCGGATGACGACGCGCACCCGTCCGCCATCGAGATCGGGGTCGATGACCGTATCGACGGTGGCAGCCTTGTCGACGAGGAGGGCGAGCCGCTTGCGGAGGGAACGGATCCCGGTGGAGGGAGACCGCGTCTTGTCGGGCTCCACCCAGCGGCCTGAATTGGCGACCACTACCTCGAGCCAGTCATCCACCACCTTGGCCGTCACGCTCACCCGCAGCGGCATGCTGCTTGTCTGACTACCGTAGTGGAGCGCATTTTCGAGGAGCGGCTGGATGAGCATCGGCGGCACGAGCGCGGCCAGGGCCCGGCGGTCGCAGGTAACGCGGCAGACGAGATTCTTTCCGAATCGGGCCTGCTGCACGCGCCGGCGTGCTCGGCCTCGTCGAGCGGCGGCGCCTGAAGGTGGCCTGAACGTGTTTGCCAGCGTCATACCGCCGGCCTTGTGTCACGGCGACGAGGGTGGCGGATGGAGCCCTGACAGGCCCTCCGCCACCGGTCGTCCGGTTTCGTGCGTCAGCCGCGGCGGCGAAGGAGATGTCGTCAGCCACCGATGCCGGAGGGTGGCGAACCCTCCTGACGGGACGCCGCGAGGGGGTGACGGCCACCGCAAGGGCCGCGTCTTAACGGTCCAGCGCCTGCTTCACGTCCGGTGGGAGGGATGCGAGGAGTGCCGGGTGGGCTTCGATGAGACGGGCGACGTCGCCGAGGTCTTTGATAGCCTTGCTCGGCCGTCGCCCTGGGGTTCGCCAGGCCTTGATCTTGCCGGCGAGCGTGTCTTCGAGTGCCGCCACTCGGAGGAGAATCCCATGGACATCGGCGGGGACCGACCGGGAGGTGAAATCGCGATAGAAGTCTTCCGTGCTCAACTGCAGGCTGACCTGGGAGCGGCCGAGGAAGTTCACCGACCAGTCGTGTCGCTGAGCCTTGAATCCGACCGCTTCGAGCACGTTCACAGCCTGATCGCTCTCGTCAACCGCGACGACAAAATCGACATCCCGGGTCACCATCGGCTCGGCGGCCCAATGATTCACTGCAATGCCGCCGATGGCGCACCAATGCAATTCAGCGCGTTCCAGGGCATCGACCATCTTCATGACGTCGTCGGCCCCGCCTGCTGTCTGCCAGTCGTAAAATTGTCGTCCTGTCATGGCTCCGAGTTTACCCAGAGCAGCCGGCAGGTGGAGAGAGCAGCCCAGAAGTGCCAGCGCCGCTCGAACCGCGGGCGACGCGCAAAAAACCGGCAAAAGGGCCCCGATTCAGAGCAGCTCGACGGGCACCTCGCCGCCAGGCACAAGGTGCGTCGGCCGGCCGGTGAGGTCGACGATCGAGTCGTCGATCTTCAATCCCATCGAGTGGTAAACGATCGCGCAAAAATCCTCGACGCCGATCTTCCGCGACGTCGGGTATTCCGCCTTGTCGTTCGTGCTGCCGATCACCTGACCGTGGCGGTAGCCGCCGCCGGCCAGAAGGATGCTCTGGGCCTGCGGCCAGTGGTCGCGGCCGGCATCCTTGTTGATCTTCGGCGTGTGGCCAAACTCGCCGGCGACGACGACGAGCGTGTCGTCGAGGAGCCCCTTGTCGGCGAGATCGGCGATCAGCGTCCCCACCGCCGCGTCATGACGGGGGAGCTTGTCCTTGAGGGCCGGGCCGATGTTGCCATGGTCGTCGAAGTAGCCGGTGTTGAGCGAAACATAGCGAACCCCCGCCTCGACGAGCCGGCGGGCCATGAGCGCCTGCTCCCCCCAACCCGCGCCGTAGCGATCGCGGAGGGCCTGCGGCTCCTCCGAGATGTCGAACGCCTTGCGGACCTTGCCGGAGAGGACGAGGTCCATCGCCTGCTGCTCGGCTTTGTCCATCTGGTCAAACGACCGCTCCCGGTCGACGCGGCGCTTGAGGTCGTCGAGTTGGCCGCGGAGCGACACCCGATCGATGAGCCGCTTTTCAGAGAGCCCTTCGGTCAGCGCGAAGCTCTTGGCATCGCTCGTCGGCAGGCTCCCCGCCTCGTTGCCGTAGCTGAAGGAGCCGTACTGGAGAGGATTGTGATTGACGCCGAGCCAGGCAGCGCCGTGGAAGCCGAAGCCGCCGTCGTTCATGTTCACCGCGGCGAGCGACCCAGGGATCTTGGGGCCGAGGAGGTGGGAGGCGACGGCGCCCATCGAGGGATAGCGCGGCTTGCGGTCGCTCCCATTGGCGCCGGTGCGGCCGGTGAGCATCCAGTGGGCAGCCGCCCAGTGGTCGCCGTTGCCGTGGGAGAAGCTGCGGATCACAGTGCACTTGTCCATCACCTTGGCATGCGCGGGGAGGAGCTCGCAGATGTCGAGGCCGGGGAGGCTCGTGCCGATTGGCTGGAAGGGGCCGCGGAACTCTGCCGGGGCGTCGGGCTTCATGTCGAAGGTGTCGAGCTGCGACGGGCCGCCATGCATCCAGACGAGGATCACGCTCTTCCGCGACTTGGCACCAGGATGGATGAGCCCGGCGGTCTCCGCTCGGACGAGATCGGGAAGCGACAGCCCGAAGGCCCCAAGCGCCCCGATATGGATGGCGCGGCGGCGCGAGATCCGGTCGCACATCGCCCGCGAAAGGGTTGTGTGCCCGAGGATGGAGAGCATGGTGAAAACTCCCAGAAGTCGACAGGATCGGGCCGTGGAGGCCGCTCGCCCTCCTGATAAGGCTACGACCAGAGTATCGTCAGAACCAAAATAGGCTCCCGCCAACCCTCAAATCTACCCCAGAGACCGTGCCCGGGGAGCCCCGGGCTTCCGCCGGACCGGTGCGGGAAGTCCTTCGCGGGAAAGGGGTTAAAGCCGCCGCGGAGGAGCTCGAGGGCTTCGAGGCCCACGAAGCGATCGATCCCGGCTGCTGCCAGGTCGGTACCCTGCTCCGTCGAGAGTCTCACGCCGTCTCCGAATCGCACCCGCGTCCAGCCGTCCCGCGAACCCCCCTTGCGTGCGCTCATCGCTAGCCGCCGTCCGCAGTTTGCATGCGGCAGTACACGCATGTACACTCTCCGAAACAAGGCCCACGAGATTCGGTCGCCCTATGCCCTTGCCCGACTTTACAGCCACCGGCGACCTGCCTCCGGGTGTCCATGCAGCGACGCTCGCCCAGGTGCTCGCCCGGCTCGGGAGCGGCTCGCCGGAACGGGCCGCGGCCGGCTGCCAGTTGTCGGCAATCCATCGGCTGGCGCTCGCCACGGGAAAGGTTCGGCGGTTTATCGTGTTCGGGTCATTCGTCACGGCCAAGCCAGCCCCACGCGACGTGGACGTGTTTCTCGTGATGGAAGACGATTTTGCCGTGGCGACGGTCGCGGGCGAGGCGGCGGCCGTGTTCGACCATGCCCTTGCGCATGATCGGCTCGGGGCCAGCATTTTCTGGGTGCGGGCGATGGCAGCCCTCGGGGGCGAGCAGGCCGCTGTAGAATATTGGCAGGTGACCCGCGGCGGTGGTCAACGCGGGATCGTGGAAATCGTGGAGCCATCCGTATGAACACCGGCGACAACACGATCACGACCGACGCCGAGCTCGAAGCGACGCTTGAACGCATCCGCCACTTCCAGAGCCAGCTTGTGAAGCTCCGGCAGGTGGAGACCGATCCGGATTCCTACCGGCTCACGGCCTCGGGGTTCCTCGTCGAGGTCGATCGGATGCAGGCGGCCGTGAGGGCGTACCTGAGCCGGCCGACCGATCGGCTGGCCGCGTCGGCGTGAATGCCCAGCGGCGGCATCAGCCATCGCTCGACGCGTCAACGACGAGCCCATCTGGTTCATGACCGAGCCAGGCTCTATTAAAAAGGTTCTTACGCATCTTGGCGAGCCGCTGCAGCCGCCGCTGGTCTCGGCCGCTCGCGGCCCACCGGCTGACAGGGGCGAGCTCGTTGAGGCCGGTGTCGAACCGTCCCAAGCCAATCGATTCTTCAGGCCCTCACTCGCGTTGCGGGTTTTGAGTCGAAGTTGTCCTGCTACCGGTCGCCCGGAATGTGGTTGAGATTCAATCTGAACCAACGCGCCTTCTTACTGGAGGTGAAACTCCGCCTTCAGCAAGACGAGACGATGCTCGTTGTGAGGAGATGATGGGTGTCCCGACTCTTCCCCAATCGCAACGCCGACTTCATTCAAATCCAGGGGGATAAGGCGAGCAGGAAGAACTGCAGCCACCGTCTGCGTTGCATGGGTGGTCAGGTCTGTAAGCGTGGCGACGAGGTTTTGATCGCAGGACGTATAATCCAATTCGAATCGATAAACCACTCCCAGCTTGACGCCGCCTGCGAAATTGGATGGCAGAGTTTGTGGTGACACACCGGTCGCTGCCAAGACCAAGATTGCTTCATCTTCGCCACCAATGCGGAGCGAGATAGATCGATCGCGAGTCGACTGCTCGTCATGAAACAACCCCAGCACGATTTCAGGGGAATCGCTCGAACCAGAAGCGTCGAGTCGAAAATCGAAGCAAGCGTGACAATTCGTTTTTTGACTGTCTGTTGGGAGGGGCCGCACGAATCGCTGGCGTTGGCCACTCAGGTTCGGCGAATTCCTAGCAATGACCGAAATGCCCTTCTGCTCTCGATCCCACCGATAAGGGATCGCATCCAAACTCATGACGGTCGCCTCATGTTCGGGCTCCGCCTTTCGACCGATCGTAAGCATGTCAAAGTCAAAGTACCAGCTTCGGTGCATGGGGTCGGTCGTGAAGTCCTCCTGGAAACTATTTGGAAGCTCTGCTTGTTCGTTTTTGGTTTGATTGTTGAGTGACGCCAAAAAGGGATTCATTTCACGCAGATGAGGCTGCCCATACTTTGTGTGCTCAGACCAGACCCATACGTACTCGTCCGAATAGGCTAAGGCAAGCGGAAGATTCGACCAGAGGGACGCTTTACTCCCAAGAGGCCAGCCGTCTGGGACATTCCACGGATGGTCTTCAATCCAAGCCGCCATCCCGACTTGTACGAATCTAGCGTACTTTTCAGGATTGCTGCTCAGTCCAGCCCAACTGCGAATCGCAGACCTGGCTGAATCGTATCGATTGCGATCTCCTGGAAAACCGTTTTCTGTGGCATAGGTGTGAGTCGTACCTTTGGCGTGGCCAAAGTAGAACGTGTTTTCATGCCCATGGATGATCTGCCCCGGCGGTTCGATTCCTTCGAGTACGCCATCGAGAAACGGTATGACTCCCGTAAGAGGGCCGTAGCCATTCGCGTCTGGTGACCAGGCAAAGGTGGTCATGATCTTGACCTCCGGAAACTCGGATTGGATTGCCTTGATCCATGCAGCACCACGACGACGAAGGACTTCGGCGGAATCCTTTCCCAGTGGAAAATGAAGCCCTTGGGGCTTTTCCGCCTCAAACTCGGGCGTACCGGAATCGGTACGCCAACGATAGGAGCCATATTGTTCCGTGTCGAACCAAAACCCCTTGAGAGAGCCCTCGCGGCAAATCCGGGCCGCGAGTTTGGCGTTTTGCTCGATCATGAACCAGTCCTCATCCTTGGTGAGATCCGGAGTAAGCATGCCGCGCGCGCCATCCACCATTCCAAAAATAAGGAAGTTGTCCGTAAGGTTACCCCGTCGCATCGATTTGAGGTCCGTGACCGTTTGTGCGACTGCTTCGTCCGGAATGCGAATCTTGCTCCAAAGCAGTTCGTGGAGGAAAACGGGGAGCATCGGCCTCCCCATTTTGGTGAGTCCAAGTGTTTTGACCCATTCTGCCGACAAAAGAGCTGGCACGACGATGCCGTCAAAAGGATAAGCGTCCGAAAACTCAGGATGCCGAACAAGAAACCGTGGTGTGATCGCGGTGTCTTCACCATAGACAGTGTAAAGTCCGCCACCGATGACCTTCTTGTCTCGCAATTCACGCGGACTCGCCCATGGCTCGTGCGGGAGTTCCGCAAACGCTTCGATGCGTAGCCGTGACAGCGTGACGAATCCGTCCGCACTGCTGGGGTCCAACCGGATACGGCCTCCTCGGCCTGGCGATGGGAGCGAGATCCGATAATCGTGCCACTCACCATCGTTTCGGACAACAAAGGTACGACTGTTGGCTTCAGAAAACTCTTCGCCGAAGTACAACTGTCCGTTCGTGTTGCCCGTCGATCGCATGCGTAGAGTCACAACGAGAAAACCACCGACAGGACAGTTCAAGGTCGGACTCGTTAAGAAAGGATCAGGCGATGTGACCTGGAAGGATAAGCCGTCGTCGGCATTGTGTTCATGACCAATACCTGCATTGGATCTCCATCCCTGTGTGCCTTTCGAAAAGTCCCAAAATGCGACCTGCTCGGCAGCCAGCATCCGGCCCATGCAATGAGAAAAAAGGACAGTCAAAAGTGCAGTTCTGAGAAATACGAAGTGGGAGTAATTCCCAGATTGGAGAATCCTGTTCATGCCACAAACGCTCTTGTGAAGGTTGAAGAAAAGATAGCGTGGTAGGATTTCCTCGAGTGCCAGGACCATCACGAAGGATGGAGCCATCTTCCAGCCATACGGATACCTTGTGCAACCCCTACGATGCGTGAGCCCCGCGAGCCGCTCCCGATCAACTTCGAGGGTCAGGCAGCACCAGCCCCAGGGGCGTGCGTCTGATGCGGTCTTCGCCGCGGCGGAACGTCTCCCAGGCCTCGGCGTAACTGAGATCCTCGCGCTTGGCGAGCCTCAAGCAGGAGTAGCCCAAGAACGAGGCGATGAGGATCCGGAAGGGCGTCATGGATTGGGAGAGGTCGACCGTCATCGCAATCCGCCGCAGCGCATCGGTTTCCCGGCCCCACGTGGCCGCGTAGGCCGCCAACGCAGCATCCAGCGAATCGCGATGCTCGTGCAGGCTCTGGGCGAGTACCGTCGCGCCTTCCATGGCGGCGTTCACCCCTTGGCCGATGGGAGGCACCGGATGACCGGCATCGCCCAGGAGCGCCACCCGCCCGGCCACGAGGGACGAACAACGCTTGGTCTTGCCGGTCGGTAGACACTGCCGATGGCTGAACTGCTCCACTTTTGTATCGGAGGCGAAATGCCGAAGCATTGGATGCCCCCTGTCGAGAAAACGAGCGGCATCCGCGGCAGAGTCGAATGCGATCGTGCCGCTGAACCCGATCTGGCAGAACCAGCGCGGATCCGCCGGCCCACCGGGGCCGTTGATCGCCCCGGCCACAGCCGTCACGGGATGAACCGCAAGGACATAGAGGTACTGCGGATCGAGCTCATCGAGGTGCTGGTCCAGGTGCAGCATCAGGGAGTGGTTACCCAGGTCGACTCCCTCGACGGCAAAACCACTGATGTGATCGGCGATGGACCGCCGCACGCCGCTGCCGCCGCCGTCGCAGCCCACGACCAGATCGAACCGTCGCAGCTCGCCGGCCCCGTCGCCCCGCGACGCGATCCGGAGCTGTGGCTGCCCGGCATCGACGATCGTCGCCTCCGCCCCGAAGTGGAGGGCCACGGAATCTGCATGCCGCTCCAGGAGGTGGGCCTGCAGACAGCGGCAGATGTCACCACGGCTCCCCGTCCAGCCCCTGCCATGGTATGGCTCATCCGTGAAGCCGGCCCCGAGCCGACGAAGCCAGGGGTGGGGGGCGATCTTCAGCCCCTTGAAGTGGATCAGCCCGGCATCGAAACGGTCGGTGATGCCGATGAAGCGTGCTGCACGCAGACCGTGGCCTGTAATGTCGATCGTGTAGCTGCGATCGGGGTTGTAGGTTTCGGCGCTGAAGTGGTCTTCGGCACGCTCGAACACCACGATCTCGAACCCGCCCTGCTGGGCCAACGCCGCAGCCAGCGTCAGACCCGCAGGCCCACCCCCGACGATCGCTACGCTGATGGTCACGTTTGGTCCTCGGGGATTCTGCCAAGGACCGATCCTAGGCTCGAGATGCATTCGCCGCCAACGCGTGCCTTGGCTGTCAAGGGGCGGTGCCACCCCAAGACAACCCCTTGCCCAGATGCCTACCCGAATCGAGCAACAGCAGCTCGCCTGTCATCGATGCGGCACCATCGATCAACCAGAAGCTCTTCTTGGTGCCTTGATCAGCCCGCTTCACTCCGCGCCAAGCCGCGAAAACATCCGCTTGGCGCCATCCCGGAAGACCTGCTCCCACTCCGGGGCCACGAGGCAGTCGCAGTCTTCTTGGGCGTAGCCGGTGTTGGCCCGCTGGCGGCCGGTAGGGAGGTAGTGGAGATAGCCGTTGGTGTAGCCGGCGACGAAGGCGGTGGGGTGGGCGGCGGCACGCTTCACGTCGAGACCGATCCCCGAGACGAGCTCTCCCGGGAAGGTCACGAGCCGGAAGTCGCCGACCCTCAAGCCCCCGATCTCGGCGTCGAGCGGCGCTCCGTCGGCGGCGTCGTGGCGAGCGAGATGAGATTTGAGAAGGGTGAGATTGACGTTGAGGCGCGTGATCCGCTCCATCGCGTCGATGTTGTTTCGGTAGGTCTCGACTTCGGCTGCGAGGAGCCGATCATGCTCGGCCGTCTCGTCAGGGCCGTCGGCAGCGAGGGCGCGCTCGTGGAGCGTCCGTTGCCGCGACCGCCCCGGGTCGCCGGGGAAGACCGCCTGCGCGACCAGGCTGGGGAGGAACTGCTCGAAGGAGATGTTGGTGGGTGAAAGCCCCTCGACGAGCGCTAAGCGCTCGGCTTCGAGGCGTTCGATTCGAGCCTCGTAATCGGTGCCGCGCGGCAGGTGCACGACCTCGCTCGCGATCAGGAGCGGCGCGTTGGCCGTCGTCTCGATCCGCTCGAGCCCAGCGAGCACCGTGCCGCCGAGCATGCTGCCGAGCGGCTCGGCATCGGCCGGCCGGTCGACCTCCTTGTAGCGGACGGGGTTGATGTCGCCGCCGCAGCCCTGGACGAAAAACGCCACCGTGCCTCCTCCGAGCGCCTCCTCGACGAGCCGCGAGGCGACGGCGGGGAAATCGGCCGACGTGCCGCGGCGCGGCGGATTCATGATCGGATGGCAGGCGAAGAGATAGACGACGGCCAGCGGCGAGCCATCGAGGCGATCGAGCTCGAGAAGCCCCACCTGCGGATCGATCGGGGCGGTGGCGACGATCGCGTCGTCGGCCGGCATCGCATAGGCCCGGCGCATGTCGGCCTGCGAGCCGTCGACGAGGTCGACGCGCCGGTTCTCGCTGATCCGCGCTTCGCTCGCCGTGCCCGCCCCCGCCTTCACCGGCACCATGCCCTGCTTCGCGGCCGCGACCGCCGCCACAACCCGGTCTGCGACATCAGCGCAGACGGCCGCATGGCAGTGGCTGGCGTTGACGATCACCCCTTCCGGAGGAATGGCGTGCTCGCGGCCGAGCCGCGCGCGGAGGTCGGCCAGGAACGTGTCGCCGATCGGGCCGATCCCGCCGATGGCGACCGTGTCGATCGTGACGAGCACGCCCCGCTTCCCCGCCTGCTCGAGGAGGAGGACCTTCGCCATTGAGGGATCGTGCACCTTCTCGGCGCCGGGATCGGTGACGTCGACCACCGCCGTGCCGGCCCGCAGTTCAGCGGCGGCAAGCGGAGCCGCCGCAACGGCCGCGACGATGCTGCCGAGGATCGAAAGAGAAAGCAGACGCGCGCTCATCCCCCCATCCCCCCGCACCCCCCCATGCCGCACTGCGGCTTGCCGCAGCCCCCGGGCTCGGGGGAGGCGTATCCCTTGCCGCCGGCGACATGCCCCGCGACGACGCTCAACAGCTTGTCGAGCTTCTGGCTGTGGCAGTGGGGGCACTTGGGCGTGTCGTCCCCGCGGACGAGCAGTTCAAAGCTCTTGTCACACTTTCGACAGACATATTCATAGAGGGGCATGACGCGCTTCGCTCCGGGGTTTTTCGAGCATGAATCGTACACCGAACCGTCCCCCGGCCGATCGCCCTTCGCATCCCCCGCGTCCGGCGGGTACAAAAAGGGCGAAAACCGAACGATCCTCTCGAGGAGCGCCCCCGTGACCGATCCCGTGCTCGTGATCCCCGGTCGGCCGATCGAGGGATTTTGTGACGGCGCTCGGCGCCGCTCGCGCCGCCACGCCCTGAAGATCGGCGGGCTCGCCCTCGGCGGGCTGTCGATGTCGCGGCTGATGGCCGCCGAGGCGACCGGGGCCCGCAGCACTGCCGCCTCCGGGGGCCTCGGCCACAAGGCCGTGATCATGGTCTATCTGCCGGGGGGCCCGTCGCACCAGGACATGGTCGATCTGAAGATGGAGGCGCCAGCCGAGATCCGGGGGAGCTTTCGGCCGATCGCCACGAGCGTTCCCGGCATCGAGATCTGCGAACATCTCCCGCGGCTGGCAGCGATGATGGAGAAGTTTGCCATCATCCGCTCACTCTACGGCGGCCTCGATCAGCACTGCTCCGATCTGTGCCTATCGGGCTATCCGATCGGCCCGCGCGGCCGGCAGGATGGCCATCCGTCGCTCGGCGCCTCCCTCTCGCGTCTCGAGGGCCCTGTCGACCGGGCCGTGCCGCCGTTTGTTGGCCTCACGATCAAGACCCGCCACGCCCCCTATGGCAATCCCGGCCTCCCCGGCTTCCTCGGCGCCGCCCACGCCCCCTGCCAGCCCGACGACGAGGGGCTTTCGAGCATGCGGCTGTCTGGTGTCACGCTCGACCAGCTCGGTGACCGGCGCGGCCTCGTCGAGGGGATCGACCGGTTCCGCCGCTGGCGCGATGCGAGCGCCACCGCCGGCCACGATGCCTACGCAGCGAAGGCGTTTGATGTGCTGACATCGAGCCGGTTCGTCGAGAGCCTCGATGTGGAACGGGAAGACGCCGCCACGCGCGATCGCTACGGCCGCGGCTCGGCCGACCCGGCTTTCGGCGAGGATGCCGGGCCCCATTGGATGGATCAATTCCTCGTCGCCCGGCGGCTCGTCGAGGCGGGGGTGCGGTGTGTGACGCTGTCGTTTGGCAGCTGGGACCGCCACCATTCCAACTTCGCCCGTCTCCCCGATCAGCTCGCCCGCTTCGATCAGGCGATCACGGCGCTCGTCGGCGATCTCCACGACCGCGGCCTCGACAAGGACGTGAGCGTCGTCGCCTGGGGAGAGTTTGGCCGGACGCCGCGGATCAACAAGGATGCCGGCCGCGACCACTGGCCGCAGGCCTCATGCTGCCTCCTCGCCGGCGGCGGGATGCGCACCGGGCAGGTGATCGGCTCGACGAACCGGCTCGGCGAGGTGCCGCAGGATCGCCCCGTCCATTATCAGGACGTCTTCGCCACCCTCTACCACCGGCTCGGCATCGACGTCGCCACAACGACGATCCCCGATCACGCCGGCCGGCCGCAGTACCTCGTCGACCGCCGCGAGCCGATCGCCGAGCTGATCTGACGAGCTGATCTGACGAGCTGATCTGACGAGCAGGGCGGCCGGCACCCCTGATCGACTCTCGCTGCTTCAGCGCGGGGGATTCACCGTCGGGAACTGGGCCCCGACCTCCTCGAGCCAGGCATCGAGGTCACGGCGCATTCCCGCCGCGCGCGCCGGCTCGGCCGCGGCCCGGTCGGACTGCTCCCCCGGATCGTCGCGGAGATTGTAGAGCTCGTCGTGGCCATCCTCGGAGAAGTGGACGAGCCGCCAGTCGGCCGCGCGGATCGCCGAATGAGGCGCGGCGCCGCCGGGATGGTAGTGGGGATAGTGCCAGTGGAGGGCATGGCGATCGAGGGACTCCCCGCGGAAGACCGGCGCCAGGCTGACGCCGTCGAGCGCCGCTCCCGGCTCGCCGCCGACGCCCGTCAGTTCGAGGATCGTCGCCGGGATGTCCATCGTGATCACCGGCTCGTCGCTCGTCGTGCCCGGCGGCGTCAGGCCGGGCCACGAGATGATGAACGGGACGCGCACGCCCCCCTCCCAGGCCGATCCTTTGCCGGCGCGGAGGGGGCGGTTGTCGGTGATCGGAAGGAGGCCGCCGTTATCGCTGGTGAAGAAGATCGCCGTCGAATCGCGAAGCGCGAGCCTGTCGAGCGCATCGAGGATCCGACCGACGGAGTCGTCGATGCTCTCCACCATCGCCGCATACGTGGCGTTGGTCTGCCCAAAGCCCTTCTCGCCACCGATCGGCTTGCCCGCCCGGGCCTTTGCATCAGGGAGGCCGCCGGTAGCGACATACGTTGCCTCGACGTCGGGCTTGGCCTGGAGCGGGGTGTGGACGCCGAAGTGGGGGAGATAAAGAAAGAAGGGACGGTCGCGGTTGGCCTCGATGAAGGCCACTGCCTCCCCCGTCAGCCGGTCGGTGAGGTATTCCCCGGCCGGGCCATCGGCGAGCGTGGGGATCGTGTAGGGGGAGAAATAGCTCGGGGGCTGACCGCGGTCGGTGCCGGCGAGATTGGTGTCGAACCCCTGCTGCTCGGGGCCGTGGCCGGCGCCGCCGAGATGCCACTTGCCGATCGACGCCGTGGCGAAGCCGGCCCCCCGCAGCCGCTCGGCCACCGTCACCGCCTCCAGCGGCAGGTGCTTTTGCCAGTCGGGGATCTGCAATCTGGCCTCCGGGTCTTCATGGCCGGCGATCCAGTCAGTGATGTGGAGCCGGGCCGGCGCCTGACCGGTCATGAGCGCCGCTCGTGTCGGCGAGCAGACGGTGCAGGCGGCGTAGCCGGCCGTAAAGCGGATCCCCGCGGCGGCGAGCCGGTCGATGTGGGGCGTGGCGTAAAAACCGCTCCCCTGACAGCCGAGGTCGAAAGCGCCCAGATCGTCGACGAGGATCACGATCACGTTGGGCAGACGCGGCGTGGCCTCGTCGGCCCGGCCGGGGAGAGGGAGCGTCGCAGCGAGGACGAAAAACAGGATGAGCGTGCCCACGACCGCAGCCGTCCTCATCGCGCCCCCCCACCGCTCATCGCCTTGCGCCGAGGCCGGGCCCGGCTCACCCACGACCGGGCCATCTGTTCGAGGTTGCCGGCCTGCGGGGCGTCGCCCCCGGCGAAATAGCCGGTCTCGATCTGCTCGATCGATTCCCGGAGCTGGGCGTGGCCGCGGGCGTCGAGGCCGTCGTTGGACTCGATGTCGCGGAGGAGTTGGAGAACGGCAAACGGCGTCGGCGGGTCG
The DNA here is from genome assembly GCA_040397545.1 of Pirellulales bacterium. Taxonomy (GTDB): domain Bacteria; phylum Planctomycetota; class Planctomycetia; order Pirellulales; family UBA1268; genus QWOP01. Next base: position 45,322 of record JBBAVV010000013.1, read on the forward strand.
GGAACGACGAACGACTCGACCACCACCGGGGGGCGGCGAGACCAGGCGCGGAGGAGCGCGCCGAGCGCGAGCAGGCCGACCAACCCGGCTACGCCCGCCGCGATCCGCGGCCATGTCAGGAAGCGGCCCCGGAGGCGCCGGCCGACGGTGACCGTCGGCTCCGCCGTGACCAGATCGGCGTCGTCGTAGCGTTGGAGTGTCTTCTCGGCCACCTCCATCTTCGGCTCGGGAAAGACGAAGCGCCCATCAGCGCTCGCCCCGGGGACGAGGTTCACCACCCACGACCGCTCCGAGAGGACGACCGGCTCGGTCGAATCGGGATCGAACCGGGCCACCGACAGCCCGTCATCACGGACAGCCTTGATCTCGTAGCCGGCCGGAGCCGCGTCGAGGATCGTCGGCAGATCGGGGACGAGGCCGCGGGCGCTGGCCCGGATCTCGAGATTGAGCTCGCCGGCAAGCGCCTTCCGTTCGTCGAGGATCTCGGTCAGCGCGAGCTTCGCAAACGGCCGCGGATCGGCGGCCGTCGCGGCGTCGAGGCCGACGGCACGGCTCTCGATCGGGAGGATCACATGGCCGGCGGTGTCGAGGAAGTCGAGGTCGAGCCGGAGCGGCGGGAGCTTGTCGACCTTGGCATCCTTGGCAGCGAGGACGAGGTAGGCATAGGGGGTGCGCCGCCAGCCGTACTCCGCGTCGGCCCGGCTCTGCACGTCCTCCGACTGAAACGTGACACTCTTCACCTCGAAGAACTCGCCGAGCGTCCTCCGCACCATCTCCTCGAACTTGTCGCGGTAGTTCTCGAGCGGACGGCCGAAGTTGAAGGAGAACATCGTGTTCGCCTTCTGGTTCTGGAGATAGCGGCCGAAACCCCCCGCCTCGCGCTCGATCTCGCGCGTGTGGCGCAGCGACAGCAGGACGCCGAACGGCCGGCCCGTGCCGACCCGGTCGGGGCCGTCGATGTCGGCGCGCAATTCGATCTCGCGGACGAGGTCGGAGTAGTACTCGAAGACCTGCTTCGCATCCCGGGCCTTCGGCTCATCGCCGACGACGGCGAGCCCCTCGCGGACAATCCGGTGCTTGACGGCGGGATTGACCTGCGCGAGCCGGCTGACGAGCGCCGTCGCGAACCGCTCGCGGTGCCACTGGCGGGCTTCCCCTTCCATCGACTCGATCACCGCCTGGACCTTGGCGCTCTCCCCGGCCACTCCCTGCGTTGTCTCGTCGATCCGCTTGGCATCGCAAGCGCCGCAGCCGGCCAGGAACCAGCGGTCGAGGAGATCGGACGACCATTCGTCGCGCGGCAGGGTCGCCGTCGCGGCTGCATAGGCCTTCCCCGCCGCGGCGAAGCGGTCGAGGGCTGCGCGACGATTCTTCGTGAAGTCGGGAGAATCGCTGATCTTCCGCTGGAAGTCGTTGTCGTCGTGGGCGATCGCCGCTTCGGCGCCGGTCAGGGCCCAGTGGCCCGGATGCCGCGCGAGTGCCCCGGCGACGAACGCGCGCGCGGTGGCATAGCCCTTCTCCACCTCGGCGCGGATGTCGGCCTCACGGCGCTTCGTCTTCTGCATCTCCTGGACGCTCGGCTGCTGCCAGGTGCCGGCGAGGTTTGACCGCATCCTCTCCGCCAGGAGCGCCACGGCCGTCGGGGAGAGATTCTCAATCGGGCCGAAGACCCGGGCGATCGCCTCCGGTTGCCAGACCTCGGCCGCACTGTGGCAGGTGGTGAAGCAGTCGACGAGCACGCGCTCGTCGAGCGGCCCGACCGGCAGGGCGCGGAGCCGGGTGACGATCCCGTCGAGCTCGGCGAGATTCCGTTCTTGGAGCGAGCGCGACAGCGGGATCCCCCCCTGACGCTCGTCCATGCCGAAGCCGTAGAAGAAAGGCCGCCGCCGTGTCCGTTCATCGTTGGGATCGTGGGCGAGTTTCCAGCCGGCGAGGAGCGGGGTAACGAGCGTCCGGGCCGCCTCGGGATGGGTCTGGGCGAGGCGCTCGAGCGCCGGGAGGGCCTTTTCGGCATCCCCCATCTTGGCATGGAGGGCGACGACCGCGCGCTCCACGGCGGGGCGCTCGGCCGGATCGAGGCGGGCGAGCCAGGCGTCATCCGGGCGGGTCTCGAGCATGTCGGCGAGCTTCACCGGCCACTGCGGCATCCGTTGCCGCGACATTTCCAGCTGCTGCTCCTCCCAGTAGAAGACGTTGCCGTAGGGATCGCGGCGCATGCCGACGTCGCGGGTGTCGTGCTCGGCGGAGAGCTTCGCCTCGACCGTCCACGCTCGTGCGGCAAGGCCGAGCTTGGCCCTCCAGCGCGGGTCGTCGGCGGCGGTCGTGGCGGTGACGCCGCTGACCGCGCGCTCGAGGAGACGGAGCCACGTCGTCCGCGGCTCGACCTCGTGGGGATCACGCGTCGGGCCGGCAGCCACGCGCGCGGCGATCGCCGAGACGAGCTCCACACCGGTCTCCGGCTCGGCCTGAGTGATCCGTCCGATCCATGCCGCGGCGTCGGTCTTCGGGAGCTGCGGGAGCAGTTCGGCCGCCTGTTCGATGGCGAACCGGCGTGCCGGGGTGCCGGTCGCGGCGGCGCCGACGAGGGCCTCGACCCCTTGCCAGACGTCGGCGAGCGTGGCAGCCTTCGGATCCCGCTGCCGAGCCGCACGGAGCTGTTTCACGCGGAGCTCGAGGGCGGTGACATTCTTCCCTGCCGTCGCGTCCGCGAGCGACGGCAGGAGAGGGTCCGCGAGATCGGCCCGGCCGGCGTCGGCGAGGATTCCGGCCGCAGCGGCCAGATCGAGCCCGGTTCCCTCGCGGCGCAGCTCGGCGCGGAGGGCGGCGACGAGATCGTTCCCCTCGGTGCCGGCGGCCAGCGCCATGCGGGCGATCGCCCCCAGCTGCCGGCGGTGGGAATCGCCGATCGGGGTGGGAAGGAGGCGGGCCAGGCCGATCACATCGGCCGCCGAGAAGAGGGGCAACTCCGGCTCGAGCGGCAGGCCCATCGGGCTCGGCTGCGGTGCGGGGGGCGAGGCGAATTGTTCGAGGATCCGCTCGACGGCGGCGGTCGATTCGGCGGGCGTGAGGGTCGCGAGAAACGTCGCCACGCGTTCCCAAGCCCCGGCGAGGACATCGTCGCGAAAGCCCTTCAGCTCGCTGTCGAACGGATCGGGGGGGGCTGTGGGGGCCGTTGGTCCCGCCGCGGCTGACGGTCCAGTCGCGTCAGTCGCGGCCGGGGGTGTGGAGGGGGATTCCGCCGGGGCCGCGGTCACGACCGCCGTCGTCCCCGCGGCTGGGGTGGCGGGGACGATTCGGATCGTGGCGGTGGCGAAGACCCCGCCGCTGCTGGTGACCCCCCGTTCGACGACCGGGACGGCGCTCGCTTCACCGCTGGCGGCAGCCGCGTCTCCGTCGGGGGCCGTGGCCCCCAGGAGGACCGACGGCCGCCGGTCGAAGACGAGCTGCTTGATCTTCGCGATCCGCGCCGTCGCCGGGTCGCCGGTCGCGGCGGCCGGTGCCGATGGCTCCGCAGCGGCGGGCGTGACAGGGGTGTTGTCGCCGGCGGCGCCTGTGGCGACGGCGGTCGCCCGTTGGAGAGGGACCGCGAAGTACCGGGTCCCTTGCACCGGGACAGCCTGGCCAGAAGTGTCTGCGGTGAGCGCCGTGGCGACGAGCAGCGCCGCGATTGTCGCGCGGAACATCTCCGGGGACAGGCCCCGGCCCGACGCTGTTTTGCAGACGAAACATCCGACGATCGACGCCTTCATCATGAGTCCCCTTGTGCCGTTCGGCTCTCCGTGGAGACCGTCATCCCTGCCGTCGATCCACGCGTCGCTGCGATCGCTCCCTCACCGTCCCCTCCGTGCCGCGGGCTCACGACCCGGAATCGTCCGGCGGCGGGCCGCTCGACGCGCCGCGCGCGTCCTTTGAACGGTTGTTGCTCTGCGAACGGCTCCGCGACGGCTTGCGACCGTTGCAGCTGCGGCACTGGCCCCCCTTGCACTTCGAGCATTCCTTCGGGATCGGTAGCCCCTGGAGCTCGTCCGGCTCCATCCGGGCCAGCCGCACCACCGCCTCGAGGTCACGCTCGTGCGCCGCGACGGCGGTCGTTTCGCCACGGCTCTCGGCCTGCTCGGTGAGGCGCCGCCAGGTCTGCCGGGCACTTTCGGTGTGCGGTTCCCAATCGTCGCGGCCGTAGCCTTCGAGCCGCTTGAGCCAGGCCACGTAGAAGTCGCTTGTGGCGAGGACAGCCCGGGCGTCGTCGACGAGCGCCGGATCGGCCGCCGGATCGGCCTCGAGCTCGTCGACCAGCGCACCGAGCTCCTGCGAGGCCGGCGCCAGTTGGCTCGCTGCGATCCGCGCCTTGCCCCGTTCGATCCGCAGCCGCCGCGCTGTTGCCTGATCGGCCGCCGGCAACGCCGCGAGTGCCGCCGAATAGCCCTCGACCGCCTCCGCGGCATCGTCGGCCGCAAGCGCCGCTTCGGCCCGTGCCACCTCGACGGCGGCCCGATCGCGTGCCCGGCCGTCGACGCCGGGCCCGAGATGCCAGGCGAGCATCGCCAGCGGCACGAGCATCCAGGCCACGAGTGTGATCGTCTTCATCGCGCACCTCCAAGCGGCAGATTCGACCCACCGGCTCCGACCGGCCGGCGGCCGGTCGACGGCGGAGACCACATCCCCGTCCGCCCGGCCCCTTCCAGTATCGCCCCGGAGCGGCTTCGCCGCACCCCCGGTCGCCACCGTGACCCCGCCAGGGCCAACAGGAGTGGGAGGAGGGCGAGAACGGCCGTCCCCACCACCGTCGCAGCGATCGCATAATCCCGCAGGGCGAGCCGGTCGAGGAGCCTCTCCCGCGGCACCATTCCCAGCGTCGTCAGGGCGTCGGTCGGCACCTGCTTGGTGTTGCCGTCGTGGTACACGCCTCCGGCTCGAAGGGCCACCTGGCGGAGCGTGGCGACGTCCTGCCGCGACATGTGGCCGTCGATAAACTTCCCCGCCGTCGGATCCCCCACCCCGACCAGCAACACCCCCGACACGCTCTCGGGCATCTTCGGCAGCCCGGTGGCCGGCACCGTATCGCCATCGGTGACGACCAGCACCGTCGCGCTCCCCGGCCGCCACGGCTTGGCGATCCGGGCCGCCGCGGCGAGGCCGGCGAACAGGTCGGTCTTCCCGGCCGGAAAGGCGAACGACAGCGGCAGGTCGTCGAGGATGTTGGCGAGGACGTCGGCGTCGCGCGTGTCCTCGACGACAGGAAGCGCCCCCGACGCCACCGCCACGACGCTCACCCGGTATTGATCGACCGGCACGCGCGAAAGCACGCTCCGCACGAGCGTCGCCGCCCGCGCCCGCCGGCTCTGCTTCCCGTCCGGTCCGGCATCGACCAGCCGCATGCTCGGCGAGACATCGAGAACCACGAGGAGATGGCGGATCTTGTCGGCCCCGAGCGCCTTGCCTCCGTGCGATATCGGCTCGACGAGCACCAGCGCCGTCAGCCCGAAGGCCGCCGCGGCCGCCGCGAGCGAGCGGAGCAACGGTACGCATCGCACCCACGGCCGGGGCTTCGCGCCGGGGCCGAAGGCGAGCTGGCCGATGGCACGGACGCGGGCCGCGTGCAGGAGCTCGGCCATCGTCCACAACAGCGCCACCGCCGCCGCCACGATCGCGGCGACAGCCGGCGCGTCGTCGCTGGAAAGTGACGTCACCATGGCGTGTATCTCACGCCGAAGGAGCAGGCTGTGGCGAGGGCGAGGAGCGCGAGTCCGGCGATCGAGCAGGGAGTGAAGAAATCGATCGTTTCGGTGGCGGTCTTCTCCATCCGCGTCCGCTGCATGCTGTCGATGCGCCCGAAGACCTCGCCGAGCGTCCCCGGGTCATTGGAGGCAAACGCCCCACCGCCGGTCGCGGCGGCGAGATCGACGATCTCCGCCGGGATCGGCTGGTCGGCGACATGGATCGCCCACAGATTGATCCGCTTCTCCTTCAGGACCTTCGCCACGGCGGCCTCGTTGCCGTCGCCGAGGTCCATGCTCATCCCATCGGAGACCAGGACGATCGCCCGATCCCCCTCTTCCCGCTCGTCGAGGACCTCGGCACACGCCAAGAGCGCCTTGCCGATCGCCGTCCCGCTGAACCATGGTGGGACGAGATCGGGCTTCATGAACGGCACGGCGCAGCGGATCGCCGAGGTGTCGGTCGTGAGGGGCGCCCAGTGGAGCACCGACGTGCCGAAGAAGGTGAGCCCGAAGGCATCCCCCTCGCGCACCCCGAGGAAGCGGTCGATCGCCGCCATCGAGGCGTCGTAGCGCGTGCCGTCGCCACAGGGGGCGAGCATGCTCCCCGAGATGTCGACGCAGAACTCGATGTTCGTGAGGACGCGCCGCGCCTTCGGCTCGGCGGTGCGCACCGGGCCGGCGGCGATCAAGATCCCCACCGCCGCCAGGAGGGGAAGGAGCGATTCGGCCGTATCGATCCCCCCGCGGAGCCAGCCGCCGCCGCGGTGGGGATGATGGTCGAAGGGAAGGACGACGCGCCCCCCTCCCCGCCGCCAGATCCGCCACACAAGCGCGATCGGGAGCCCGAGAAAAAGGAGGAGCCACGGATGGGTGAAGCTCATCATCCCCTCCCGGCGGCTGGAGGCTGTGACGGCAACAACCCGGCCACGAACGCGCCGAGATCGGCCGGCGCCAAAGCTCCGCCGGGGGCGTGGAGCCAGCCCTCGAGGCGCTCCAGCGCCGCAGCGGCAGCGGGCTCATCGCGCAGTGCGGCGACCAGCTGCCGCGGATCGGTCTGCTCGAGGCCGAGCCGCTTCCGCCAGGCTTCGTAGACGAGGCGCTCGACGGCCGCTTCCTCCCCTCGGTCGAGGCTGCCTACGCCCGCCTTGGCGACGAGCGCTGCCAACTCGTCGGCCGGCGTGAGGGGCGCAGTCCCGCTGCGTGTGGGGGTGGTGGCGCGGCGGCGGAGCCGGAGGAGGAGGGCGAGGCCGACCAGCCACAACAGGCCGAGGAGGAAGAGCGTCTGGCCATAGCCCCCAAGCTGCCGAGGGGGCTCGAGCGCGGGAACGCTCACGCGCGGAGAACCGGCCGGGAGGCTCGACGTCGTGCGGAGGAGGAGCGGCGGGAGATCGTCGGTCGTCGTGCCATCGGCGCGGACGAGCACCTCGCGCAGGTCGTGGTCTCCCCCCTCCCAGCCGGTCGCTTCGAGGTCGTAGCGGAAAAGATCCCCGTGTGGCGCGACGGCGACAACCCGCACTGAAACGGGCGCCGTCCGGCCGGGGTCGGCGGCCGGTTCCAAGCGCGAGCCGGGGAGGACCAGGCCGTCGATCGGCACCGGCCGCCCCACGGTCGCCGTCCCCACGGTCGCCGTCCCAACGATCCCTGCGCTATCCGCAACGGGTGGCATGTCACAGCCCTCGGGCATCGAGGCGACGACGGCGGGCCAGAAGCAGCCGGAGTTGCGCGGCGTAGGGGCGATCGGTGTCGACAACGAGCCCATCGATCCGCGCCAGAGTGAGGGCCGCGAGGCGCTCCTCGGCGAGCCCTGGATGGAGGCGGCCGCGCGTTGTGATGCTCCGCCCCGTCTCCGCCTCGCGGCCGCGAATGAAGCCGGCCCGCAGCCCCCGCTCGGCCGGGTCGCGGAGGACGATCGCGCACAGATCATGGCGCGCGGCGAGCCTGGTCAGCCCCGTCACGGCGTCGGGATCGTGGAGATCGGAGAGGATGAAGATCAGCGAGCGCTCGGCGAGCAACGGCTCGAGGAGCGCGGCGGCCGGGCCTATTGCCGTCGGCTCGTCGAGCCGGTGGCGCCGCAACTTGTGGAGCCAGCCGAGCACCGAGAGGCGCGAGAGCGACGGGCGGACAAGCAAGCTCCGCCCGCCGACCCCGAGACAGCCGACGGGGCTCGCCCGGTCGAGGCAGGCCAGCGCCAGCCCCCCCGCGATGCCGACGGCCGTCTCGTACTTCGTCGGCTGCCGGCTGCCGGTGGTCATCGACGCCGAGGTGTCGACGAGCATCCAGGCCGGAATCCGCCGCGGGGCCTCGTATTCCTTGACATGAACCTTCCCGACCCGCGCGGTGACGCGCCAGTCGATCGACTTCACCGCATCGCCCGGCTGGTAGGGGCGCGACTGCTCGTACTCGCTCCCGCTCCCCTTGAAGATCGAGTGGTCGCTGCCGTAGCCGAGGCTGTCGGCGAGGCGGCGGATCGCCACCTGATAGCGGCGGGCGTCGAGGAGCGGCGCGGCGGGGAGTTCGAGATCCATCGGGCCCTCACCGGGGGCGGTCAGTGGCGGGGAGCGTCGCCAAGGCACTGGCGGGCCGCAGAACCTCGCCGAGAACCTGCGCCTTCGTGACCCCGTCGGCGAGCGCCTCGTAGGAGAGGCGGATGCGATGGAGGAGGACATCGCCGGCCAGCGCCAGAAGATCCTCCGGGATCACGTAGCGGCGGCCGTGGATCAGCGCCCGGGCCCGCGAGGCCTTCACCAGCGCGATGCCGGCGCGCGGGCTGGCGCCGAGATCGAGGGCCGGATGGCGGCGCGTGCGCGTGACGAGCTCGACGCAGTGGTCGGTGAAGGTGTCGCTCACGAACACCTCCTGGACCGCCTCCATGGCGGCGACGAGATCGTCGATCGAGCCGACCGGCTCGTGGGCAAGAACGTCGAACTCGCTGCGGACCACGGCCCCCTTTGCGAGCCGCTTGACGCCAAGGGCGGCATTGCGCCGCAACACCTCGCGCTCCTCGGCCGGGGTCGGGTAGGAGAGACGGTGGCAGAGCATGAAGCGGTCGAGCTGCGCCTCTGGCAGCTCGAAGGTCCCGCTCTGCTCGACGGGATTCTGCGTGGCGACGACGAGGAACGGCGCGGGGAGAGGGAGCGTGTCGGCGCCGATCGTCACCTTCCGTTCCTGCATCGCCTCGAGCAACGCGCTTTGCACCTTCGGCGCGGCACGATTGATCTCGTCGGCGAGGAGGAGATTGGTGAACACCGGCCCCTTCATGACGCGGAACTCGCCCGAACGCGGATCGAGGATCTCCGAACCGGTGATGTCGCTGGGGAGGAGATCGACCGTGAATTGCACGCGCTTCGAATCGAGATCGATCGACTTCGCCAGCACGCTCACCAGCAGCGTCTTCGCGAGCCCCGGCACCCCTTCGAGGAGGAGATGACCGCCAGTGAAGAGGGCGACCAGCAGCCGCTCGACGACCTCGTCCTGGCCGACGACGACCTTGGCAACCCTGCCGCGAACGGCAGTGGCGAATCGGGCCGCATCTTCGATCGCAGCGACCGCAGGGGCTCCGGTCATGGGGAAGTCCGGGGAGGGTGGGGGCGGGTCCGGCGTGGCCGCCGCGGGGCACCCCCAGAAGATACCTCCGCGACACCCGAGTGTCGCCGGAGCCTGGCAGATCCGGAGGCGCGGAAGCCCGCCTCGGCATCGGGCTTGGGTATCCTGTGAGGCGGATGGTCCTTTCCGACCGTCCCATTGGCGACATCGGGGCGGCCGCGCCGCCGGAGGGCCAGGGAGGACTTTTGCCGCGGAGAGCGGGCAGGGGGCATTGGGCGTGCGCGTCAGTGTGATCATTCCCACCTGGAACCGGGCCGCGGCGGTCGTCGCGGCCGTCGGCGACGTCCTCGGGCAGACCGAGCCGGATCTCGAAGTCCTCGTCTGCGATGACGGTTCGACCGACGACAGCCGAGAACGCGTCCAGGCGATCCCCGACGCGCGGCTGGTGTGGATCGACGGCCCGCGGTCGGGCTGCCCGGCGGCACCGCGCAACCGGGGGATCCGATTGGCGCGCGGCGAGTGGATCGCCTTCCTCGACAGCGACGACCGCTGGCTGCCGACGAAGCTCACCCGGCAACTCGAGACGGCAAGCGCCGCGGGGGTGGGGGCTGTCTCCTCCAATGCCACCAGGCTCCGCGACGGGAAGCCCTCCGGTACCGTCGTCGACCATCCCCGGCCGCTCATCCGCACCGCCGACCTCCTGGCCAGGAATCCGGTCGTCTGCAGCAGCATGGTCGTCCGGGCCGACGTGCTTGCGCGGTGCGGCGAGTTTCCTGAAGATCGGGCCCATCTGGCGATCGAGGATCATGCCCTCTGGCTGCGGGTCGCGGCAATCACCGACATCGCCTATGTCCCGGAGAGCCTCGTGCTCTATGCCGACGAGCCGGCCACGAGTGTCCGCGCGCGCCTCTCGACAAGCGCCGACGAGCAGCGTCTGGCGCTCTACGACGGCTACCGCCGCTGGTGGCGGGAATCGGGGAACTGGCCGTCGCTTTCCCAGCGGATCGGCGTCGCGGCACGCTGTTTTCGGTCACGGCGTCGGCTGCGCGCGGCCTCCCGTCGTGCGATCGGCACGGGGGGAGCGCCATGAAGATCCTTCTGACGGGCGAGTCCTACTGGCCGTCGCGCGGCGGATGCCAGGAAGTGGTGCGGCAGCTCGCCTGGCGGCTCGCAGAGCGCGGCCATGACGTCACCGTGGCGACCTCCGCCGATCCGGCCCGGGGCGAAGGATCGATCGACGGCGTCCGGGTCGTCGGCTTCGAGATCAGCGGCAACGAGGTCGGTGGCTATCGGGGAGACACCCGGGCCTACGTCGACTGGGTCAGGAATCTCGGCGCCGACGTGATCCTCAATTACTCGGCGCAGGTTTGGCCGACCGACCTCCTCCTCCCGGTGTTGCCGGAGCTCGAGGCGCGGAAGGTGCTCGTGCCGTGCGGCTATTCGATGCTCCGGGTGCCCCGCTACCGCGACTACTACACCCGGCTGCCGGCGCTCCTCCGCGGCTACGATCGGCTCGTTCATCTCTCCGCTGTCTACCGCGACGCCGAGTTTGCCCGTGAGCACGGCCTGTCCCACGCTGTCGTCATCCCCAACGGCTGCGGTGCCGATGAGTTCGACGCTGTTCCGTCGATCGATATCCGCCACCGGCTGGGGATTCCCGCCGGGGCGTTTTTTGTTTTTCATGTTGGCAGCCACACCGCGCTCAAGGGGCATGGCGATGCCGTGCGGATCTTCCGAGCGGCGCGCTTGCGCGATGCCCATCTCCTTATCGCCGGGAATGACGTGCCCGGCGGCTGCGGGGGACGCTGCCGGGCGCGGGGGTGGCTGGCGAACTGGTCCCCATCGGACCGGCTCCGGCGCAGCCGCGTCACCGTCGCCGATCTCGACCGGGAGGCGATCGTGGCGGCCCACCACGCCGCCGATCTCTTCCTCTTTCCCTCGAATGTCGAGTGTTCGCCGCTGGTGCTCTTCGAGGCCGCGGCGACGAGGACGCCGTTTCTCGCTACTGACGTCGGCAATGTCGCCGAGATCGCCCGCTGGACCGGCGGCGGCGAGGTCCTGCCGACGACGTTCGATTCCGTCGGCCTCGCGCATGTCGATGTGGCGGCCGGCGCCACCCGGCTCCGCGAGTTGTGGCGCGATCGGGCCGGGCGGGAACGGATGGGCGCTGCGGCCCACGCCGCTTGGCGGGCCCGCTTCACCTGGGAAAAAATCGTCTCCGACTACGAGCGGCTGTTTTTCGATCTCGTCGAGGCGCCGTCATGACCGCACCACGGGTCAACGTCAGGCTCGAGGGAGGGCCCGGAAACCGGCTCTTTCAAGCTGCCACTGGCCGGACGCTCGCCTTGGCCGCGGGCTGGGATCTCCTCCTCGACACCTCGGCCTATCGGGAGGACCGGCTCCGCGCCTATCAGCTCGACCACTTCGCAATCGCCGCCCGGCCACTTCGGCGCTGCGATGTGCCCTTCTTCCGGCTGCAACACTCCCGGCTGGGAACGATCCTCCCGGGGCGCTTCCGCTTGGAACCGTTCCGCGAGGCCTTCCCGGCGCGGGTGCCGGTCTGGCCGGAGCCCGGAGGGGCGGCTGCACGGATCGGTCGACCGGCGGCGTTCTCTTTCCAGAAACCCCCAATCTCGCGGTGCGATTGAGCATGGACGACCCCGCCTGGCATGCCTGGTACGACCGCCACGCCGCGCGCCTGCTCCTCTACGCGCGGCAGTGGCTGCCTGACCGGGCGAGCGCCGAGGATGCGGTGCAGGGGGGATTTGTGAAGGTGTGGCGCAGGTGTCGGTCGGGGGAGAAGCCCGATGTGCCGCTCCTCTACGCGGCGGTGCGGTCGGAGGCCCTCGATCTGCTCAAAAGTCAGGCTCGGCGGCGGGCCCGTGAAGATCGCGTCGCTGACGGCAGCGACCGAGATTGGTGGGAAGACGATCCGCTCGTCTCCCAGGAACGGGCCGCCGCCGTGCAGGGGGCGCTCGAAGCCTTGCCAATTCAGCAGCGCGAGGCGATCGTGCTGCGGGTCTGGAGCGGGCTCTCCTTCCCCGACATCGCCCGCGCGCTCGGGGAAAACGAAAACACTGTCGCCGCCCGCTGCCGCAGGGGGCTTGCGGCGCTTGAAAAACGTCTGCCGGAGGGATGCCGTGAACCGCTTTGAGAATGACCGTGCGGAGCAGGGGGCGGAAGCCACCGAGGGGATGATCCTCGACTTCGCCCGACTGCGCCCTGCCGCGCCGAGCGTGGCGCTTCGCGACCGGATCGCGGCCGATCTGGCGGCGCCAAAGAGCAGGGAGACGACGTCGTTGGCGCGCTCGCTGACGCCCCCGCCGCGCTCATTCGCTTGGCTCGCCGAGCGGCTGCTGTGGGCGGCCGGGGGGGCGATCGCGGCGGCGGTGCCGCTGCTTCTCCAGCCGCGGCCGCTTCCGGCCGATACGAATCGGCCTGCCGTGGCCGTCGATCAGGCCGAGGCGGTGCCGCGCGGGGCTCGAGCGCCCGACATGCCCACCGCCGCGCCGTCGCCGCCGGTGATCGTCGCGGCCGAGACGCAAGTTGCCGCGGCCGAGCCGCAGGTGATTGCGGCCGAGCCGCAAGTGATTGCGGCCGAGCCGCAAGGCGCCGCGGTTCAGGAGCCGATGGCCGAGGAGTCGCTCGCCTGGTCGGACGACGGCGTGCAGTTCATCGATGGGCAGATTCCCGCCCGCGTCATCCGCCACTGGGTGCTCGAGCGGTTTTCGGGTGCCGATGGCGTTGGGCTCGTCCGCCCCCGCGAAGACGTCTTCGTCGTCCCGGTGGCCCTCCGCTAGCATCCTCGCCCCCGCTTCACCCATCCCCTTTTCACCGCTTTTCCAATTCACCTTTTCCGATCCCCGTTTTCCTCCCGGAGAGTTGTGCCATGAAATGGTCGAACCTGTTCCTCCTCACGGCCGTGGCGTCGAGCGTCGTGCCGGTCGCCCGCGCCGACGACCCCACGGCCACGGTCGTGGAGGGAAAGCCGCTCAACATCACCGTAAGGGCGACGGCCGAGGCCACGGGCGATGCCGGTTCGCAGCCGCCGCGGGTCGTCGTCGTCGCTGACGAGACGGTCGATGCGAGCGCGGCACCGGCCGAGGCGAAGGCGATCACGATCCGCCTCGTCGGTGATGGCCAGGGGGTTGTCTTCGAAGGCAATGCCGCCACCGGGGCTGAAGCCAAGCAGGTCCCCTTCATCGGCGTCGTCACCTCGCCGCTCGGCGAGCAGGTGCGGGCGCAGACAACCCTCTCGGAGGATATCGGCCTGTCGGTCGATGTCGTCTCCCCCGACAGCCCGGCGGCGAAGGCGGGGCTCAAGGCCCATGACATCCTCGCCAAGTACGACGATCAGCTCCTCTGTGCGGCGGTGCAGCTCTCGGCGCTGGTCAAGCGCACCGGGAGCGGCAACAAGGCGACGCTCACCGTCCTCCGTGCCGGCAAGGAGCTGCCGATCGAGGTCACCGTTGGCGAGCATGCCGCCCAGGCGACGTTCAAGGTCGAAGGGCTCAACATCGCCATGGGGCTGCCCGGCCAGCCGGGGGGGCCGCGGGTCGTCGCCGGCCAGCCACTCGCTCCGGAGGTGATCAAGCTCCTCGAGGAGCTGGAATTGAAAGGGGGCAGTCTCAACAACGTCCCGGTGTACGGATTCGTGCCCCGGGCGCCAGGGGGGGACGCGCCCGTCTTGTTGCCACAGCTTCCTGCGCCGAACGCCTCGCCCCTCCAGCCTCAGGCCGACCAGTTCCAGCGAGACCAAAATCAGTTCCAGAGCAATCAGAATCAGTTTCAGCGCAACCAGCGGATCGTGCTTGTGAATCCGAACGTCCAGTCACAGAGCCAGTCGGTGTCGATCGTCGCCAACGACGACGGCCGCGTCGAGCTCCGTGAGACCAACGGCAAGCGGACCGTGACGATCCTCGACAAGGCCGGCGCCCAGCAATACACCGGCCCGCTCGACACTCGAGAGGATCGGGAGAAGATCCCCGCCGAGCTCCGCCGCCGCGTCGAGCAGGCAGAGGCCTCGGCTGGCCCGAAAGCGATGATCTCCCCGCTGACTCCTCCGGTGCCGATCGCGCCCGGCGGCGAGGCCGCAGGCGGCGCCAACCGCTGATGCCTCCGCGCTGATCCGCATCCCGGCAGCGGCCGGGGCACGACAAAAAAACCCCGCCGGCGTCGTCACGCCTGCGGGGTTTTTCATGCGCGGTCGGCGTGGCTCAGGCCTTCACGGTGTTGGACGCTGTCGAGATCAGGCTCCCCCCCGACAGGCTCTTGGCGCGGAGGGCGAACTGGTAGCTCTTTCCCGCCACGAGGCCGGTGACGGAGGTGCTCGTTACGACCGCGATATCGGCGTAACGGGTCCAGCCAGCCGCGCCGACCTCTCGGACGAAGACGACGTAGCCGGTGAGTGGCCGGAAGGTCTGCGTGACCATGTCCCAGGGCTGGACGGCTTGCTTCCAGCCGAGGTTCACCGTTCCCTGACCCGCTGCCGTGGCGACAATCGCTGTTGGCGTGTTTGGGGCCATGAGGAATATCACGGCGTCATTCGAGAGCTTGCTGAAGCCGGCGGCGTTCTTCGAGGCGACCTTGAAGGCGTAGGCGGCGGTGAGTTCGAGGCCGAACACCTCCGTGCTCGTCGCCGCCCCCGGCACGTCGGCAACCTTCACCCACGTAGCCGTGCCGATCTTCAGCGCGTAGACGGCCGACACGGTCACCGGGCTGCCGTTGTCGACCGCCGCCGTCCACGACAGCATCACTTTCGTGCCATTCCCCCACGACGACAGCACGCGCGTCGGCAGTTCCGGTTTTCCGAACACGACGCCCGTGACGGGAATCGAGAACGGTGTGGCCGAGGCGCTCGAGGCAATGGCGATCGAGCCGCTGACGGCCTTGAGGGCCGCGGTGTCGAGGGCGACGATGAGATTCGCCGATCCACCGGCGGGGATGCTCGCCGGCAGGGCCTGCACGAGCTTCACGCCGGCCGGGAGCGTGACGGAGTTGATCGCGAGGGGCGCATCGCCCGGATTGGTAACGGCGAAGGTCTTCGAGGGGGCGACGGCGTTGAGGGCGGCCGCACCGAGCGAGATCGCCTTCGCCTGGCCACTGACGAGAGCCGTGGCCCCATCGGCGACGGCGATCCCGGGGATCCCCACCGCGACGGTGAAGGCATCCTGGACAGACGCCCCGGAGAGGTCGGTGCCGGTGACGGTGATGATCGCGGTGCCACGGGTCTGCCCGACGGTGAGCCGGAGCTTGCCGGCAGCATCGACGACCACCGAGGCGATCGTCGGATCAGAGCTGAGCACCGAGATCCCCACGGCCGTCTGGGGTGAGGCGACGACCGTGGCGGTGTTGAGCATCAGGAGTCGGTCGCGGATGTTGGCGTCGACGAGGCCGACGGTGCTGCTCACCGGCACCGTCGCGAACGGGCCACCGCCATCGACGCGGGGCAGTTTGGCGTAGGCATCGAGGATCGCCTGGCCACCGCCGATGACATGCCCAAAGGCCGCATACTGGTTGCCGACGACATCGAACGACGGGTTGGCGACAACATTGAAGAAAAAGCCGCTCGTCGCCGAATTCAGGACGTCCGTCCGGGCGTAGGCGATTGTCCCCTTCGCATTGGGGCGATTGGCGGCCCATTCGAGGCTGATCGGGGCAGTGGTCGCCACCGTGCCGATGTTCGGGCTGCCTGGGGCGTTGATGAAGCCGCCCCCCTGGAGGAACTTCGCCGGCCCGACGTCACCGTCGAAATCGGTGGCTCGGTGGAAGAAGTTCGAGGTGTAGCTCCCCTTGTTGACGTAGGAGAGGAAATTGGCGGTCGAGATCGGCGCGGCAGACCGGGTGGCGGTCGCTTTGTCGTAGAGCTCGACGAACAAGCTGTCGACCGAGGCCCCGGCCCCATTTTGGGTCGCCATCTTCACCACCGTCCCCTGGACGGTTACGCCGCTGACGGAGAACTCCGCGGCGGTGTCGATCGGGCCGATCGTGGCGCCCGGCGCGACGACCAGATCGGGAAGCGCTCCGGCCACGACAATCGCCATCATGTGGCGAGATTCGAGCGCCTCGCCGGCAAGCCCGTGACGGGCGCTCCCGGGGCGGCGGCGCCGAGCCCGACGGTCCTGCGGGGCAACGCCGAACCAGCCGGTCACCCGGTCGCGCAGCGGGAGGGTCTGCCTGTCCATCGAGAGTTCTCCAAGACCGTCGCCGAATGACCCCTGACAGTGCCCCTGCGAGCGACGCCCTGCATGCCGAGGAAGCGACGAACTTCCCGTCAGAATAACCCTCGCTGCGGCAGCCACCAAGCCGTTCGACCGCCTCCAGCCCGAGGCTGGAGAAGTTGGCGGTGGCGACAGGTAGGATACGGAGGATGGGAGGGGTTGGGTCGGCGATAGTGTTCGTCGGCCTCCCCACCCTTGAGATGGAGCCCGCCGCGTGATCTCTCTCTACCGCCTCTGGCTCCTCGTTGGTCTCTGGCTCCTCTGGGGGGCGGCGGGGTGGGGGGAGGTGGCGAGCCGGGCCGCCGCAGCCCCTGCCGTCCCCGACCGGCCGAACATCTTCTTAATAGTCTCCGACGATCAGCACTGGGGCGACTTCGCCTTCATGGGGCACCCCCATCTGCGCACGCCCCACCTCGACCGGATGGCGCGGGAGAGCCTGCTCTACCGCCGTGGGTATGTCCCTTCGAGCCTCTGCTGCCCGAGCCTGGCGTCGCTGATCACCGGTCGCTTTCCCCATGAGCATCGGATCGTCGGCAACGATCCCCCCGGCAGCGACCGGCTGGCGCGGAACACGCCGGAGGGCCAGCGCCGCTTCCGCGAGGGACGCGAGGCGATGAATCGGCACCTCGCCGCCTGGCCGACACTCCCGGCGCTCCTCGCCCCCCACGGCTACCGGTCCCTCCAGACCGGCAAGTGGTGGCAGGGGGATTTTTCGCGTGGCGGCTTCACCGCGGGGATGACCCGTGGCGAGCGGCACGGCGACGACGGCTTGGCGATCGGCCGGGAGACGCTCGAGCCGATCGAGACCTTCATCGATGCCTGCCAGGGGGAGGGAACGCCGTTTTTGGTCTGGTATGCCCCGATGCTCCCCCACGATCCCCACGACCCGCCGGCGGAGCTCGTCGATCACTATGGCACCGTTGCGCCGAGCCCCCATGTCGCCCGCTACTGGGGGAATGTCGAGCGCTTCGACCGGACCATTGGCCGACTCCTCGACCTCCTCGATGCCAGGGGGCTCACCGAGACCACGCTCATCATCTTTGTCACCGACAACGGCTGGATCCAGAGCCCCGACCATCCCCGCTATGCCCCGCGCTCGAAGCGCTCCCCCTACGACGGCGGCGTGCGGACGCCGATCATGCTGCGCCAGCCGGGGCGGATCGCGCCAGGCGCGGGTGACAAGCCGGTGTCGAGCCTCGACATCGTGCCGACGGTCCTCGCCGCCTGCGGCGTGGCGGCGCCGGCGGGGCTGCCGGGGGTCGATCTCCTCGATCCCGCCGCCGTGGCCACCCGTCCGGTGGTGTTCGGCGAGTGTTACACCCATACGCTTGTCGACCTCGACGATCCCGCGGCGAGCCTCCTCTGGCGGTGGGCCGTCCGGGGCGATTGGAAGCTCGTCGTGCCCGAAAGGCTCGCCGCCGCCGACCCGCGGCTCGACGTCGAGGGAGCGGCCCTCGATGACGACAGCCGGGCGTGGCTCGAGGCGGGAACCCCGCGCCTGTTTGACCTCGCCGCCGACAGCGGGGAAAACCGGGACGTCGCCGCGGAGCACCCCGACGTGGTGGACGATCTCCGCACGACCCTCGACGCCTGGTGGACGCCGGGCCCCCCCTAGTCAGGAGCCAACTCGCCATGACGAAGCCATCCCGGGGACCGATTTTCGCTCTCCTCGTCGCCGCCCTCGCCCCTCTGTCACCGGCGGGTGCCGAGAACTGGCCCAATTGGCGCGGTCCCGCGCTCGATGGCGTCGCCGCCGGGACGGGGTTTGCGACGACGTGGAGCCCGGAGGCGCATGTCGCCTGGAAGGTGACGCTGCCGGGGCTCGGGGCGAGCACGCCGGCGGTGTGGGGCGATGCGATCGTGCTCACCTGCGCGATCGATGGCAACGACGCGGCGATCTGCTTCGATCGCTCCGGCAAGGAGCGCTGGCGGCGCTCCCTCGGGCCTGAGAAGCCGGGGAAACACGCCAAGGCGACCGGCTGCAATCCGTCACCGGTGACGGATGGGAAGCATGTCTGGGTGTACTTCAAGAGCGGGGAGCTCGCCGCGCTCGACCTCGCCACCGGCGCCGTGGCCTGGCGGGAGAATCTCCAGGAGCGGTTCGGCGCGGACACGCTGTGGTGGGATCTCGGCACGAGCCCCGTGCTCACGAAGGACGCGGTCGTCGTGGCCGTGATGCAGACCGGCCCGAGCTATCTCGCCGCCTTCGGCCGCACCGACGGGAAGCTTCTCTGGAAGCACGACCGCAACCTCGATGCCCCGGAGGAGGCGGCGCAGAGCTACTCGACGCCGCTGGTGGTGAAGGGGGAGGAGAAGTTCGGCGAGCCGGCCGAGGTGATGTTTGTTCTCGGCGCGGACCATGTCACCGCCCACGCCGCCGCCGACGGCCGCGAGCTGTGGCGCGTGGGGGGGCTGAATCCCGCCGGTGAGAAATACTTCCGCTCGATCGCCTCGCCGGTGGTGGCGGGCGATCTCGTCATCGCCCCCTATGCCCGCGGGAGCACGCTCACCGCCGTGAAGCGCGGGGGGAAGGGGGACGTGACCAAGTCGCATGTCGCCTGGGCCCGGAAGGATCTCGGCGCCGACGTCCCGACCCCGGCCTGCCAGGATGGGAAGGTGGTCGTCTGCACCGACCAGGGGAAGGTGGCCTGCCTCGACGCCCCGACCGGCAAAACCTTGTGGGAAGGGGAATTGCCGAAGAATCGTCATGCCTACAGCGCCTCGCCGGTGCTCGTCGATGGGAAGATCCTCGTGACACGCGAGGATGGCCTAAGCGCCCTTCTCGCCGGGCCGGCAGCCGTCGTCGGCCGGTTCGAGGTCGTCGGGGAGGGGAGTGTCGGCGAGATGACGGTGGCGACGCCAGTGTGCGTCGACGGGCGGATCTTCCTCCGAACGCACGACAGCCTGTGGTGCATCCGGCCTTGAGAAATCCCCGGAAGCGTCCGGGGGGCCGCTTGGCCTGAAATTTGGGGATATGCTTGGGAGGCTGGTCTCGACCCCTTTTTTTGTCTCATCGGCAGCGGAATCCATGCAGAAAACGAAGGTCCGGCAGTCGTCCACGGTCGTCGGCCCCCCCGCTGACGATGCTCCGCGGGGGGCGGGTCGTGTGGCCGCAGTCCGTGATCTGCTCTTCCGCGCGGGGCTGATCCTCCTGGCGGTGTTGTGGATCTATTCCCCGACCTACCACGGCGAGTGGCTGTGGGATGACGATTCGATCCTCACGGCCAATCCCGTTGTCCAGTCGGCGTCGCTCGAAGGGCTCGTCAGCCTCTGGGTCGGCCCCACGGGGGCCGATTACTTCCCCCTCTCCTACACCGCCCTGTGGGCCCAATGGCCGTTCTTCGGGCTCAACTCCACCGGCTACCACGCCGTCACGATCCTCCTCCATGCCAGTGGAGCGCTCCTGTTGTGGCGGTTGCTGGTGGTGATGCGGATCCCGGGGGCCTGGTTGGCCGGGGCGCTGTTCGCGATCCACCCGGTGTGCGTGGAGAGCGTGGCCTGGGTGTCGGAGATCAAGAACACGATCTCGCTCCCCCTCTTCCTCCTCGCAGCGATGTTCTTCGCCAGGCATGACGACGCGGTGTGGGGGAATGGCGGCGACGGTGCCAGCGGCGCACGTCGCAACGGCACCGTCGATCTGGTGCTCGCGGTCGTCTTCTTCGCCCTGGCGATGCTCGCCAAGACCTCGGTGGTGATGTTCCCGGTGGTCCTCCTCCTCCATGCCTGGTGGAAGCGGGGGGCGATCACGGCGCGTGATCTGATCTCCGCAACGCCGTTCTTCCTCGTCTCCCTCGTCCTCGGTCTGGTCACGATCTATTACCAGCACGGCCGGGCGATCGGTGAGGAAAAGATGCCCGTCGCCGACCTGTTCTCGGTCGTCGGCTTCTTGTCGCGGACCGCCACTGCCGGGATGGCGATCCTGTTCTATCTGCGGGAGGTGGTCTGGCCGTTCCATCTCTTGCCGATCTACCCGCAATGGAAGGTCAACCCTCCGCAGGTCCTCCAATTCCTCCCCTGGCCGATCCTCGTCGCGGCCGGTTGCTGGCTGTGGTCAAGACGGGGGACCGCGTCCGCGCCGACCGCGGCCCGGCACGCGCTGTTCGGGCTCGGCTTCTTCCTCCTCATGATCTTCCCGATCCTCGGTTTCATCACCATCTCCTACATGCGGATCACCTGGGTCGCCGACCACTTCAACTACGTGGCGCTCATCGGCATCATCGTGCCGCTGTGTGCGGCGGCGGCGGCGTGGTTCGCCTCGGCTCGGCAGCCGCTCCAGATCGGGGCGCTGGCCGGCACCTGCCTCCTCCTGGCCGGGCTGGCCGGCTGGTCTTTCCGCTACGCGCATGTCTTCGCCAACGAGGACACCCTCTGGACCCACACGCTCGAATCCAATCCTGATGCCTGGCAGGCTCACAACAGGCTCGGGGCGCGGAAAGGGAGCCGCGGTGATCTCGAGGGGGCCCTCCACCACTTCACCAACTCCACCCGCCTCCGCCCCGATCTCGGCGAAACCCATAACAACCTCGGCACCACCTACATGGCGCTGGGGCGCACCGACGAGGCCCTCGAGGAGTTCGAGGTGACGACGAAACTCCTCCCCAAGATCTTCCCGGTGCAGATGAACCGGGGCCTGGCCCTCGTCACGGCCGGGCGGAACGAGCAGGCGGAAAAGTGGTTCCGGGATCTCACCGATCGATTTCCAAGGCAGTTCGAACCCTGGCTCAACCTCGGGATCGTGCAGGTCAACAGGGGGGATCGGACGGCCGGTCTTGCCTCGCTGCGCCGCGCCGTCGAGTTGGCCCCCGGCGTCGAGGAGCCCCGCCGAAGTCTCGACAACACGCTGCGGATCGAGGCGGAGGCGTTGGCGGTGGCGGGAAAATTCGCCGAGGCCGAGGCGATCTACCGCGAACTGCTCAAGCGCTCTCCGGACGACGTCATGCTGCTGACAAACCTCGGTGTGGTGCTCTACAAACTCGAGCGGAACGATGCCGCGATCGCCACCTTCCGCCGCGTGCTGGCGATCAATCCGGGGGCGAAGGAGGCGGCCGAGAGCCTGGCTGTCGCCCTTGGCAAGGCGACCCCGGTCGTCCCCCCCCTGGAAACCCAGGAACCGCTGCCGTCGACACTCGGCCCGTCGATCGAGGGGCGTTAGCCGGAAGCGTGTGGAGATGGCGGGGCTACCGCCCCTCCCTGGCCGGAAGGACCCGCGTGGCGAAATCGGCGAAGTGGCCCCAGTCGACGGCGGTGATGTCGTGGGGGCCGGAGCGGATGTGGTAGCCGATCGTGCTGCCGATGGGCGTGTCGACGGCGGGGAAGGCGTCGGTGCCGAGCCCCTCACGGCCGAACAGCCCCCACACCGGCCCGGCAGCGACGGCCGCGAGGAACTCACCGCGCGGATCGGCCCAGCGATCCTCGACGGCGCTCGACACGTAGAGTGGCCGCGGCGCGGTCATCGCGAGCACGACATGCTGGTCGACCGGGAGCTCCGTCTCGCGGCCAGCGTAGGTGGCAAACGTCGGCGCGAACCAGTGGGGGAACGACGTCGTGATCCGCCGCACCGTCTCACCGTAGTTGCGTCGCTCCAGCGCCGCTCCACCGCAGCCTGATTCATTCGAGACGACCATCGCGAAGCGCTCGTCGCCGGCGCCGGCCCACAGCGCCGTCTTTCCGAGGCGCGAGTGACCGACGACGATCACGCGCGTGGGGTCGATCTCGGGGAGCGTCACGAGCCAATCGAGGATCCGCGACAGCTGCCAGGCCCACGTGGAGATCGCCCCCGGTTCGTCGCCGCTCACCATCCGGTCGTCGTGGACGACGTAACCGAGCGAAGGGAGAACGCTTGCCTTTCGGCCATCGGCATGGTCGGGGAAGACGTCGCCGCAGTAGGCCGTCGCGGTGGCATAGCCGCGGTCGTGGAGGAGCTTGACCGGCCAGCGGCCGGCGAGCGTGCCGCGGGAGGAGGCCTTGGCGCGGTTGTCGTCGACGCCGGTGTCCTTGCCGTTGGGCACCCAGCCCGATGGGATGCGGACGGCCGGGTCGGTCGACTCGGCATGGTTGCCACTGAAATTGAGATGGAGAAACGTTGGCAGACGCTCGGGTTTGT
>JBBAVV010000013.1:68004-85809 GCA_040397545.1 Pirellulales bacterium
CGCCGCGGGACGGCGACGGAAGCTCGGGTTTGTCGCCGCGGGACGGCGACGGAAGCTCGGGTTTGTCGCCGCGGGACGGCGACGGAAGATAGAGGAGCACTTCGGTAGCCGGCGCGTCGGGACCGTGGCCGAGCCGGAGGCGGGCCTGGATGCGCGTCGTGCCGTCGGGGCCGGGGCCGCGCTCCACGTGCTCGGCCGTCACCGGCACCGCCGGCAGCAGCCGGCCGTACTCGGTCGATTCGAGGAGCCCAAGCCAGCGCGGCCGGGCCACCGTCAGCCACGCCTCCGGGGAAGTGACGGCCTCGCCATCGGGGCCATCTCCCGCGGGGATCATGAGGAGATCGGGAAGCGCGTACTCCCGGACCAGCGCCTCGTCGTAATTAAACTCCTCCTTCGGGGCCTGGGCGGATGCGTCGGGCGTCATGGTGGCGGCCAGAGGCAGGGAGAGGATGGTGGCGACGAGAGGGGCACGGAGGCGCATCGTGAGGCTCCGGGGCGCTGCGGTGGAAAAGCCGCCCGCTCCCGTCTCTCGGGCGCGGTGTGGCACCGGGAGATCGTAGCCGATCGGTCGGGGCCGCAGCGACGTGCTTGTCGCCCGGATCGGCACCCTGATCGACGGCGAAGGCCGGCGGCGGCGGTCGGTGCCGTGTGGTACCATCTCGGCGGTCGAGGGGGGGATTCGCGCGCTCCTCGCACTCCATTCAAGTCGCTCTCCCCGAGCAAGGCTGTCTCCACGAGGTGCTGTATGTCGTCGGTTTGCCGTGAACGCTTCCGGTCGATTCTCCCCCTGCTGGCGGTCGCCGCCTTGCTCCTCAACGGCCCCCGACCGGCGCGTGCCGTCGATGCCGACGGCACAGCGAAGCAGCCGGCCCGGCTCCTCGTCGTCACCGTCACCAACGGCTTCCGCCACGGCTCGATCGAGACCGCTGAAGGGGTGCTCGAGCGGCTCGGCCGGGAGAGCGGGCAATTTCATGTTGATTACCTCCGCCTCCCCCCGGGGCGCCCCGGGCAGCCGCAGGAGCCGAAGCGGAAGGATGGCACGAGCGACGCCGATTGGAAGAAGCAGGAGGAGGCCTCCAAAGCCGATCTCGAAAAGTTCAAGGTGGCCGATGCCGCCTGGAACAAGACCCTCTCCGAGCTCTTCGCCAAGGCCTTCACGAAGGAATCGCTCGACCAATTCGACGGCGTCGTCTTCTGTAGCACCACCGGCGCTCTGCCGATCCCGAATCTCGACGACTTCCTCGCCTGGGTGAAGGGGGGCAAGACGTTCATCGGCTTCCATGCCGCCGCCGACACCTTCAACGCCTCGGATGCCTACCGCGACCTCGTCGGCGGTATCTTCGCCGGCCATCCCTGGAACGCCGGTGACGAGCATGCCTTCGTCGTCAACGATCCCGGCCATCCGATCGTGAACAGCCTGCCGGAAGCGTTCCGCTGGAAGGACGAGATTTATCAGTACGACACGCGCTTCGTCCCCGACGACGTCCGCGTCCTCGTCAGTCTCGACATGCCCCACTCGACGCCGAAGGAGCCGTGGCACGTGCCGGTGAGTTGGATCCGCGACTTCGGCCAGGGTCGCGTCTTCTACTCGAACTTCGGCCACAACGAGTCGACCTGGAACGACAAGAAGTTTCAGGATCATTATCTCGCCGGGATCCTCTGGGCACTCGGCCGGATCAACGCGCCGGTCACCCCCAATCCCGATCTCCAGGCCCGCGCGTATCTCCATGGCGTCCTCGCTGCCGCGGCGGCGGCGGGTGCCGGTGGGGATGCGGCCAAGGCGACGGCCGAGGCCGAGAAGCTCTGTGCCAAGGCCGACGCGAAGTGCGCCGCCAACCCCGGTTGGGCCAGTTCCTTGCGCCCGATGCTCCTCGAGATTCGCAATGCTGACGCCGCGGCCCGCACGGCGGCCTACGCGAAGGTCGTCGCCGAGCTCGACTGATCGTCGGTCGCAGTTGATGGTTTTTGGACTTTTTCGGGGGTGTCCCCAGTTGAAAAAGGTCATGGATGACTTTTTCCACCAACAGCCTGGATCGCAGCGGCCGGGCGTGTCGCTTCCATCGGGAGGGTTCGTCGATGCGCGCGCGGCTCGGATCGGTCGTTGTCGGTTGGCTCGCGGTCGTCGTGGCCGGGCTTTCGATCGGGGCCCCCGGTCAGCCGGTCAGAGCCGATTCTGCCCGGCCGAATGTCGTGGTGATCCTCGCCGACGACCTCGGCTTCTCCGATCTCGGCGCGTATGGCGGCGAGATCGATACGCCGCACCTCGATCGGCTGGCGCGCGGAGGACTGCGGTTCACCCAGGCCACGAACACCGCCCGCTGCTGGCCGAGCCGGGCGGCGCTCCTCACCGGGTTTTATCCACAGGCGATTCATCGCGATGCGCTCCCGGCCGGTGACGGCCACGAGGCCCTCCCCGGTGGGGCGCAGGGAAAGCGTCCACCATGGGCGAAGCTCCTGCCCGAGCTCCTCAGGCCCGCCGGCTACCGCAGCTATCACTCGGGCAAGTGGCACGTCGACGGGCTGCCGCTCGCGCAGGGCTTCGCCCGCTCGCTCGACGTCACCGACACCGGCCAGAGCAACTTCTTCGACCCCAGCGGCGTGACGGTGGAGGGGAAGCCGCATCCTCAAAGCAATGACTTCTACGCTACGACGGCGATCGGCGACCATGCGGTGGCTTGTCTCCGCAGCCACGCCGTCGATCATCCCGAGAAACACTTTTTCCACTTCGTCGCCTTCACCGCTCCCCACTTCCCGCTCCACGCTCCCCAGGACGGAATCGCGAAATACCGCGAGCGCTACCGGGTGGGTTGGGAGGAGATTCGTGCCGCCCGCCATGCCAGGCAACTGGCCGCGGGAATCGTCACCGGGGCGATCTCGGAAGTCGAGCGCGACCTCGGCCCTCCGTATCCCTTCCCCGATGCGCTTCACGCGATCGGAGCGGGCGAGGTCGATCGCCCTCTCGAATGGGAGCGGCTCACGCCCGAGCAGCAGGAGCTCCAGGCGA
Organism: Pirellulales bacterium; assembly: GCA_040397545.1. GTDB lineage: Bacteria > Planctomycetota > Planctomycetia > Pirellulales > UBA1268 > QWOP01. The sequence goes on from JBBAVV010000013.1 coordinate 71,009, forward strand.
CGAAGATGGCGATCCATGCCGCAATGGTCGAGGCGATGGACGAGCAGGTCGGCCGGATCCTCGACCAACTCGAGGCGATGCAGCGTCTCGACGACACGCTGATCCTCTTCGCCAGCGACAACGGGGCCTCGGCCGAGATCATGGTCCGCGGCGAGGGGCATGACCCGGCCGCCCCCCCCGGATCGCGGAAGAGTTTTTTGTGTTTGGGGCCGGGCTGGTCGAGTGCCGCGAACACTCCCTTCCGCCGCCACAAAACCTGGGTCCACGAAGGGGGAATCGCCACGCCGTGGATCGTCCATTGGCCGCGCGGCATTCCGGCGGGGAGTGCGGGGGAGCTGCGCCACCAGCCGGTTCATCTCATCGACGTGGCCCCCACGATGATGGAGCTGGCCGGCGCAACGCAGCCGCCATTCCTCCTCGACGGCACGCTCGTGCCACCGATGCAGGGGCGGAGTTTTTCGAGTCTCCTCGCTGATGCAAACGCTCCCACGCTCCGGGAGACGTCGTGGTGGTGCCACGAGGGGCACCGGGCCGTGCGCGTGGGAGACAAAAAACTCGTCGCCGCGAAGGGGGAGCCATGGGCGCTCCACGATCTCGCCGCCGACCGGGCCGAGACGACGGACCTTGCCGCCGCCGAGCCTGACACCGTCGCGAGGCTCGAGCGGGAATGGCTGCGGATCGCCGACGACTGCCGATTGGGTGCGACCTGGGTGTCGGTCGCGCCGTCCGCTCCTGCGCCGCCGCGTCGTCCTCCGAACGTCGTCCTCGTCTTTGCCGACGACCTCGGCTACGGCGATCCTGCCTGCTACGGGGGAAAGGCCGCCGCCACGCCGCACCTCGATCGGCTCGCCCGCGAAGGGATCCGCTTCACCGACTTCCACGTCGCCCAGCCTGTCTGCTCGGCGTCGCGGGCGGCGCTCCTCACCGGCTGTTATCCCAACCGGATCGGGATCGCAGGCGCGCTCGGTCCCAACGCCCGCCACGGCATCGCCGCCGCCGAGACGACGCTGGCCGAAGCCCTCCGTGGCCGCGGCTACCGCACCGGCATGGTGGGGAAATGGCATCTCGGCCACCACGCGCCGTTTCTCCCCACCCGTCACGGCTTCGACGAATGGTTCGGGCTCCCCTATTCCAACGACATGTGGCCCCACCACCCGGAGGCGGCTGCGGGGAGCTATCCGCCGCTGCCGCTGTTCGATGGCGAGCGGATCATCGACGCCGACGTCACCCCGGAGGATCAGGCGACCCTCACTGCCCGGTACGCCGAGCGCGCCTGCGCGTTTCTCGACCGGGCGAAGGAGGACGACCGGCCGTTCTTCCTCTATCTGGCACACTCGATGCCGCATGTGCCGCTGTTTGCCGGCGCCGCCTTCGCCGCCACCACCCCCGGCGGCCTCTATGGGGATGTCCTTGCCGAGATCGATGCGTCGGTGGGGGGGATCCTTGCGGCCCTCGAGCGAACGGGAAAGCTCGACGACACGCTCGTTCTGTTCACCAGCGACAACGGCCCCTGGCTCTCCTACGGCAATCATGCCGGCAGCGCCGGGAATCTCCGCGAGGGAAAGGGGACGGTGTTCGAGGGGGGAGTGCGCGTGCCGTGCCTGGCGCGGCTGCCGGGGGTAATTCCGGCGGGGAGCATCTGCACGGCTCCGGCGATGACGATCGACATCCTCCCCACGGTGCTCCGTCTCACCGGGGAGCCGGTTCCGCTCGATGCTGACGGTCGGGCCACGCTCGACGGCCGGCGGATCGACGGCCACGACATCACTGGGCTCCTCCGCGGCGATCCTGCGGCCAGCGCGGCCGCTGCCGAGCGCGAGTACGGCTTTTGGTATCTCGACAACGAGCTCCAGGCGGTCCGTCGGGGGCGCTCCAAGCTCCTCCTGCCGCACACGGCACGGACGCTCGCCGGAGCGGCTCCGGGGGCTGATGGGGTGCCGGCGAAATACCGGCCGCTGCCGGTGGCACGGATGCTTTTCGATCTCGACGCCGACCCGGGAGAGACGACCGACGTGACGGCTGATCATCCCGAGGTCGTGGCCCGGCTCGAGGCCGCGGCAGCGCGGATGCGGGGGGAGCTCGGCGACCGGCTCACCGCTGTGACCGGCAGCGAGGTCCGGCCAGCCGGCAAGCTCGACGATGCCCCCCCTGCCGGCGCTCGGCGCCGGCCCCCGAACATCATCGTCGTCATGACCGATGACCAGGGCTACGGTGACCTGGCCGCCCACGGCAACCCGATCCTCGAGACCCCGCATCTCGACCGGGTGTGGCGCGAGAGTGTGCGGTTCACCGAGTATCACGTCAGCCCCACCTGTTCCCCGACCCGCGCGGCGCTCCTCACGGGGAGGCATGAATTTCGCTCGGGTGTCACCCACACGATCCACGAGCGCGAACGGCTCGCCCTGTCGGCGACCACCCTCCCGCAACTGCTCCGCGCGGCGGGCTACACGACCGGCATCTTCGGGAAGTGGCACCTCGGGGACGAGGAGGCTTACCAGCCGGGCAAGCGTGGCTTCGACCGCAGTGTCATCCACGGTGCCGGTGGGATCGGGCAGCGTTTTCCCGGCAGCTGCGGCGACGTGCCGGGGAACCGCTACGTCGACCCGGTCCTCCGCGAGGATAGCCGGTTCGTGAAGCGGCGCGGCTACTGCACCGATCTGTTCTTCGCCGCCGGGATCGAGTGGATCGCGGAGATGGCTCGCGCGGAGAAACCGTTCTTCTGCATGATCACGCCGAACGCGCCGCACGACCCGCTCGACTGTCCGGAGGGCTCCGACGCCGGCCCCCGCGCCCGGCTCGCGGCGGCCGGGATGCTCGACGAAGCAGGGCGCGACCGGGTGGCAAAGTTTTACGGAATGATCGAGAACATCGATACGAATGTCGGCCGGCTCCTCGACCGGCTCTCTTCCCTGGGGCTCGCCGAGGACACACTCCTGATCTTCACCACCGACAACGGTACGGCGACGGGGGCGGGCGTTTTCAATGATTCGATGCGCGGTGCCAAAGGGAGCGTATGGCGCGGGGGGACGCGCGTTCCCGCGCTGTGGCGCTGGCCCGGGACGCTACCGGCGGGCGTCGACGTGCCGGCACTCGTGGCCCATGTCGACATCCTGCCGACGCTGTGCGAAATCGCCCGGGCCCAGGTCCCCGCCGACGTCGCCGTGCGGCTCGAGGGGCGGAGCCTCGTCCCCCTCCTCCTCGACGCTCACAGCCCGTGGCCCGACCGGGCGCTTGTCACCCACCTCGGCCGCTGGGACCGGGGGGAGGTGGCCGGGGCGAAGTGGCGCCACTGCCGGATCCGTGAGGGGCGATGGAGCCTCGTCAACGTCGACAACCGTCCCGATGCCTGGCAACTCTTCGATGGGCTGGCCGATCCGGCGGAGATGGACGATGTGGCGGCGGCCCACGGCGCGATCGCGAAGCGCCTCGCCGCGAAATACGACCGCTGGTGGGATTCGATTCAGCAAGATCTCATCAACGAGGATCTCGACGGCCCGCCAGAAAATCCGTTCAAGACGGCGTTCGAAGTGCAGGTCGGCGTGGGAGTGACGGCGGCGACGGTGGCAGCGCCGTGACGCGGCCCCGACCGGCCCCCAATCCCCCCAGGACCGATGAAGCAGATGACACGATCCGTCCGTGGCAGATTCCGGGCCCTCCGCTGGGTCCCGTCCCTCGCACTTTTCGCCGCGCTCCTCCCTGCGATCGCGCTGGCCCGCCCCCCGAGCGTGCTCGTGATCGTCGCCGATGACCAGCGGGCCGACACGATCCACGCCCTCGGCAATCCGCTCGTCCGGACGCCGGCGCTCGACGCGCTGGTGGACCGGGGGACCTCATTCGACCGGGCCTACTGCATGGGGGGGCAGCACGGCGCCGTCTGCATCCCCAGCCGGGCCATGATGCTCTCTGGCCGGAGTCTCTTTCATCGCGACGAACAACTCGCCGGTCAGGACACCTGGCCGGAGGTTTTCAGGCGCGCCGGCTGGCGGACATTCCTCACCGGCAAGTGGCACAACGGCGAGGCTTCCGCGGTGCGCTGCTTCGACTCGGGGCGGAACGTGTTCTTCGGCGGGATGACCGACCAATGGAATGTTCCCGTGGCGTCGTTTCCCGCCGGAGATGACGGCGGGGAGATGACGGCGACGGCCGTTGCCCCCGGGGTCCATTCCGCGCGGCTGTTCGGTGACGCGGCGGTGGAGTTCCTCGCCGGGGTCGGCGACGCGCCCTTCTTCGCCTGGGTGTCGTTCACGGTGCCGCACGATCCGCGTCAGGCGCCGGAAGTCTTCCGGGCCCGATACCGGGGGCATGAGCCGCCGCCGCCGGCAAACTGGCTCCCCGAACATCCTTTCGACAACGGCGAATTGTCCGTCCGCGACGAGCTGCTCCTCCCCAGGCCGCTCACCCGCGAAGGCGTGTCGCACGAGCTTGCCGATGCCTACGCCTGCGTCGAATCGCTCGATGCCGAGGTGGGGAGGATCGTGGAAACGCTCCGGGCGCGGGGCCGGCTTGAAGACACGCTCATCCTCTTCGTGAGCGATCAAGGCCTGGCCCTCGGCAGCCACGGCCTCCTCGGCAAGCAGAATCTCTACGAGCACTCGATGCGCGCTGCGGCGATCCTGGCCGGTCCCGGGGTACCGGCGGGGCGGCGCGAGAGGGCGCTGTGCCATCTCCAGGATCTCGTCGCCACCGTCGGAGGCCTTGCCGGCGTGCCGAGCCCGGCGGGGAGCGAGGCGGTGAGTCTCGTGCCGGTGCTCCGCGGGGAGCAGGCGGCGATCCGCGACGATCTCCTCCTCGCCTACCGTCACTTCCAGCGCGCGTTGGTCACCCCCGACTGGAAGCTGATCCGCTATCCGGAGATCGGACGCGAGCAACTTTTCGACCTGCGGAACGATCCCGAGGAGATCCGCGATCTCTCCGCGGAGGCCGACCACGCGCCGCGACTGGCGGTGCTCCGGACGCGGATGGCGGAGCGGATGCATCAGGCCGACGATCCGCTCGCGCCCTCCGTCCCCCCGCGTCCGGCGCCGGTCCGCCCGGCCCGCCCCCCGAACATCGTCTTCTTCCTCGCCGATGATCTCGGCACGGGGGATGTGGCGGCCCTGGGGTCGGCCCATGCCCTGACGCCGAATATCGACAGCTTGTTTTCGCGCGGCACGAGGCTCACCCGGCACTGGGCCGGCAGCGCCGTCTGTGCCCCCAGCCGCTGCGTGCTCATGACAGGGCTCCATCCCGGTCATGCCCCAATTCGGAGCAACAGCGAGGTCCAACCGGAGGGGCAGCGACCGATGCCGGCAGGGACCGTCACCCTGCCGAGGATCCTCCACGCTGCCGGCTATGCCACCGGCGGCTTCGGGAAGTGGGGGCTCGGGCCGCCGGGGAGCGCGTCTGATCCCCTCGCCGCGGGCTTCAATCGTTTCTTCGGCTACAACTGCCAGCGTCACGCGCACTCGTTCTATCCCACGGTTCTGTGGGACAATTCCACGAAGGTGCCACTCGACAATCCGCCTGTCCCGGTGACGGCGACGCTTCCTGCCGAGCCCGCCCCGACGGCCGCCGACTTCGCCCGCTTCCGCGGCACGACCTACTCCGTCGACCGGATCGGTGACGAGGCGGTGCATTTCCTCCGTGCCCATGCCGAGGGGCCGTTCTTCCTCTACCTGCCGACGACGCTCCCCCATGTCGCCCTCCAGGTGCCTGCCGACGAGCCATCGCTCGAACGCCATCGGCGCTTCTTCGGCCCCGAGACGCCGTATCTCGGAGGGAAAGGCTACGTTCCCTGCGCCGAGCCGGCGGCGACGCTCGCCGCGATGGTGACGCGGATGGACCGGGAGGTGGGGAGGATCGTCGCGACGCTCGACGAGCTCGGGCTCACCGACGACACGATCTTCGTCTTCTCGAGTGACAATGGCGCCACCTTCCCCGGCGCCGGTGGCGTTGTCACGGATCGAATGAAGAGCAACGGGCCTTTGCGCGACTGGAAAGGCTCGCCCTACGAAGGGGGCCTGCGCGTTCCGACGGTCGTCGTCTGGCCGGGGAGGATCGCGGCCGGTGCCTCGATCGACACCCCGACCGGCTGCGAAGACTGGCTGCCGACGCTCCTCGATCTCGCCGTGCCCGACGCCTCGCGCCCCGCGGCGCTCGATGGCGAGAGCCTTGCGGCCGCGCTCCTCGGCCGGCAGCCGCCGCCAACTTCCAGGACGCTCTACCGCGAGCTCACGGAGCGACTCTGGCAGACGGCGCTCGAGGTTTCCCCCGACGGCTGCTGGAAAGTGGTGCGCCGCAGCCTCGGCCGGGAGATGCCCGACCGGGCGGCGCCGATGGAGCTCTATGACCTCCGCACCGACCCGGCGGAGGCCCACGATCTCGCCGCCGCGTTTCCCGATGTCGCCCGGCGGATGGAGCGGCTCCTCGATCGGGAGCATCGCCCCGATCCGGCCTGGCCCCTTCCCTTCGCCGACGCCGCCTCGGCGCGGGCCCGCAACGACGATGCGCCCAGAGCGATCGACGGCACACAGCCGCCAAAGCCCTGAGCCCAGACGCGGGGTATACTCGCGCCGCCTTCGGCAATCAGCCGAGGGCATCCATGGGGGTGGGACGTGGCCGACAATTCAGTTCCGGGGAGCGAGGGGCCAGGGCGGGCGGCACGGATCGGCTTCGGCCTGTTCTGGATCTACGTGATCCTCTACTTCGGTTTCATTGCCCTGGTGCTCTTCCGCCCCGACATCCTCTCCAGCCGCCCGTTCGGTGGGGTGAATCTCGCGATCGCCTCCGGGCTCGGCCTGATTGCCGCGGCGCTCCTCCTTTCGGTGGTCTACATGGTGGCCTGCAGGATGGTCGAATCCCCGGGGGGCAATCGCCGCTGACCCCCGCCCCGACCGATCCGTTCTGACGCCTGCCGCCCGTTCCCGAGACTCCCGATGCTCTACGAATCATCCCCTGTCGCCATCGCGATCTTCGCCAGTTTCGTCCTCGCGGTCATCGGCCTGTCGTTCTGGCTGGGGAGGAAGGGGCAGTCGGCGAAGGGCTACTACGCCGCCCACGGCGAGATTCATTGGTTCATCAATGGGATCGCCTTCGCCGGCGATTACCTCTCGGCGGCGAGCTTCCTCGGCATCTGCGGGATGATCGCCTTTCACGGCTTCGACGGCTTCCTCTACTCGATCGGCTTCCTGGCCGGCTGGATTGTCGCGTTGTTTGTGATCGCCGAGCCGATCAAGTCGCTGGGGAAGTTCACCTTCGCCGACGCCCTCGATGCGAAATACAACAGTCGCGGCATCAAGCTTTCGGTGGCGATCTCGACGCTCGTCGTGAGCATCTTCTATCTCATCCCGCAGATGGTGGGCGCCGGGGATCTGATCATGCCGCTCCTCGGGCTCCCCCATGCGGTCGGGGTGATCCTCGTCGGCGTGGCCGTGACGCTCATCGTCGTCACCGCGGGGATGGTGTCGACGACGTGGGTGCAGTTCATCAAGGGATCGCTCCTGGTCTTCTTCTGCGGTGTGCTGACGTCGATGATCCTCAGTCGCGGATTGACGGTGAACACGGGGAGCCTCGAGCCGCAGACGCGCACCGTGACCCCGGACGGCCGTGTCCTCGTCGATGGGGAGCCGCAGACCCGCAACCACGATCTCCGCCCCGTGGGGACCCTCGCGGCGCTGCCGGAGCGCTACGGCGACGCGACCACGACCGGGCCTCTCGGGCCGCTGGAATACCTCTCCATCCTCGAGGATTCCCGGATCGTCACCTGGAGCGGGAAGAAGTCGACCGATTCCTCCGGCACGCACACCGTCTATACGCCGACGGAGAAGGCGGGCGCCGATCTCCTCAAGCCGGGGGGCTACTTCAAGGGGCTCACCACCGGCAAGCTCGCCGACAAGCTCGACTTCGCGAGCCTCATGCTCGCCCTCTTCTGTGGCACCGCGTCGCTGCCCCACATCCTCATCCGCTACTACACCGTCAAGGATGCCGCCGCTGCCCGGAAGAGCACCGTGGTGGGGATCGCGGCGATCGGCGCCTTTTACGTTCTCACGCTGTTCCTCGGCCTGGGGGCGATGACGAGCGGCGCCCTCGACCCGACGAGCACGAACATGGCGGCGCCGCTGCTGGCGAAGAGTTTCAGCGAGACGCTTTTCGCCTTGATCTCGGCAATCGCCTTCACGACGGTGCTGGGCACCGTCAGCGGCCTGATCATGGCCGGCAGCGGGGCGGTGGCCCACGATCTCGTCGAGAACGTCCTCGGCATCCCGATGAACGATGACGAGAAGGTCCGCTGCGGAAAGATCGCCGCAGTCGGCCTGGGGATCGTGGCGATGGCCCTGGGAATCCTGTTCCGCAATTTCAACGTCAGTTTTCTCGTCGGCTGGGCGTTCAATATCGCCGCCTCGGCAAACCTCCCGGCGCTCGTCATGCTCCTCTTCTGGCCGCGGACGACGAAGGAGGGGATCATCGCCGCGGTGACGGTGGGGATGCTCGCGAGTCTGGGGTGGATCCTCCTCTCCGCCGACACCTTCGAGAAGGTCTATGGCCTGTCGCGTGACGCCTCGCCCGTCCCTTTCAGCCAGCCGGGGCTCGTGACGATCCCGCTGGGATTCATCGTCCTCATCGTCGTGTCGCTGCTGACAAAGGCCCAGCCGCAGGGGAGGCCGGCATGAGTGTGGGCCCGGTGATCTGCTGCCGCGAGGACCATCTCGGGGCGATCCGCGCGATCTACAACGACGCCATCCTGCACACGACGGCGCTCTACGAATACCAGCCGCGGAGCGTGGAGACGGTTCAGGCCTGGTGGGAAGCCAAGCAGCACGCCGGCTACCCCGTCCTCGGCGTCGAACGGGCCGACGGCACCCTTGCCGGCTTCGCCAGCTGGGGGCCGTTCCGGCCGTTCCCGGCCTTCAAGTATTCGGTCGAGCATTCGGTCTACGTCGCGGCCGACAGCCGGGGGGAAGGGATCGGACGGCGTCTCCTCGAGGCGATCGTCGCGGAGGCGGTCCGCCACGACCTCCGTCTTTTGGTGGGGGCGATCGATGCCACCAACGCCGCGAGCCTCGCGCTCCACCGGGCGCTGGGGTTCGTGCATGCCGGTTCGATCCGGGGGGCCGGATTCAAGTTCGGCCGCTGGCTCGACCTCGAGTTCTGGCAGCGTTCGCTCCCGACTCCGGCCCGGCCGGTCGATGGATGACACGCCCTGAAAAACCCTGGATCGGCAGCGGAATCGCCGAATTGCCGGCAATTTTTGTCGGTACCTGTGTGAAAGTTAAGTGGTAAGGTACACCGTCGAGGCCTTCCTTCGGTAGTTCATCGATGCCCCCGCGCGTTTCCATCCTCATTCCCTGCTACAACGCGGCCGCCACGGTGGAACGGGCGGTCGATTCGGCCCTCGCGCAGACGTTCCGCGACATCGAGGTGATCGTCGTGGATGACGGCTCTACCGACGCGAGCCTTGCGGTCCTTGAGCGGTACCGCGGCGACGCCCGGGTTTCAATCCATGCCGAGCCCCACCGGGTCGAGAACGGGACGCGCAATCGGCTCCTCGCATTGGCCCAGGGGGAGTTTGTGCAGTTCCTCGACGCCGACGACGAGCTTGCCCCGAAGAAAGTCGAAGCGTGCCTCGCCGCCTTCACCGAGGATGTCGACGTCGTCTTCACCGACCGGGATTTCCATAGCGGCAACGCTGGGCAGGTCGGGCGTTATCCGGAGCCGACGGGGGATGTCGTCACGTACTTCATCCGCAATTCGGTCGTGACGATGCTTCCGGTGAGCCGTCTGGCCGATGTGCGGGCCGTGGGGGGATTCGATCCCTTGCTCCCCTGCTGTCAAGAGTACGATCTCCATCTCCGCCTGGCCCTCCACCGCTGGCGGAAGATCCGCCACCTGCCCATTCCCCTCTGCACGTACTATGTCATGCCGGGGAGCGTCTCCTCCAACAAGGTGCGCCTGTTTACCACCCGGGCTGCCGTCCTCCGTCGGTTTGCAGAGGAGCAGCTCGGAGTCGAGGGGTTGACCCGCGAGCGGAGGGATGCGCTCGCGACGGAGATCATGGTGTGCACCAGAATCCTCCTTCGTTACGGTCGTGACGATGACGCGGTCAGCGCCTATGCCTTTGCACGAAGCCTCTCGCCCGCGACCCCCTATCCGGCGAAGTGGCCGATTCGTCTGGCTGTGAAGCTGGTGGGACCGGTGGCGGCGGAACGGGCCCGCAGCTGGCTGGCACGCCGATGGCGAAGCGGTTGATCGATCCGCTGGGCTGACGCGAGGTGGCGGTGAGCAACGACATCCTGTGGATCAAATCCCGCATGCCGGGGGTGGTGAAGGATGGGAGCAGCCTCGTGTCGACGGGGCTCGTCTCCTGCCTCCAAAACGACCATGTCATCGACCTTCTCTGCCTGCGGTTGACGTCTCGGGAGGAGGCGCAGGCCGCCGAACCGTCCTGTCCGTTCCGGAACGTGTTCGTCGCCGATACCGACAACGCCGGCGGGCTCGCGCGGCGGATCGGGTGCCGGCTCTCCTACTCGCTGCGCAGCGAGCTCACCTCGACCCCGCGGTCGGTGTTCTACGAATCGGGCCGCCGGGCCCGGGCCCTCCTCGAGCGAGTCCTGGCCGAGCGGCGTTACCGGCGGATCATCGCCGAGTATTACACCGTCGCTTTGCTCCTCGATGGGCTCCAGTCGCAGACAAGCCTCGTCCTCCACGACGCCGATCATCTCTCCATCGATCTCGAGGCCGGCCAGGAGCCCTCGCTCCCCCGGCGGGTGTGGCTCTACCACCGCGCCGCCCAGATGCGGGCCTTCGTGGAACGGGTCGGTCCGCGGTTCGATTCCGTGCTCACGCTGACGCCGTTCGACCGGCAGGCCTACGAGGCGCTCGGGATCGGGAGGATCGAGAGCCTCGACGTCCCGCTTCCGGATCTACCTGCGCAGCTCCCCGCGCTCGAGGGCGAATCGATCGCCTTCCTCGGTTCGGTCGATTACGCCCCGAACCGCGACGCCTTGGCCTGGTTTCTCGCCGACATCTTCCCGGCGGTGCTGCAGCGCTACCCGGCTGCCCGCGTGCAGGTGTTCGGCGGGGGGGATCAGGGGGGCCTTCGCAGCCCAAACGTCGACTTCTTGGGGCGCATCCCGCAGGGGGAGTTCGCTCGTGCTCTCGGCGGCGCGGCTCTGGGAGTCGCGCCGATCCGCCTCGGCACCGGGGTGAAAGTGAAGGTGCTCGACATGATGTGGCATGGCCTCCCGGTCGTCTCCACGCGGCTTGCGAGCCGCGGCACGCCTGCAGAACACGGCGCCGCCCTGATCGCCGACACCCCTGCCGCTTTCGCGGAGGCCGTCTGCGAGCTCCTCGGCTCTCGCTCCCGGAGGCTCGAGCTTCAAGGGGCGTGCCAGAAGCAGCTCTTCGAGCGGCATGCCAGCCCCGCAGCGCGGGCCTGCGTCGCCCGCAAGCTCCTCGGTGGGGCTCAGGCCCCGGCCCCGGCTCACACCCGGGGAAGCTCGTAGCCCTTGCGGTAGTCCTTCGTGAACAGCCGGTTGGCGGCCTCGTCGGACGATTTTTCCGTCTTCGGATCGATCGAGAGCTCGCGGCCGAGGTGGAGCGGCGTGATGGCGAGGTCGACGGCATTGTCGCGGAGATGATCGTCGAAGCTGTCGAGCGTCAGGATGACGCGGTGGTCGTTGGCGGCGAGCGTCGGCCGGGCCCCGAAGGGCACCTTCTCGCCGAGCTGCCACGACACGTTGCCGAGATGGGCGAGGGCACTGGAAAGGTGGCCGTCCTCGACGTCGAGGTAGAGATCCTCGTGCTTCCGGCTGCGGATCGCCTTGACGAGGTTGGCGAAGTGTTCGCGGCTCGAGCCACCTGACCAAGTCCCGAGCGGCTCTCCGGCGTAGTCGAAGGCAGCGCCAGACTGGTAATTCGTCGACACGACGTAGCCTTCGGTGCCCCACCAGATGTTGCCGACGCCGAGCGGCCCGGCCGCCGTGCCGTGGGTCACCGGGGTCTTCATCTCCAGCCCGCGGACATCCGAGATCAGCAGCGCGTCGTCCCACTGGAAGAGCGTCACCTGGCTGTTGGCGACATCGCCATTGTCGACGTAGCCGAGCCGGCCGCCGAGGCTGACGACGCGCTGGGGAAACTCCTGCTTGCCGAGGCCCCAGCGGGCCTTGTCGAGCTCGTGGGGATTCTGGTTGCCGAGATCGCCGTTGCCGGTGAGGCGGTTCCAGTGCCAGTCGTAATGGAGGCGCTGGCGGTGGGGAACGATGTCGGGGGCGGGCCCGGCCCAGAGATCAAAGTCGAGCCCGGGGGGGACCGGCGCCGGCGTGTCGACCAGCCCGATGCTCGGCCGCCGCTTGTAGCACAGCGCGTGGGCCACCTTCACCGGGCCGATCTTTCCGCTCTTCACGAAGTCGATCGTGTCGCGCATCCCGGTCATGCCGCGGCTCTGCGCGCCCATCTGGCACATGCGCCCGAGCTTGCGGGCCCACTGCGTCATCACGCGTCCTTCCTCGACGGTGTGACTGCAAGGCTTCTCGACGTAGACGTCCTTACCGGCCTGCATCGCCCAGATGCTCATCAGGGCATGCCAGTGATTGGGCGTGGCGATCGAGACGATGTCGATGTCTTTACGGTCGAGGACGCGGCGGATGTCCTGGACATACTCCGGCTTGCGGGGGGAGTCCTTGAACTTCTCCTCGTAGCGGCCGGCGACGCCGGGATCACAGTCGCAGATCACGGCCAGTTCGGCATCCGACATGCCGGACCACTGCCCGATGTGCTCGCCACCCCGGCCGTTGGCACCGATGACGGCGACCCGGAGACGGTCGTTGGGCCCCGCCGGGGGAGAGGCCGGCTCGGCCCGGGCAGCCTGCGGGGCGGCGGCGAGTGCCGCGGCGGCCATCGCGAAGGCTGTTTCGACGAAATCGCGGCGTGAGACCTGCATGGATCTTTCCTCTCAGGTGCGCGGGCAACGGGAGGACGGGGCGCTCGACGCCCCGAATGCAGTTCGCCCCCCCGCGAAAACCAAGCGTGAGTCTACCACCGGGCTCGGTGGCGTTGGGGCGGGGGGACCCGGTCAGGCGCTCGGGCGACGGAAGTGCCGGTAAGCCTGGAGGACGTCGAACAGGTCAGAGGAGATCGTCAGGTCGTCGTCGGCGAAGTCGGAGAGCCACGTCCGGTCGCTCGCCACGGCGTCGGCCAGGAGCGGGAGGACGTCGCCGAGGGTCACCCTCACCGTATCGGCCCGTGAGGCCTCGTGAACGACCGACCGGCTCGTCGATTCGTGGTCAGGTCCGGTGTAGACGCGCAGTTTCCGCATGGCCATGTCGAAGCTCCCGTGCTTGGGTTCGGAGTGGCTTGAAGCGGACGCACACCGGTTCCACCGGAGGAGGCAGCCGGCGAACCGGCGCACACAAGCGTCCACGCAAAATCTATCGGCCAGCGCGACGGCAAAGTTTCAATGAATCCCCCCATTGGTCCGGGCGGCATCGCCGGCAGCGTCGGGCGCCTGGCCCGCGGGGGAAAGTGCCGGGGAAACCTGGGGGGGCGGCGCGGCTTGGACGGCGAGCCGGGAGATGCTCGCGGGGCTTGTCAGGCCGGCGCCGGAATGCCGCTCCGCGGTCCGACCGAGTCGAGCCTGCCGGCCCGGAAGGCCTCCCCCATCGCCTTCGGGACGAGGGCCTCCGACTGGAGCACCCGGGCCCGGTTCTCGGCGGTGGAGGCCTTCATCTCCTGCTCACGGGCGATGGCGATGCTGCGCCGCTCCTCGGCCTTGGCTCGGGCGACGCGGGTGTCGGCCTCGGCCTGATCGGCCTGGAGGCGGGCGCCGATATTCTCGCCGACCTCGATGTCGGCGATGTCGATCGACACGATCTGAAAGGCCGTCTGGGCGTCGAGGCCGCGATGGAGGACCGCCTTGGAGATCGTGTCGGGGTGCTCCATGACATCGAAGTGGCTCTCGGCCGAGCCGATCGACGTGATGATCCCCTCGCCGACCCGGGCGATGATCGTCTCCTCGGTGGCCCCGCCGATGAGCTGCGAGATGTTCGTGCGGACGGTGACGCGGGCCCGGATCTTCAGCTCGACACCATTTTTGGCAACGGCCGACAGCGTCGACTTGCCGCTGATCTTGTCGGGGCAGTCGATGACCTTCGGATTGACGCTCGTCTGGACGGCGTCGAGGACGTCGCGGCCGGCCAGATCGATGGCGCAGGCCCGGTCGAAGTCGAGATCGATGTCGGCCCGCTGCGCGGCGATCAGCGCCCGGGTGACGCGCGGCACGTCGCCGCCGGCGAGGTAGTGGGCTTCGAGCTTGCGGGCGGAGATCTCCCGGCCGAGTCCTGCCTGGGTAGACATGATCTTCGCCTGGACGATCGTCCGGGCGTTCACCTTCCGCAGGCTCATCCCGAGGAGCTCGAGGAACGTCACCGGCGACTTCGACCAGTAGGCCTGAAACCAGAGCTGGCCGTAATTGGCGACCAGGAGGAGCATGACCAGGCCGGCGAGGACGGCGACGATGCCGATGCCGAGGATCACCGACGGATTGAGTGCATTCACGGAGGGGGGCTCCGGGGCAGGGCTGGGAAACGCGAGTTGGCCCGGTAACCAGGGGGACCGGACCGCAATCTCCCCAGCCTAGTTCGGGTACGAGCCGGGTCCAAGAAAAACCGTTCCGGCCTTGTTTCCCGTGGGGATCGACGGTCCGGACGAAGCGATTGCGCCGGAAAATCCGTCCCCGCTCCCTCGCGGCGTTCCCAGAGAGGGCGACAACTCGATTCCGCCCCGCCCTTCGCCGGGGGCGAGGTTTCTTTATCCGAACCGATTCCTTG
>JBBAVV010000014.1:0-85386 GCA_040397545.1 Pirellulales bacterium
GGGGACGCCCTCTCGACCTGGTTTGAGGCCCGGGCCTGCGCCCGCTCGGGTGCGATCCACAGCCGCGGGGGCACGCCGACCCGCGCGGCACTGGCCCTGGCCGAGCTCTGCTGGGAGACGCTCCGGGCGGATGGCGCCGCGGCGCTGGCGGCGCAGCGGGCCGCGAACCAGACCGGCGGCGGAGCGCTTGCCGCCGGAGCACGGGCAGCCTGCGAGCGGATCGTGGAGGCCAACACGCTCCTCTCGGGGCTGGGGTTTGAATCGGCGGGGCTGGCGGCGGCCCACGGGATCCACAATGGGCTGACGGTGGCCCCCGGCTGCCATGCCGCGCTCCATGGGGAGAAAGTCGCCTTCGGGACGCTCGCGCAGCTGTGCCTCGAGGATGCGCCGGCCGGAGAGATCGACGAGGTGCTCGCCTTCTGCCGATCGGTCGGATTGCCGGTGACACTCCGTCAGATCGGCCTCAGTGACATCGACGGGGCGATGCTCCGGCAGATCGCGGAGCGTGCCGTGCAGCCGGGGGAAGTGACGCACAACGAGCCGTTTCCGGTGACGGCCGGGATGGTGGAGGGGGCGATCCGCCGGGCCGACGCGGTGGGGCAGGGGGGCTGACCGGCCTCCGAGCGGGAGCGCCGCGGCACCCGGCCGCCGGAAAAGCCCCGATCCCCCTCGCGCGGGCCCCGCGCTCATCCTGGAAAACAAGCCGTTTGCCGCGGCCAGGGCCCTCCCGGCCCCCACCTGCCAAGCGGCCGGGGCGCCGCGTTGACGCCCGGGAAACGTCAACGTAGATTCGACCCGGTTTTCCCGCCTTTTTTCCGCCGGTTTTCCCCTCCCTGAAAGGTCACGTCGCCCCCATGGCCAAATCGTCCGTGAAGAAGTCTGCCGCCAAGAAGCCCGCCGCGTCGAAGCCGGGGCGGATGATCTATTACTTCGGCGTTGACCGGTGCGACGGCGACGGCACCATGAAGGCGATCATTGGCGGCAAGGGGGCGAATCTCGCGCAGATGACGAAGATCGGGCTTCCGGTTCCCCCGGGCTTCACGATCACGACACAGATGTGCATCGACTACTACACCACGGGGAAGAAGTTCCCCAAGGGGCTCGAGGAGGAGATCGCCCATTACGTGAAGCTGCTCGAGAAGGAGACCGGGAAGAAGTTCGGCGACCCGGCCAACGCGCTGCTGGTGAGCGTCCGCTCCGGTGCCCGCGACAGCATGCCGGGGATGATGGACACGATCCTGAATCTCGGCCTCAACGACAAGACCGTCGAGGGCTTGAAGAAGGCCACCGGCAATGGCCGCTTCGCCTTCGATTCCTACCGCCGCTTCATCCAGATGTACGGCGACGTCGTCATGGGGGTGCAGAAGCGCCACGAAAACGAGCATGACCCGTTCGAGGAGGTGATGGAGAAGGTCAAGCATCAGGCCCACGTCGAGGAAGACACCGCGCTCACCGAGGATCACCTCAAGGATCTCATCCACCGCTTTCAGAAGCTCATCAAGGAGCGGACCGGGAAGACCTTCCCGCAGGATCCCTTCGAGCAGCTCATCGGAGCGATCACTGCCGTCTTCGGCAGCTGGATGAACGAGCGGGCGATCATCTACCGTCGCAAGTACAAGATCCCCGACGAGTGGGGCACCGCCGTCAACGTCCAGAGCATGGTGTTTGGCAACATGGGCGATGATTGCGCCACCGGCGTGGCCTTCACCCGCGATCCCGCCACCGGCGAAGATGTCTTCTACGGCGAATACCTCGTCAACGCCCAGGGGGAAGACGTCGTGGCCGGCGTCCGGACGCCGAAGCCGGTCATCGAGATGGCGCACGACACGGAGTTTGCCAACACCTACAAGCAGCTCGAGAAGGTCCGCGAGAAGCTGGAGAAGAAGTTTGGCGACGTCCAAGACTTCGAGTTCACGGTGGAGAAGAAGAAGCTCTACATGCTTCAGACGCGCCACGGCAAGCGGACGGCGCTGGCCTACGTGAAGATCGCCCACGACATGGTCAAGCAGAAGCTCATGACCCCGGAGCACGCCATCCAGAGCGCCGATCCGGATGCCCTTTCGCAGCTCCTCGCCCCGATCTTCGACCGGGCCGACTACGAAAAGGCGAAGAAGGCGGGCCGGGTGCTGACGACCGGCCTGGCCGCCGGCCCCGGTGCCGCCACCGGGCAGCTCGTCTTCTCGGCCGCCAAGGCCGAGGAGCTCGCCGAGAAGGGGAAGAAGGTCGTCCTCGCCCGCGTCGAGACGAGCCCGGAGGATCTCCGTGGCATGATCGCGGCCGAAGGAATCCTCACCAGCCGCGGTGGTGTCTCCAGCCACGCGGCCCTCGTCGCCCGCCAGATGGGGAAGGTGTGCGTGGCCGGTGCCGGCGCGATCTCCATCGATTACGCCAAGGGAACGCTCGTCTGCGGTTCGACGACCCTCAAGGAGGGGGAGGATGTCTCGATCAACGGGAGCACCGGCGAGGTCTTCGCCGGCGCCATCAAGACCGCCGACAGCGAGCTCAAGCAGGTGCTCGTCAGCAACACGATGAAGCCGGAAGACTCGAAGGTCTACCAGTACTACGCCTTCATCATGAAGCTCGCCGACAAGCACCGGAAGCTCGGCATCCGCACCAATGCCGACACCCCGGAGCAGGTCCGGCACGCGATTGCCTTCGGCGCTGAGGGCATCGGCCTGACGCGGACGGAGCACATGTTCTTCGAGGGCAACCGGATCGACGCGATGCGGGAGATGATCCTCGCCGAGACGCTCGACGCCCGTCGGGCGGCCCTCGCGAAGCTCCTCCCCTACCAGCGCGACGATTTCGAGGGGATCTTCCGGGCCCTCGACGGCCGCCCGGCGACGATCCGCTTCCTCGATCCGCCGCTCCATGAATTCGTGCCGCACGACGAGAAGGCCCAGGCCGATCTGGCGAAGAAGCTCAAGCTCTCCGTCGAGGTTGTCCACCGCCGCGTCGAGGCGCTCCACGAGTTCAACCCGATGCTCGGCCACCGTGGCTGCCGCCTCGGCGTCAGCTACCCCGAGATTTCGGAGATGCAGGCCCGGGCCGTGTTTGAGGCGGCCGCGAAGGTGCAGAAGGCCGGCATCAAGGTGAAGCCGGAGATCATGATCCCGCTGGTGGGCTTCAAGAAGGAGCTCGACAACCAACTCGAGATCGTTCACGCCACGGCGGCTCAGGTGGCGAAGGAGACGGGCGTGAAGGTGAAGTATCTCGTCGGCACGATGATCGAGATCCCGCGCGGCGCCCTCACGGCCGACGAGATCGCCGAGAGTGCCGAGTTCTTCAGCTTCGGCACCAACGACCTCACCCAGACCTGCCTCGGCATGAGCCGCGACGACATGGGCTCCTTCCTGCAGAAGTACACCGACCTCGGGATCTTCAAGGCGAACCCGTTCGCCTCGATCGACACCACCGGCGTCGGCGCGCTCATGCAGATGGCCGTCGAGAAGGGGCGGAAGACGCGCCCCGACATCAAGCTCGGCATCTGCGGCGAGCATGGCGGCGACCCCCATTCGGTCCTCTTCTGCCACCACCTCGGTCTCGATTACGTGAGCTGCTCGCCGTTCCGCCTGCCGGTCGCCCGGCTGGCCGCGGCCCAGGCCGCCCTCGGCAAGACTTGGTGACACCGGTCGATTTCCGCGGAAACCTTCACTGCCCCCGGGGGAGCCTGTGCTCCCCCGGGGGATTTTTTCAACCACCCCCATGCCACTCAACCCCGAGGCCCAGAGCCTGGCCCTGATCCTCGCCGGGGTGGTGGTGCTGTGGGTGACCGAGGCGCTGCCGCTGCCGGTGACGGCACTGGCCGGAGTGGTCGCCTGCGTCGTGGCGGGGGTGGCTCCGGCGAAGGAGGTTTTCCGACCCTTTGCCGACCCGCTCATCTTCCTGTTCATCGGCTCGTTCATGCTCGCCGAGGCGATCCGGGTCCACGGCCTCGACCGGCGGCTGGCGTTCTCCGTGCTCGGGCTGCCGGCGGTGGGGGAGCGCCCCGGGCGGATCCTCGCCGCGGTGGCGCTGGTGTCGGCGACAATCAGCGCCTTCATCTCCAACACCGCCACGACGGCGATGATGGTGACGATCGCCGCCGGCATCCTCGCTGCGATCGAGGACGCCGCCCGCTCCGGCCCCCGCTCCGGCGCCCCGGCCGGCCCGCGGCTCGACCCGCGCTTCGCCACCGGGCTGATGCTCGCCGTCGCCTTCGCCTCGAGTATCGGCGGCCTGGCGACACCGATCGGGACGCCGCCGAACCTCATCGGCCTGGCCTTCATCCGCAACGAGCTTGGCGTTGACGTGTCGTTTCTCACCTGGTGCGCGATCGGCGTGCCGGCGGCGGCGATCCTCACCACCGTGGCCGTCATCGTCCTCGGCTGGATGTTCCCGGCCGGTGTCGACCGGCTCCCCGGCGTGGCGAATCTCGTGGCCCGGGAACGGGCCGGCCTGGGGGCCTGGTCGGTGGGGGAGATGAGCACGGCGCTCGCCTTCGGCACCACGGTCTGCCTGTGGATCGTGCCGGGCGTCCTCGGGCTCCTCCTCGGGACGAAGCACCCGATCCCCGCCTGGTGCGCCGGGCATGTTCCCGAGGGGGTCGCGGCACTCGTCGGCGCCGTGCTCCTCTTCATCCTCCCCGGCGGACCGGGCCGCAGAGCGCTCGAGTGGAAGGAGGCCGAGCGGATCGACTGGGGGATCATTCTCCTCTACGGCGGCGGCATGGCCCTCGGGGAGCTCTCCCTTTCCACCGGGCTCGCCGCCGCCCTGGGGAAGAGCCTGACCGGCTGGCTGCCGCCGGGGAATGTGATGCTCATCACGGCGGCGACGCTCGTGGCGGTGATCACCAGCGAGTTCACGAGCAACACGGCCAGCGCGAACATCGTCGTGCCGGTGGCGATGGCCCTGGCTGCGGCCAGCGGCGGTGATCCGCTCACCGCGGCACTGGCCGCCACGTTCGCGGCGAGCCTCGGATTCATGATGCCGGTGAGCACGCCGTGCAATGCCATCGTCTACGGCACGGGACGGATCCACCTCCACGACATGATCCGTAGCGGGGCGATCATCGACCTTGCCGGCGCCGTGGTGATCACGCTGGTGATGCTCGTCGTGGGCCGGCTGTGGGCGGGCTGAAGCGGTCCGCCGCAGCGATCAGAAGCCCATGGGGAGGACCGCGCCGCACTCGTGGCACTTCGGCACCACCAACGGCTGCGGTGAGAGCACCATGCCGTCCCGCAGGAAGGCGTGGAGCCGGGGCAGACAGGGGGGGAGCGGATAATGCATCCCGCCCCCACCGACCGGGGCATGGCAGAATCCGGTCGAGCCGCAGATCCCCGGCGCCCAGGGGCCGCTGGGGGTCGGGCCGCAGGTTCGGCAGGGGGCCGGGCCGGGCCCGCACGCCCCGGTCATGCAGGGGGCCATGCCATGGCCCTGGCTGACCCGCTGCCCATACCCCGCCACGGCACTGCCATGCCAGGGGGGGCGCATCTGGGAGCGGCAGCTCTCGCAGTCAGCCCCGGCCGGAGAACCGATCACCGGCACGCCGCGCCCGCTGCCGATAACGCCATCCTGGGCGACGGCCGTGGCACCGACGACGGCCGCCAGGAGCAGCACCACCGCGGCGCGACGGATCGATTCGAGGGGCTGTGACGGCATAGCGGCGGTCTCCTGACAGGTCCGGGGGGGCCCGGAGGTGGTGTGATGATGGTTGTGCATCGTCGTCCTCGAATGCCGGGGATGAGCGTGGCACCTCCCAGGTATGCACGTGCCGGTGCGGGAAGGAATACCGGCGGGGGAATCCCTGACGGTCGGGTTTTCCGCAGCGGCAGGCCCGTTGCTGTTCGCCGACCGGCGGCTGGGAGAGAATCGGGGGACGATTCCCCGCGTCGGCCCCTCCGCCCCCTCCGCTTCCTGCACCGTGAAACCGATCCTCCTCGACTACGGCTGTGCCGATCCCCTCGTCCTCGAGCCGTCCGCGGCGGACATCGCGTTCGATGTCCGCGGCCCCGCCGGAGCCAGCGGGGATGCCGCGACGGCGCTGGTGGCTGCCGCCATCGACAGCCCGCGGAGCGGCCCTCCGCTGGTGGCCCACGTCGTGCCCGGCGATCGCGTCGCCCTCGCCCTCTGCGGCCGCCTCCCCGCGGAGGATGAGATCGTCGCCACGATCCGCGGGCGGCTGGTATCGGCCGGGGTGTCGGCCGGGGATCTCACCATCCTCCATGCGCCGCCGCTCACCCCGCGCCCCGCCGACACCGCCGCGCCGTCAGCGCGGGCAGGGGCGCTGCTCTTCGATCCTTCCCAGGAATCGGGGTCGGCCTATCTCGGCCCCGACGCCGAGGGAAATCCGCTCCATGTCGCGAGACCACTGGTCGATGCCGACGTCGTCGTCACCGTCGGCCTCCACGGATGGGACGCAGGCCTGGGGGGAGCTACGTTCGACGGCGACCTCTGGCCGGCCTTCGCGCCGGGGGCGGCCCGGGCCGATGTGCTCCGCCGGCTGGCACGGAGCGGGCGAAAAGCGCTGGCACCGCTCCGCGAACGTTCCCGGGAGATCGGCTGGCAGCTCGGCACGATGGCCAACCTCTGCGTCGTGCCGGGACGGCGCGGCACGCTCCACGCCATTGCGTTCGGCCTGCCCCGCTCCGCCGCCCGCGACGCCCGGCGGCATGCGGAGCTGTGGCGGCCCCGACTGCCGGGCTCGGCCCGGTTGACGATTGCCTCGCTCGCCGTCCCCGAGGCCGGGCTTGGGGCCCTCGTGCGAGCCGTCGCGGCCGCGGCCCGGACAACCCATCCGGAGGGGACGATCTGCCTGGCGAGCCGATTCGCCGCCACGCCCGGCCCCGTGTTCCAACGCTGGCGCCAGGGGGTGGCGCTGGTGCCGCTGGTGCGGGAGGCGCTCGCGTCGGGCGACCCGACCCTGATTGCCGACGCCGTGGTGACGCGGTTCTTTGCCCAGGCGCTCGGCGATCGGCGCCTCGTGCTCCTCTCCGATCTCGACCAGGGCGTCGTCGAGGATCTCGAGTTCGGTCATGCCGCGAACCCCGAGGCGGTCGAACGGCTCGCCCACCGGGCCGACAGCCTCGTGGTCCTCCACGAGGCCGATCGGATGCTTCCGCGGCTGGCCTGACACGCCGCCGGCCCCCATCACCCCAGCACGAGGGCTCCGTCGCCGCAGAAGTCGGGATTGCCGAAGCGCTCGAGACCGGTGTGCCCGAAGGCGTGTGCCAGCGAGAGCAGGAGACGGTTGTGGGGCACCGACGGGAACTCGAGCGCCCGACCGGTACGGAATCCCAAGCCCCCGCCGATCATCACCCAGGGGATGTCTTCGCGCGTGTGCGAGTTGCCCTCGCCGAGCTCGTTCGTCCACAGGATCGTGGTGTGATCGAGCATCGATCCATCCCCCCCCGGCTCCGGCGTCGCGGCGAGAAGGGCCGCGAGATGGGCCACCTCACCGGCATACCAGGTGTTGATCCGGGTCAGCTTCTCCTGCGCGTCGACGTTGCTGTTGGGCTCGTGGGAGAGATCGTGCTGCCCTTCGTCGACCCCGAGCCAGTTCATGTGCGGCTGGCCGACGGAGTTCGTGTATTGGAGCGTGACGACGCGCGCGAAGTCGGCGGCGAGGGCCGCCACGAGGAGATCGATCTGCATCCGGCTGATCGTCGGCATCCGATCGTTCGCCTCGAGGATGCCCGGCTCGAGGACCGGGACGGCATGCCTGGAGACCTCGCGCTCGGCCGCCAATTCCCGCTCGAAACCACGGACGAGGTCGGCGTGCTCGGCGAGGATCCGCCGATCCTCCACCGGCAAACTTGCCGACACCCTGGCGAGATCCTCGTGGACTTCGTCGAGCACGCTCCGCAGGCTCTCGCGATGCTTCACGTTCCCGTAGAGCCGGGCAAACATCTGGTAGGGGTCGTCGACCGGTGCCACCGGTTTGTTCGGGCCGGCGTAGACCATCCTTGTCCAGGTGTCGGCCCGATCGGGGACGAGCACCCCGAACTCGAGCGAGCCGAAGCGCGTGGCGGTCTCCGGGCGCGCCTGGAGGAAGCCGGCGATCTCCTGATCGATCGATGGTCCGCTCGACCAGCCCGCCGGCGTGTCGCTCCCCCCCTGGATGTTGCCAGGGAAGAGCTCGACACCGGTGAGGAGGCAGCCGATGCCGCGCATGTGGCCGTCGCCGTCGCCGCGGATTTTGTTGCCGACTCCCTTGAGCGTGAGGAGGCGATCCTTGAA
Source organism: Pirellulales bacterium (assembly GCA_040397545.1). Classification (GTDB taxonomy): domain Bacteria; phylum Planctomycetota; class Planctomycetia; order Pirellulales; family UBA1268; genus QWOP01. Next base: position 8,218 of record JBBAVV010000014.1, read on the forward strand.
CGGGGCCAGTGGCGCCAGGATCGGACGCAGCTCCACCGCCGTCTCGGCATCCCCCTCCGGCCCGGTGAACGACCCGGCCGCGGTCGGCCAGAAGTTCTCCCGCACGGTGCCGTCCGGGCTGAAGACGATGACGAGCCGCTGCCGCGGGGGGGCGGCGTTTGCGAAGCTGGGGAGATTGCCGAGGAACGGCGTTACCGCCGCCCCGACCCCGAGCTTCCGCAGCAGTTCACGGCGCGTGATCATCGGTCGTCTCCAGGGGTGGGGGAACGGGGGGAAAGGCCGCTACCTTCATGATATCGACCACTGCCTCGCGGATATCGAAGCCCTTGGCGGCGAACGACTGCCGCAGCCGGGGGAGCGTCTGAGGCCCCCAGGCCCGGATCGGCTGTCTGACCAGCGCGTGGAAAAGCGATTGCAGGAAGGCCTCCTCGGCATCGGCGCTCGTGACGAGATAGGCCGCCAATCCGTTCGCCCCCTCGAAGTGCACCTCGGGCCCCTCCCGTGGCACGTAGCTCCCTACGGAATCGCTCCCGATCTCCCCCCGGAAGCGACCGATGGCGTCGAAATCCTCGAGGGCGAAGCCGAGCGGATTGATGACGGCGTGGCAGCCCTGGCAGGCCGCGGGGCTCGTCTGGAGGGTGACGCGCTGCCGGGTGGAGAGACCGGGATGGAGGTCGGGGGCGAGCGGGGCCACAGCCTCGGCCGGTGGCTTCAGAACATTGCCGAGGATCCCCCGCGTCAGAAACACCCCTCGGTGGATCGGGGAGCTTTCGCCGGGATAGGCGAGGACGCTCATCAGATAGGGGTGGGTGAGGATGCCGGCCCGATGGCCGTCATCGAGCCGGACGGGGACGAAGTCGGATCGCGCCGGAAGATCGACGCCGTAGAACGGCGCGAGCCGGCCGTTGAGGGGAACTTCCCCGGCGGTGAACAGACGCCGGTAGTCGGCCGGCCCGTCGGCAGGGAGAAGGATGTCGTCGATGAACAGCCGGAGGCTCGTCCGCAGATCGTGGATGACGGCGGCGTCGAACCCCGGATGGCGGGTGGGGTCCTTGGCGATTTCCACGGGCCGGTCGACGCGCAGCCAGGCGAGGAGGAATCCACGGAGCTTCGCCCGCGCCCGCCGATCGCCGAGCATCCGCCGCACGCTCGCCTCGACCTGGTCCGGTGTGGCCAGCTCCCCGCGGGCGGCCGCGGCCCGGAGGGGCTCGTCGGGGATCGAATCCCAGACGCCGAACGACAGCCGGGCGGCGGTGTCCCACGGGGCGATCCCAGCGTCGGTCGGCCCTGGGGGCTCGCGAAAGAGGAACCTCGGGGAGGAGAGCGCGAGGAGGAGCGACCGCTCGAGCGCCGCATCGAGGTCGGAAAGCTCGTCGAAGGGATGCCCGACGAGGGCCCTTAAGGCAGGATCGAGGGGGCGACGGAAGGCCCGCTCGGCGAAGGTGTCGGCGAATCCCCGCAACCGCTCCCCCCGATCCGGGGCATCGGATTTCACGCCGGCCAGTCGCCCCGCGCGGGCCCGGATCGCCGCGGCGCTCTCGACGGCTGCGGCCTCCACTGCCGCCAGCCACTCCTTCGAGACGGTGCTGCCGCGCTCGTAGCCGATGCTGCGGTCATCGGGGGGAAAAGGGGTCGTGACGACGAACGTCGCCGGCGAGTGCTGCGGGACGAGGTTCCGCCCCGGCACCCGTTCGACAACGCCGTGCGGCTGCCGCCAAAGCAATTCGATCGAGGCGCGCCTCGGCTTCTCGTGGACCGGGTTGTCGACCCCCTGGCTGGCCTTCGAGAACTCCAGTCGGAGTGGATGAGGCCGACCGGCGAGAAGGTGGATCGTGCCACGGTACTCGGTGTCATTGCCCGACTTCACCCAGGCGTCGATGAGCGGGGGACCGTCCCAGTCGGAATGGTTGACCAGCAGCCGGACGGCGTGCTCGGTGCGGACGATGAGCTCGTGCGCCCCCGACTCCTCCGGCACGATCGAGCCCTGCCAGCGGATGGCGAACCGGCCCGGCTCGAAGCGCTCCGGATCGGGCCCTTCGACCCCGAAATCGAAGCCCACCGCGGGATCGAGCCGCTCCAACACCCGGCGGGCGGGGTTGAAATCGCGCCCCTGGAAGTATTCTCCCCGCAATCCCCGCTCCGGAGTCGGGCCCGGCGGCGGCGGAAGGAACCCGGCGACGAGATCGGCGATCGCCTGTTTGTGCTGGCCGACGGTGAGCCGGGCGAGGTCGACCCGGGGGGGGCGATGACGGTCACGGGCGACCGCCGAATAGAACCGCTCGTGGATCCATTCGGCCACCCGGGCAGCCGCCTCGCCGGTGACCGCGGTCGGATCGTCCTCCGGCATCGTGTCGGCAACATACCGGGAGAGTTGGCCGATGGAGCGGTCACCGACCAGCGGGGCCGAGGCTGCCGGCGTGCCGACGCCGTTTTCGCCGTGGCAGCGGAGGCAGTGCTCCCGGTAGATCACCGCGCCGGGATGCTCGTCGGCGGAGGCCGGCCGCATCCCCCACGATGCGACGACCACCAGACTGGCACACAGGGCGCGGACGGCAGAACTAGCCATGAGCTCAGTCTACGCTTTCGGAGCACCGGGGGCTCCCCCGACTTTCCCCGTCGAGCGGCCACCGCTGTGTTGCCAGCGGCCTCATGCCTTCGGGGGGAGAGGCACGTCGCGGGGTTCGCGGCGGCGGACCTCGAGGAGGACGCTCTCGTTGTCGCTGCCGCGGATCGGCCAGGCGGCCACCCGGCGGACGGTCACCTGCTTGACCAGGCCGCGGTGCCGCGCCTCACCCTTCTCCTCTTCCCAGCGCGGTCCTTTGATGATCAGCAGCCGCCCGTAGTGGTCGGCGATCGGCTCGAACCAGCCGAGCAATTTCAACAGCGGCGCCACCGCGCGGATCACCAGCGCGTCGAAGCGATCGTGGCCGCCGCGACGGCTGACGAGCGTCTGGGCGGCCCCCTCGTGCACCGGGATCGAGAGGCCGGCCTCGGAGACGATTCCGCGCACGGCCCGGGCCTTCTTCCCCACGCTGTCGGAAAGCTCGACTTTCAGATCGGGCCGGAGAATCGCCAGGAGCACGCCGGGCACCCCGCCACCGGTGCCAACATCGAGGACGCGCTCGCCCGCCGCGAGATGCCCGGCCACGGCGACCGCATCGGCGATATCGCGCGATACGAACCGCTCGACATCGGTGTGGCGGGTGAGGTTGAGCCGCTCGTTCCAGGCCCAGAGGCGTGTCGCGTAGGCCGCCAAGCCCGCCTCGACACCGGCCGGAAGCGGGAGCGACAGCCGCTCACACTCCGCCCGGATGGCCCCGGCAAGTGCCGACGGATCGAGGGGCCCGACGGGGGATGGTCCCCCGTCGGGCGTGCCTGACGGAGTGCTGCTCACTTGATGAACAGCATTTCCCGGTAGGTCGGCAGCGGCCAGAGATCGTCGGGGAGAATCGACTCGATCTGGTCGGCGATCTCACGGAGCGAGACCATCGCCGGGATGACGGTCCCGTGGAAGTGGGCCACTTCGGCCTGGATGTCGCCGCCACCGTGATGGCCGGCCGCCTTCTCGAGGGCAATGATGCCCGCTTCGAGCTCACCGACGAGCGTGGTGAGCGTGTCGAGGGTGCCGATGTGGACCGTCTTGCCGAGATCCTTGAGCTTGTGGGCCGTGCCGACGAGCTCCCCCTGGTAGCGGTAGGCAGCCGGTAGGATCATCGTCTTTGCGATCTGGATCGCCGACTGGGCCTCGGTGTTGATGTCCTTGCAGTAGCGCTCCATGTAGATCTCGTAGCGGCTGCGGAGCTCGCGCTCCGTCAGCACGCCGTACTTCTCGAACAGGGCGATGTTCGTCGGCGAGGCGAGCACGGAGAGGGCATCGGGCGTGGCCTTGAGATTGGGGAGCCCACGCTTCTTCGCCTCGTCGTGCCACTCCTGCGAGTAGCCGTTGCCGTTGAAGATCACCGCCTTGTGCTCGGAGACGATCTGCTGGAGGAGCTTCTCGACCGCCTGCGGCAGCTTCGCCATGTCACCACCGGTAGCCTTCTCCAGCTCCGCGGCAATGTAGTCGAGGCTCTCGGCGACGATCGTGTTGAGGGCCACCAGCGGCCCGGCGATCGACTGCGCCGACCCGACCGCACGGAACTCGAACTTGTTGCCGGTGAAGGCGAACGGGCTGGTGCGGTTGCGGTCGCCGGCATGCTGCGGCAGCGGGGGAAGGGTGTGGACGCCGACGGTCAGCGTGCCGCTCGACTTCGAGCTGGTCGCCTTCCCCTTCTCGATCTGCTCGAAGACGTCGGCCAGTTGCTCGCCGAGGAAGATCGAGATGATCGCCGGGGGGGCTTCGTTGGCCCCGAGGCGGTGATCGTTGCCGCTGTGGGCCACGACCGCCCGGAGGAGATCCCCGTGGAGATGGACGGCCCGGATCACCGCCGCGCAGAACACGAGGAACTGCATGTTGGCGTGGGGCGTCTCACCCGGCTCGAGGAGATTGCCGAGCTTGCAGCCCATCGACCAGTTGACGTGCTTGCCGGAGCCGTTGATCCCGGCGAACGGCTTCTCGTGGAGGAGGCACGACATGCCATACTTCTGCGCGACGCGCGTCAGCGTCTGCATGATCGACTGCTGGTGGTCGGTGGCGATGTTGGCATTCTCGTACACCGGGGCGATCTCGTACTGCCCCGGGGCCACCTCGTTGTGCCGCGTCTTCACCGGTACGCCGAGCTTGTAAAGATCGCGCTCCACCTCGAGCATGAACGCCAGGACGCGCTCCGGGATGGCGCCGAAGTACTGATCCTCGAACTCCTGCCCCTTCGGCGGCTTGGCGCCGAACAGCGTCCTCCCGGTCATGACCAGATCGGGGCGGGCAAAGTAGAAATTGCGGTCGATGAGGAAATATTCCTGCTCCGGCCCGCACGAGGCCGCCACCTGCCCGACATCCTTGTGGCCAAAGAGGGCGAGGACACGGCGGGCCTGCTTGTCGAGGGCCTGCATCGAACGCAGCAGCGGGGTCTTCTTGTCGAGCGCCTCGCCCGTCCACGAGCAGAAGGCAGTGGGAATGCAGAGCGTCGTGCCGTTGGGGTTGTCGAGGATGTAAGCGGGGCTCGTCGGATCCCAGGCGGTATAGCCGCGGGCCTCGAACGTCGCCCGCAGACCACCGGAGGGGAAGCTCGAGGCGTCGGGCTCGCCCTGGATCAGCTCCTTGCCGGAGAACTCGAAGATCGCGTCGCCGTCGCCGGTGGGGGAGAGGAAGCTGTCGTGCTTCTCGGCGGTCAGCCCGGTGAGCGGGTAGAAGACGTGGGCATAGTGGGTGGCCCCTTTCTCGATCGCCCAATCCTTCATCGCCAGGGCGACGGCGTCGGCGATCGTCGGGTCGAGCGGCTTGCCCTGCTTGATCGTCGCCTGGAGGGCTTTGTAGACGCTCTTTGGCAGCCGATCCTTCATCACCGAATCGCCGAAGACGTTGGTTCCGAAGATCTCGTTGGTGGGCGTCTCGCGGAAGTTCCAGGCCTGGCCATTCGACTTGTAGTTGTTGATGGCGGCGATCGCGCTGGCACGGGCAGAGGTCATGAATGGATCCTTCTTCGTGATGGCGGGCTACGGGAGGAGGGCGTTGAAAGACGGGCTGATGGGCGCCTCTGACGCTGTGACGGACGGACCGTCGCAGCACACAGCAGGGCCCAAAGCGGAAAGAGCGTGGGACTGGAGCGGGAACAAGACAGGGACAGACCGCCACCGGGCCGGAGTCGGATGGTGGCGGAGGATCGGCGGGGCTCGATCATGGGCAGACGGGGAGCACGGACTCCGGCTGGCGGTTCGACACGCCGACACCACGACCGGGCACCGCCATGCCCGACCGTCGTGCCTGGGCACAACGTGCGTGAGCTCCCGCCACACCGACCGACCGTCGCCCCCGTCACCATCCCGCAGCCAGAAGAAGAAAGCCTGCGGAGAACATGACCGAGCACTCGTCAGCCTAGCCCGCGGGAGGGTGAGTTTCAAGCTGCGCCGCCCCCCGGGAGCGGTCTACCTTCCAGCCTGGGCGCGGGGGGCGGGGCGGGTCGACTGCCGCACCGTCGCACGGCGGGCGGCGGCGAGGGCCGCCTCGAGCGGAGCGTCGCCCGCCGCCGGTAAACCGTCGGCCCCCTCCGGCAACCGGGCCGTGGTGTGGACGACCAGATCGGGCTCGACGCCGACCCGACTGTAGGGCTTCCCCTTGGGGGAGAAGAACTTGGCGGTCGTGAGCCGGAGGCCGACACCACCGATCTCGAGCGGGAAGATCCCCTGGATCGACCCCTTCCCGAAGCTCCGGCTACCGACGATCGTGCCGCGACCGTGATCGCGGATCGCCCCGGCGAAGATCTCGCTGGAGCTGGCCGAATCACCGTCGATGATCACCACCAGCGGCATCCGCCAGGTGCCGGGCCGGCTGGCGGAGTAGTTGAAATCCTCCTCCGGGCTGCGCCCGCGCGTCGCCACGACGAGGCCGCGTTCGAGAAACAGATCGGCGACATCAACGGCCGAGGAGAGGAGGCCGCCGGGATTGCCCCGCAGATCGATGACGAGGGAGCGCATCCCGCCGGCATCGAGCCGCCGCAGGGCCGACGCCAGATCGGTTGCCGTCGTCTTCTGAAAGGAGGAGATCTTGAGGTGGCCGACGCCGGCTCCCGTATCGAGCATCCGCACGTCCTCGATGCTCGGCACCTCGACATGCTCGCGCCGCAGCGCCACCCGGCCGGCCGCGGCACCGCCACGGACGACGTCGAGGGTTACGGAGGATCCCTCCGCCCCCTGGAGAAGTTGGGCCGACTCGTCGACCGACATCCCGCCGATCGACCGGCCGTCGACCGCCGTGATGTGATCGCCGCCCCGGAGCCCACCCCGTTCGGCCGGGCTGCCGACGATGACGTGGACGACGAGGAGCCCGTCGGCGGCGGTCTTCAGTTCGACCCCGAGGCCGACGAAGTTTCCCTCGATCTGCGCGTAAAGATCATCGAGCTGGCCGTTGGTGAGAAATGCGGAATACTCGTCGAGGCCTCCCATCGAGGCGGCCGTTATCTCCAGAAGCGTGACGGAGGGGGGGATGCCAAGGGTGGAGTGGCCGATCCGCGCCACCCACGCCACCACCGTCTCGGCGTCGGCCTGGGAGTTGACCACCCGGCCGCCGACGAGGCGCGCCACCTGCTCGCGGTAGGCGTTTTGGCGTTCCAGCGACGACTGAGGGGCATAAAACGAGGTGAAGAGCGGATGCTCGATCGCCACGTCCATCGCTCGCAGCCCCCGGAGGGTGAGGCGGTGGAAATCAGGGGCGTCGACATGGTGGCTGCGGATCCGCGAGAGCACTTCGGCGTGGAGGCGCCGGCCCTCGGCCTCCGAGAGCCCGGCCAGCCGCTTTCGGAAGCCCCCTTCGGAGTGCCGGCGAACGAGGTCGCAGTGAATCCGGGCGAGATCGTAGCGGTCAGCCAGCGTCGTCGGCAGCGTGCCCTGGCGGACATGCGGCTCGCAGGCGGCCACGACATCTCCCCAGCGCTGCTCCCCTGCGAGGATCGCCAACCGACCGGCGAGCTCGTCGGCCCCCCCCGGCAACGCGATCTGCGGCGCTTCTGGCAGTGGGCTGCCGAGGGGCGCGGGAGCAGTGGGGAGGGGGACGGTTGGGGCGCCAGACAATCCCCCCCGCAGCGTCGCCGCAGCCGGCTGGGGCGTGGCGATCTGGAACGGCGCGGTCGCCGGGAGCATCGAGGGATCGGGCTCGGGGGCGATCGCAGCGCCGCCGTCGTCCTGACCATAGACAGGCACGATCTGCGGCACGACCTGCGCGGTCGACACCGGCGCCGAGACGGCGAGCATGATCGCGAGGGTCGCGGCGAGCCAGGGCCCGGAACTCCGCCGGTGAGTGGCGTCGGCAGCGTCACCGCGATCGGCACAATCCGCCCGATCGCCCCCGTGGCAAGAGGGGGAGTGCCCGGGAAAAAAATCCCCCGGTTCACGGGTCGAACACGCCTCGAGCAGGGCGACGTCCACGAATAACAGTCCGTTGACGAATTGCCGCGTCCCGTGGCGGCAGGCAGCGGTCTGTCCTTGAACCGCGGTCGATTATGGATCATGGAAACCATCCGGTCAAAAAAACCGCAGGTGATCCGCAGCCCCCGCCCTCGCGACACGTTGGTACGATAGAGCGAGCAGAGGACCGCATGAACGACTCCGGCCGAAAGCCCGTCGAAGACGATGCCACTGCCGGCCCCGGGGCCGGCGGCCCCCTTCCCACTCCCCTGCCCCCCGCCGCCCCGTGGGGGGACGGACCGCCGACGCAGATCCTCCTCGACCGCGTCCGCGACGGCGACGATGACGCCGTCAACGGCCTCCTCGCCCGCCACCGAGACGCAATCCGGCGGATGGTCGACCGGCGGATGGACCGTGTCATGCAGCGGCGCGTCGACGCCAGCGACATCGTCCAGGATGTGATGCTCGAGGCCAACCGCCGGCTCGGCGACTACCTCGCCAACCCGACAATGCCCTTCCAGCTCTGGCTGCGACACATGGCCCGCGACCGGCTCATCGACGCCCACCGCCGTCATCGGGTGGCCGCGTCGCGGAGCCTCGACCGCGAGGTCGCACTCGCCGGCCCCCCCGACGACGACCATTCCGCCACCGATGGCGTCGCGCGGCTGGCCGACCGCGAGCTGACCCCCGCCGCCGCCGCCACCTGGCACGAGCTCGAGCGCCGCTTCGCCGCCGCGGTGGAACAGCTCGACGACGGCGATCGGCGGATCGTCCTCCTGCGGCACTTCGAGCACCTCTCGACTGCCGAGGCGGCCGACGTCCTGGGGCTTTCGAAGCCGGCGGCAGGGATGCGCTACCTGCGCGCCATGCGCCGGCTCCGGGTGCTCCTCGACGGTGGGGACGAAGAGGGGGGGAGCGGGGAATGACCGGCCGGACCATGGCCAGCCTCGCCCGTCCCCCTACCATGCAGGGGCGATGGCCGTCTGCGAACGGTGCGAGCCAGCGGCGAAGAAAGATGACGACATGAAGGGACGCGGGGGAGACGCGGGCGGAGGGGGGACTGTCCGCGGGGATCGGTCTCGCGGACGCCGCCGCGCCGTCGAAGAACCACTCACCGCCGCCCAGGAATCCAGGCTCGCCGAACTTCTCGATGATTTGGCCGACCACGCCGACGATCCCGACCGGCTCGACACGCTCGTCCGCACCCACCCCGACCTCGCCCCGCAGCTCCGCGAACTGTTCGCGGCCATGATGGTGACCGACGCGGTGGCGCGGGAGTCGGCGATCTTCACGCCGCCGACGGGCCGCGGCGTTCACCTCACCCTGGCCAACGCCCGCGCTGCCCAGCCTTTCCAGCTGCTCCAGGCGACCGGCGACGGGGTGACACCGGGGGCATTGACGCTCCCGGCCCTGTTTGGCGACTACGAGCTCCTCGAGGAGATCGGCCGTGGCGGGATGGGGGTCGTCTACCGGGCCCGGCAGCGGAGCCTAGGGCGGATCGTCGCGGTCAAGATGCTCCTGCGGCGAGAGCTCGCCTCGGCGGCCGACTTGGCCCGGTTTCAAAGCGAGGCGGAGGCTGCGGCCCGGCTCGATCATCCCGGGATCGTGTCGGTGTTCGAGGTCGGCGAGCTCGAGGGGCATCCCTTCTATTCGATGCAGTATGTCGAGGGGACGACCCTCGCCCGCCGTCTCGCCGCCGGCCCGATCCCGGCCCGCGAGACCGCCACGCTCATGGCGCAGGTTGCCGAGGCCGTCCATGTCGCCCACTCGCGCGGCGTTCTCCATCGCGACCTGAAGCCCTCGAACATCCTCATCGATCTCGACGGCTTCCCGCGCGTCTCCGACTTCGGTCTGGCGAAGCGGCTCGAGGCCGACGCGTCGGTGACGCACACCGGCGCGATCCTCGGCACCCCCTGCTACATGTCGCCGGAGCAGGCGGCCGGCAGCCGCGGCGACGTCGGCCCGGCCAGCGATGTCTGGAGCCTCGGCGCGATCCTCTACCAGATGCTCACCGGCCGTCCGCCGTTCCAGGGCTCGAGCCCGATGGACACGCTCTTGGCCGTGCTCGAGTCCGATCCGCCGGTGCCGCGCTCGATCGACCGGCGCGTCGATCGCGATCTGGAGTTGATCGCGCTGAAGAGCCTGCAGAAGCCGGCCGATCTGCGCTACGCCTCTGCCGGCAACCTCGCCGCCGATCTCCGCGCCTACCTCGCCGGCGAGCCGGTCGCCGCGCGCCGCGGCGGGCTGGCCGATGTCGTGTCGCGGCTGTTCCGGGAGACGCACCACGCGGTCGTCCTCGAGAATTGGGGCCTGCTGTGGATGTGGCATTCCGTCGTCCTCCTCGCCCTCTCGGTGACCACCGACGTTCTCGCCTGGCAGGGGGTCACGACACGCTGGCCCTACCTCGTTCTGTGGGCCGGCGGCCTCGCCCTCTGGGCGCCGATCTTCTGGGCGCTGCGGCACCGCACCGGCCCGGTGACGGCGGTCGAGCGGCAGATTGCCCATATTTGGGGGGGGAGTGTGATCTGCAGCGTGCTCCTGTTCTGGGTCGAGGATCTCATGCACCTGCCGGTGCTGGCGCTCTCGCCGGTGCTGGCGCTCGTGGCCGGGCTGGTGTTCTTCGCCAAGGCGGGGATCCTTTCCGGGGCGTTCTATGTGCAGGCGGCGGCGCTGTTCGCGACGGCCCTGGTGATGTGCAGGATGCCCGACCATGCCCACATCGTGTTTGGCCTGGTGAGCGCGGCCTGCTTCTTCATTCCCGGGCTCAAGTACTTCCGCCAGCGGATGCGGGCCGACTGACACCGAGTGCCCGGCCGGTCGGAACACTCGGCACGGCCGTACCAAACCCCTTCCGAACCCCGTCGCAGCCGGCGGCGTAGACCTCTCAGGGCCCGCAGCGGGCTGTGAAGAGCCCCGTTGGGCCGGCTGCAGCCCGCAGGCAAGTCTCGAGGGAGGAGCGGATGGCACGGGGCGACAGACTCGCGGTGGAGCGCCGGTTCGCCGGCTCGACGGTCACCTACACCCACCACGGCATCGATCTGGGGGACGGCACGGTCGTTCACGCCCGCCCCGACGATCCGGAGCGGATCTTCGACGGCGGCAGCGTCGCCCGGACGAGCCTGGCGGAGTTTGCCGCCGGCGCGCCGATCCGCGTGATCACCGATCCGCCCGCCATCCACCCCCCCGACGAGATCGCCACGCGGGCCCTGTCGCACGTCGGCCGCGACGGCTACTGCCCGGTGGTGGAAAACTGCGAGCACTTCGCCTCGTGGTGCGCCACCGGCCAGCGCGGGAGCCGGCAGGTCGATCTCCTCGCGGCCCGGGTCGCCAGCACCGCGACCCGGGTGGCAGCGGTCGTGGCCGCGCGCGCCGCAGCCGGAGCTGCCCAACGGGTGGTGATCCGCACGGCGGTCGGCACGACGGTCCGCTTCGGCCTGCGAACACTCCTTCCGGCCACATTCGTCGCCGAGGGGGCGGCGATGATGGTCGAGTGGAGCGCTCATCAGGCGGGCCATTCCCCCGAACGGAGCCGCCGGGCCGGCGAATCGGCCGGGCTGGCAGCAAGCGCCGCGATCTGTGGCGCGGCTACCGCCGCCGCGGGACCGGCGGCGATTTTGACCGGGGCCCTGGCCGGAGCGGCGCTGTGGCTGGGCGGCTCGGCGGCGGCGGGGGTCGCCGAACGGGCCCTCCGGCCGGGGGCGCCGGTTCGCGATGCCAAGGCGGGGCAGCGTCTCGACTGACGCGTTCGGTCGTCACGAGCCGGGCGGGTTGTCGGGGCCGTCGCCGTAGTCGGTGAGCCGGCCGTTGTCGTGCCCCACGCGGAGGGCATTGAGCACGGCGGCGACATCGATTGCCTCCTGGACGAGCGCTCCCATCGCCGGCGTGAGCAGCCCCGCCGCCGCGAATCCCATCCCCACGATGCTCGCGGCCATGCCGCCGACGGCGCTTTGCAGCGCGATCGCGCGGAGGCGCTTGCCGATATGGAAGAGCTCGTCGACGCGCTCGAGCGCCGAATCCATGACGACGGCGCCGGCCGCCTCTCCGGTGACGTCGTTGGCGGTCCCCATCGCGATCCCGACGGTGGCCGCCGCGAGCGCCGGCGCGTCGTTGATCCCATCACCGACAAACAGCGTCGGCGCTTCCCGGGTCGCCTCCTCGACGATCCGCAGCTTCCCCTCCGGGGAGATGCCGGCGTGGACCTCCGTGATCCCGACGTGCGCTGCCAGCCACTTCACCTCGCTCTCCCGGTCGCCCGAGACGAGCATCACGCGCTCGAGCCCGTGGGCCGGCCCGAGGTGCTCGACGAACGTGGCGCCGTCCTTCCTGGGGCGGTCGCGGAAGCGGAGCAGACCGATGGGCCGGCCATCGACGACGACGACACACTCCAGCCCCCCCGCGGCGGCCGGCAGCCCGTCGGCGCCCCCCACGGCCGCGAGCTTCGTGCGGCTCGTGATCGCCACCTCGCGGGTCGCTCCCGCGGTGCCCACGCGCCCCGTCAGCCCCTGACCGGGCCGTTCCGACACCTCCTCCACCGGCAGCGCCCCTCCCAGATCGGCGGCAGCCGCCGTTACCGCCGCAGCGAGCGGATGCTTGGAATAGGCCTCGAGAGAGGCGGCGAGGCGGAGAACCTCATCGCGGCCGATCTCCCCGAGCGTGATCACCTCGGTGAGGTGGGGGGTGCCGTAGGTGAGCGTGCCGGTCTTGTCGAAGATCCCCGTCCGGCAGGTGGCGAGCCGTTCGAGGATCGCTGGATCGCGGATAACAATCCCGCGCCGGGCCGCCAGCGACACCGCACCGATGATCGCCACCGGGATCCCGATCAGAAGCGGGCAGGGGGTGGCGACGACGAGGACGGCGAGAAATCGCGTGGCCTCGCCGCTGGCCCACCACGCCGCGCCGGCCACGGCCAGCGCCAGCGGTGTGTAGAGGGCGCCGAGGGAGTCGGCGAGCCGGCGGAGGCGGGGGCGATGCTCCTCGCTCGCTCGCAGAACATCGACGATCCTGGCATAGCGGCTGTCGCCGGCCACACGCGCGGCGCGGACCTCGAGCGCTCCCTGGCCATTGATCGCCCCCGACAACACCGCCACCCCCGGCGCCTTCTGCATCTGCCACGGCTCGCCGGTGAGATAGCTCTCGTCCATCGTTCCATGACCGGCCACCACCTCGCCGTCGACCGGGCAGATCTCGTGGGGGAGAACGACGACGACATCCCCCACGGCCACATCGACAAGGGCCACATCGACGATCCCCCCCGCCTCGCGGCGATGGGCGAGCGTCGGCATCCTCCGGGCAAGCGCTGCCAGCACACTCCCGGCCCGGCTCACCGCGCGCGCCTCGAGCGCCTTCCCACCGGAAAGCATGAGCACGACCAGCGCCCCGGCCAGCCACTCCCCGAGGAGGACACTCGTGAGGATCGCCACCCCGGCGAGGAGATCGGCCCCGAACACCCCGGCCAGCACCTGCCCCAGGAGCCCCGCGACGAGGATCGCCCCACCGACGAGGAGGATCGCCAAGAGGGGTAGATCGGCGCGGGTCGGCGGCGGGGGCCGCCAAGACGGCAGCATCTCCCACAGCGCCGAGAGGGCCGGCACCTCACGAGCGCCGATCCAGACGAGCAGCCCATGGATCACCAGCGCTACCAGCACGCCGACAGCGATCACTTCATGGACAGGGAGCGGCCCGCGGGCGCCATTGCCGGGAGGGGCTTGCGGGCGGGCCGAAGCGGGAGTTGGAGAGGCGTTGGTCAAGTCTGGCGGCCAGTTTGGAAGGTGTTGCGCAGGGAAGCGGGGCCAGTTCCCGGCAGCGCTCGCATCCGCGCCCCTCCGGCATCGTACTTCCTCAGGAGTGCATCCGCGGCTGTGATTCCCCCTCGGCCACGATTCCCGCCTCGGCGGCGGCAAGCTCCTTGAGCCGCGCCACCACCTCCTCTTCCCCCTGGAATTCCTTGGCGAGGCGCACATACGTGGCGTGGTGCCGGGCCTCCGATTCAAACAGGCCCCCCCAGAAGTCGCGGAGCTCCCCAATGGCGACATGGTCGCGGAGGAGGGCGAAGCGCTCGCAGCTGCGGGCCTCGATGAGCCCGGCGACGAGGAGCCGATCGACGGCTCTGGCAGGCTCCTCGCGGCGCACCAAGCACTGCAGCCGAGCGCCATACGACGAGGGCGAGAGCTTCCGAAACGCGACCCCGCGGCGCTCGAGGAGATCGAGCACCATCCGGAAATGCTGGAGCTCCTCTTCGACGATCTCCGTCATCGCCCGCGCCAGCGGCACGCAATCGACATACGAGAAGAGGAGGTTCATGGCCACGCCGGCGGCCTTCTTCTCGCAGTGCGCGTGGTCGATGAGAAGCTCGTCGAGATGCCCCGCCACCTGGGCAAGCCAGCGCCGGGATGTCGGCTCCTCCAGTGAGAGCATCGTTTTTCTCCGCCCTGTGAAGAATCGTGAGCAATCCCGGCAAAGCCCATCCGCTCCCGTCGCTTGCCGCAGGGCTGCCCGGTGGTGCATCATAGCGGGGGGGAAAGGCCGTCACCGACGGAGGCCCCCCGAAGCTCGAGCCCCCCACAGACGCGCCATCGATGATCGCCTTTCACCGCCCCCCGGCTCCCGCCGAACGCCCGCCCGATCGCAACGTTCTCGGCGCGCCGCTGGTGGCCTGCTCCCATGATCCGCTGACGGGCTTTCTGCGCGACGGCTGCTGCCGGTCGGTCGCCACCGATCCGGGCGCGCACACCGTCTGCGCCGTGATGACCGCAGACTTCCTCGCCTTCACGGTGTCGGTTGGCAACGATCTGGTCACCCCGCAGCCGCAGTGGGGCTTCCCGGGCCTCGTCGCCGGGGATCGCTGGTGCCTGTGCGCCGTTCGCTGGCTGGAGGCCGCCCGGGCGGGTCACGCCCCGCCGGTGGTTCTCGCGGCGACGCACGAATCAGCCCTCGACCTCATCCCGGCGGAGCTGCTCCACCGCCACGCTGCGGCCTGATAGCTGCCCGCAGCCACCGCGGCCTTGAATCCGCGCGCCCAAGCGGGAAGCGGAAAGCGGAAAGGGGGAATCTTCCGGCTCCCCTGCGCCCGCAGCAACGAGCGCCCACGCCGCTCCCTCCGCGCATAAAAAAACCTGCGGCGGGCACCAAGGCGCCCGCCGCAGGCTGTGAAACATAGTCTGGTGTCAGGCCAGATTACTCACCCAAAGAGAAACGGAAATCAGCCAGCCTTGGCGGCAAGGAGCTTGCCAAGGCGACGCTTCTTCCACATCGTCCAGCCAGACATCGCCACGCCGAGGCCGGCGAAGACCATCGTCGAAGGCTCGGGCACCACGACAAGGTTACCGGAAGCAGCCTGGAACACGAGATACGTGCCGTCGGAAGCCGTCGGCGAGGTCCACTCCTGGCCAAACTTGGTGAATGTCCCATTGTAAGGACTTGAAGGCGAATTCGCCAAGGCAAACGCCGAGAAGTTCGACGCGTCGTTCAACGGCGAAGCCGAGCCTCCCGTGTAGTTGGCACCCGAGAACAGACTCCAAGTCGTACCGTAAGCGTACGTGCTGGAACCCAGCCCGGAACCATCCAGCGACATTGACCCACCGAGCTCGAAATTACCAAAAACAGTGCTGGACGTTAAATCGCTATTCGCATTCATCAGCGTCGTACCACCAGCAGTCTGGGTAAAACTCGTGGTGCTGAGCACTGAATTGTCATTAAGGTTGACCACACCAGAGGAATTGGTGACGTTTTGGAACGTACCATTCCCTACATAGGATCCAGAAGTAATCGAGAGGTTCGTGGAGGCAGATCCGTCACCACTAACCGTAGCACCGCTAATGACAACATTAGCGAGATTCTGCCCATTCGTAGGATCAAAAAACAGGGACTGAGTACCAGAAACAGCCTCATAGGTCCCCCCCACAACCGTAGATCCGAGGTTGGTCATGTTAATCTGGCCTTCGCCCTTCACGTAATCGCCATTGACATCAAAAAGCCCCGTAAATCTCAAATCACCAGTCCCAGTGTTCTTGATCACCGTGTTTGCACTGGCAAGCTTAACGCCCATCTGAATAACCTGATTACCAGTCGCGTTGCTCGCGATAGCAACATTCGGGACCGCACCGGTTCCGGAGATCACAATCGTCGCCGAAGGGGTCGCAAAAGTCTGCTGCGCACCACTGAGCGTCATCGTCCCGATGGGAAGAATGTTACCCGCAATTCCGGTTATCGTTCTGGTGGAAGTAGCGTTGAAAATACCCGTATCGGCGGAAGTGGGATTTCCAGCTGCAGTTCCCCCGCTCCAGTTCGAGGCGTAAACGAGGGCTGTGCCCCACCTAGTCTGCGCCGTGCCCGTATTGACAGGCGTCCACGTCCTGTTGGCCGCAAACGCGTCGGTGCCCAAGCTCGCGACGGAGCCGATCGCCACAAGGGCGACCGCTGCGGCGCGGGCCAAAGAAAACTTTGAACTCATAAGAATCCCTTTTTTCTGGGTGAAAAAACTTCGAAAATCTGCTTTCGAACGAATCGACCGAAGAAATCTGCCCTGACACCGAGCAATCTATCGGAGACCGCAAACCCTGTCAAACACCCTACCGGATCTACCGGGATCGTTAGTTTCTCCCGGCATAACCGATTCGCTAGACGCTTCGCAAAGCCCGCAGACTGCCAAAACTATCCACATCGCACCCCTCTTGGGAGTGAAGAGGCGTTTTCCGCGAGTCCCTACCGGTCACTTCTGCCTGGAGAACCGGAGCGGCTTGGCATCCTTCGGAGCTCCCTCAACGAGGAATTCAAAGGCATCGGGCCCCTGCGACTTGACGTTGGCGACCATCGTCCCCTGGGCTTCCGTCTGCAGGGCGATTTGATCGGCAGCGCTGTCGAGCGTCCCCTTCAGCTCGATCGCCGGCTTCCCCTCCGGCTCTGCCTTCCATGTGAAGGAGGAATCCTCGCCGATTTTGAGGGTCACCGTATTCTTCCCTTCCGTCGCCTTCCAGGTGCCGACGAGGTCTGTCTCCGGGCCCGCCTCCGTCGGGTCTTGGGCCTCGGCCTGGGGAGCCCCCTGGGGCTCGGCGGTAGGCTCGGTCGGCTGGAGAGCTTCGGCGCGAGCGGCCTTCGCCTCCGCGGGAGCGGCCTTCGCCTCGGCCGGCGGCTCGAGCGACTCGAGCAGCCGCTTGGAGACGATGTCGCCAGGCTGCTTCGCCACCACCACCTTCAGGGCTTCGGCGGCGAGATCGGCATGGCCGCCGACCAGGTAGTGATAGGCCAACACAAAATGCCCCGCGGCGCTGCCGGGATTGGAGCGGCAGAAGTCTTCGAGCTTGCGGAGCTGGCCGGTGTAGGTGTCGACGGTGCCGTAGAGGCTGCTCATGGTTGTCCAGTCCATCCCCGGCGCCACGGCGAGAATCGCGTTGAGCGTGGCAGCCGCCTCGGGATAGCGCCCCAGCGCAAAGAGCGCTAGCCCCCGCACCTCATGAAGCACGGTGTCGTTGGGAGCCGACTTCACCGCGGAATCGATGCTGGCAAGCGCGCCGGGATAATCCCCTTGCTTGAACTTCCCCAGCGCCTCGTCGAGGGCTTTGTTGGCCTCGGCCTGGGCCGGGGTGATCTGGGCGGCGGCGGTGCCAGCCCCGCCGTCGCCCCCCTGACCGTCGCCCCCCTGACCGTCGCCCCCTTGACCGTCGCCCCCTTGCGCGGAGTTTGTGGCGCTGCCGCCGTCGCTGGTGATGTAGTTATTCACGACGATCGGCTGGGAGTAGTCGTAGGGAGAGGCCGAGGCCACCGTTGCCGTCTCGGCGCCGTAATACGGATTGGCGTAGGTCGTCGCATACCCGAGCGAGCTCGAGCCCAGCCCCCACGAGCTGACCATCGACGACATCCCGAGCGTGGCCGCGCCGAACGCTACCGGCGAAGCCCAGCCATTCCCCCAGCAGCCGTTGTACCAGTTGTCGTAGTAGGGATTGACGTAGCCGGTGTTCCAGGCGTTGGCGTAGCCGCCATAGCCGCCGCCGTAGCCGCCATAGCCACCGTAGCCCCACGAATTGCCGAGCCCCCAGCCGGCCAGGGCCCCGACGCCGGCGCCGACGCCAAACGCCCCCCAGTTGCTCCAGCCGTTGTTCCAACCGCTGTTGTAGCCACCGCCATAGCCGCCACCGCCGTAGTAGCCGCCCCCCCAACCCCCACCGCCGTAGTTGTTGAAGTTGTTGTTGTTGATGTTGACGTTGTTGCCAATGTTGTTGTTGTTGCCGTTGGCGCCGGGCCGGTTGTTCCAGTTCGGCCGGTTGCCGTTGAAATCGGGGCGGTTGCCGTTCCAGTCGGGGCGATTGCCCCCGATGCCGGGGCGGCCCCCTTGATTCCAGCCCCCTTCGCCGGGACGGCCGGGGCGATTGCCATCGCCGATCTGGCCGGGCAGCGGCCGTCCGCCGCCGATCCCACCAGGACGATTGCCGCCACCAATTCCGGGGCGGTTGCCGCCGCCACCCAAGCCACCCTCACCGGGCCGGTTGCCGCCACCGCCGATGCCAGGCCGATTTCCGCCGCCGATCCCGCCGGGCCGATTTCCGCCACCGCCGATCTGGCCAGGAAGCGTCGTCACACCGCCGGGGCCGGTCGGACGATTCCCGCCGCCGATCCCGCCGGGCCGATTTCCGCCAGCGCCGATCTGGCCAGGAAGCGTCGTCACGCCGCCGGGGCCGGTCGGACGATTCCCGCCGCCGATCCCGCCGGGGCGATTGCCGCCGCCGCCAATCTGGCCAGGGAGCGTCGTGGCCCCACCGGGGCCGGGGCGATTGGGGCCAAAGCCGCCACCGGGCTGCGGGAACGAAGGCTTCGTCGCGATTCCCCCCAGGCTCGGCCGGTTGCCGCCGCCCAATCCACCGCCGCCAGGCCCACCACCGCCGTTCCCGCCGGGGCGGTTACCGCCGCCAATTTGACCGGGAAGCGTCGTGGCTCCACCAGGGCCGAGGGGACGGTTACCGCCAGCGCCGATCTGGCCGGGGAGCGTCGTGGCTCCGCCAGGGCCGTTGCCGCCACCGAGCCCACCAGGACGAGTGCCCCCCAAGCCGCCGGCGCCGCCAGCACCCGGCCCCGCGCCGCCGATCTGGCCGGGGCGGAACGACGGAGCGGGCCGATTGGCAAAGCCGCCACCAGGACGGCTCGCCGAGCCACCGCCAAGCTGGCCGGGAAGCGTCGTCGCTCCGCCGAGCCCGCCCGGGCGCCCACCGAGTTGGCCAGGCAATCCGGAAGCGCCCCCGCCGAGACCACCGGGGCGATTCCCGCCGCCAAGATTCCCCGGCTGCGGCGAGGGTCGCGTGAGGCCCCCGAGATTTCCGGGCTGCGGTGACGGCCGCGTCATTCCGGCGCCGCCGACGCCCCCCATGCCAGGCCGGCCGATCCCGCCACCCGTCTGGCCGATCTGCGGGGCCGGACGGTTGGCGGCGCTTGGAAACGACGGGCGGGCCATGTTCGTCCCCATGCCGGGGCGCTGGAAATTGGGCTGGCCGGCGGGGCGTTGCATCCCCTGCATGCCGCCGGGCGCGGGGCGCTGCATCGCCTGCCCCATGTTCGGCCGCTGCATGGTGTTCATCTGCGGCCGCTGCATTTGCTGCGCCGGGCGAGCCATTTGCTGCCCCATGTTCGGCCGCTGCGTATTCATCTGCGGCGCAGGGCGCTGCATTTGCGGGCTCGGCCGCTGCATCTGCTGTGCAGGGCGCTGCGTGTTCATCTGTGGCCGCTGCTGTGGCCGCTGCATCTGCGGAGCCGGCCGCGACATCTGCGGCCGGGCTGCGGGAGCGGACGGTCGGGCGCCGCCGCCACCGACTCTCCCCATCGGCGGACGGGCTTCGACCCCGAGCGGGATCGCCGCCACGAGGAGCACCGCACAGGCAGACGCAAGCATCGCGCGCATTCGAAAAGCACCTTTGAAGTTGGGATGGAATCCCGGGATGGTTCGTGGAAAACGCGGCCGCGAGATCCCTCGGCAGGGATGCGCGACACGGGGGGAAACTTTTCGTGGCTGGGGGGGATTTGGTTCGGTCGTGGCCCGCCATCGAGCCGTGGCCCGCCGCAGGGCGGCCAGCGACCAAGGGCCGCCGGCCGCGCCACACGGAAAACGACTCACTTCGCCAACGGCTTGCCGGGGACCACCGGCGCCGCCGGCACGGCGGGAACACCAGGCACCGCGGGCTTCGCTCCGCCCACCGGGGCCGGCGTGGCCGGCCTTACGCCAACGGGCGCCGGGGCTGCCGGCGCGTTCGGCACGGCCTTGACGGCCGGTGGGGCGGGGGTGGCGGGCACGGCCGGCTTCGCGGCGGGGGGCACGGCCGGCGTCGGAACCGCCTTCGGCGCGTCAGCGGCCGGGGGAGCGGCCGGCTTCGCTTGTCCGCCCGGAAGAGCCCCTTCGGGCTGCGGCGGCCGGCGGGCCACCGTCAATTCAAACTCCGGCTCGTCGACGCCGCCGATGATCCGATCGCTCGAGCGCACGATGAAATGATCGGCGTCGGTCGGCGTCACGGTCACGGTGGCCGAGCCGGTGGTGCCATCGGGCATTGTGGCATCCGACTTGATCACCCAGCCGGCTTCCGTCGGCACCCATTCGCCGGTGCTGTAGCCACCGTCGGAATCGAACGTCCAGCTGCGGATCACCCCCTCGAGCGGATCCCAGCCGATCCGCTGATGGCTGCGCGATTCGGGCATCCCGGCGACGGCGAGCGTGTAGTCGCCGAGGAGGAAATTGCCGTCGTCTTCCCAGCGGTAGTTGATCGTGGTCTTCCCCTCGGGGCTCTCGTCGATCCAGTCGCCGACGAGAAACGACACCGCCGAGAGCATCTCGGCCGGCGTCGGCGGCGGATCATCGGCAAACTCGCTGTAGGAGGCGATCGGCCAGGAATCTCCCACCTTGTCGCGGACGGCTGCGTAGCGGACCTGCGCGGCGACGTCGGAGTCGGGGAGAGTGATCAACCGCACCCCTTCCTCGATTGCCAGGCTATCGCCGACGGTGCGAACGCCCGTCACCTCCATCTGCAGCTGGGCCTTGGGAAAGCGCTCGAAAAAGGCCTTGAAAAGCCCGCTGATCTGCTCGCGGCCGGCAAACACGTTGCCATTCTCGTCGACGAGCTCCCCCTTCTCTTCGAAGAGCTTGGCGAGGGCGTCGGCATCCCCCTTGTTGAAGGCCTCGATCGTGGCGATCTCCGCCTTCTTGACCGCTTCAACGAGCTCCGGCGGAGCCGGCGGGGCCTCGACGACGGCAACTTCGATGACGTCCACCTCGACGACGGCCCCGTTGGCCGGGACGGCTTCCCCTGCGGCAGGCTTCGCCGCCGCAGGGGCCGGCGCCGCAGCCTGCCAGGCCTGGGCTGGCCCTCCGAGCAGCGCCCAGAGCAGCGCGCCTCCTGCCGCGAAAAGAGTTCCCGACGCCATGAAACGGCGATCCGCCGAACCGTCCATACGATCCCCCTGGAGTGAGCCTTGGAAAGAGTGAGTTGGCCTGTGTGCGTTGCGGGGGCCTTCCCCTGCTCCTATAAGACACCATCTTCATGCAGGTTGTGCAAGCATTCCGCGCGATCCAGGCAGACGGCCCGGCCTTCGGGCCTTTCAAGCGGGGTGGCGACCCTGCCGAAGAATTGCATCGCCGGCCGGGCACCGCATAGCCTGCCGATTTCGCCGCCGGCACCCGCCCGGCGACCACTTCCCCCCGCCATCAGGAGCTCACATTCGGACATCCCCGATTCCCTCCCCACGAAGCAGGCCTTCTCGCTGCTCGAGGAGTTCAAAAACTTCGCCTTCAAGGGCAACGTCGTCGACCTCGCCGTCGGCGTGATCATCGGCGGCGCGTTCGGTAAGATCGTCTCGAGCATGGTCGACAACGTGATCATGCCGCTTGTCGGCGCCGTCATGCCGGGCGACCAAGGCTACAAGGATTGGAAGCTGCCGATCGGCAACGGCGTGCCGGTGGGGCTGTTTCTGGCTGATGTCGTCAGCTTCCTCATCCTCGCCGCAGCGCTGTTCTTCTTCATCGTCAAGTTCCTCGGCTGGCTGATGAAGTCGAAGGCCGCCGATGCCGTCGAGGCTGCCCCGGAGCCCTCCAAGGAGGAGAAGCTCCTCACGGAGATCCGCGACCTCCTCAAGGCCCGGGCCTGAACGGCCTGACGGGGATGCGCGGGGAGCGCCAGGCTCGCGAGTACCCGCGCCCGCGCTCAGCGGACGATCAATGCCGAGCGAGCGCGAAGACAAAGCTCGCGGTAAAAACGGAGGGGGCCGGACGCTTGGCGTCCGGCCCCCTCTTGTTGACATCAGGTTAGGTCCGGCCGTGTGGGCCGAAGATCACCCCGTTTCAGCCGCAGCGGCTGCAACGGTGGCGACGGCCACAACCCTTCTTGCCACAGGCCTTGCCGCAGCTGCCGGCCGAGCCACAGCTGCCGCAGGCAGCCGACTCACCGCAGCCACCGGCCGAAGCCGAGCCAGCCGAATCACCGCCGCAGTCACCCGAGGCACAGCCACCAGCCGAACCGGCACCGTAGGAGCCGGCGTCGTTCGAGCCGGCACCATAGGAGGAGCCAGCGTCGTAGGAACCGGCAGACGAGCCAGCCGAGCCACAGCCGCCACAAGCGTTGTCAACCGACACCTCGACGGCGACGGAGACACACTTCTGGACGGGCACTTCCTTCGTGACCGTGTACGGGACGCGGACCGAGTAGGTCTGCGTCTTCGTCTCGGGCACGCAGTCGTACACCGTGACCGAGTAGCTCTCGGTCTTCTGCTGCGGGACCATCACCGTGAAGGACTCTTCACGGCTCATGGTCTCGGGCACCATCTTCGTGACCTGGTACTCACGGGTCTTGGATTCCGTGCGGTACTTGGTGACGTTAACGCTGCGGGACTTCTGCTCCGGCACGTACTTCGTGACGGTGTAGCTGCGGGTCCGCTCTTCCGGCACGTTGACCGTGACGGTGTAGTTGCGGGTCCGCTCTTCCGAACGGTACTTCGTGACGTTGACCGAACGGGTCTTCGTCTCGGGCACCATCTTCGTCACGGTGTAGGAGCGGGTGCGCTCCTCGGGACGGTACTTCGTGACGTTGACCGTGCGGGTCTTCGTCTCGGGGACCATCTTCGTGACCGTGTAGGACTTCTGACGCTCTTCCGAACGGTACTTCGTCACGTTGACCGAACGCGTCCGCTGCTCCGCCACGCTCGTGGTGACGGTGTAGGTCCGGGTCCGCTCTTCCGAACGGTACTTCGTGACGTTGACCGAACGGGTCTTCGTCTCGGGCACCATCTTCGTCACGGTGTAGGAGCGGGTCCGCTCTTCCGGACGATACTTCGTGACGTTGACCGAACGGGTCTTCGTCTCGGGAACATACTTGGTGACCGTGTAGTTCCGGGTCCGCTCTTCGGGGCGGCAGTTCGTCACCGTGTAGGTGCGAGTCCGCTCTTCGCTGCGGGTCCGAGTCACGTTCACCATCTTGCTCCGCTGCTCCTGACGGCTGCGCGACACGGAGTAGGTGTAGGGCACCTCCTCGGTCGTGCACTGGTAGGTGCAGGTCGGCACTTCCTTCGTCTCGCAAGTCGGCACCCAGACGCGCTTGCAGCACATCTTGGGGGCACACTCGCAGCCGTTGGCGTCAACGCCGCCACCGACCTCGACCTGCTGGGTCTCCCAGTGGCCACCACGGACCTGCACCGTCTTCGACCCCTGGACCGCGACCCGCTTCTGCACGGTGCGCGAGCCGGTCATCTGCTCGGTGTAGGGAACGTTCACCGTGTAGGTCTGCTCGACCTGCTCGGTGTAGGGGACCTGAACCGTGTAGCTCGAGACCTTCTCTTCGGTGTAGGGCACCATGACGGTGTAGGTGGAGGTCTTCTCCTCCTGAACCGGCACGTTCACCGTGTAAGACTGCTCGACCGACTCGGTGTAGGGAACCTGAACGGTGTAGGTGGAGGTCTTCTCCTCCGACACCGGCACGTTCACCGTGTAGGACTGCTCAACCGTTTCGGTGTAGGGAACCTGGACCGAGTAGGTCGAAACCTTCTCCTCGGACTTCGGCACCATGACCGTGTAGGCCTGCTCGACGGTCTCGGTGTAGGGGACCTGGACCGTGTAGGTCGAGACCTTCTCCTCCGAAACCGGGACGTTGACCGTGTAGGACTGCTCGACGGAGTCGGTGTAGGCAACCTGCTCGGTGTAGGTCGAGGTCTTCTCTTCGGTGGTGGGGACCATCACCGTATAAGACTGCTCAACCGACTCCGTGTAGGGGACCTGAACCGTGTAGGACGAGGTCTTCTCTTCGGTCTTCGGCACCATGACGGTGTAGGTGGAGGTCTTCTCCTCCTGCACCGGCACGTTCACCGTGTAGGTCTGCTCGACCGACTCGGTGTAGGGAACCTGGACCGTGTACTCGGACGTCTTGGTCTCCGTCACGGGCTTGTTGACCGTGTAGTTGACCGTACGGCTCCGGGTCTCGGGGACCTGCACGGTGACCGTGCGGGTCTTCTCTTCGGTCCGCGGAACGCGCTTGTTGACCGTGTAGGTCCGCTCGCGCTGCTCCGTGGTGTACTCGGTCGACGTGACGGTCTTCATCTCCGTCACGTACTGACGCTGGTACACCGTCTTGGTCGTCGGACCGCAGCCACCGTCGGCCATGACCGAACCACCCTCGACAACGCCACCCTCGGAAGCCACGGCGTTGCCGTAGCTACCTTCAGCACCGCCACCGCAGTTGCCACAGTCATCGGCAAACGTGCTCGCACACGTCACGACAACGGCAAAGGCGGGGACGATTCGAAACACGAATTTACGAATCACTGACACCTCCAGAAAGGAACAAGAAACCAGTGGGACCGAGCAGGATTTTTCTCGAGCCGGCCCGAACTGGCGGTCGGTCGAAGAGACCCCTCTCTTCTGACGACCGAAACAGCTCGGCCGCCTGATAAGATGGATAGATTACGTTGACTTGACCGCCTTTCAAGGGACGGGTCACGATTTTTCAAGCCGGGCCCCCGGGAGGATGCGACTTCCCCGAGAGACAGGCTGAAAAGCCCTTTTTTTCAGCCCATTTGAGCCCTCCCAGCCGGCCGTCGACCGGCCCCGCCGCTCGCCCCGGCGTCGCCCGGAAGAGCCTTTCCCCGCCCCGCACCACGGGGAGTCGCTGGCGCCCCGCGGAGGGGCCTCCCCCCCCAAAAACCCCCCTTCCAGGCTACTCGTGAACCCCCACTTGGAGTGGATGCCGAGGGTTTTGAGGCGCGCGTTCACGGCGACTGGAAAACCGGGTGCCCCCGGCTGGGGATGCCTGCGGCGATTTCAAGGGCTGCGATTGGAGAACAGGGCCGCCGAGAGCCTCGACAGGACCCACAGCGTCCCGAGGGGGAGAATGATCGTGGAAATCGTGAAGTAGATCGCCAGGTTGACGATCGATTCACCGACCTGCGCGAGCGTTTCGTAGAGCCGTCGGGCCCGCTCGCCGACGTAATCGACGGGGTTGAAACGGTCGAGCCAGCCCTTGTTCTTGGCCGCCATCTCCTCCGCCTGCTCGACCTGCTCGATCTCCGCCGTCGTGGCCGTGACTGCCGCCGCCGCCTGCTGATAGCCACTCTCGAGGAACTGCGCGGCGACGACCGAATCGATCCACGCCGTCGTTGGAATCGCCAGACGGGCAAACAGCGCAAGCCCGAACAACCGCGTGCCCCAGCCCATAAGCGAGCGCCGCGATTGCCCCCCGACGAGCGACGAACCGACGATCGCCGCCAGCGACGGGACAAACAGCCACCAGCCCAGCGCCCGTCCGATCTGCATCGCGACGCGCTGCGTGCCGAGTGCCGTCGTGCTCGTCAGCAGCAGGCTGCCGTACTGCTCGACGAGATCGTTGACCGGATCGAGCGCCTGCCCGATGCCGAGGCTCCCGCCGGGGCCGAAGCTGAAGCTCACCTCCGAACTCTGCGCCAGCGAGATCGCGCTGTCGAGCCCGCGTGTGGCCGCCAGTGCCGCCAGCGTCCGGGCGAAGGTGGCCTCGATGTAGGCTTCACCACGCTGGTCGGCCGCGGGGGCGAAAAGCAACATCGAGACAAGCGCCCCGACCCCCAGCACCACCAGCCGCGCCGTCGGCTCGCGGAGGCTCACCGGGAGGAACCGGAGCCACGTTCCGCCCCACAGGGCCGCAAAGAAATCGAAGCCGCTCTCAGCGACCGCAGCAGGTGCAGCAGCCACGGCAACAGCAGGGGCAACAGCAGGGGCCGCAGCAGGGGCCGCCGCCACGGCTGCGACAGGGGCTGCAGCCGGAGCCTGGCTCGGCGCGGCAGAATCAGGCGATTGGTCTTCAGCACTCATCGAGAAGATTCCCGGTGGCCATGGGGCTCCGGCCGGCTGCCGAGCCCCCCGGAAACCATCCTATCGGGGCGCGGCCGAGGCGCGGCATGGAGGCCGCGCCCGAGTGAACCGCCGGCCCGAGGGCCCGGCCCTTTCCAGACGGGCGTTCACTGCCCTTTGGAAAGCAGCCGATCGAGCACCGGGCGCATCCGTGCCGCGCGACGGGCGTTGCCGATGGCGCTGGGATGGAGGTCGTCGTCGAGGAACGCCTGTGGATCTGGAGTCGCGTCGGGCCCGAGAAAATCCCCCCAGACATCGAGGTATTCAACCGCTCCTCCGTCGATCTTCCCCCCCGCCGCCGCGATCGCGCCTTGGATCAGGCCGTTGGCGGTCGTTTGTGTCTCCCGCTCCTCCCAGCGCGACTTCGCCGGGAGGATGCCCATGACGAGGATTGGCACGGTCGGATGGCCGCGGCGGATGGTCGCAATGACGTCGCGCCACGCCGCCAGCACGGCCTCGGCGTCGGCTCCGCCATGGACGTCGTTGCTCCCGGCGGAGATCACCACGACCCCCGGCCTTGCAGCCGACAACAGGCGCGGGGCGAAGCCGGCGAGCTCCGTGAGCTTGCATCCCCCTACGCCCCGGTTGACGACCTCCAAGCCGGGAAAATCAACGGCGAGCGTTTCCCACATGCGGATGTTCGAGGCCCCGAGGAGAACGACAGCGCCGGCGGCCGGCGGAGCCACGCGGGCGGCCGTCTCGTAGCGGGCGACCTCCTCCTCCCAGCGCCCCGCATCGGGCGCCGGGGGCGGGGACGCGGTAGAGGACTGCTCCTCCGAAGCCGGCGCGGTCACCGGAGCGGCTGCCTCCCCGCCTGGCAGATCGAATCGTTCCATCCTCCCCAGCGTCCGCGCCTCGCCCGGATCGGCGAGGACCGTCGGCGGAATCGCCTTGACCGGCACCGGCTGAAGCGCCGCGAAATACCACATCCCGATCCCGATCAGGCCGAGGCCAAGCAGCGCCACCATCCCGGTCGGGAACGAACCTTTCTTGGACAACTCATCCATCGAGCACTCTCCTCATTGGGGATTCACCGCAACGTCATCCACCCGCACTTTTGGCAACTTCATCCTGCCGGGATCGGTTCTCAACGGCAAGACAATCACCGAGTACGATCGCCCCATCGGCAAAAATCCGTGCCTGTCCTGCAAACTCACGACCATCCTCGAGCCCATTTTTCATAGACGGATCACGCCGGGGAGTCTGGCGAGGAGGTCGTTTTATCCATGGTCGCAATCTCCCCGCCTCCCCACACACCGTTCTCCTTTCTGTGTTTACAATATCCCTTTGAACTCTCGACAGGAGATTTGTTTGCCCAATCAACATCGTTGAGACTCCGCTTGTTGCCCCAGCCGAAGATTTTCTCAAACAGCGGCAGCAGGCGATTGCTCTGAAGACTTTTCTGGAAATAGACCTCGTGTTCCTTCTCCTTCATCCCCATTTCATACAACGCTTCGTCGTGCTCTGTGATTCCGATTTCGTTGAAATATCGCATCATGATGAAATACTCGCAGACGTTTCCGCTTTCCAGGCGTCCAGCGAAGTAGTACGGCATGAACCAGCCGATGACGTAACAACTGGCCGAGATTATTTTTCCGATGATGTGATATTTGACTTCGTTGTACCGTGACGGCGGTATGTCGTATTGACTCATGATGGAGAGAACCGTCTCTCGATGTCGCCACTCGTCTCCTTCGATTTGCTTGATCGCCACTTTCTCGTCCCGGTTTTTCACCGACCCGGCATGGCCGACATACGCAAACGCCGCTGCTTTCTCGGCTGAATAAGCCAATTGCAGGAGCTTCACGAGTTGTGGATGGTGGAGGTTCATCCTGCAGTCTCCCTCACGGCACGAGCTCGTTCACGCCAGCTCGGTCCTCCGTCACGCAGTTTCGCGACGATCTGCTCCGGTTCGTGCTTCTTCCGTCGTTTGGATGTCTTCGAAAGCCCCCCCAAGGGAGCGTTGACCTGCCTACCGCCCCGATCAGGATTTCCAAGGCAGGTCACACGGTCGAGCTCGTTGCCGAGGGCCGCGAACAAGCCAGTGGGGCGGGCTCGTGGCTCTCGGCGCTGCACCCGGACCATTTCCGCCCATCATCCCGGCAGCCGCCCCCCCCGGCAAGCGCGGGCCGGGGGCCTGGCGACAACCGCTGCGCCGGGCTGCTATCCTCTCGTGCCTGGGCAGGGGGATCGTGCGATCGGTTCGCGCGCCTCCCGTGCTCTTTCACCGCCGGAGTTCACCGATGCGCCGTCCGCTCTCGACCCTCATCCTCCTTGCCGCGCTCGCCGTCGTGCCGGGCGTCTCGCCCCGCGCCGACGTGTCGCTCAACAACATGTTCGGCGATCACATGGTTCTCCAGCAGGGGATCCGCAACAAGGTCTGGGGGAAAGCCTCCCCGGGCGAAGCCGTCACCGTCACCCTCGGCGGCCAGAAGCACGAGACCAAGGCCGGTGCCGACGGCGCTTGGCAGGTGATGCTCGACCCGGTCCAGGAATACGGCGGCCCGCATGAACTGACCGTGAAGGGGAACAACACCGTCACGTTCCACGACGTGCTGATCGGCGAGGTGTGGGTCTGTGCCGGCCAATCAAACATGCAGTGGAGCGTGAACGCCTCGACCGATCCCGATCTCGAACGGGCCGCGGCGAAGTTCCCGCAGATCCGCCTGATCTCGGTGCCGCAGGTCGGCACGCAGGATCCGCAGTGGAGCTTCAACGGCTCGTGGCAGACCTGCACCCCCGAGACGGTCGGCAACTTTTCGGCGGTCGGCTACTTCTTCGGCCGCCAGCTCCACCAGACCCTCGGTGTGCCGGTGGGGCTGATCAACAACGCCTGGGGCGGGAGCGCTGCCGAGGCGTGGGTGAAGCGGAGCGCGCTTGCCGCCGATGCCCGCTTCAAGCCGCTCCTCGAGCGGTGGGAGAAGACCGAGGCCGAGTATCCGGCCCAAAAGGCGGCCTATGACAAGGCGATGGTCGAATGGAAGGCGGCGGCCGAGAAGGCCAAGGCAGAGGGGAAGCAGGCCCCGGGGCAGCCGGGCAATCCCGATGGCAACATGTTTGGCAACCACCGCCCCGGCAACATCCACTCCGGCGTGCTGACGCCCTCGATCGGCTACGGCATCCGTGGCGCGATCTGGTATCAGGGGGAATCGAACGCCGGCCGCGCCTACCAGTACCGCGCCCTCTTTCCCTTCATGATCAAGTCGTGGCGCGAGGAGTGGGGCGTGGGCGACTTCCCCTTCTACTGGGTGCAACTGGCCGACTTCAACGCCGAGCAGCCCCAGCCGGGCGAGAGCGCCTGGGCCGAGCTGCGTGAAGCGCAGACGATGACGATGAAGGCCCTGCCGAACACCGGCGAGGCAGTGATCATCGACATCGGCGAGGGGAAGGACATCCACCCGAAGAACAAGCTGGATGTGGGCAAGCGGCTCGCCCGCTGGGCGCTCGCCGACACCTACAAGGTGCCCGGCATCCCGGCCCACAGCCCGATCTACAAGGGGATGGAGAAGCAGGGGAACAAGATCGTCCTCGCCTTCGAGCACGTCGATGGCGGCTGGCGGCCCTTCGATGTCAACGAACCGGTCGGCTTCACGATCGCCGGCGCCGACCACACGTTCGTCCATGCCAAGGGTACGATCCTCCCCGATGGCCGGATCGAGATCTCGGCCGAGAGGGTCGCCGATCCCGTCGCCGTCCGCTACGCCTGGGCCGACAACCCGAAGTGCAACATGTACTCCGGCCTCGGGCTTCCGCTGACGCCGTTCCGCACCGACGACTTCAAGGGGGTGACGGCCGAGGCCAACTGACCGGCAGAAGACCGCGCGGCGGCCCTCGCCATACCGCTTCTGGAAAGTGCCCTACGGGCCCGGCCATCGCCGTGATGGCCGGGCCCTTTTTTCCGCGCGGGTGGTGACAGCCGCCGGCGACGATTCGCTCCGCCGCTCCCCCTGCCGCCGGCGCTACCGGGTCGTCGTCGTCTTGGCCCGGGCGACCGGGAGCGGCTGGACGACATAGACCTTCGGGTCGTCGACCACCCACGGGGTGCTCCAGGTCTTGCCGTCGTCTTTCGTGCAGACATTGAAGAAGAACGTCTTCAGCGTCTCGGTCCGGTAGTTGTAGGGAAACTGCGACGTGATGTGGTCGGCGGCGGTGAGCTCGTCGACGCCGGGGCTGGCGTAGTAGTGGACCTGCCCGTCGGGGGTGAACGACAGCCCGAGCGTCCACCAGCCCATCTCGGTCATCTGCGGGCCGCGGATCTCGCCGCCGTTGCGCCCGCCACGGATCTTGAGATAAGCCCCCTCCTCCTTCGACTTCGACTCGCCGGCCGACTCGTAGCAGATGAACATCCCCGGCCAGTATTCCTCGAGGCCGAAGCGCCCCTTCTCGGGATGATCCTCGCCGGTGATCACGGCGTGCGTGTAGCAGCCGGAGCGGAATCCGAAGGTCGGGCCGCTGCGCTTCTCCCACTGGTCGATCGGCGGCAGGTAAACACGGGCCACGACGCTCGGCGAGTTGCTGACGCGGATCCCCTGTCCGAAGGTGCGCTGCATGTTGTAGATCAGGTCGTCCTGCTCCATCTTGTAGCTGGGACGGCCGGGGATGCCGGTGTTGAGCGAGGCGATCAGCAGCCCGTGTTCGCTCCCCTCGAGCCCGGGGCTCGGCAGCGGCACCCGCTTGACCACGTCGGGGGTACCGCGCTTCATCCCCTCGAACCAGCGATTGTTGACCGATCGGCCGACCGGCTCGCGAACCCGCTTGTCCTGCTCCTCCGAGCTCTTCGGGTGGCGGTAATTCCAGCTCCATTTCTCGTCCTCGAAATCATCGCCGATCGCCTCGACGACGGTGCCGGTGCCGGGGACGAACGTCACGTCGGTGGCGACCGGCGGCGGGCCATTGAAGGCCTTCGGGAGCGGCCGCTTGAGAAGGGCGCGCAAGCGGTTCTGCGCCGCCGCAGGCTCGGCTCCGCCAAGGACCGTGCCGATCGCCACTGCCACCACGACCACCCCCCACACCGTGCACTTCATGGCCCTTGGTCCCTTCGTCGACTCGCCCACCGGACGCCTGCCCCGCCCCCCTCGGGCGGCCCCGGGGCACGCAACACCCGGTAGGTCGGGTATCGACGGATCACCGCAGCGGCGTGGAACCCCTTCCCCGCAGCCCTAGGCATCGCCCCTCCCCCGCCCGGAGCGCCTCCGATCCCCCGCCACGCCGATCGGCGTGGCTTTCCGGTTTTCCCCAAGCTTCCAGGGGTGAGCCTCGGCGCCGAAACCCATCTGGCGACCGCCGGCTCCCCTCCCCTACACACCTCGATCGACGCCGAGCCGCCCCACCGCCCCCCGGACCCCGTCGCGATGCACTCCAGAAGTCCCGCCCGGGTTACCGTCATCGGCGCGCGGCGCCTCGCGGCGCTGATGGGGATGGTCACGGCGGCGCACGGCGCGATCGCAGGCGAGCCACCTCGATCCGATCTCCGCCCCGCCGGGGAGGTCGCCGCAGCCGCAGCCGACTCCCCCGTGGCGGGCGTGACCGTGGCTCACGTTCCCCCGCTCCTCCGTGGCCACATCCAACTGCCACCGGAGGTGGGCCTCGTGGTCCGGTCGGTGACGGCTGGCTCGCCGGCCGAACGGGCCGGGCTCCTCGTCCACGATGTCCTCGTCTCCCTCGACGGCCGACCGCTCAAGCTCCCCGAGGATCTCCCCGCCCTGGTGGCCGCCGCCGGGCCTGAAGCGGCGCTGGTCCTCGACATCCGCCGCGCCGGTCAGCGCCGCGCGGTGGCGCTGGCGCCATCCGCACCGTCGGACGGGGAGACCGTGCCGCCGCAGCCCGGCGCCCCGGCGCCGCTCGCCGCACCGCCTCCCGGCGCGGCGCCGATCCGCGCCGATCAGCCACCGGCCGGCGCGCTCACCGCACCCCAGGCGCCGCCGTTCACGCCCCCGCCCGGCGCCAGGCGCCTCGGCCCCGACGTGGTGCTCCTCGAAGACCGTGATTGCTGGCTCAAGGTCTACCGCGCCGCCGACCTCTGCTTGATGGCCCGCGACGCCCGCGGCTGGCTGGTATTCAACGGACCGATCGCCACCCCACAGCAGCGCAGCCTCATCCCCAGGCAGATGCGCCAGCGCGTGACCCAGTTGGAGATGATGCTCGATGCGGTGGCCGTCGCCCCCCCGCCCGCCACCACCGTTCCAGCAGCTCCACCGCCATCCGCGGCAAACTTGCCGAAGGGGCCGGCCGCGCCCCCGGCGAGCGCTCCGCCACCGCCCGCCGCCGAACCGGTCACGGAGATCGGACGCCTCGACATCGATCCGATCGAGATCCGCTGACACCCGTCTGGTGTCACCAGCCCCCTTCGGCCGTCCGGCTCGTCCACCCTCCAGACGCCGTGGCATTTCCCGGAGGGGCCGACGGCGGTTTGGCCTGGACGGTCCGCCACGGATCGGGGCCGGAGAACGTCGCGCTGGGGAGTTGGATCACCCACGGCCCGGTACCGCGCGACATCCGTACATACGAATCCTCCATCTGCCGGCGCTGGGCCTCGAGTTGGCTGGCCCGCCGCCGGCGCGCCGCCTCATCGCTGGCCGCGGCGAGCGCTTCCCGCGCCTGCCGCTGCGCCTCGGAGGCGGCGCGGATCGCTTCTTCATACGACTGCCGCGTGAGCAATCCCTTGGCGTTCTCCAGCGCCGCGGTGGCCGTCCGGATATCGGGCTTCACCCCCTCTGCATACCAGCCGGCCGCCTTGCGGAGCTCGCGGTCGGCGGTCTCGATCCCGTCGAAGGCCTGGCGGGCGAGACGCTCGTCGTCATCGGCGAGTCTCTCGGCGGAGACCGTGGCGGCTTCGGCGGCATCGATCACCTGCCCCGCCTTGGGGAGATCGGGCCGCTGCACCGCGAGCCCGCGCCGGGCCACTTCGATGAGGCGGTCGGCCACTTGACACTGCTCGTTGGCGCGCACACGGTCGGTAGCCTGGCTCTGGAGACGGCGCACGAGCGTGCCGACGCGCTGCCCCACGCCGGTGCAGCGCTGCGGCAACGAGGTCCGCAAGGCATCGAGCTCCCCGCGCCGCTGGTCAACCGCCGTCTGGCAGCGCTCCACCCAGTCCTCCTGGCGGACTGCCTCCTCGACCAGCGCCATCGCCCGGAAGTAATGCTGGCGATCGGGCCGGGCCGCATCCTGGGCCTCGGCGATCATCGCCCGGGCCCGCGACAGCCCCTCGTCGGCCTTGACGGGATTGTCGGCGACATCAGACCACGACCCGGCGGCATACGCGTCCGCAAGCTCGTCGAGCGTCCGCACCGTGACGTCGCGCCGGCCGGTGAGGGCCTCCAGCCGCGTGATCGAGCCGGGGAGGAGCTCCGCGACCCGCGCCTTGGCGGCCACGACACTCTCGAGGAGCGCCAACCCCTCGGCCACGCTCCGCTCCGCCTCCTCGACATGCTTCGACGACGCCTCGATCTCGCCGGCGTCGAGGAGTTGCACCGCCACCTCGAGATGCTTCCGCGCCTGGCCGACATGGACCGACGGGTCAGCGCCCGGCTCGGTAAGGAGCCAGCCCTCGGCGCGCTTCGCGCGGACGCGCTGTTCGAGGTCGTCGGCCTGGAGCGTCGCCTCGTGGCGTCGGTCGTCGCTGGCCTCGAAGAGGTCGATCCGCGCGGTCGTGGCATCGAGCCCCCCGCGGGCTTCCTCCATCCGCGCCCGCGCCGCCACCGGATCGCGCTCGAGCTCCGCCCGCGCTCGCTCCAGGGCATGCCCGGCTTCGGCGAGCGGCCCACGGAACGACGCCGCGGAGCGCCCCCGATGATGGATCCCCTCCAGACGCAGCCCGGCCGCCGTGATCAGGGCGTCGATCTCCCCGGCCATCGAGCGCGCCGTCTCGTGGGCCTTCTCGAGCTCGCCGAGCGGCGCCCCGCATTCCCTCGCCACATCCTCAAGCGTGGGCTTGGCCCCCGCGGCAGCGAGCATCCGGATCGCCTCGTCGGCCCGCGCCGCCCCGAGTGTCCGCTCCGACTTGATCAACTCGTCGGCCTTCTCCCAGACATCCATGAGCTCGAGCCAGCGCTCGCGGTAGCGGTGGAGCGCCGACTGGACGCCGTCATAGGTGCCGCGCGTCCGCCCCTCCATCGGCGTGAGGAAGTCGGGATCGGCGTGGGGGAGCATGCGGTGACGTTCCTGCTCGGCGTCGAGCAAATCGGAGAGCGCGACCACCTCGCTCTTGAACTCGGCCAGCTTCTCGCGCGCTTCGCGCGTCCGCCGCGAATGCCGCGACCACTGGACCGACAGCGCCCCGAGCACCCCCAGCCCAGCCAGCGAAGCGGCGGCCAACGGGAGCGTCCGCGTGCGGAACACCCGATCGGCCTCGCGCCGCGCCACCTCGCGGTCGCGGCGCTCCTTGACCCACGACTCGGTGGCAGTGACCAGCGCCACGAGGCCGGCATCGATGCGGCCATCCTGGGCCTGCGGTCGGAACGCCTTGGCGATCAGTTCCTCCTCGATCGTCCGCGGGTCGAGACCGCTGCCGGTCTCCAGGCTCCACGGCGCGTGCATCGCCATCCGGTGTTTGTTGACATCGACGTAGATGAGGACATCCTGCGAGGGATCGAAGGCCGTCCTCGAGGTGCCCGTGGGAACCTCCCGCCCCCAGCGGGTGAGGATCGCGTCGAGGACGTCGCGCGCCGAGCGGTCCCCGGCGGGGCCCTCACCGACGACGAGCACCCGGTAATCGCGCCCCGTCTCGCGCTTGACCCGTTCGATCGTGGCGCGGAGGTCGTCGAACGTATCGGGCACCCCCGACACGAAGACATGCTCGGAGGCATCGGGGGCGACACGATCGATGAGCCCGGCGGCCGCCTCCTGCGCCAGCGCCCGCCCTCCGCCCGGCATGACCGGCATGACCGCGCCGGCCCAGGCCAGGATCACCTCGGCCAGCACCAGCCTGACCGGCAGCCCCCCCCACCTCGACCGGGAACAGCGAGTCGGCCTGCGACAGGAAGCTTGAATCGACGGAATCGGGCTGGTCTTCACACGGCCTCCGCAATGAAAAGCGCTTCACGGAGCGATGCGCCCCGCCTGCGAAGATTCTACGGGCGACCGACGGCGGCTCAATCGGTCGGCGTGGCGATCCCGGCGCCGGTGCGCCGGGCCGTGGGCCAAATCAGCACCGGCCGCGAATCCGCGCCGGCCATCCCCTGGACGGCGCCGATGACATCCGGCGGGGCCGCAATCACGATCACCCCCGGGGCGAAGGTAATCATGTCGGCGGCAACATCGGCGATTTCGGCGGGATCGACGGGGCAGGCGAGGACGCGCACGCGGTGGTGCCAGCCGACCCGGGCAAACGCCTCCGCCCACACCGGCGCCAGCCCCCCGGCGGCGGAGTCGGTCGTCACAACGAGC
Organism: Pirellulales bacterium; assembly: GCA_040397545.1. Lineage (GTDB taxonomy): Bacteria > Planctomycetota > Planctomycetia > Pirellulales > UBA1268 > QWOP01. Next base: position 43,931 of record JBBAVV010000014.1, read on the forward strand.
ACCGGCCCTTCCACACCATCGCCCAGCAGCGCGGCGACGAGGGCCGCAGCGGTCGGATCAGCCGGCGGCGAAGCGGGGTCGGCCAAGGTCAGTCAATTGATTGGGGGTGGTGGGAAAAGAGGCACGCGCGGGGCCGCCGGCGGAGCCTGCGGGGCCGACGATCGGCCGGTCTGGGGCCGCAGCGGTGCCTGCCCGGCGGCGGGGTTCCCAGCGGCGGGAGCAGCCCGCGAACCAGCGTTTCCAGCGGCTGGCGCCGCGGGCCTGGCGGTGGATGAACCAGGGAGCAGACTTCCCGCCGGTCGGCCGGCGTTGAGAGGCCGCGACGCCTTGTTTTCTCCGCTCGGTGACGGGGAGGGGGCGCCGTAGCCGGGACGCGCCGGGGGCGCTCCGGCCCGCAGACCGCCGGAAAGGAGCCTGGGCCGGCCGTCGCCAGGGGCCGGCGCGGCGGGCATCTGGCGGGCCGCCGACCGCGGGCGTTCCTTCCCCCCCGGGCTGCCACCGCCGCGCGAGGGATCCGCCACGCCGGGATCGACGCCGTTGGCGTCGGCAGGATCGTCTGCTCCCGGGAGCAGATCGTCGATGCTGATGATCCGCCGCTTCCGCTTCGGTTCGGTCTCCTTCGCCTCTTCCCGCGGTCGGCCGGTGAGGGGATCGATCGTGTCGCGCTCCAGCCGCTGTCTCTCCTCCTCCTCCCTCCGCTGGGCACGCAGTTTCGAGCGCCCGATCTCCCCCTCGGTTTCGTCGATCTTGCCGTCGAAATTGAGATCGAAGCGGCGGAGCAATTCCTCCCGGGTGAGCGCTGGCGACGGCGGGGGTACCGCGGTATCGCTCGAACCCTTCCCCGGTAATGCCGGAGCGGCCGACGACGGTCCGGTGCGCGGCGGAAGCTGCGCGGCGGCGGTGGCGGTAAACAGCGTGCCGAAGAGCACGACCATCGTCAGCCCCACCACGGCCCGATGACGCCGTGACATCCGGACGTCAGGTCCGCCGGATCGCTCCAGCCCTGCGACCATCCCGACGACCATCCGATGCATGGTTTGATTCCGCTGAGGGAGAAAAGCCCGCGAGGCCTGCGGCAGACGCTCCTCCATCCTACCGCGCCCGACCCGCGCAGCGTCGCCCCCCGGTGTCTCCGCTGGCTGTCCGCGGAAAAAGTCGTCCCTGACCTATCCGCCTGCGGGGCAACCGGTGGAAACGGTCAGGGCGCCCCTTCCTCGGGAAACGCCAGCCCGCGACGAGGCCGCCACACGCTGCGGATGCCGGGGGAGTAGGTGGAGGGCCCACGGGGGCTGAAGACGATGCCACGCAGATCGGGGGAGAAGCCGTACAACCCGTTCCGCCAGAAGAGCCAGGTGAAGGGCTGGTCCTCCCAGAGGTGCTCCTGGATCCGGCCGTACTTCTCCCTCCGCTTCGTCCGGTCGGGCTCCCGGCGCCCGGCGTCGTAGAGGGCGTCGACGAGCGGATTGGAGTAGCCGACGATGTTCCCCGCCCCCTCCGTTGTCCAATCGCGCTGCGTGCCATCGGGATCGGCCGCGGCCCCCCGGCTCCCGTGCCAGGCCTCGAAGCGGCGCGACTGGGTGCGATCGACGAGGGTGGTCTGATCGACGACCTCCACGTGCATCCGCACCCCGATCCGCGCGAGGTCGTCCCGGAGGCGCTCGCAGGTCCTGATGCGTTGCGGCTGGTCGGCGACGAGCATCGTGAACTCGAACGGGATCGGCCGCCCGTCGAGGTCACGGTCACGGACACCGTCGTTGTCGGTGTCGACCCAGCCGGCGTCATCGAGAAGCTGCTGGGCCCGGTGCTGATCCTGCTCGGTCGCGGCCTGCCGTTTCCGCGGCGCCGCCCAGGAGCCGTCGTGGAACGGGCCGGTCGCCGGATCGTAGAGGCCAGAAAAAAGCTCCCGGAGCATCCAGCCATGATCGAAGGCCAGCGTCATCGCCCGGCGGACACGACGGTCGGCGAAGAACGGCGTGTCGATGTTCCAGGCGAAGAACGTCACGGTCCATTCCGGGGCCGTGACCCTCGTCCATGCCCCGCTTCCCGCCCCCTCCGCGGCGCGCCACTGCTCCGGCGAGAGGACGAGCTCGTCGATCTCCCCGGCCCCGAGCGCGGCGAGGGCCGCGGCCGGATCCTCGATGATCCTGAAATGAATCTCGCGAAAGGAGGGAGGGTCACGGACCGGCGCCCCGTCAAACAGCGACCACTCGTCGCGCCGCCGGAGGACGATCCGCTCCCCGCGGTGCCACTCGACAATCCGGTACGGCCCTCCGCAGACAGGCAGGGCCGCCGGATCACCGGAGAGAAAGGTCGGGTCACCCCGCCAGGTCGCCTCGTGGACGTGACGGGGAATGACCGGGAAGTTGAGGTTCCAGACGTTCGTGGCCAGTGGCTCCCGATGGAAAAAGACGACCGTCCGCTCGTCGTACGCCTCGACGGCGCGGAGTTGGTCAGTACCCTCCCGGACCCCCGGCTCCGGTAGGTCGTCATCCATGATCACGGCGTAGCTGAAGGCGACGTCGCGGGCCGTGATCGGCGCCCCGTCGCTCCACACCAGATCGTCGCGGAGCACGACCCGATCGACGAGCCCGTCGGCGCTGGTCTGCCAGGAGGCGACTGTCTCCGCCATGGCCAACGGCTCCAAGCGGCGGTCGAAGGAGAACAGGCGGAACTCCGTCAACCCGACAACCTCGAACTCCGCCGGCGTGCTCCGCATGATCGGGTTGAGGCTGACCGGATCGACCCGGAGGTGGCGGACGAAGACGGCCCCGGGATCGGCCTCGCCAGCGGCGGGGAGCCGGGAGAGGGCGGCGACGATCCTGGCGTTGGCCGCGGGGGAGTCGTTCGGTGCGGCCAGGGCGCGCTCGCCCGCCTCCCCGGCGGCAAGCTCGCCCCGCAGGATCGCCAGGCTGTCTTTCACCGGTCGATCGATCCAGACGGCAGCGTCGAGCTCGGCCAAGGGAGGGGGCACGAAGGCGACGTCGCGCCCCCTGGCCAGACCGGCCCGCGTCGCCTTCCCCCACCGGCCATCGAGCGCCAGAGTCGTCACTCCCTCCGGCAGCGCCTCGGGCCGCCGGCTGCAACCGACCACGGCCAGCACGGCCAACCCGATCCCGATCGCGACGCGTCTGCCACGGGACAACCTTCCCCCTCCGCCACTGCGGGCGCTCACTCCGGGAAACGGTGCCCCATCTTCTCGCGCTTCGTCTGCAGATAGCGCTGGTTGAACGCGTGCACCGGCGGAAGGATCGGCACCTGGTCGACGACTTCGAGATCGAAGCCGCCGTAGATGAAGGCGTCGGTCTTCTTCGGGTTGTTCGTGAGGAGCCGGACACGCCGCAGGCCGAGATCCTTGAGGATCTGGATGCCGACGCCGTAGTCCCGGGCGTCGGCTTTGTAGCCGAGGGCGAGATTCGCCTCGACGGTGTCGAGCCCCTGATCCTGGAGCGCGTAGGCCCGGATCTTCTCCACCAACCCGATGCCCCGTCCCTCCTGCGGAAGGTAGACGAGCACCCCCGCCCCCTCCTGGCCGATCCGCTCCAGGGCCATATGGAGCTGGTCTCCGCAATCGCAACGGAGGCTGTCGAGGAGGTCGCCGGTGAAACAGGAGGAGTGGAGCCGCACGAGCGGATCGGTGGCGGCGGCGGGATCCCCCATCACGAGGACGATCGGCTGCTGCAATTCGAACTTCACCCCGTAGGCGATGACCCGGAACCGTCCCCAGGTCGTCGGCAGATCGGCCTCGGCGATCCGTTCCACGAGCTGCTCGCGCGTGCGGCGGTGACGGATGAGCTGCTCGATCGAGATGATCTCGAGCCGGTATTCACGAGCCAGGGCCTGGAGCGTCTGCCGGTCGGCGCGGTTGCCGGTGTCGTCGAGGATCTCGCAGAGGACGCCGGCCGGCTGGAGGCCCGCCATCCGCGCCAGATCGACGGCCGCCTCGGTGTGGCCGGCGCGGCGGAGCACGCCCCCCTCCTTGGCCACCAGCGGAAAGAGGTGGCCGGGTCGGACGAGGTCGGCCGGCCGCGTCTCGGGGGCGAGGATCGCGGCGATCGTGGCGGCCCGCTCGCCGGCCGTGATTCCCGTCCGCGCGGAGACGTGGTCGACCGGGACGGTGTAGGCGGTGCCCAGCGGCGTGGAATTGGCCTCGACCATCATCGGCAGGTCGAGCCGGCGGGCCATCTCCGGCAGGATCGGCATGCACACCTGGCCGCGGCCGTGCCGGATCATGAAGTTCACCACCTCGGGCGTGGCCTTCTCGGCGGCGCAGACGAAATCTCCCTCGTTCTCCCGATCCTCCGCGTCGACGACGACGATCACCTCGCCCCGACGGACAGCGGCGACGGCGGCTTCGATCGTGGAAAAACCTTCCGGCATGGTGCAACCCGTGGGGGAGGGCCCCGAGGAAGCGCCGCGGGAACCTCCCCGAGTATAGGATGACGCGGCGATCAGACGTCCCCCGTGACTGACTTTTCCATGCTCGACCGCGAGGAGTACATCGAGCAGGCCCATCTGTTCCACGCCCTGGCCGAGCGGATGGCGGCGGGGATCGCCGCCCAGGAAGCGCTCGGGTCGATCGGGCAGGAGGTCCTCGCCACGACGAAACTGCCGATGGCGATCGACTACCTCGTCGCCGAGCTCAAGCTCTTCGGCACCCTCTCGACCGCGATGGCGCGCATCCCCCACTACTTCACCCGCTTCCAGACCTTCGTCATGAACCGGGCGGAGCACGAGGGGGGGCGATTCGACATGCGGATGGCGCTGGCGATCCTCGAGCGGGAAGCTCGCTACCTCGCCGATGGGCCGACGCCGCAGGGACTGTTCGTCTACCGCTTCGAGTGCCTGTCGCGCAACCGCCTCGACTACCAGCAGGGGATGGAGGCGATCGCCGACGATCCGATCTTCGATGCCGACTGGAAGGCGTGGATCCGGACCGTCGGCCGGCAGGTCGGCTTTGTCGATCTGGGCGATCTCATCAGCGTCCGCAGCCCGGAGTACTGGAGGCTCGAGAAGCGCGAGGCGCTCCTCGCCGGTCGCGCGGAAAGTGGCCCCGACCGCGTCCTCCTCTTCGGCGAGAAGGAGGGGCGGATCGCCCGGGCCAACCGTGGCAAGGATCCCCTCTTCCTGTTCGCCGCGCTCGAGCGGCAACTCGGCTATCCCTCGGTGCCGCGCCCCGCGCCGTCCACCCCCTCGGCCGAATCGCCGGCGCTCCTCGCGCGGCGCCTCGAGCGCCTCGAGATGCGGCTCAAGCTCCTCGAGGAGGAAGCCCGCGGAGGGATCGATCTTTCCAAGTTCGATCCGAAGAATTTCCAGCCGCCGCCGGGGTGACGATGGCGACGCCGAACAGCCTCCGCGCCGACGCGGAGCGGATCTGGCAGGCAGCGATCGGTGCCGTCGATCCGCAAGCGCTCCTCGCCGTGGCACCGGCCGATCTCCTCGGGCACCTGCCGGCGGGGCGGATCGTCGTTGTCGGGGCCGGGAAGGCCGCCGCCGGGATGGCGGCCGGCGTCGAGGCGCGACTGGCCGCCGCCGGCTTCCCCCCCGAACGCCTTTCGGGGCTCGTCAGCGTGCCGGAGGAAAGTGGCCGGAATCTCGCCTCGATCGAGGTCCGCCAGACCCGCCCCGCCGGGATCAACCTCCCCACGCCGCGCGTTGTCACGGCCACCGCCGCGATGATGGAGAGCCTCGGGCGCCTCGGGCCCGACGACTTGGCGGTGGCGCTGGTCAGCGGCGGCGGTTCGGCGCTGTTGGCAGCGCCGCGCGAAGGCCTCACGCTCGACGACAAGATCGCCGTCACCCGCTTCCTCTCCTCCGCAGGCGCCGGCATCAGCGCGCTGAACACCGTCCGCCGGGCCACCAGCGCCGTCAAGGCCGGCGGTCTGGCCCGTGCCTGCACCGCCGGGCGGCTGGTCGTCCTCGTCCTCTCCGATGTCATCGGTGATCCTCTCGACCTCATCGCCTCCGGCCCCTGCATGCCGACGCCGGCCGAGCCGGAAGTCGCGCTCGATCTCCTCGAGGCCTGCGGTGCGATCGCCGCCGGCGTCGCGCCGCGCCTCGTCGCGAGCCTCCGTCGCGATCGTGACCAGACCACCGGCGCAGCGCCAGCGGCCCACTCCGGCCCTGACTGGCAAACCGCCGCCGGCTGTCGTGTCAGCCACCGGATCGTGGGCAACAACGCCACGGCCGTCGAGGCCGCCGCCGCCGCCGCCCGGGCCCTCGGCTACGACACCCTCGTCTGCCACGCCTCCGCCGACACCCCCGCGGCGCTCAACCACGCCGAGGCGATCGGCCTCCGGCTCGCGGTCGAAGGGAGCGAATTGGCAGCCCGGGCGACCCGGGACGGCCGGCCCCGCGCGGTCATCGAAGGGGGAGAGGCGACGGTGGTCATCCCCGCCGATCACGGCCTGGGGGGACGCAACCAGCAAACGATCCTCGCGGCCGTCGCGGCGGCGGCCCACTGGCCGGCCGGCCTCCTCGTGGCGAGCGTGGGGACCGACGGCGAGGATGGCCCCACCGACGCGGCCGGCGCCGTGGCCGATGCGACGGTGGCCCGGATTCTCGGCGCCGACCGGGCGGCGCTGGCGCGGGCGCTGGCCCGCTGCGACGCCCTGCCGGCCCTCGAGCGCGCCGCGGGCCTGGTGCGCACCGGCCTTAGCGGCACGAACGTCGCCGACGTGCGGATCATCCTGGCCCGGCCGTGACCGGCTCGTCGGGCCAAGATCTGCCGGCGCTCACACATCGCACAGGCTGACGGCCTGCTTGAGCCCGGTCAGGGCGTCGCGCGTGGGGATGAACTCATGCCCCACCCATCCCTTGTAGCCGAGCTGGACGATCTTCCGCATGATCGGCGGGAAGTTGATTTCCTGGTTGTCGTCGAGCTCGGCGCGGCCGGGGTTGCCGGCGGTGTGGATGTGGCCGATGACATCCTTGCACTCCTCGAGCCGGCGGATCACGTCGCCGTTCATCACCTGGACATGGTAGATGTCGAAGAGGAGCTTGACCCGCGGTGATCCGACCCGGCGGCAGATGTTTGCCACGTAGTCGATGTCGTCCCCCTGATAGCCGGGGTGGCCCTTCATCGGATGGCTGCCGTCGCGCGTGTTCAGATGCTCGAGGCAGATCGTCACCCCCTTCTTCTCCGCGTGGGCAGCGATCGCCTGGAGCCCCTTCACGCAGTGGTCGGCCCCCTCCGCGAGCGAGATCTCGCCACTGTTGGGATCGTCGGCGTCGCGCCACTTGTAGCCGGTGAAGGCGATCACGGCCGGCATCCCGTGCTCGGCGCAGGCGTCGATCGTCTTTGTTGTCCGCTCGATCACCTCCGCCTGGTAGGCCGGATTGTTGAAGCCGCGCATGAACGGCGCCCCGGGCATGCCGTTGGCAGCCAGCGCGCAGGTCAGGCCATGTTTCTTGAGCGTCGGGAAGGCCTCGGGCTCGAGGATCTCGATCGACGTGCAGCCGAGATCCTTGGCGACATGGCACATCTTCTCCAGATCCCACTTGTCGCCGGCAATGTTGTAACACCAGTAGACGAGGGAGTGGTTGATGTTGCCCTTCATGGATGGCTCTCCGGAATACGTGCAGATGGTGGGGATGGGGTGGATGGAAATCGGCAGCCCGCGCCGCCGCTGCGGACGCCCCCGGCCCCCGCGGCGAAGGCTACACTACCACCTCTCCCACCACTCCGGAAGCGTCCGCCATGCCCTCGCCAGCGCGTCCTCGGTCGGGCGGTCTCCTGCCGCTGGCCGCCCAGTTGCTCCTCGCCGTGGCGCTGTGGCCGTGGTCCGGCACCGGCGCCGCAGAGCCGGCCGGCGGGCCGGGCTTCGAGCTCCATGCCGGTGACCGGGTCGTCCTCCTCGGCGACGCGATCATCGAGCGCGAGGGGGAACGGGGCGCGATCGAGACGGCCCTGGTGGCCACGCATCCCGGCGCCCACCTCACCTTCCGCAATCTCGGCTGGAGCGGCGACACGGTGTGGGCCGAGTCGCGCGGCGTGTTCGACGCGCCGTCGGCCGGCTACGCCCGTCTCCTCGATCTCGTCCGCGGCCTTGAGTTCACGGTCGTGATCGTCGCCTATGGCCGCAATGAATCGTTTGCCGGCGTTGCCGGCCTCGGGGCGTTCCGCGCGCAGCTCGGCCGCCTCTGTCGCGATCTCCGCGAGCCGCCGGGGGAAGCCGGCGACGGGGCCCCCCCGACGCGGCTCGTTCTCGTCACTCCCCCCCCCTTCGAGGCCACCCCCCCGCTCTCCGCCGTCGCGGCCACCGCGCGCAACGCCGCGCTCTCCGACTATGCCGCGGCGATCCGCGCCGTGGCGATCGACGAAGGAGCCGGGCTCGTCGATCTGTTCGGCGGGGTGACCAACAGCCTCCCAGCCGGCGAGCGCCTGACGGAGAACGGCGTCCATCTCTCCGCTGCCGGCTACGATGCCGCCGCCGCCGTCTTCGCCGCCGCCACCGGGCAGCCGCTGTCGGGCGACTTCGCCGCCCGCACCGCCACGCTCCGCGCGGCGGTCAACACCAAGAACCGGCTCTTCTTCCACCGTTGGCGCCCCGCCAACGAGACGTATCTCTTCCTCTTCCGCCGCCACGAACAGGGGAACAACGCCGTCGAGATCTTGCAGTTCGACCCGCTCGTCGAGGCGGCCGAGGCGACGGTGCAGAAGCTGGCCCAGGAGTCTCCCTGACATGCCCCTCGCCTCCCCGCTGCGCGCCCTGCTCCCGGCCTTTCTCGTCGTCGCCACGTTTCCCTCCGTCGCTTCGGCCCAGCGTGCCCTCACCGACATCCCCGTCCCCGATCCGGCCGCAGAACTTGAGGCGATGGAGGTGGCCGAGGGCTACGAGGTGAATCTGTTCGCCGCCGACCCGGTGATCCGCAAGCCGCTGCAGATCAATTTCGATCCGCGCGGACGGCTGTGGGTGTCGTCGTCGAGTGTCTATCCGCAGCTCCGCCCCGGTGAGATCCCCGACGACACGGTGACGATCCTCGACGACACCGACGGCGACGGCGTCGCCGATCGCTCGCAAGTCTTCGCCACCGGGCTCCACATGCCGACGGCCGTTGTTCCTGGCGACGGCGGCTGCTACGTCGCCAATGCCACCGAGATGCTCCACCTCACCGACACCGACGGCGACGGCCGGGCCGACCTCCGGCGCACGGTCCTTTCCGGCTTCGGCACCGAGGACACCCATCATCTCATCCATACCTTCCGCTGGGGCGTCGACTCGCGTCTCTCTTTCAACCAGTCGATCTACATCCACAGCCATGTCGAGACACCCTCCGGCGTGCAGCGCTTGAACGGCGGGGGGATGTGGCGTTTTCGCCCCTCGACCCTCGATCTCGAGGTCTTCGCCCGCGGCTGGGTGAATCCGTGGGGGCATGCGATCGATCCCTGGGGCCGGTCGCTGGTCACCGACGGCGCCGGCGGCGAGGGGATCAACCTCGCCTTCCCGGGCGCCGCTTACGTCACCGCCGTCGGCACGCCGCGAATCCTCCATGGGATGAATCCGGGGAGCCCGAAGCTCTGCGGCCTGGAGATTCTCTCCGGGGCCCATCTCCCCGCCGACGCGCACGGGGTGCTCGTGACGCACGATTTCCGCGCCAACCGCGTGTGCCGCTACCGGCTCACCGAATCGGGCTCGGGGTTTGCGAGTGAAAAGCTCCCCGACCTGATCCGCTCACCGCGCGTCGACTTCCGTCCGATCGACGTCAAGATGGGGCCCGACGGGGCGATCTACATCGCCGACTGGTACAACCCGATCATCCAGCATGGCGAAGTCGATTTTCGCGACGATCGCCGGGATCGCACGCATGGCCGGATCTGGCGCGTGACGGCGAAGGGGCGTGCGCTCGTGCCGCGATTCGATGGCACGACGCTCTCCAACGGCGAACTGATCGATTTGCTCACGGCCGATGGTTGGGCCCGTGACGCCGCCCGGCGCGTTCTCGTGGAGCGGGGGATCGACGAGGTCGGCCCCGATCTCGATGCCTGGGCCTCCGCCGCACGCCGCGCCGCGCCCTCGTCCCCCGGCTACCACCCTGGCCTCGAACGGCGCTGCCTCGAGCTTCTCTGGCTCCGTCAGGGGCTCGACGACGGCTCGAATGCGGCGATCGACGGAGCGCTCCTGTTGCGGGTGCTCACCTCGCCCGACCCCCGCGCCCGGGCGGCCGCCTGCCGCGTCGTCGTCGACTGGGCCGATCGGCTCGGGAAACCGGGCGCAGGCCCGGCCGGCAGCCCCGGCCCGATCGACATCCTCGCCCCGACCGTCGACGACGATCTCGCGGCGGTGCGGCTGGAGGGGGTGCGGGCGCTGGCCGCCGTCGGCACCCGCGTCGGGGCCTCGCCGGCCGACTCCAAGCGCGCCGCGGAGCTGGCGCTGCGGGTGGTCGACCAGCCGCGCGACGACGCCCTCGACTATGCCGTGTGGCTTGCTGCCCGCGAGCTCCAGGGGGCCTGGCTCCCGGCGGTCCTCGCCGGCAGCTTCGCCGATGGCGGGAAGATCGCGCGCGTCCTGTTCGCGATCCGGGCAGCGGAAACGACCGCCGCCAGTGGCTGGATGGTGGAGCAGTGGCAGCAGGGCGCCGTCACGGGCGCCGAGCTCGACGCCCTCCTTCTTGCCGTCGCGCTGCTCGGCACGGCCGAGGAGCTGCGTCTGGTGTACGACGTCGCCCTCGCCGCCACCACACCCGCGGCGAGGTCGGCAGCGCTCCTCGACCATCTCGCCGACTCGCAACGGAAGCGGAAGGTCGCGCCGGCGCGGGATCTCGCCGGGCTGACGCGACTCCTCACGAGCCCCGACGAGGCCCTCGAGCGCGCCGCGATCGACGCCGCCGGAGTCTGGCAGGTCGAGGCTGCGGCCGAGACGCTCGAGCGCATCGCCGCCGATGCCGATCGGCCCTTGCCGCGGCGCGAGGCCGCCTGTCGGGCCCTCGGCAACCTCCCCGGCAAGGCGGCCCACGACGCCCTCGCCACGCTCGCTGCCGGGCCGACGACCCCGGAGCCGCTCGTGGCTGCGAGCCTCGCCGCGCTCGTGGGCCGGTCGGTCGACGAGGCCGCCGGGCTCACCGCCGCATGGCTCGCCCGCGGCCCGGGGGACACGGCCGTGCATGAGGTTCTCCGCGCCTTCCTGAGCGCCCGCGGCGGCGCCGACCGGCTCGCGATCCCGCTGGCCGATGTCGCGCTTCCCGCGCCGACGCTCCGCGCGGTGCTCCAGGACGTGACCGCCGCCGGACGGCCGGAGCCGGCCCTCGCGGCCGTGCTCGAGCGCGCAAGCGCCACGGGCGGCCTTCCCTCGATCACGCCCCAACAGCGCGCCGGGATCCTGGCGCTGGTCGCCGCCGGGGCCGACGCCGGCCGCGGCCGCGAGCTCTACCGGCGCGAGTCGCTCCGCTGCGTCGCCTGCCACCGCATCGACCGCGAAGGGGGGCGCGTGGGCCCGAATCTGACGGCCATCGGATCGGCGGCGCAGCCCGACTACCTCCTCGAGGCCCTTCTCGATCCGGCCAAGAGCGTCAAGGAGGGCTACGGTTCGCTCGTCGTCATCACGGCCGACGGCCAGGTCACCAGTGGCATTCCCGTGTCGCGCTCCGACACCGAGCTCGTGCTGCGAACCGCGCTCGATCGCGAGGTTCGTCTCCAGCTGGCCGACATCGAGGAGGAGGCCCCCGGCTCCTCGCTGATGCCTGCCGGCCTCGTCGACGACCTCTCGGCCGAGGATCTCGCCGATCTCGTTCGCTACCTCTCCTCCCTCGGCCGCTGACCCCGCTTCAGACCGCTCCCCCCGGGACCCCCACCCCATGCCCTCCCTCAAGCGGATCCTCGTCACCGGCGGCGCCGGCTTCCTCGGCAGCCATCTGTGCGAGCGGCTCGTCGCCGAAGGTCACGACGTGATCTGCGTCGACAACTTCTTCACGAGCCAGAAGGCGAACGTCGCTCATCTCCTCGCGCAGCCGAACTTCGAGCTCCTCCGCCACGACATCGTCCAGCCGCTGTGGCTCGAGGTGGACGAGATCTACAACCTCGCCTGCCCGGCGGCGCCGGGGCATTACCAGTTCAATCCGATCAAGACGATGAAGACGAGCGTGATCGGGGCGATCAACGTCCTGGGGATGGCGAGGCGCTGCCGGGCCAAGGTTCTCCAGGCCTCGACGAGCGAGGTCTACGGCGACCCGGAAGTCCATCCGCAGCCGGAGAGTTACCGCGGCGCGGTCAATCCGGTCGGACCGCGGGCCTGCTACGACGAGGGGAAGCGGGCCGCCGAGACGCTGTTCATGGATTACCACCGTGCCCATCGGCTCAACGTCCGAATCGTGCGGATCTTCAACACCTACGGCCCGCGGATGAATCCCTACGACGGCCGGGTGGTGAGCAACTTCATTCGCCAGGCGATCGCCGGCGAACCGATCACGATCTTCGGGTCGGGCGACCAGACCCGGAGCTTCTGCTACCGCGACGACCTCATCGAGGGGATGATGCGGATGATGGCCGCCCCGGACGACTTCGTCGGCCCGGTGAACATCGGCAATCCGGGCGAGCTCACGATCCGTGAATTGGCCGAGCTGACGGTGCAGCTGTGTGGATCGTCGGCGGCGATCGTCCACCGCCCCCTGCCGGTCGACGACCCGGAGCGCCGCCGCCCCGACATTGCGCTGGCGCGCGACCGGCTCGACTGGACGCCGACGATCGCCCTCCGCGAGGGGCTCGAGCGGACGATTGAGTGGTTCCGCACGGTGAACCTCGCCGACTACCGTCCCCCGACCCCGAACTTCTGATCAGGCCTGCCCAGGCCGGTCCACGGTCCGGGTGAGAAAGGGGGCGAGGAGCCACGCCGCCACAGTCACCAGCCCGATCCCGGCGACGAGCCCCAGCTCGTCGAAGGCCCAGTCAACGCCGTCGGCAAAGCGGCCGAAGAGCGGCTGGGTGAGCTCGTCGGCCGCCGCAAACAGCGCCAGCGGCACGAACAGCGCCGCCGCGGCCCGCCACCCCCATCCACCGCGGGAGGCGAAGGCCGCCGCCACGAGGCCGCCGAGGAGGGTGTAGGCGATGAGGTGGAGCGACTTGTCGCCGGGGGCGTCCGGGCCGACGAGCTCGGCCGGCCGCGGGTGGTGCGTGGCGTAGAGAAGGATGCAGGTGTAGGCCGCCGCGAGCAGGTCAAGGCCCCGTTGCACGGCCCCGGGAAGGGCTTCGGCAGGGGGCGGAATTGGGCTTCGTCGTGCGTCCGTCATTCGGTACCCTCCGACCCCCTTGCCCGGACCGAGGCCCCTGTGGCATCGGGCCCGGCGGAGCATACCGGAGCCCCAGGCCCCCCACATCCCCCACGGTTCGGTGAGTCGACGCCCAACGGCGCCGGCCCGGACACCCAGGAGCCCATCCCCATGGAGCGCGCGACATTATCGGCGGTCGTCCTCGAGCTGCTCGAGAAGGAGACCGGCGAGACCTACCCCGCCGTCGAGGAATCGACCACGCTCCGCGAGGGCCTGAATCTCGACTCGCTCGACATGGCCGGCCTCGTTCTCCACATCGAGAGCCACTTCAGCATCCAGATCGAAAGCGAGCTCCTCGACGGCATCCAGTCGGTTGGCGATCTGCTCGACGTCCTGGAGACGAAGATCGCCGTCAAGTCGGTCCGCAGGGCGGCCTGACCTCCCGCCCGGCGAGGGTCTCCGAGCATGACGACGCCCCACCTCTCCTGCCCCGTCGCGGTCCATGCGACCGTCACCTGCCGCGCGGCGGGGATCGGGGTGCTGCGCGAGGCGTCCGTACCGGGGGCCCCGCCGCTGCCGCCACGATTCCTCCGCCACGCCGACGAGCACACCGTCGTCGGCATCCGCGCCGTCCAGGCGGCGATGGCCGCGCTCGGCCAGAGCCCGGGGAATCCCCGGTCCGGCGCGAGCGATCGCTTCGCCGTCGTCGCCGCCCCGTGTGGCGCCGGCCGTCCGGGGAGTGCCCGCACGCTCGTCAATCTGCGGGAGGGGGGTCCGGTGACGGTCTCGCCGCATGTCGTCCCCCAGTGCTCACTCCATGCGCTGGCCAGTGCCGTGAGCGTTGGCCTGCGGATCCACGGCCCCAACATCGGCGTCGGCGGTGGCCCCGAGGCGCTTTCCGAGGCGTTCGTCACGGCGCTGTCGCTCCTCGACGAGCCGGGGGTCGAGGGTTGCTGGCTCGTGCTCACCGCCTGGGATGAAGAGCCGGTGCTCGACGACCGGGGCGACGTTCCCGGCGACGCTGTCTGCCGCGGCGTGGCGCTGGCCCTCGATCGGGCCGCCACCGGGAGCCTGCGGCTGTCGCTCCGCACCGTGCCGAGGGTGGCGGTGCTCGACGCCGCTGCGACGACATCCCCCCCCGGCCATCCTTCCCTGGCCGCGCTGGCGATCCTCCTCGAGCAGGCCGGTCGCGCTGGCGGCCCCAATCTCCCCGGTGACTGCGACGGCTGCCTCTGGTCGCTCCGTCTGGGATGGGGAGCGATGGTGAATCTCGACCACGCCCCGGCGGCGCTCGGGGCGATGGAGCGGAGGAGGATTGCCGCATGACGCGAGCCCCCCTTCGCGCTGATCGATCAGCGATGATCACCGGCATCGGCGCCGTGACCCCGCTCGGAAACGATTTCGACACGATCGCCGACGGGCTCCTCGCCGGGCGATCGGGTGTCGTCGAGATCGATGGCGCGGGGTTCAGCCGCGAGGCGAGGCAGTTCGCCGCGCCGGTCACCGCGATCCCGGCGGTGGCCGCGGACGACTCCCTCGACCGCCTCGGCCGGATCTGTCTGGCAGCGGCCAACGCGGCCCGGGCCGATGCCGGGCTCGGCGACCGGCGCGGCGGCCCGATCGCCGCGGCGCGCGTCGGCCTCGTTCTGGGGATCGGGGCGGAGCAACTCAAGGGCTGGGAGGCCGATTTCCTCGCCGGTGGCCGGCAGGTCTTCTCCCCCGACCGTTCCCCGAGTCTCGTCCACCGGATTGCCACCCACCTCGGGATCGACGGTCCGGCGGTGACGGTCGCCGCGGCCTGTGCCTCCAGCGGCTACGCGCTGGCGCTGGCCCGCCGCTGGATTGCCACGGGGCTGGTCGACGTCTGCTTGGCCGGCGGCGGCGACATCCTCTCCCCCACTGGCTTTGCCGCCTTCTACAACCTCCGCGCGCTCTCCCGCCGCAGCGACGATCCTGTCCGCGCTTCGCGCCCCTTCGACCGCGATCGCGACGGCTTCGTGATGGGGGAGGGGAGCGCGGTGCTCGTCCTCGAATCGCGCCGCCACGCCGAGGGGCGCGGCGCACGGGTTCGCGGCGAACTGGCCGGAGTCGGCATGTCGGGGGACGCGGCACACATGGTGATCCCGAGTGACGATCCGACGGAAGCCGCCCGCGCGATCCAGCTGGCGCTCCGCGACGCCGGCGTGGAACCGGCCGGGGTCGACTACGTCAACGCCCACGCGGCCGGCACGCCGGTGGGGGACGTGGCCGAGGCGGCGGCGATCCGCCTCGCGCTCGGCCGGGCAGCCGACGGTATTCCGGTCAGTTCGACGAAGAGCATGTCGGGCCACCTCGTCAGCGCGGCGGCCGCCTTCGAGGCGCTTGCCTGTCTGGCGGCCATCGACCGCCAGACGATCCCCCCGACCCTGAACCTCGACCATCCCGACGAGCGCTGCCGGCTCGACCACGTTCCGCATGTCGCCCGGCCGCACCCCGTCACCGTGACCGCCAGCAATTCCTTCGGCTTCGGCGGGGCGAATCTGTGCCTCGTCGTCCGCCGCGCCGCCTGACTTCGATCCACCGTTTCAATACCGTTTCCTCACCATTTCCCGGGAGATCACCAGATGACCAGCTGCTCCTCGCAGTGTGCCTGCCGCCGCCCCGCCGATCCCTCCTCGCCGCCGCTCCCGGCCGCCGAGATCGACTCGCTCCTCGAGCGGCTCGTGGCGGAGTGGCATGTTGTCGATCCGGGGCATGCCGCCGCCGAGCTCGAGGGGCGGATCTGCGACCTCCACAAGTTCAACTTCCAACTCTGGCACGAGGAGGACATCGCCCGTTCTCCCGAGGTGACCGATGCGCGGATCGCCGAGGTGAAGCGGAACATCGACCGCTTCAACCAGGCCCGCAACGACGCCATCGAGAAGGTCGATGACTGGCTCGTCACCGAGCTTGCCGCCCGCGGGATCCAGGCCGCTGCCGGCACTCCCGCGGCCACCGAGACCCCCGGCTCGGCGATCGACCGGCTGTCGATCCTCGAGCTTCGCCGATTCCACATGCGCGAGCAGCTCGACCGTGCCGATGCCACCCAGGAGCACCGCGAGAAGGCGGCGGCCCGGATGGCGGTGCTCGACGCCCAGCGGGGCCATCTCATCGAGGCGATCGACCGTCTCCTCACGGAGATCTTCCTGGGGCAGCGGCCGCTGCGTGTATTCCGGATGATGAAGATGTACAACGATCCGACCATGAACCCGTATCTCTACAAGGCCCAGAACAGGTCGGCGGCCTGATCAGCCCCGGCCCTCCGCCCCCCGAAGTGGCTCTGCATGTTCGAACACCACCGCGAATCGCTCCTCCCCCGGCAAGCGTTCGCGCGGCGGGTGGCGTGGCATCTCTCCCTCGCCAGCGGCCTGGTGGCGCTGGCGCTGGGGTTCGGCGTGCTCGGCTACCACTGGCTCGGGGGTCTCCCCTGGATCGATGCCCTTCTGAATGCGTCGATGATCCTCGGCGGGATGGGGCCGGTCGACCAGATGACGTCTCGGGAGGGGAAGTTGTTCGCGTCGTTCTATGCCCTCTTTTCCGGCCTCCTCTTCATTGGCGTGGCGTCGCTGGTCGTCGCGCCGTTCGTCCATCGGGTCATGCACCGCCTCCACATCGAGGAGGAGTGATCCGGCGGGGGCGGTTGTGTGCCGGCCGGGGAGCGGTTGAAATGGGTCTGCCCCCCCCACTCCGGAGCAACCCGATGGCCCTCAAGAAAACGACCGCCGCGAAGACGTCGACGGCCAGGAAGCCGGCCGCCCCATCCGCAGCCCCGGCCGGCAAGAAGCGACCGGCGAAGAAGGTCGCGCCGCGGGCAAAAGCCCCCGCGAAGAAGACCGCCACAGCAACACCGGCGCGCCGGACCGTCGCCGGCCGGCCCGGCGTCAACTCGGTGGGAATGAAGCTCGTGCCGATCCCCGCCGGCAGCTTCACGATGGGGAGCCCGGTGACGGAGAAGGGGCGCGGCACCGACGAAGCGCAAAAGCGCGGCACGATCCATCATCCGTTCCTCATCGGCCGCACGGTCGTCACCAAGGCCGAGTGGAAGGCGGTGATGAAGTCGGAGCCCTGGAAGGGGCAGCGGTGTGTCGTCGATGGAGATGACGCGCCGGCGGTGTATGTCGACTGGCACGACGCGGTCGCCTTCTGCCGCAAGCTGACAACGCTGGAACGCGGCGGGGGATGGCTCGAGAAGGGGGAGCACTACCGGTTGCCGACGGAGGCGGAGTGGGAATACGCCTGCCGCGCCGGCACGAAATCGGCGTGGTCGTTCGGCGCTGATCCGCGCAAGCTCGCCGACCATGCCTGGCACTACGGCAATACGAGCGACCGCAAGGAGGCCTATGCCCACCGCGTCGGTTTAAAAAAGCCCAACCCCTGGGGCCTGTGCGACATGCACGGCAACGTCTACGAGTGGTGCTCCGACTGGTACAAGTCGGCGCTCGCCGGAGGGGATGATCCGCAGGGGCCGTCGACCGGCACGCTGAAAGTCCTGCGGGGGGGCGGTTGGGGCTACGACCCGGCCCGTTGCCGTTCCGCTGATCGCAACAAGAACGATCCTTCGTTCACCGACTTCTCCGGCGGCTTCCGCGTCGTTCTCGCCGGCGAGTGATCGGCGGCTGGTAATTGGCTTACTGGTGATTGGCGTACTGGGGGCTCGGCATGAACAGGGTGTCGATGAACACCCCAGGCGCCGGACGCCTTGGACGGAAGACAGGATTCTTTCCTCTCCCGCCTGCCGCCGCTTGAAACGGAGCCCAGCAGCCATGCGACGACGCATCTATGTCGATACATCAGTCTTCGGCGGCTGCGAAGACGTGGAGTTCCTGAATCCTTCCCGCCGCCTCGTGAACGCGATGGCGACTGGTGAATACGTTTGTGTGATCTCCGAAGTGACCCTCCTCGAGTTGGAAAACGCCCCGGCGCCTGTTCGTGAACACTTGGAGCGGATTCCAGAGTCGCTCATCGAGGTGCTGCCGCTCGATGCCGAGGCCGAGGCACTGGCTACCGAATACATCCGCGACGGTGCGGTGGGAAAGCACCAACGGGCCGATGCGCTTCATATCGCGATTGCGACGGCGGCCCGAATCGATGTGCTCGTGAGCTGGAACTTCAAGCACATCGTCAACCTGCGGCGCATTCATGCGTTCAACGCGGTAAACTTGAAACAGGGGTATCCGATCCTCGAAATCCGGAATCCTCGGGAGGTGATCGGCGATGAGTGAGATTCAAAAGCAGCAGGGTACGGCGGTCGATCAAATGCGACTGGTCCGTGACCAGCTCAATCGGGAGATCGAAGCAACGAGTAAGCAAAGTTTGCTTGATCGCGTTCACGGCCATCAGTACACGAATCCCCTCCTGCAGCGATTGGCTTCGAAAGCCGTGGACAAGGCCGAGGTGTCCGGGACCGTCCACGGCGGTTCCTGATCGTTGCCGGCCGCCCCGGCCCGTTGCCGTTCCGCTGATCGCAACAAGAACGATCCTTCGTTCACCGACTTCTCCGGCGGCTTCCGCGTCGTTCTCGCCGGCGAGTGATCGGCGGCTGGCGCGCGGCCTCGGCGGCCGCGCACCAGCGCCTTGGGATCACACTCGGGATCGAATGGTTCACCAGCCCCAGCCGAATCCGCGCCGCCAGCTGCGCCGGGCCACACGGCCACCGACACGAACGGCATGCGCCGTCGGCCCGACATAGACCGGCGCGGGGCGGTAGACCGGCGCCACCACCACGGGGGCATAAACCGGCCGCGCGTAGACAGCGGGCCCGTAGAACGGCGGTCGGTAGACCGAATAGCCCGGATAGCCCCAGGCGACCGGACTGAACGGCGCGACATACCTCGGACCAAAGCCCACACCATACCTCGGCCCGTAGCCCGGCCCGAAAGCTGGCCCGTAGCCCGGCCCGAAGCCACCCATCGCCATCGGCCCGCCCCAGCCCCAACCGCCGACCCACAGGCCCTGGGCGTTGGCCGATTGCGGAACGCAGGCGAGCGCCCCGCAGACCACCGCGGCTATCAACCCACGACGAATGCTGTTCACTTTTTTTAAGATCTCCGGAGGAATCCGGGCTCGCCATGGGGCCCGGCACGATTCAACCTACCGCTTTCCGTCAGAAATCGCGCGTCTGCGGACGCCGGCCTGAAGGACGTTCTGCCGCCGGCGCCGGCAGGCCGGTCCCGCGGCCGGCTCCATGCCCACCAAAACCCTCGTTTGGAGCGGTCCCGGGAGGGGCGGCCGTGGCCTGGGCGGCCGGGCCCATGATCCGAGCATGGTCTGAACTTGATCCACAGCCCGCTACACTTGAGCGCCAGCATCCCCTGCCAGCATCCTTCTCCCGCGCCGCCGGCTCCCCCCATGCCGCTCATCGAGGTCACTGCGGTCGCGAAGCACTACGACCTGGGGAGCGTCCGCGTCGAGGCCCTCAAGGGGGTGTCGCTGGCGATCGAGCGCGGGGAGTATGTCGCCCTCGTCGGCCCGTCGGGGTCGGGGAAGTCGACGCTCATGAACACACTCGGCTGTCTCGACCGCCCCAGTTCCGGGAGCTACCGGCTCGACGGCCGGGAGGTGGTGACGCTCTCGAAGGACGAGCGCGCCGCGGTCCGCAATCGCCACCTCGGCTTCGTATTCCAAAACTTCAACCTCCTGGCGCGGACGTCGGCGCTGGAGAATGTCGAACTGCCGATGATCTATGCCCGGGGGATCCCCGCCCGCGAGCGGCGCAAACGTGCCCGTGAGGCGCTCGAGAGCGTCGGCCTGGCCGACCGGCTCGACCACCATCCCGCCCAGCTCTCCGGCGGCCAGCAGCAGCGCGTGGCGATCGCCCGGGCGCTCGTCAACGGCCCGTCGATCCTCATGGGCGACGAGCCGACCGGCAACCTCGACAGCCGCACCGGCCAAGACGTGATCGCGCTGTTTCGCCGTCTCAACCGCGAGCAGGGGCTGACGGTGATCATCGTCACGCACGATCCCGAAGTGGCCGCCAGCGCCGATCGCGTCGTCACGCTCCGCGATGGCGCGATCCTCACCGACGTCCAGGCGGCGGCCCGCGTCGAGCCGGCTCACTCGTAGCGCAGCGCCTCGATCGGATCGAGCCGGGCGGCGCGCCTGGCCGGATACCATCCGAAGAACACTCCAACGATCGCCGCGAACAGGATCGCGAGCACGCCAGCCGGTACCGAGACGACAATCGGCCAGTCGGTGCCGCTGGAATAGGCATTGATGGCCATCGTCAGGCCGGCCGCGCCGGCCACGCCGAGCGTGAAGCCGACAAGCCCGCCGAGCGCCGAGAGGAGGACCGCCTCGAGGAGAAACTGCCGGAGGATGTCGCCGCTGGTGGCCCCCAGGGCCATCCGCAGGCCGATCTCCTTGGTGCGCTCGGTGACGCTCACGAGCATGATGTTCATGATCCCCACGCCGCCGACCAACAGCGAGATTCCGGCGATCGAAGCGAGCATCGCCGTCATCACGCCCGTCACGACGCCGAGCGCCTTGGCGATCTCGGTGGTGTTTTGCACCTGGAAATCGTTGACTTGCCCCGGCGCGATCCGGTGGCGGTCGGCGAGGAGGTGGCGGATCTCCCGTTCCGTGCCGCGCATCCCGTCGACACTCCGGGCGGAGACGAGGATCGCGTGCACCCCCTTGAAGCCGTTCCCCACCAGCCGCTTGCGGGCCGTCGAATAGGGCATGAGGAGGATGTCGTCCTGGTCATCGCCGACGATGTTCGCCCCCTTCTTCTCGAGCACCCCGATGACGCGGAAGGGAATGTTGCGGATGCGGACAATGCCCCCGATCGGATTGGCTGTCTGAAACAGCCGCGCCGCGACGGTGGTGCCGAGAACGCAGACCTTCTCCGCCCCCGCCACGTCGCGCTCGCTAAAAAAGCCCCCCCAGCGGACCTGCCAGCTCCGCACCGTCGGGTAATCGACCCCGACCCCGAACATCTGCTTCGGGCTCCAGTTGGTGCCGGCATGGATCGCCTGGCCGGCAGCGGCCACCAGCGGCGTGACGGCGAGCACGCTTGGGCACTCCGAGGCGATCGCATCGACATCCCCTTGGGAGAGGGTCTGGAGCGGCCCCTGACGCACGCCCCCGCGTTCGCCGGTGCCGGGGATGACGACGATCACATTCGTGCCGATCGCCGAAAACTGGCCGCGGATCATCTCGGCGGCGCTCTGGCCGACCGAGACGAGCGTCGTCACCGCGGCGATGCCGATCACGACCCCGAGAACGGTCAGCAGGGCGCGGAGCCGATTCTTCTGGAGCGAGCGGAAGGCGAGTTGCAGAGTGACCATCACCCCTCCGGGCTCGAGCCCGATTCAGTCGGTCCCCGTTCAATCGTCTTTGGGGGCGATCCCGACCACGAGCCTCTGCCCCGGCTCGACATCCCCGGAGACGATCTCGGTGGCGCGGTGGTCGCCGATGCCGGCGGTGACCGGGATGCCGCGGAGGAGTCCGTCGGCCTCGACCACCCACACGTGCCGCCGTTTCCGTTCCCCCTCCGCCTCGGCCTTGGCGCTCGCCGAAGGTGACTCGCCGCGGGCCTGATCGTCGGCCTCGAGCGCCGTGCCGTCGAGGATCACCCGGTCGGCCTCACGGACATGGTCGCGGACGGGATAGAAGCGCAGCGCCGCGTTGGGCACCTTGATCACGCCGTCGCGCCTGTCGACCTGAAACGAGATCTCGGCCGTCATCCCGGGGAGGAGCTTGAGATCGGGGTTGGGCGTGGAGAGGACGACCGGATAGGTGACGACGTTTTGGGTGGTCGTCGAGGCGAGGCGGATCTGGGCGATCTTTCCTTCGAACACCTCCCCCGGATAGGCATCGACGGAGAACTGTACCGACTTCCCCGATTCCTGCGCGAGGCGGATCTGGCCGATGTCGGCCTCGTCGACGGAGGCGAAGATCCGCATCTCACGGCGCATGTCGGGGGCGATGACAAACAGCTCCGGCGTCTGAAACTGCGCGGCGAGTGTCTGGCCGAGCTCGACCTTGCGATCGATGATGATCCCGGCGACCGGCGCGAGGATCTTCGTGTAGCCGAGGTTCGCCTCGGAGGTGTCGAGGTTCGCCTCGGCCTGCTCGATGGCCGCCTCGGCCATGACGATCTCCGCCTCCATCCCCACGCGGGTGAAGTGGGCCTGATCGAGCTCGCTCTCGGAGATCGACGCGACGTTGCGTTCGGCGAGGGAGTTGGAGCGGTCCTCCTCGCGGCGCGCCTGCTGGAGGCGGGCCGCACCGCGCTCGAGCTCGGCGCGGCGAGCGGCGAGGGCGGCCTTGTCGCGGGCGACGATGGCCCGGTAGGTGCGGGGATCGATCTCGGCGAGGAGATCCCCTTCCTTCACCTCGCCGTTGAAATCGGCGTGGAGGCCGACGATCGGTCCGGAGACGAAGGCCCCGACCTGGACCGACTGGACCGGCTCAATCGTGCCGGTCGAGTTGATGACCTCGATGACATCCCCCTTCTCGGCGGCGAGGGTGTCGAACTTCGGCCGGTTGCGGGCGGCCCACCAGGCGGTGGCCGGTTGCCAGCCCGCCGCCGCGGCACCGGCGAGGACCGCGACGACGACGATGAGCTTGAGGAGGCCGCGCACGAAAAAGTATCTCTGAAGGTGATAACCAATATACCGCTGCCGCAGCGACCGGCCTCCGGGGGGCGGAGATCGCCGGCAGGAAGGGTCGCTCTGGCCCTGGGCCAGCCCCCCGTGCGATACTTTTCATATGCAGGGCCGCTTTTTCCCGCCCACGATCGCAGCGATGCCGTCTTCCGACTCAAGCCGCCGCGCCTCTTCCTGCCCTCGGCCGTCGCGCCGTGGCCTGCTCACGGCGGGCTTGGCGGGTCTTGGGGGGCTGTCGCTTGTCGATCTGCTCCGGGCCGATGCCAATCCTGCCGCCCTGCGGCGGTCGGTGATCCATGTTCATCTCGACGGCGGGCCGCCGCAGATGGACACGATCGACATGAAGCCCGATGGCCCGGCGGAGGTGCGGGGGGAGTTTTCGGCGATCGCCACGACGGTGCCGGGGATTCAAGTTTGCGAGCTGCTGCCCGGGCTCGCCCGGCTTGCCGACCGATTTGCTTTTCTCCGTGCCGTCGTCGGCTCGGCCGGTCAGCACGACGCCTTCCAGTGTCAGTCGGGCTATGACCCAGAGCATCTGAAGAGTCAGGGGGGCTGGCCGGCGATCGGCTCGGTCCTCTCCAAGCTCCATGGTCGACCGGGTGACACGGCGCCGTTGTTTGTCGATTGTCAGCAGGGGCGGGGGATGGTGCGCAACAGTGCCCGTCCCGGTTTCCTCGGGCCGGCGCATGGTCCGTTCCGCCCTGACCTCGGCGGTCTTTTTTTCCGTCCGCTCGAGCCGGGGATGGTGGGGGAGCTTGCGGCCCGGGGGAGCGACTTCGCCACCTCGCTTGCGCTCTCGCCTTCGCTCACGGTCGACCGGCTGGGGAGTCGCCGGGCGCTTTTGAAATCGCTCGACGGCTGGAAGCGGCAGGTGGAGTCGACGGATTCGCTTGGGGCAGGGGATCGCTTCCACGATCAGGCGATCGGGATTCTGACCTCGGGGCGGGTGGCGGCGGCGCTCGATCTGGAGTCGGAGTCTGCCGCCGTGCTGGCCCGGTATCGGATGACGACGCCGGAGCTGCCGGTATTCGAGACCGCCGACGGGCCGCGGGCGGTGCTCAAGTTTCTTCTGGCCCGGCGGATGGTGGAGGCTGGGGTGCGGTGCGTGAGCATCTCCTTGAGCGACTTCGACACGCATGCGGGCAACTATCCCCGGCTGCGGCAGGTGCTGCCGATTCTCGACGCTGGGCTGTCGGGGCTCGTCCTCGATCTCGAGGAGCGCGGGATGCTCGACGACGTGATCGTGGTGGTGTGGGGGGAGTTTGGTCGGACACCGAAGATCAACAAGGATGGTGGTCGGGATCACTGGCCGGCGGTCTCACCGGCGCTTCTGGTGGGGGGTGGGATCCGTGGGGGGCGTGTCCTTGGCGAGACGGACCGGTGGGGGGGAGCGGCGCTTGGCGGGGCGGTGACGTTCAAGGACGTGACGGCGACGATCTGGCATTGCCTGGGGATCGATCCGCAGGCGACGACGCTGACCGACGTGACGGGGCGGCCGCATCCGCTGGTTGACCGCGGTCGGATCCTGTCGGAGCTGCTCTGACAAAAAGCTCGTCCCGGCTCCCGCAGCCAGCCGTCGGCAGCCCGGCAGCCCACGGCCTGCATCCCGAATCGGCCAACCCGCAGCGTGCTCCCGGCGGCCCGCGTCTGGCCTCTGGCTGCCGGATTTCGGGCTGGTCGGGGCGTCGACAGCACTTCTTGTTGGCAGGGGTGGGGGGCCGTACGATGACTGAAGTCGGGGCGTGGCGGCCAAGCCGCGCCGGGCGTTTTGCTCCCGTAGCTCAGTTGGATAGAGCGGAGCTTTCCTAAAGCTCAGGTCGCAGGTTCGATCCCTGCCGGGGGTACCTTCTGTTTGCCGTTTTCCGGGGAGTGAAGGCGTTTTTCGCGGGAATGGTGAAGGCCTGACGGCTCAGGAGGAGCGTTGGGGCGGCAGCCAGGGGCGACCGGACGACAGCCCTTCAAGCCAAAGGGTAAGATGTTACGGAAGCTATGCCAGAATGAACTTCGGCATCGTATTCGTAACACCAAGGGCATCGTGGATGACCCCCACCAGCCAGATCGAGCGGCTTCTGCGGCACCTCAATTCCCATGGGGTCGTGAGGCCGCGCGATCTCGAGACGCTCGGCGTTTCCCGAGTCACACTCCAACGTGCCGTCGATCGGGGGCACGTCGTGCGGAGGTCCCGAGGTGTCTACGTGAGGGCCGATCAACCGACCACTCGCCATGCCGACGTTGCCTCCGTCAGTGTCAGGGTTCCAAAAGCGGTTGTCTGTCTTCTGTCGGCGCTCGATTTCCACGGGCTGACAACGCAACTGCCGCACGCGGTCTGGATCATGATCCAGAAATCCGCACATCGTCCGAACATCACCGCGCCGGGGATCCGCGTGGTCCGTGCATCAGGGCAGGCTCTCACATCAGGCGTCGAGTGTCACCAAATCGAAGGGGTGGAAGTGCCGCTGACTTCTCCTGCGAAGACGGTCGCTGATTGCTTCCGCTACCGCGCTACGGTTGGCAAGGATGTGGCAATCGAGGCCCTCCGCGATTGCCTGAGAACGAAGAAGGCTGCTCCGGCCGAGATTTTCGAGATGGCGAAAGTCGACCGAGTTGCCAACATCATCCGGCCGACGCTCGAGGCCCTCGCATGACAAAGAAACGCATCGGTAACGTCGCGGCATCCGTGAGGTGCGAGATCGCCTCTGGCCGATCTTGTTGGCGGCAGGTCGTGAAGGTAAGTCTGCCTGAAGGGCAAGCCACTGTTTCACTCGCCGCCGTTACGCGCTCCGCTCCAAACCTCACGCGATCTCATCGGCCCTTGGAGTCGGCCCCATGAAACTCCTCTATCTTCACGGCTGGAACTCTGCTCTTGGGGGCGTGAAGCCAACGTTTCTGCGGAGCCATGGTCACGAGGTCATCGAGCCCGCGTCGGACCATGACGATTTCAAGCTGGCATTGGCGACGGCCCAGGCAGCCTTCGATGCGGGCCAGCCTGACGTCGTGGTGGGTTCGAGCCGAGGAGGAGCCGTGGCGATGAACCTTCGGAGTGCTCACGCGAGGCTGGTGCTCCTTTGCCCGGCCTGGAAGAAGTGGGGCTCGGCCAAGACGGTAAAGCCTGGCACCGTCATCCTCCACTCAAGGGGCGACGACGTGATTCCCTTCGAGGAATCGCTGGAACTGGTTCGGGCGAGCGGGCTGCCGGAAGCGGCTCTCGTGGAGGTGGGGACTGACCATCGGCTGGCGGAACCGGAGCCGTTGGAGGCGTTGGCAAAAACGGTGGAGGGAAGATGAAACGCGTCGTGGTGATCACGGGTGCGGGGATCCGTGGCGGGGGTGGGGTTCGAGGCGGTGGCGAAGCCCGCGACGGTCGGGATGCCAGAGGTGGTGGCCGGCTTCATGGGGGAGTAACGGATGGTGCTGCCGTTAAAAACAACAGGGGCGATGGGCCCCAGTGCAGACTTGGCCGATGCACCCATGCCTGTAGACGCACCATCCTGCCGTATGCCGGATTGAAACCCTCAAGGCCCTGGTCCTGCGACCGACTGACCTACCCCCTGGCCCTGCCCAACTGCCGGACCAGGACTCGAGCCAGAAGAACCTGCCGGCTGGGCGAAGTTCAGCGTCACCCAGAGAATCAGGAGGTCGTCGGTTTCGGTGCTTGCGGTGGATGTGCCGGAATTTGTGCCGGCACGACCGGCTAACCCAGGTTTTTCCGGTTTGGCACATTCATGACCGGGCCTGGGCGGTATCGAGGCCAGACAAACGCAGTGAACAACCTTCTACGAATCATCGGCGGGAGTAGCGTCACGTGAATCGTCGTCATGGTGCAGGCTCGCCGTGACTGTTGCACCACAGATTTACAGCCCGCAGAAACGGTGTGAAACACCACCGCGCAAGCACTGTGGGAGGGGATGCCCCCGTCTGTTCCGCATCAAGTCGACATCTGCGCCGTCCGGCGGTGCGTTTCATAACCGTTGCTCAATCCGAGCCAAGATCGGAGCGACGAAGATTATCGGGCGGAAGGGGTCGACGGCTGGCCGAAGCCACCGGGCCGGGTGAGGGTAGCGCGATTCGGCACGAGCCGAACGCTGGAGCCCCAGAACGCAACACAGACCAGCACGAATCCCCAGGGCAAGAGTCCCACGACGGCCCTGAAGCAGTTCTCCGCGCCGACGATTCGGCCATAGGCCGCCGTGGCCGCGGCGAATCCGAGGCAGCCGAGGCCGTAGCCGACGTTCACCGCGAGTCCGCGGAAGCTCAGGACCGTCGCCCGCCGCCCCGAGTCGACGAGCTGGTTCAGGTAATGGCTCTGGAGAAACACCACCATCCGCAGCACGGTGGAGAGCAGAATCATGAACGCAACTCCCCCCAGCGGGATAAAGACGGAGATGCCGATCAGGCCGACGATCGTGCACGCGGCCAGCACGAGGACATTGGCCCGGGCGCTCGCGCCGAGTGCCAGCCGGCGCAGCGGGCTGGCCACCGCCAGCCCGAGCAGCGCTGAAGCCGCGCTCACGAGGCCGAAGGCCGGCGTGGGGATACCGATCTCGGTGTAGATTTCACTCGATACGACGAGCACTTGCCGGATCGGGAGGTCGATCAGCACCCCGGCCACGATCACGAGCAGGACGAGCGGCTGCGTGAGAATCCAGCGTCCGGTGGCCGCGGTCTGGCGAAACGCAGCCGCGAGCCCGAGCGCCTCCGCCAGCCCGCCCGCGGGCGGCACCCGAGGAGGCTCACGCATGGCAAGAGCCACGGCAAACGCGCCGAGAGCCGAGGCGAGCGTCAGCCAAATCGGCAGCCGAAAAGAGTCGGCGCGGGTGAAGCCGCCGGCGAGGCCAACTCGGCTCATGATGGTGTTGAGCATGCCGGGATCGTAAACGAGGCTGCCTGTCACCATGCCGATGATCGTCACGATGCCGCTTGCGCGCAGGAGGCGCTCGAGCACTCTCGGCCACTCGCTTGCTCGACCGCAGCTGGCGAGTGACTCAAAAGCGAGGGCTTCGTCGGCTCCAGAAATAAAGGCCTCGGCTGCACCGCTCACGATTCTGTTGGCCGCGAGCACGGGCAGCACCCATGCCGACGGCACCGGCACGAGCACGAGCAGGAGCATCTCCACCACCATCAGGGCCGCCCCGGCGACCACGAGCCGCCGGCGGCCGAAAAGGTCGGCGAGCGCCCCGGACGGCACCTCGAGCAGCACGATCGCCGCCGCCCAGACGGCGTTCAGCAACGCGAACTCCTCGACCGTGATCCCATAGTCGAGAAACATCACCATGAACACGGGGTAATACAACCGTGCGTTGAAGAGAACGCGAAAGGCCACAAACAGGCCAACATTCCGATCGGCTAACGCGGAAGAAAACTCGGAGGACTGCGGTGCACACATGATTGGATTGGAAGGCAGCGTTGCGGGTAGGACGGGCCGGAGGCATCATGACTGTTATCACCGGTGGGCGGAACCATCAGCCCGACCGTCACCCGCATCGCTCAGCCCGATACGTCTGCCGCACCTCGACACTCTCCGGCTCAATTGGTGGCGTCCACTCGTTGTCGGACATCCGGTGGTGAATCTGTCGGAGCGATCCGCCGGCACGTGGCAAGAGCTGCAGCCGAAGCATTTCCTGGATTGCTTCGGCGGACAAAAGCCCCACCCCCTTCACCCCCCGTACCAGGTCATCCGGAAGCTCACAAGAATCGTCTTCATGGCTCAGGCTGGCCGTGACTGTTTCACCACCGGCTCGCGGATTGCAGAAAAGCGGTGAAACACCGGTGCACAAGCATTGCGGCAGGGCATGGAGTGGGAGCATTCGAGTATCCGCTCTTTGGTGTAGGCCGCCATCGTAGGACGCGGCCGCCTGCGCGACGCCCCAAGGCTGGCATGCCCGTTTGCTCCACTTCGCCAACAGCCTAATATTCTGCCGAGGAACAGCACTTTTGTGAAGGGAGCACATCATATGACCGCCGCTGACTGGCATATTGTTCGTTCCGGCCATCCACAGATCATCGGCAATAAAAGGCACATTACAGGTGATCCGTTCCAGTTTTTGCCACTCTTTCGCACCCATCGCGAAGCCGATTTCTACTGCCGGAATTCGGGGCTGTGGCAGCAAGGCATCCGTCCCAGACGGAATTCTCTGGCTGCCCTTCACAATCAAAGCTCGACTGCAGGTCTCCCTCTTCTTGTTTGTCAGGTGATCGCAGACGGCATCAACGCGATCGGTGTCTTTGTCGGCTTCGATACGCATCACCAGTCTTGCTGGGAGTATTATCGCATCTCGAGCGGCACTCACGATGGCATGCCAGAGATCGCACCACTTCCGGAGGACGAGCGGCCCGTTTAGGGAGCCGGTCGATGGGTGTTGGCGGTGTTGTTAAATGGTTTTGCCACCCAACAAGCGACGTCCTCAGAGGTCGAGCCCTTCGGGGAATCGCGATCCACCCTTGAAGTTCCCGTAGATGGGCCTCTCACCGTCAGTGATCGCGTCGACGAGTAAGTCTCCACCAACGAATGCGCCGCGCCACGATGCGCCAAGCCCTCCAAACACCTCGTCGCGATCTCCCCGGGACCTGGTTACGTTAACTCCAAATTTGAAGGCCGATACTTCTTCGCGAACGCGCTTCGCGAACACCATGTCATCGGTCGCCACGGAAGAGACGAGATTTCCATTAGAGACGTTCATCGCGGCGATGAATTCAGCCTCTGTATCCACCAGAACAATCGAGTCGATTGGGCCGAACGGTTCAGAGTGGTGCAGCGACCATGCCCGAGGCGGTTCGAGAACCGCGGCAGGTGCAACATAGGCTGAAATGTCTTGCCCCGGTAGAAACCGACCGTGGTCGAGATTCCCATTGTAGAGAGGGATCCCGCCGGTGTTGATTGCCTCATTGAAGTGATCACGCAGCTGATTTGCTTTGGTCTTGTGGATCACTGGACCGAACTCGAGGTCTGGAAGTTCGTCATTGTCATTCTCTACCGCCAACGGGTGGCCGAACCTCAACCCTTTTACGATAGGCATGTACATCTCGAGAAAAGCGGGGAAAAGCCGTCGCTGCACGACATACCGCGGGTAGGCAGTGCACCGTTGTTTGGCATACTCGAAGCCTTTGCGAATGTGGGGAGCGAGGTAATCCCATTTGCTGAAATCCCAAACCCCCCAAGCATTCAAACCTTCTTGTTCCAAAATGTGACGCTTGTTAAAGTCGGCAAGGCGTTCGAGTGTGGCACGGCCATTTGACCTCCCGCCCACAAAGGCGAAGGCACCGAGCTCGGGCGACGACACCAGTGCGTCACTCAACTCGGCACCAACGCCGCTCACGAGAGTCACGGGTAAGCCAGCCCGAGCCATCATTGCGTGGGCAAGGGTGAGCGCGTGAAATCCTCCCTGTGAGGGTGTTTTTGCGATGACCGAGTTGCCGGCCAGCGCCTGGACCAACTCTGCGTGAACGAGAACACTCATTGGGTAGTTCCACGAAGCAATGTTGGAAATCGGCCCACTGAGTGGTGAACGACCGTTGAGCTGACGGTCAATTTGGGTCAAGTACCAATCAACTCCATCGATGCAGCGGTCCACATCGGCGCACGCCAGTCTCCACGGTTTGCCAATCTCCCAGACCAGGAGGAGAGCGATTGTGTCGCGAGCTTCGCGAAGACTCACCAATGCAGCATTCACACGTGCCTTACGCTCATCGAGCTTTACCAAGCCCCACGACTTGTGCTGGCGAGCAGCCGCCGCAACGGCATCAAGAGCGGTTTGGTGGTCTATCTTAGGGGGACCTTCAATCGGCATTTGGTCGACTGGATTGACGTGGGGCGAGGGTGTTCCAACGGAAGCCCATTCGCCCATAATCAGGTTATTGATGCGATCCGCCTCAAAGGCCTCTGGTGCTAATGACCTGGCCCGTGCGTAGACGGATTTCCAATCGGTGCCTTTTTTCACATGAAGAGTCATAGTTTCAACCTATGGGGCCGCGATGAAATACCCGGTACAAGTCCGAGATCAATGAGATCGTGCTCAACGAGTTTGGCGGGATTGAAACTCGCCTATCCCCGGACATGGTGCCTTTCACGAGCAGGAATCCTATGCAGGGGCACGACTACGGGGAGCCGGTTCCGCTCCGGACACCTGACTGGCTCGGGTTTTTTATACCAGGCGATATGAGGGTTCAGGTCGGGTCTGACGCAGGCAAACAGCCGCCTGTGCGGCTGGAGCCGAGGCCTTGGCCGAGGTGGACGCCGCACACGCGGTGGCGAACCCGGCCGGGGTCTGAAAAATGAGAGAGCTGTGAGGCCTGCGGTGGTTATAGTCTTTCCTGGATGCTGGCGTGATCGCCCTGGAGTCGCGGAGGCCGTCGAACACACGATGGACAGGCATTCGTCACGAAATCGGCTGGGAAAGGGCTCGGCGTAGCCGTTCTCCCAGGGACTCGCGGGCTTGATGGAGAGCGTCGAGGAGCCGATGCACCCGAGCCAGGCTCAAAGCTCGTTGGCGGTGAACTCCGGTCCGATGTCGCTGCAGATGTGATTCAACGCACCCCTTATCGCGAACAACTCGGCAAGCGCGTCTACGACATGATCGCTCGTGATCTCGCGACCGGCTTGAGAACTTCGGTATTCCCAAGTGATCTCGTCGCTCACCGGAAGCCACCTGAGCTCGCGATCGGTCGACGTACGATCGAAGATGATGCCCCAGCACCAAACGTTGCTCGGCGACTCCGCCCGTCCCCGAATCGCGACATCCAGGCGATGATGGGCTATCCGGAAAGCACAATAAAACGATTGGAGCACGATCTGTTGCGTCACGTCACCGCGATGTTCACACATTGGCGTGAGTACCATGCCGACACGATCTCACGGTGCACGTTGTACCACCCGATGACCCGGTGCGCGACAGGAGTGACGGCCTGCTCCTGCGCGGGAGCGCTCGGGCCACTGCCAGTTGGTTGAGATGGGCACCGAGCACGAGGAATTCCGGAACTGGCTCAGGTGTTTTGTCGATCAAGACAATATCCAGCCAACCAACAACACGGCTCAACAGCGGCATGCGGTCATCTTCCGGAGACTCTGTTTCGACGCTTACAGCCGTGGGCACCCACGGTCGCCGGCGCGTGCGAACAAACACCTCTGAGGCCTACGATCCCAAGAGCGGCCAATGACCGTGGAGAGTGGCATCCTCTGATCCACCGGTTTCGCCCTCAGAACGGTCGCCGAGAATCCAATCTGCGTCTTCGCCAGATTTTTCGCACTCCCGGCATCCGAACCCCGGGCATAGACAAAAGAAAGCCTTTTTGATAGTCTTTTAGACGTCGAAAAGCGTTCGCCAACCCAACACGTCAGAACCCAAGGAAGAAAATGAAATTCAAAAGTAGGTATTTTTTTATTACCGCGGCGTTTCTTAGCTTTGTTCTCAGCGTAAGTATTTGGTTTCTTCTGAAGAATGAAAGCCAAGCCATTTTTGTAGGTATCTGGGTGCCCAGTATCCTTTGCCTCGGAAGGTATTTTGATTAATGGACAATTTCGTCTTATTTATCTTTGGGATAACAATCACTTTAATCAGTGCGATGGGGGTACTCGTATACATGGTCGGCGTGGGGTACGAGCAAGCTCCAAAAGCCAAGCGACCGGAAATCGCTGTTGACAATTCTGTTGAGAAAAACGAGTGAGGGAATTCTCTATGGGATCCCCTACGGCTTCTTGACAAACTTTTCACCCAAGCATAAACAATGACTAATTTAGAAATCTTGGTCGCCGGAGTAGTTGTAACACTGGTTGCTAGTATCGGTGTGCTCTTTCGTACGTTGGGTTATGATGAAATCAAGCACAGAAAACCATTTGAGGTTGATGCTGATCTGGGGGCGATACATAAATATGAAAAATGAGCATCAGAGCTGCAAATCAAATTTGGGTTTTGTCAGAATTTGAGATATGGTGCAATCGCCCTGGCACTAAACCCGTCCCATACCCTGAACGCGTCGCCAAGCCGAAAGCTGACCGAGATGAATGTTCTCGTGGCCAGCCATGACGAAGACGAAGCAGTCGCCCAGCGTCGGCAGAAACCCGCGGACCTCTTCGATCGGCGTCGATTCAGTCCAGCGAGATTCGGGAACACCGGCCAGGGCGGCGGCGACTCCAGCATGGGCGTCTTCGAGGGCCTTCAGCAGGACTGACTTCGACGGGTATTTGCCGGCATCGCTGGACGGGCTCGAGTTCCAATCGAAAAGGGCGGTCCATTCGGGCGGGCACACGGGCTTGACGCCGACCATGGCCCCGAGCATGTCGGCGGTGCACGCCAGATGGCCGAGCACCCAAGCCGCATGGTTCATCTCCGGGGCCGGCTGCAGGGCCATCGTGTCGTCCGGGATGTCGGCCACGAGGCGTTTTGCGTAGCCGAGGTTCAGGTGCCAAGCGTGGAGAAGGGGGGCGAGCATGAGCGGGCTCCGGGGCAGGGGATTTGCTGATCATTCACCAGCCATTCGACACCACCCATCGGATTTTTTTCAATCACTTTCCGCCGCGAAGAAGGAGATCGAATCACATGGTGTGTTCGTGAGGCCTGATTCAGGCGGCGTTCTGCACGACTCCGTCGGTGAAGATGCTTCCTGCTTCGCAGATGCCACGAAAGACGACTCCCTGGTGGGGCGTTGATGCCGGTTGCGAAAAAGGCTGCTGGGAATCCAGCGGAAGCGACTGCCTGCCAAACGGCAGCGATGACCCATCACTGGCCCGCATGCCGTGCCAGCGCGCAGCCTTCCTGAAAGACAAGGCGAGAGCCGGCCTGCGAACCGGACGCGCACCCAAGAAAAGTTTTTTTGACCCCCATCCCAGCGTGGAGGCACGGGGATGTGGTAGTCTCCCGCGGGGGTCTCTCGGCAACCCGTGGGAGGATGAGGCATGGCACCAGAGAGCGCGTCTGATTTCGACAGCGATCGCCCTGGGTCCCCAAGGCAGCCCGGATACTCGAAGCTGATTCAGGCGGCTCGCGGAGGCGGCCCAGAGGCGCTCAACGAGCTCCTCGGTGCCGTCTACGGCTATCTCAAGTTCGTCGCCGCCCAAGAGACGTGGCAGGCGTACTCGGCAAAGTGCGGCCTCTCCGACCTCGTTCAAAAAGGCGCCGTCGATATCTGGAAGGGCTTTCCGTCCTTCAAAGGTAACTGCACTGCAGAGTTCATCTGTTGGGTTCGCGCGATTATCAGGCATAACGCCGTCGACGAGCGGCGGAAGCAGCACAAGCCTGCTCAGAAGGCAGGGCTGATTGAGGACGACAACATCGCGGCGGCGTCTGCAGACAATCCTCTCGCCCAGGCCATCCAGAGCGAATCCGTAGCCGATGTCAAAGCAGCGCTCGCCCGCCTTCCCGACCACTATGCCGAGGTCCTGCGCTTGAAAACTTGGGGAGGTAAAACGTGCGCCCAAATCGGACACCAGTTGGAGCGGTCTGAGGATGCCGTGAGGAAAGTGTGGTGCCGGGCGCTGGTGTGCTTGCGGAAAGAGCTCGACTCACGGCCCCTTGCCTAAGCCCGCTCCTGAAAACCACTGCCGCCGCATGACCCATCCACCCCAGTTGCCGGATGACCTGCCGGATGACCTGCCGGCTCATCCGCCCGCTGCTTCTGTCGGCAACGGTGAGCCACCGGGCGACACCGCCCCCCGCGACGGCCCCGCGGAGCTCAACGATGCGGAGCTCGTCCGGCTCGCAGCAATCGATGACCAGCTCGCCGGGCTCGCTTCCTCCTCTGGCGACGATGAGGATGTGGGGGGAAAGATCACGCCGAAGATGGCGGAACTGCTCGATACCATTCTTCTCCTCCGGGGAGTGGCCGCAGAGGAGCTGATCCCTTCCGCCGAGCGGATGTTTGGCAAGTATCGGATCGTCCGCAAGATCGGCGAGGGGGGCTTCGCCGAGGTCTACGAGGTGATCAACACCAAACTCGTCCGCCGCGAGGCGCTGAAAATCGCCCGGCCGGAGGTCGTCGTCGATGCGAGCAAAAAGAGGCGGTTTCGCCGCGAAGCAAAAATTGCCTCGCGGGTTTCCCATCCCAACGTCGTCGCGATCTACGAGGTGGGAGAGCACGACCGGATTCCCTATATCGCCGAGGATCTCTGCGGCGAGAGCCTGCACAACTGGCTCACCCGCCACCCCGGTCCTGTCGCCCCCCACGTTGCCGCGAAGCTGGTCCGGCTGCTGGCCGACGCGGTGCATGTCGCCCACACGGCCGATGTCGTGCACCGCGACATTACCCCGGGCAACATCCTCCTCGTGCCGAGTGCCGATGGCGTGCTTCCCCCCGATGATCGGCCGTTGTCGCACGCCGGTGGAATGGCGCCGCAGGCCCCGCTCCGCCAGGATGTGAAACTCTGCGATTTCGGCCTCGGTGCCTGCGACGAAGTGTCGGACTCTGGATCAGACCTCCCGCCGCTCACCGTCTCTGGATCCCGGCTTGGCACGCCAGAATGGATGTCCCCAGAACAGATCGACGAGGAGTACGGCAGGGTCGACAAACGCACCGACATCCATTCCCTCGGCCTGGTCCTCGACCGCTTGCTCACCGGCCGCAGCCTGAATGCCGGCCGTTCGCCGACGGAGAGCTTCCGGCGAATCCTTCAGGTCGAGCCCGAGCCGGCCAACCGGATCGTGCCCGGCATCGCTGCCGATCTCGTCGCCGTCTGTTTGAAATGCCTGGCGAAAAAACCGGACGATCGCTATCCCTCCGCCGCTGAACTGGCCGTCGATCTGGCGAGGTTTCTCGACGGCCGGCCGACGATCGCCAGGCCGCTCACGCCCCTGCAAAGGTTGGGCCGCTGGACGCGGCGCCGTCCGGCGATCGCCATCGGGATCGCTGCCACCAGCTTGGCGCTGATCCTGGGAGTGATGGTTATCAGCGAACGGATCATGCGCTTCAAGCTCCTCGCTCAGCAGGAGATCCTCGCAAACGAGGCTGACCTGGCGAGTTCGGCGGCCGAGGCCACTGGCCACCTTCGCCGCGCCTTCGAGTCGTACCGCACTGGCAATGGCGAATCGGTGCTCGCGGATTTGAAAGCCAGCATTTCCGCCGAGCCTGAGCTCTCTCGTTCGCTCGCCGGCGGCTGGCTCCTGGGGAAGATGCACGGAGAGATCGCCAGTCTCCTCGAGGGAGCAGCCGGATCTCCGCTTCAGACACTCCCCCCGCCCGCGATTCATTCCATCGCTCTTCAGTCGGGGGGGAGGGGAATGGCGACCGGCGGAGCCGACGGCACGCTCTCGATCCTCCCGCTGGCTGACGATGGGACTCCGGCAGGCAAGGCGATCTCGGTGGCCACCGGCCACGAGATCAACCATGTCGCCTACTCCATCGACGGCTCCTTGGTGGCAACCGTTGGCGACGATGGGCGAGTGTCTCTGTGGAGTGCCGAAGACGGCCACCATGTGCGGGACGTTGCCGACGGCGGTGCGCCGGTGTTTGGCATCGATTTCGCGCCGGACGGGAAGCGACTGGCCTGGGCGGGGGCTGATCGGACGATCCGCGTGGCGCCGATCTTTGCCGCCATGCCGGGCGAAGGATTGATCGAAATGCGGCCGTTCGACCCCCCTTTGTCCGCCATCGATTTGGAGGCCCCCGATCTGGAGGCGATCCGATTCCTCGACGATCACCGCCTGCTCGTTGCGGTCGATTTTCGGGTCTTTTTGCTGCGGATCCCTTCCGGGGAGATCGAACGCGAGTTCTCTGGGACGGAAGGGAACGTGCAGTCGTTCGCCCTCTCTGCCGACGGACGGCGGCTGCTTGTCAGCGGGTGGTTTGAGAAGATGGCCCGTGTCTGGGATCTGGCAACAGGGGAGTTGCAGTTGTCGCTGAAACACCATCCGGAGTGGGTCAAGGGCTGCGGGTTCTCGCCCGACGGCCGTCGGATTGTCACCGGGTGCAAGGATGGTGTGGTCCGCATCTTCGATGCTGCGAGCGGTCGTGAGCTCCACTCCATCGTGGGGCATGTCGGTCGCATCTGGGATGTCTGTTTCCATCCCTCGGGCCGGATTCTCTCGGCGGGAGGGGATGGCACCGTGAGGCTGTGGGAGGCGGATGGACCGTGGAACCTGTTCGGGACCGACCAGATCGTCCTACCGATCTCAACCGTCCGGAGCATCCAGGCTACTGGGGGAGACGAGGTGGTGGTCTTGCCCCAGAGCGGCGCGCCGCTGCGGATCGATACCGCTTCCCAAAAAATAACGACCAGCGACGAAGTCCACCTCACGGGGACAAGGCACTCCCTCTCCGCCGTCGATCCGTCGCGTCAGCAGATCGCGTTTTCCAGTCAGGATGGGAAACAGATCTACCGACTCCCCGGCATGGAGCAATTCCTCACGGTCGACCAGGCCCCCGGCTGGGCGATGGCCTGGGGACCATCCGGCCGGTTCTTCAGTGGCATCGAAGAAGCCGACGGTAAAAGGGGCAGCCTTCTCGCCCACTCTCTCGATCTGACGTCGTCGGAGACGATTGAGCAATACCCCGAGAGCGTCGCATATCTCGCCGTCTCTGCCGGATCGCCCCCTCGCCTGGCCGTGGCGACCGGAGCAAAGATCCGCGTTTACGACTTGTTGGCCGACGGCTCGGTCGCCAAGAAGGGGAAGACGCTGATCGACCTGTCGGCGTCTGGCCTGATTGCCACAGTCATGGCCTGGTCGCCCGACGGAGATCGGCTCGCTTTCGGGACCCTCGGCGGGCAGGTATGGATCGTCGACGGCGTCAGGGGCAGCAGGATCGTCGAAGTGTCGTCGTTTGCCCGTGCGGTGCGAGGAATCATCTGGGGGGATACCGGCCGGACGCTGATCGTTGCCGACGAGGAGTCTGTCCGACTGTGCGATGCTGCCACCGGAATGATGTTTGACCAACTGCGCCCCGAGTGGGCGATCGAGGCGATGACGATGGTCGCAGGCGCGGGGAGTGGGCCCCGGCTCGCCGTCATCGGCAACACCTTTTCCGCCGTCGGCGACGTGCTCCCCTCCGGCCGCCTGCTGCTGTTCGATCTCGGCCGCCGCCTGAGTGATTCTGGCAAGGATCCGTAATGCCTCCGGCGGGGGAGTTTCTTGAGCCTGTTCATCCGCATCTCGCTGCCGGCGAACAGCCCCTTCGGAATCGCGCCGGCGGCGTGGATGTCGCGAGTGACCGCTGCGACACTGGGCAAACAGATTGCCTCAGCAGGCTGCTTTAACGGTTGCCAGCGGGTTGGTGCTGCCCGTATCGCCCGTCGAGGATCCCCGCCAATGAGAGATCCTCGTCGAGCTTCGGCCAGTGCAGCCCAAATGGTGAAATCTCGATACAGCCTAGGTCTGCTTCTTCGGCCGACTCCAGACGCGGGTTGCCCTTGATCGGAAAGCGAACCTCGTGGCCGCTCGCGAACCTGACGAAGATGATGCCCCCATCATGCCATGCCTTCAGGGCACGGTCAGCCGAGGTGTTCGGCCCATTTTTGCTTGATGAGTTCGAGGTGGTCATGAATGAGCTCCTCCGCTCGCGATAGCTCCCGGACATTGAACCCGACGGATTCCCGCAGTTCCACATCAGGCTCGACCACGAACACGGCTTCACCGTCACCACGCCGAACGTGGATGTGGATGGGCGTGTGATCGTTGCTGTAAAAGAAAAACGAGTATCCGTCTTTGTCGAATACCTTCGGGATGCCTTGTTTTTCAGGCAGGTTTGGACCTCCCAACAAGGTCCTGAAAACGGCCTACGCACTGGTAAAATCGAGCGACGGCCGCTTGCTCCAGGAAATGGACGGCCGTGCACTTCTCGCCGGCCGCCGAAAGGGATGGATGAGCCACAACCTGATTCAGTCCGACCCCGATGTGATGACTGGGAAGCCTGTTGTCCGGGGAACCCGCATCACGGTCGAGACGATTCTCCGTAAGCTTTCGCGCGGGGAATCGATCGAGCAGATCCTCGAGTCGCACCCGCGGCTGACACGGGAGTCGGTTCTGGCCGCGCTCGAGTATGCGGCCGAAGCCATGGCCCATGAGACGGTGCATGCCGTCGCTGAACCGGATTTCGTAAGGGCCGGATCGTCGCCCAGACGGTGAGCGAGTATCAAACCCACCTCGCTGGGGCCTTCACCGTGATTCAACACGCGACGATTCGCATCCGGAGCGCGTGAGATCGACGCGAGTTCGCGCACATTCTCTGGGGCCCTCACGCAGTCACCCTCACAAACTCCCCGACGATCATCAGATCCGCTGCGTCCTCGGGCTCGAGCGAGATCGGCCCGAAGGCCGGATTCAGAGGCAACAGCTGAATCGAATCATGCCGCCAGCCGTCGGCGGTGACGATCTTCTCCGCGTGGTATTTCTTGACGGTGAACCGGCCGCCGTTGTCGCCGGCGCCGAGCGTGTTGAACTGCACGAGCACGATCCGCCCCTCGCGGGAGCCTGCCGGGCAGGGCCGGAACAGGCACCATGAGCCGTCCGGAATCAGCGGCTCCATCGAGGTGCCCGTCACCCGGGCCACGAACATCCCGGGCTTCATCGCGACACCCGGTACCTCCGTCCAGCCGATCTCCTCTGGGCTGCTCTCTGGCCCCCACAAGCCGGCCGCGACGGCGAGGTCGTAGACCGGAACGTGGGTCACATGACGCGACGCAGGGGGCGGGGAAGAGGCAAGAGTCCCCGGAAAAAGCTGACGGCCACCATGTGTCTGGAGACCCCGGCCTGCGGCCGGGGCCGGATCGCCCGTGGCGACCGGCAAATGGGTGCAGTCACCTTTTTCCTGCCGTGGCGACATGGGGGCGACGGACCATGTCATGCCCTCGGAGGTGAGCTCAACTTCAAACCCGGTGCCGGGAAGGCCTGCGTCGGGGCCGAACCAGTCGCGCAGGAGCGTGGGAAGCCGGTTTTGCTTGTCGCTTGCGTCGGCTGGATGGGCGACGTTGCAGGCCACCTTCACGAACCGAAACACCCACTCGGATCCATCGGGCAGACGGACGCGCGTCGGTCCGGTGGGCCGGGAAGGCACAGCCTCTACCGTCGGTAGAAAAAGGATCGGCTTGCCGGCGGAGTGGGAGACTTTGGCACGGAACGCGGTAGAGGGTGCCGTCCCTTCGCTACCTCGAGGCGCTGCCGCGGAGACCAATCGGGATTGCGTGTAGTGCGCCAGACGGTAGTCGACGAGCTCGGCCGTCAGCGACTCGAAGGCGGGGCGGTGTGCGGCGGCGATCTTGAAGTTGGCCGCAAACCGATCGCCGCGGCGGGTGAACCAGCGGCGCCCCGCTTGCTCGTCCATCCAGCGCGACAGCGGCCATTCCAACCACCACGCTGCAAACGCCCGCGCTTCGGCGGCCGAGTCGCCCGGCACCCGAATGAACGCCGCCCCATCGAGGTCGGCGCGGAGGGCAGGGTGGTTTTCAAGAAACGTACGGCACGCACCCGCGAGCCGCGGAATCTGCATGCCGTCCCACAGCGCGTCGTGATCGATGAGCACGCGCAGCACGACCATCTTGTACGACTTCGTCAGGCTCGTCGTCTGCAGAACTTTTAGCCACGCAGGCGCCAAAGCCGCCGTGGCGGCCGCCTGCTCGTCAGTAGCCAGATCCCCTTCGCTCGCGCAAAACTCGAACCAGCTGCCGTGATCTGCCGACACCGTCAGCGGGAGATAGCCCGCATGCAAAAGCTCGGTCGGCGTCGGCCGCCGGCCGAGCTCCGCCCGCAACCCCCGATACGCCTCGACCACCGCCCCCCGGCCCCGCGGCAGAAATTGCTCGAGCAGCCGCTTCGCCTCCACCTCCACATCGAGCACGCAGCCCGTCGGCAGCGCCGGTTCGCCACCAGCGAGATACGCCTTCAGCGCGGTGAAGCAAGCCGCGGCCCCTTCCCCGCGGGGCTCAAGCGACAGCAGATGCACCAGCCGGCTGGCGAAGACGCGGTGATTGCCGACGAAGTCGATCACTTCCAGCCGCGTCTTCCCCGTGGCCGCCCGGAGGCCGCGGCCGAGCTGTTGAAGGAAAACGATCTTCGACTCCGTCGGCCGGAGCATCACGACGCGATCGACG
Organism: Pirellulales bacterium; assembly: GCA_040397545.1. GTDB lineage: Bacteria > Planctomycetota > Planctomycetia > Pirellulales > UBA1268 > QWOP01. Next base: position 84,758 of record JBBAVV010000014.1, read on the forward strand.
AGCGGCAGGTCGATCCCCTCATTGAAAAGATCGACCGCGCACAGGGCCGACAGCCGCCCTTCTTGAAAGGCGGCCAGGGAGGCCATGCGCGGGTCGCCACCGTCACCAGAAAACACCGCCGCCGCGGCCACGCCGCGCTTTCGCAGCCAATCGCGGGCAAAGAGCGCATGCCGCCGCGAGCAACAAAACAGGAGCGTGCGGCCGGCCGGAACGGCTTGCCACTCGGCCCACAGCCGGTCCATGCGGGCGCTGTTTTCGAGAGCGACCTCGAGCTTCCCGACATCAAAGCGACCGCTGCGCCATGGGATTTGGGACGAGTCGTAATCGACGTCGTCCTTCAGCCCCCGATACCGAAACGGCACGAGCGACGCTTCCGCGATCCCCTGGCCGATCGTCGCCTGGTAGGCAAGGATGTCGTCAAAGAGCGTCGCGATATCGACGCCGTCGGTCCGCTCGGGCGTGGCCGTGAGGCCGAGCGTGAACGAGCGGTCGTGCCGCGGCAGCCGCGCGAGGACGCGCCGGTAGCTCGGCGCCTCCGCGTGATGGACCTCATCGATCACGCAGGAGTCGAAGGGGGGAGCGGAAGCGAGGGCCGCCAGCCCGTCGGGCCGGGAGAGCTTTTGGATCGA
>JBBAVV010000015.1:0-36818 GCA_040397545.1 Pirellulales bacterium
CATCAAGCATCCGCCAGTTTCAGTAGGCATCCGCCAGTTTCAGTAGGCATCCGCCGGGGCCCGCACGACTGCACCGCGGGTGTAGCTCAATGGTAGAGCAATAGCCTTCCAAGCTAAAGACGAGGGTTCGATTCCCTCTACCCGCTTTCCAGGCCGCCACCGATCCTCAACGCCCCCTCCGCTCACCATCCCACCGCCCACGCCATTACCTTTATTTAGGAAGCGACTGCCCCCACGACCGACCGATCCGCGTCCTCACCGGGACGACGCCGCGCTCCCGAGCGCCCGTCCACCGAGGCCACGACGCACACCGCTGCTGTAGCTCAGTTGGTAGAGCGCGTCCTTGGTAAGGACGAGGTCATGGGTTCAAGTCCCATCAGCAGCTTCCCGGCGGTCGCCTTGACCAAATCGCCCCCGACACCAACGATTCATCCTTCCGTCAGCCGGAAGGCCGCCCGTCACAAAATCGATCGATGCTTCGTGTTCAGACCTGGCCGTACGGGGCATCGTCGATCGATCGGACAGTTTGATTTGATGCAGGATTTCAGGGACCAGGGCAGGCGCCGCCTGCAGCCACACACCAGAGAGGAAGATCGAGGGAGAAAGCATGGCTAAGGACACGTTCACGCGGAGCAAGCCGCACGTCAACGTCGGCACCATTGGTCACATCGACCATGGCAAGACGACTCTCACCGGCGCACTGGTGGCCGTTCAGGCTGCCAAAAATCTGGCGATTGCGAAGAGCTACGCCGATATCGCCAAGGGCGGCACCGTCCGCGACGACACGAAGACGGTGACCATCGCCGTCAGCCACGTCGAGTATGAGTCGGAGAAGCGGCACTACGCCCACATCGATTGCCCGGGCCACGCCGACTTCATCAAAAACATGATCACCGGTGCCGCCCAGATGGACGGGGCGATCCTGGTGGTGAGTGCCGCCGACGGCCCGATGCCGCAGACGCGGGAGCACATCCTCCTTGCCAAGCAGGTCGGCGTGCCGGCGTTGGTGGTATTTCTCAACAAGGTCGATCTCGTCGACGACCCGGAGCTTCTCGACCTCGTCGAGATGGAAATCCGCGAACTGCTGACGAAGTACGGATTCCCCGGCGACGATGTGCCGATCATCCGTGGTGCCGGCAAGCCGGCCTACGACAGCCCCAAAGACCCTGAGAAAAACAAGTGTATCGCTGAGCTTCTTGCTGCGGTCGACGCCTACATCCCCGAGCCGGTTCGCGAGCTCGACAAGCCGTTCCTGATGGCGATCGAGGACGTGTTCTCGATCGAAGGTCGTGGCACGGTGGCGACTGGCCGAATCGAGCGCGGCGAGGTGAAGGTTGGCGACGAAGTCGAGATCATCGGCCTCAAGGACAAGGCCGAGAAGACGACCTGCACCGGCGTCGAGATGTTCAAGAAACTTCTCGATCGCGGCCAGGCAGGCGACAACGTCGGCTGTCTGCTGCGTGGCATCGCCCGCGAAGGCATCGAACGTGGTCAGGTGCTTGCCAAGCCGGGCTCGATCAAGCCCCACAAGAGGTTCGAGTGCGAGGTGTACGTGCTGTCGAAGGAGGAAGGTGGCCGCCACACTCCGTTCTTCGCTGGCTACCGCCCGCAGTTCTACTTCCGGACGACCGACGTCACCGGATCGACGAAGCTGTTGAGCGGCGTCGAGATGGTTTCGCCGGGCGACAACGTGAAGATGGAAGTCGAGTTGATGGTCCCGATCGCCATGGACGACGGGGTCCGCTTCGCCATCCGCGAAGGTGGAAAGACCGTCGGCTCGGGCGTCGTGACGAAGATCCTCGACTGATCACCGATCCTGTGTGATGAAGCACCAGGCGCCGGCCGCACGGCCGGCGCCTGGTCCCACAGGGGCGTAGCTCAATTGGCAGAGCGCTGGTCTCCAAAACCAGAGGTTGCGAGTTCGATTCCCGCCGCCCCTGCTTCGATGGACCTGGTCGCCGTGGCCACGTCCCAAACAGTCTGGATTGCGAAGATACCGACTCGGCGACGTCCGGTTGGTCTGCCGATCGAGAATTGAGAAGAGCGGTGGGGGCGGCCCCACCGGGTTAGTGGCCCCCTCCCCAACACCTGGGTACACCAGACGGAGCGCCCGCGCCGGACGGAACCGACCATGGCAGGAATGCAAGAAAACTCAACCCTCCCCGGTTCGCTGGGTCGCGAATTATTCAGCACGTCGGTCTACAAGCGCAGTCAGGGACGGGTCACCAGGCAAGTGACTTTCCTCGCTCTGACGGCCGCTTGGGGAATCGCCGTCTGGAGGCTCGCGCAGATCCTCCCCGCCTGGTTCGCGACGGGTGGGCCGATGACCCAGGCATTGCCGGCGGACGATTTCGGGTTCATCCGCTTTGGCGTTCCTATCCTCATTTTCGCCGCCGGAGCGTGGCTCGCCTACCGGGCGGTCAACCTCCCCCGGTTCGCGGAGTTCCTCATCGGCGTCGAGTCGGAGATGTCGAAGGTGGCTTGGCCGTCGCTGGGCGAGGTCGCCCGCAGCTCCGCGGTGGTTATCTTCATGATCTTCGCCCTGTCGTTCATCCTCGCGGCGTACGACCTTTTCTGGCGGTTCGTCCTCCAGGCGATTCAAGGATTCCGCTAAAGCCAGGCGATTCAAGGATTCCGCTCAAGCGCGGTCGAGACCCAAGGGTTCGGGTGACACCCCCGGACATCCCCACGTATGTCGAAGCACCAACACCCAAACGCCACTCCGGCCGAAGCCGCCGCGTCCGAGGCCCATGCCGCGGTCCCCGGAGACACCGCAGCCGCGCCCGCAGCCGCCGCCCCGACGGTCGAGGCGGACGACGATGGCACGCCGGCCGAGCTCGCCGACCCGTTCGCGGGCAGCGACGATGCCAAGCCGGTGGCATCGGCTGCCAACGAGGAGATCACTCCGATCGGTGAGCGGAAGTGGTACATCCTGAAGGTCCAGAGCAATCGCGAAGACTCGATCAGCGACACCCTCGAGCGGCGGATCCGGATGCAGGGGTTGGATCGGTTCTTCGGCAAGGTGATTGTGCCGAAGGAGCAGGTCACCGAGTTCAAGAGTGGCAAAAAACGCGTTGTTTCCCGCAAGCTCTATCCCGGATACATCCTTGTGAACATGATTCTCAATGACGAGACGTGGTATCTCGTCAGGGAGACCGGGGGCATCGGTGATTTCACCGGGTCGGCCGGGCGGCCGAGCCCGATGCTCCAAGCGGACGTCGACAAACTCCTGAACAAGTCGGCGGTCAAGCCCGACGAGGCCCCGCGGCTGAAGATCAATTTCAAGAAGGGCGACAGGGTCAAGATCACCGAAGGGACGTTCGAAAACTTCGAGGGCGAAGTCGAGCAGATCGACGAGGCGAATGGCCGCGTCACGGTCATGCTCAGCATCTTCGGACGATCGACCCCGGTCGACATCGAATACTGGCAGATCGAGGGGCTTTGAGAGGCTCACTCCGCCGTCGCCCAGCGGCTGATATCAATGGGTCAAGCGTCAAACCTGCCCGGACAGGCGTGCAGGTAGGGTAGACGGGTCACGAATCAAGCAACAACGTTTCCAGTAGTCCCGCGGAAGGGAAAGAGGTCAGCGTCATGGCGAAGCAGGTGGTCGGACAGGCGAAGTTCCAGATTCCAGGTGGTCAGGCCACCCCGGCGCCGCCGGTCGGGACGTCGCTGGGTCGTTACGGCATCAACCTCGGACAGTTCGTCCAGCAATTCAACGATCGCACGCGGGAAGCCGCCGGGATGGCGATCCCGGTCGTGGTCACCGTTTACAACGACCGGTCATTCGAGTTCTACACCAAGAGCCCCCCGGCCGCGGCCCTCCTCAAGAAGGCTGCCGGTCTGGCCAAGGGGTCTGGCGTGCCGAACAAGGACAAGGTTGGCAATGTCACCAAGGCCCAGCTCGACGAGATCGTCCGCATCAAGACCAACGACCTCAATGCCAGCGATGCCGACCACGCCCGTCGGATGATCGAAGGCACGGCCCGCAGCATGGGAATCACTGTCGAGAGCTGACCGCATCCCTGATTCCCTTCCCTCCTTTCCGTCCCATCCCCTCGCACACTTCCAGGACCGTAGCCGTGGCTGTCACCAAGCGCATGAAGGCGATGCTCGCCAAGTTGCCGAAGACCGAAGACCCTATCCCCGTCGCCGACGCTGTCGCGCTGCTCAAAAGCATGCCGCCGACCAAGTTCGACCAGACCGTCGAAATCCACATGCGTCTGGGGATCGATCCGAAGCAGGCCGACCAGATCGTCCGCGGCTCACTCGTGCTGCCCCACGGGATCGGCAAGTCGAAGCGCGTCGTCGTGTTTGCCAAGGGCAACATGGCCGACGAGGCGCGGGCAGCGGGGGCGGAAGAGGTCGGGGCCGACGATCTCGCCAAGAAGATCAAGGAAGGTTGGACCGACTTCGACGTCTGCATCGCCGCCCCCGACATGATGGGCTTGGTCGGCCCGCTCGGGAAGGTTCTCGGCCCCCGTGGCCTGATGCCGAGCCCGCGTGCCGGCACCGTCACCGCCGACATCCGCAAGACCGTCAGCGAGTACAAGGCTGGAAAGGTCGAATTCCGCAATGATCCTACCGGTATCGTCCACGCCGTCGTCGGCAAGGCGAGCTTCGACGCCGCCAAGATCGTCGACAACATCAAGGCCTTCATCGATCACATCATGTCACTGCAGCCCAACAGCGTGCGGGGACAGTACGTGAAGAGCATCTCGATTTCTGCCACGATGACTCCCGGGGTGATGATCGCCGCCTGACGCTGCGACCCGTCCCCCCAACCCCGTAATCTCTCGGTCGCTCTCCACTCCGGCTCCGTTCAGTCACCCACCGGCCACGCTGCCCGATCAGGGCCCAAATCCGCCATGAGCAAGCTCGTCAAGAATCTCCTCGTCGATGATCTCAAGGGGCGCCTGAAGGGCGTCAACGACCTGATCGTCGTCAGCCTCGGCCGCCTCGACGGCACGAAGACCACCCAACTGCGACAGACGCTGCGCAAGAAGAAGATCCACCTCCAGCTGATCAAAAACAGCCTGGCGCGGCGGGCAACGCTCGACACTCCTTTGGCCCCGGCCTTCGGCAAGACCGAGGGAATGCTCGCGATCGCTTGGGGAGGTGAGGACGTCGTCGATCTGGCAAAGGAGCTCGATCGCGTCTCCGGCATCAAAGACTACGAGGGCTTCGAGTTCCGTGGTGGGGCCCTCGATGGCTCCAAGCTCGAAGCCGCGGATGTAAAAAGCGTTGCCAAGTGGCCCTCGCGCGCCGAACAACTCTCGATTCTCTCCGGCCAGATCAGCTCGATGGGCGCCAAGCTCTCCGGGCAGATCCTCGGGGCTGGCGGAACGCTGGCCGGCCAAATCAGCTCCCGGGTCGACGACCTGGAGAAGGCCGCATCGGCCGAGGTTCCGGCCGCCTGACCGATTTTCCGGACCATTGCCATGACACGGGCTTCCCAAGGTCCGCTTTCATGGTAAGACTAGCGGTTCCCCATTTTTAAAACGCCGGTCCCGGACGTGGTCCCATCGGGACAGGCGTGCGCGACCGACCAACCATGACACACAGCCGGCGGCATTCCCGCCGGCCTCATTCCTGAAGGGAAAGGATCTCGAGCGATGGCAACGGCTGAAGCGACACGTGAATTCACCAAAGATACGAAGGACCTCGGCGACAAGATCGTGTCCTTGACGCTCAAGGCCGCCAAGGAGCTCTCCGACTACCTCGACGAAGTCCACGGCATCAAGCCCGCTGCCGGTGGCGCGGTCATGATGGCCGCTCCGGGCGGTGCCGGCGGTGGTGCAGGGGGTGCGGCCGAGGCGGCCGCCGAGAAGACCGAGTTCGACGTCGTGCTCGAGAGCTACCCGACAGAAGCCAAGATCGGCATTATCAAGGTTGTCCGCGCTGCGACCGGCCTCGGCCTCAAAGAAGCCAAGGATCTGGTCGAGAGCCATCCAGCCAAGGTCAAGGAGGGCATCTCCAAGGCCGACGCCGAAAAGCTCAAGAAAGAGCTTGAAGAGGCCAAGGCGAAGGTCGCCATCAAGTGATTTTTGCTTGATTTACCGAGGCAGCGGCTGGGGGCTTTGCCTTCCGGCCGTTGCCCGGTATAATTTTTGCATGGTGATTTCCCGACGGTCAACCTTTCGACGGTGGTTCCGCGGGAACGGCATGCGCCTCGTCCTTCGTCAGCCCCAGCCTGCCGCTCCCCCGCGGTGGGACGACGCGCTCCCTCTCTTCCGGCTCTTCAGGCGGATGTCCCGCTCCCGCATGGTGGTCCCCTGCCACCCCGGCGGGCGGTTCTCCCTGCCGAGAGTGGCGTCATTTTACCTGACGTCGGTCGGGGCAGCGCTGTCGGCATCACTCTGAAACGACATCCAGGTCTTCATCCAAGGTCCTCGGACACATCCAAGGGTCCTCCAGTTCGGGATCCTTTAGGGAGATTCGCCCATGGCCACTCGCGCCGTCCGCCGCCTCCAGCCCACCCAGATCCGTCGCTACGGAAGCAGCCGCGCAAGCCATGCGATCCCCGATCTGACCGAAATCCAGACCCGCTTCTACGACCGCTTCCTCCAATACGACACCCCGTCGTCGAAGCGCAAGGACGAAGGGATCGAAGGGGTTCTACGGGAGATCTTCCCGATCGAGAGCTACGATCGCACCGTCAAGCTCGAGTATGTCCGCTACGAGTTGGGGAAGCCCCGCTACGATCCCGACGAATGCCGTCAGCTGCGACTGACCTACGGCCGACCGCTGCGCGTGTGGCTGCGACTCACGCGCGACCAGCCTGTCGAGGAGGAGGTCTATCTTGGCGACATCCCCATCATGCTCGGTGGCGGCGAGTTTATCATCAATGGTGCGGAGCGCGTTGTCGTCAGCCAGCTGCACCGTTCGCCCGGCATCGACTTTGTCGCCGACACCGAGTCGACCGATCGCAAGACCCACAACTGCCGCATCATTCCAGAGCGCGGGAGTTGGATCGAGCTCAATGTCTCGAAGAAAGACACGCTCCAGGTGCGGATCGACCAGAGCGGAAAGTTCTCCGCGCTGACGCTCCTCCGGGCGATGGACGAGAAGTACACCCACGACGCCGAAATCCTCAAGCTCTTCTACGAGCCGGAGAAGGTGAAGGCGGACGGCGGGCGCTACGTCCCGAAGATCGAAGGGCGGATCGCGGTCGACGACATCGTCTATCCCTCCAAGCACAAGGACGGATCGCCGAACGAACGGGCCGGCGAGATCATCATCGAGGCCGGATGCAAGATCTCGCACGATCAGGCCGAGCTGATCTGCACCTCGGGCCTCCCGGCGGTGGAGGTCATGGATGAGCAGAAGGTGCCGCTCATCATGAACAGCCTCCGCGAGGATGCCGACGAATCAAAACGCCGCACCGGCGTCTCCCCCAGTCATCAGGATGCCCTCGTTCGCATCTACCAGCGGCTCCGGCCCGGCAATCCCCCGGCCCTCGACAAGGCCCGGGCCCTGTTCGACGAGAAATTCAAGGACACCAACCGCTACCGGCTCGGCCGCGTGGGACGCTTCCGCATCAACCGCAAGCTCGGGCTTTCGGTCCCCGAGACGGAGATGACGCTCCGCCCCGATGATCTGATCGCCGCGATCAAGTACATGCTCCTGCTCTCCGAGGGCGAGAACGAGGTCGAGGTGGACGACATCGATCACCTCGGCAACCGCCGACTGCGGACGATCGATGAGCTCGCCAGCGACGAGCTCCGCAAGGGTTTTCTGAAACTCCGGCGCACCGTCCAGGAGCGGATGAGCCTCAAGGACGTCACGGAGATGACGCCCCGCTCGCTCATCAACCCCAAAAGCATCTCCGCGGCCATCGAGTATTTCTTCGGTCGTGGCGAGCTGTCGCAGGTGGTCGACCAGACGAACCCGTTGTCGATGCTGACCCACGAGCGCCGGCTCTCGGCGCTCGGTCCCGGCGGCTTGAACCGCAAGCGGGCCGGTTTCGAGGTGCGCGACGTCCACATCTCCCACTACGGCCGAATCTGCCCGATCGAGACGCCCGAAGGTACGAATATCGGCTTGATCTCGAGCCTCGCGATCTATTCGGGGGTCGATTCTTACGGCTTCCTCGTCACCCCCTACCGGAAGGTGTCAAAGTGCCGGCTGACGGATGACGTCGTCTGGTTGCGGGCCGACGAGGAGCACGACGCGACGCTCGCGCCGGCCGATGCCCCCGTCGTCGATGGCAGGATCGAGGGGGACAACATCATCGCCCGGAACCGCGGTGATTTCGTCCTCGTCCGCGCCGAGGATGTGGGGTACATCGACGTTGCCCCCAGTCAGATGGTCGGCGTTTCTGCGGGCCTGATCCCGTTCCTCGAGCATGACGACGCCAACCGGGCGCTGATGGGCTCCAACATGCAGCGGCAGGCCGTGCCGCTGCTGGTCACCGAGCCCCCGATCGTAGCCACCGGCATGGAGCGCGACGTCGCGGCCAACTCCGGGCTCATCGTCCGGGCCGCCCGCAAGGGCACAGTGACCTACTGCGACGCCGAGCGGATCGAGGTCTCGCCGGGCGGCGCTGTCGCCCCCGACATCTATCGGCTGCGGAAGTACGTCGGCCTCAACGAGCGCACCTGCCAGAACCAAAAGCCGATCATCAATCTCGGTCAGAAGGTCGAGAAGGGGGAAGTGCTCGCTGACGGTGCCGCGATCTACAAGGGGGAGCTGGCCCTCGGCCGCAACGTCCTCGTCGGCTTCATGGCCTGGGATGGATTCAACTTCGAGGACGCGATCATCATCAGCGAGGAGCTGGTGGAGGACGACGTCTACACCTCGATCCACATCGAGGAGTACGACATCGAAATCCGCGACACGAAGCTCGGCCGTGAGGAGTTCACCCGCGACATCCCCAATGTCGGTGAGCGTGCCCTCCACAACCTTGACGAGGGGGGGATCGTGAAGATCGGCACCTTCGTCCGCTCCGGTGACATCCTCGTTGGCAAAGTTTCGCCGAAGAGCAAGACCGAGCTCACCCCGGAGGAAAAGCTCCTCCACGCGATCTTTGGCCGGGCCGGCGAAGACGTGAAGAACGACTCCCTCGAGGTCCCCTCCGGCGTCGAGGGGATCGTCATCGCCACCGAGAAGTTCTCGCGCCGCATGAGCCTCTCGGAGGATGAACGCCGCGAGTTCGAGAAGCAACTGAAGGAGGTCGAGAACGAGGGGAATGCCCGCGTTGCCGAGGCCTTCAGCGCGATGGTCGAGGAGATCGGCAAGGCCGTCGGCAAGCCACTCACGGCTGTCGATGGCAGCCCGCTCGTCCGCGACCAAGAGCACAAGGTGGTGGCAGAGCGGGCCGCGGCCTTCCGCATCGAGGAGCTCGATCTCCGTTCGCCGAAGGCCAAGCCCGAGGTGGAGAAGATCCACAAGGCGATGTGGCCCGCCGTCGAGGAGGCGATCGACGCCCGTGAACGGCGTCTCAACAGTATGAAGCGCGGTGATGAACTGCGCCCCGGCGTGCTCCAGATGGTGAAGGTTTACGTCGCCGCCAAGCGGGCCATCAGCGTCGGCGACAAGATGGCCGGTCGTCACGGTAACAAGGGGGTGATCGCGAAGATCCTCCCCAAGGAGGACATGCCCTTCCTCGCCGACGGGACGCCAGTGCAGATCCTGCTGAATCCGCTCGGCGTGCCGAGCCGCATGAACGTTGGGCAGATCCTCGAGACACACCTCGGCTGGGCCGGCAAAGTGCTCGGCTTCCAGGCGATCACGCCGGTGTTCGACGGAGCGAGCGAGGAGGAGATCAACAACGTTCTCGAAGAGGCGAATCTTCCTCGGCATGGTAAGGCACAGCTCTTCGATGGCCGCACCGGCGAGAAGCTCGAGCAGGAGACGACCGTCGGCTACATCTACATGCTCAAACTCCACCACCTCGTCGACGACAAGGTACACGCCCGTTCCACCGGACCGTACTCCCTCATCACCCAGCAGCCGCTGGGGGGCAAGGCAAGGTTTGGCGGCCAGCGGTTCGGGGAGATGGAAGTTTGGGCCCTGGAGGCTTACGGCGCTGCCTACATTCTCCAGGAGCTCCTCACCGTCAAGAGCGACGACGTCGAGGGGCGCACGAAGATCTACGAAAGCATGGTGAAGGGGGAGAACACCCTCGAAGCCGGCACACCGGCGAGCTTCGACGTGCTCACCAACGAGATCCGTGGCCTGGCGCTCAACATGTCGCTCGAGAAGCGGCGGCTCTGACCGCCCTTTCCCACCGCCGACCCCGGTGGGTGACGCGACTGCGTCACCCACCGGCCCCTTTTTTCCCACCGCATCCCGATCCCGGCGACCGCAACGCCACCCTCAACAGCCCATCAGGGTTCTTCCTAGGAGACGTCTCGTGAGCATCGGTGAATCCACCTACGATCGCGTCAACGACTATTCCGCCGTGAAGATCAGCCTGGCTCGGCCCCACGACATCAAGAGCTGGTCGTTCGGCGAGGTGAAAAAGCCCGAGACGATCAATTACCGCACCTACCGTCCCGAGAAGGACGGCTTGATGTGCGAGAAGATCTTCGGACCCGAGAAGGACTGGGAGTGCTCCTGCGGAAAGTACCGTGGGATGAAGTACAAGGGAATGATCTGCGACCGCTGCGGAGTGAAGGTCACCCATAGCCGCGTTCGTCGCAAGCGCATGGGTCACATCGAGCTGGCCGCACCGGTCGTCCATATCTGGTTCTTCAAAGCGATGCCGAGCCGCCTGGGGGCGCTGCTCGACATGAAGACGTCGAGCCTGGAGAAGGTGATCTACTTCCAGGATTACGTCGTCCTCGACCCGAAGGACACGCCGCTGAAGCGCCAGCAACTCCTCACCGAGGAGGAGTACCGCGAGGCACGGGGCACCTACGGCGACACCGGCTTCGATGCCGAGATGGGGGCCGAGGCGGTGCGCAAGCTCCTTCTCTTGCTCGATCTCGTCAGCCTCTCCAAGGAGCTCCGCGAGGAGCTCCACACGACCGGCTCAAAGCAGAAAAAGAAGGATCTCGTCAATCGTCTCAAGATCGTCGAAGCGATCCGTGACAGCGAGAACAAGCCCGAGTGGATGGTTCTTGACGTTATTCCGGTCATCCCCCCGGACCTGCGGCCGCTCGTGATGCTCGATTCCGGGAATTTTGCCACGAGCGATCTCAACGACCTCTACCGCCGGATCATCAACCGCAACAACCGCCTCAAGAAGCTCGTCGATCTCAACGCGCCGGAGGTCATCATCCGCAATGAGAAGCGGATGCTGCAGCAGTCCGTCGACGCCCTGTTCGACAACAACCGCTGCAAGCGGCCGGTGCTCGCCTCGAGCAACCGCCCGCTCAAGAGCCTCACCGACATGATCAAGGGGAAGCAGGGCCGCTTCCGCGAGAACCTCCTCGGCAAGCGTGTCGACTATTCAGCGCGGAGCGTGATCGTCGTCGGTCCGACGCTTCGGCTCCACCAGTGCGGCTTGCCGAAGAAAATCGCGCTGGAGCTCTACCAGCCGTTCATCATCCGTCGCCTCAAAGAGCTCGGCCACGCCGACACGATCAAGAGCGCGAAGAAGATGCTCGAGCGGAAGGATGCCGAGGTGTGGGACATCCTCGAGGAGGTGATCCGCAACCATCCGGTGCTCCTCAACCGTGCCCCGACGCTCCATCGCATGGGCATCCAGGCCTTCGAGCCGATCCTGGTCGAAGGGAACGCGATCAAGCTCCACCCGCTGGTCTGCAAGGGATTCAACGCCGACTTCGACGGTGACCAGATGGCCGTTCACCTGCCGCTCTCGATCGAAGCCCAGGTCGAGGCCCACACGCTGATGCTGTCGACGAACAACATCTTCAGCCCGGCCAACGGGGCGCCGATCATCAGCCCGTCGCAGGACGTGGTGATGGGTTGCTACTACCTCACCATGCAACTCCCCAGCCGCAAGGGTGAGGGAATGGTGTTCAAGGACGTCGAGGAGGTCGAACTGGCCCACTCGCTCGGCAAGGTCGACACGCAAGCCAAGATCCGGGTCAAGCTCCCGCCGAAGCGATGTCTCAAGATGGAGGACATGTCGCAGTCGAAGCCCGGCGCGATCATCGAAACGACCGCTGGCCGTGTCCTCTTCAATTCTGTGCTGCCGGAGGGAATGCTTTTCTACAACATCCCGATGCGGTCGAGCGAACTGGCCCGCGTGATCTCCGACTGCTACCAGGCCCTCGGACGACGACGGACAATCGATCTCCTCGACGACATGAACCGCACCGGCTTCAGTTGGAGCACCAAGAGCGGCCTGTCGTTCGCGACCGACGACCTCATCACGCCGTCGGACAAGTCGAAGATCATCGGTGACGCCGAGAAAGAGGTCTCCAAGATCCTCAAGCGTTACCAAAAGGGCGTCATCACTGACGGCGAGCGTTACAACTCGGTGCTCGATGCGTGGACGCACGCCCGCGAGGAAATCACCAAGGGGATGATGGCCGCCCTCGAGAAGGACACGGCCAGCGAGTCCAGGGTCGACGGCTATGTCAACCCGATCTACCTCATGGCGCACTCCGGTGCCCGTGGCGGTGTGGAGCAGATCCGGCAGCTGGCCGGGATGCGTGGGCTGATGGCCAAGCCGTCAGGGAAGATCATCGAGACGCCGATCAAGGCGAACTTCCGTGAGGGGCTGACCGTCCTCGAGTACTTCAGCTCGACGCACGGGGCCCGCAAGGGTCTGGCCGACACGGCCCTCAAAACCGCCGACTCGGGATATCTGACGCGCAAACTGGCCGACGTCGCCCAAAACGTCGTCGTCACGATGCACGATTGCGGCACGCCGCAGGGGATCCAGAAGGGGGTGATCTACCGCGGCGAGAAGGTCGAAGTGCGGCTCGCCGACAGCCTCCGTGGGCGCGTCAGCCGGGCAGACATCACCAACCCGATCAGCGGGGACGTGATCGTCCGGGAGGACGATCTGGTGACGCCGAAGATCGCGCAGCAGATCGAGGAACTCGGGCTGGAGAAGGTCCAGGTCCGCAGCCCGCTGACCTGCGAGGCCCCGCTCGGCGTCTGCCGTCTCTGCTATGGCATGGATCTCTCGACCGGATCGCTCGTCGAGGAGGGGATGGCCGTCGGCATCATCGCCGCCCAGAGCATCGGCGAGCCGGGCACGCAGCTTACGATGCGCACGTTCCACATCGGCGGCGTCGGCCAGCGTGCCCTCGAAGAGAACCAAAGCAAGTCGAAGCGCGCTGGTACGGTCCGCTTTGCCCGCCTCCGGAGCGTGCCCGACGAGAACGGCCAACAGGTCGTGCTCGCCCGCAACGGCGAGATCACGATCAGCGATGCCAAGGGGAACGATCTCGAGAAGATCGACGTTCCGGCCGGTGCCATTCTCAAGGTCAAGGAGGGGGACGAGGTCAAGCCGGGTGCCGTGCTCGTGCAGTGGGACCCGCACTCGATCCCGATCCTCTCGGAAGTGTCCGGCAAGGTCCGCTATGAGGACGTCATCGAGAACGAGACGGTTCGCATCGAGAAGGATCCCAGCGGCCACGTCCGGCGGATGATCATGGAGCACAAGGGGGTTTATCAGCCCCAGATCGCGCTGCTCGACGATGACGGCAAGACCCTCGGCTTCTACTACCTCCCCGAGAAGGCCTATATCGAGGTCAACGAAGGGGAAGTCGTGAAGGCGGGTCACATCCTCGCCAAGACGCCGCGTGAGGCATCAGGAACCCAGGACATCACCGGCGGTCTGCCACGCGTGACCGAGATCTTCGAGGCCCGCAAGCCGAAGGATCCGGCAATCATGGCGGAGATCAGCGGCCGCGTCGAGGTGAAGGGGGAGAAGCGCCGCGGCAAGCGGACGATCGTTGTCCGCAACGAGTCGGGCCGCGAAGAGGAGCACCTCGTCAGCCAGGGCAAGCACATGCGGGTGCACACCGGCGACGAGGTCAAGGAGGGGGAGGCGCTCGTCGATGGGCCGCTGGTTCCCCACGACATTCTGCGAATCTCGGGCGAGGACGCCGTGCAGCAGTATCTCGTCCGTGAGATCCAAAACGTCTACCGCAGCCAGCGCGTCGACATCGACGACAAGCACATCGAGATCATCGTGTCGCAGATGCTGCGCAAGGTGAAGATCGAGTCGGTCGGCGACACGACCCTGCTCCCGGGGAGCGTCATGGACAGGTTCGATTTCCAGCTGGCCAACAAGCAGATCTCCGAGAGCCTGCGGATCACCGACAAGGGGGACAGTGAGTTCGGCGTCGGGTCGGTCGTTCCGAAGGAGATCCTCGCCCAGGCCAACGCCCAGATCGAAGCGCTCGGCGGCACGCCCGCCAAGGGGACCAAGCCGAAGCCGGCCACGGCGAGCACCCAGTTGCTCGGGATCACGAAGGCGAGCGTCCAAAGCTCGAGCTTCATCTCGGCGGCCAGCTTCCAGGAAACGACGAAGGTGCTCACCGAAGCGGCCCTCGCCGGCAAGGTCGACAACCTCGTCGGGCTGAAGGAAAACGTCATCCTCGGTCACCTCATCCCGGCCGGCACCGGTTTCAGTACGTTCCAGAATTCGGAAGTCCGCGTCCGCCCCGAGGCCCTCGAGTCGCTACGGAACGACCGGGTCGGGAATGTGCTCGCGCAGCAGTTTCCCCTGCTCGAGGAAGCCGCTCCGGGCCTCGATACCCGGTTGGCCGGTGACTCCGACATCGCCACGCTCCCGCATACAGACGGGGGGCACGACCCGCTCTGACCGGTCTTTGGGCCGGTCGTGACGGTCGGTCCGGACGTTCCGTGGGGAGCCGCCCGAGTGCGGTCGGATGCGCCGTGGCGCCGAAGGACCTTGGAACGGCCTTTTCTCCGGAGACCCCCGATGTATTTCCTCCTTGCCCTCCGCCGGATCGGGGCTTTTCGTCGACGCCTCCCGGAATCGGGAGCGGTGCTCCTCGGGCTGTTGCTGGCCGTGACTGGAAGCGGAGCGCCCCCGGTCGTGCTCGCGCAGGTTGTCCCCTACAACCCCTACGCCGACAGCCAGGATCCGACGCCGCCGGTCCTCCCCGACGGCACGATCCACTGGGGAACGTTCTTCAAGTCGGCCGCGATCCAAAAGGCCTACGAACGGCTCTGGAACCTCGGCGCCTGCCGGAATACGAACAAGGCGATCACGCTCCCCGTGGAGAACAACAAGCTGTCGATCGACAGCCTCCCGGAGGATGAGTTTCGCGGGGTGGTGAAGGGGGTCACCGGCACCAATACCGGGGGCGCCGTGGCCTTTCTCCAGACCTCCAACGACGGCGCGGGACCGGTGGAACGGGTCGCGCTCCTCCATCCCGCCGGAGTGTCACGCGTCGACGTCAACGGGACGGCCGCCGTCTCCCTGCTCGCGCCCGGCATGCTCGTCCGTTTCCAGGCGAATGTCGACGGCAAAGGGAGGGCTTCGACGCCGATTCAGCTCCTCCATATCGCCACCCCAACGGCGGAGGCCAAGCCGACGGCCGTCACGCCGGGGATCGACGAGATGATCGTCGGAAAGGTCGTCCAGCTGAAGCGGGGTATGCTCTCCGTCCGTGTCGACGCCGGGAAGATCCGGCGCCTCACGCTCCCCCTGGCCGAGGATGCCGTCGTCGAAGTCGCCACATCCCAGATCGGGCTGGTCAGACCCGGTGATGTCATCGAGATCAAGGGACGGCTCTGGACGGGCGAAGGGGCACTCGGTGACGGTACCGTCTTCGCAGACAGTGTTACCGTCACCAAAACCATCAATGACTCGGGGAAGCGCTCGGGGGAGCAGGCCGACGTCGGTAACCTGGGAGCCCGCTGACCGGGGCTGACCCCGCGCCGCTTCCCCGTCGGGGCGCCGTGTGCCAGACTCGCAGGGATGGCGGTGGATGTGCAGCGCCGAAACGCCGCGCCAGCCGCGATTTCGCCGGAGATTCTCCCGTGGCGGCACGATCTTCCGTTCCGCGTGGCGTGTCCTGGCTGCTCCTTCTCGGCCTGGGAGCGGCGGCCGTGCTCGCCGGTGGTGTGCTCCTCGCCACCCGGGATGGTGCCCGCCCTGCGGGCCGAGCCCAGGGACGGGGCTTCGAAGCGACCAGCCCCGGCCCGGCAGCCCCGGCGGCCGAGCCTCCTCTGGGGATGGTGTGGATCCCTGGCGGTGAGTTCTCAATGGGATGTGACGACCCACGTGGCAGACCGTTCGGCGGCAGTGAGCCCATGCCCGACGCCCGGCCGGTACACCGTGTCCACGTCGACGGGTTCTGGATGGACACCACCGAGGTCACCAACGACCAGTTCGCCACCTTCGTGGCAGCGACCGGGTATGTGACCGTGGCCGAGACGCCCCCCCGCGCCGAGGATTTCCCCGAAGCTCCGGCCGGGAACCTGGTTGCCGGCTCGATCGTCTTCGCGCCGCCCGAGGGACCGGTGTCCCTCAAAAACCACTACGAGTGGTGGATGTATGTCCCGGGGGCCTGTTGGCGCCACCCCACCGGCCCGGACAGTTCGATCGAGGGGCAGGGCAGCGACCCGGTGGTGCAGATCGCTCACGACGACGCCGTGGCCTTTGCGACATGGGCCGGCAAACGCCTTCCGACCGAGGCCGAATGGGAGTTTGCCGCCCGCGGTGGCAGGACGGGATCGATGTACCCATGGGGAGACGAGTTCCGCCCGGGCGGGCGGGAGATGGCCAACACCTGGCAGGGGCCGTTTCCGGCGAACAACACCGTCGAGGACGGCTTCGTGTTCGCAGCGCCGGTCGCCACGTTTCCGGCCAACCCATACGGCCTGCACGACATGTCGGGCAACGTTTGGGAGTGGTGTTCCGACTGGTACCGCCCCGACACCTACGCCCGCGATGCCCGCAGGCCGGCCCAGCCGCTGCGCAATCCGCGGGGGCCGGACACGAGCCACGACCCGCAGGAACCGGGCCAGGCGAAACGGGTGCTCCGAGGAGGCTCGTTCCTCTGTACCGACCAATACTGCTCCCGGTACATCGTCGGCACACGGGGGAAGGGGGAGGTGTCGTCCGGGGCCAACCACATCGGTTTCCGCTGCGTGCGGTCGCCCGAGTGATCAGGTCGACCGTCCCCCGAGCAGACGACGGAAGTCACTCCAGCCGAGGGTGTTGACGACGTCGGCGCGGGTCAGCCCGGCCCGGCGCGCCTGGAGGACGCCGCACCGCATCACGCCGAGCCCCCGGACCGAATGGGCATCGGTCGAGATCACCATCCTCACGCCGGCCCGTCGGGCGGCGGCCGCGTGGTGATCGTCAAGGTCGAGCCGGCTCGGATGGGCATTGATTTCCAGGAACGTGCCCGCAGCAGCAGCAGCCGCGATCACCGCTTCCATGTCGACGTCGTAGGCAGGGCGGCGATTGATGAGGCGGCCGGTGGGATGCCCGATGACCCTCACGGCGGGATGGCGGATCGCCTCCAGGATCCGCTCCGTGATCCGTTCCCTGGGCTGTGACTGCCCGTAGTGGAGACTGGCGACGACCCAATCGGCGCGCGCGAGCACGTCATCGGGAAGGTCGAGCCCGCCACGCTCGAGCATATCGACCTCGATCCCCTTGAGCACGACGATCGGCGCCGGCCCCTCGGCAGCGAGCGTCTCATTGAGCCTGTCGATCCGATCCCACTGCTCGAGGAGCCGCGTCCTGTTCAGCCCGCGCGCCATCGTGACGCGCTGGCCATGATCGGTGATCGCGACATACTCGAGACCTCGCTCCCGCGCGCCGCGGACCATCTCGACAAGCGTGTCCTCGCCGTCGGTGTCGGTGGTGTGCATGTGGAGATCGCCACGGATCTCCCGCTCCTCGAGAAGGACGGGGAGCCTCCCCGCGGCCGCCAGCAGGACCTCGTCACGCCCCTCACGCAGTTCCGGGGGGATCCAGGCGAGCCCCAGGGCTGCGTAGACTTCGGCCTCGGTCGCAGCCGGTGGGGGTGCCACCGGGGCGGAGGCCGCGACTGGCTGGAAGCCGTATTCGTTGAGCGACCAGCCCCGCTCGCGCGCCCACGAGCGGAGGCGGATGTTGTGCTCCTTGGAGCCGGTGAAGTACTGCCAGGCGGCCCCGAAGGAGGGCGCCCCGACGACCCGGAGATCGAGCTGGATGCCGCGTGGCCCACGGATGCTCGACTTCGTCGGGCCTGCCGCGATTCCCTCCGCCGCATGGGCCCACCGCCGGAAGTGCTCCATCACCGGCGCGGCGTCGGTCGCCACGGCGACAAGATCGATGTCGCCGACCGTCTCGCACCCCCGCCGCCAACTCCCGGCCGCCTCAATCCGCTCGACGGCCGGGCAGCCGCGCATCCAGGCGACGATGTCGGTGACGACCTGATCGGCCTCCTCCCAGAGTTGCCGTCGCACGGTAGCGCCCCTCACGAAGGCGATGTTCTTGAGGATCGCGGCTTCCGTCTTTTCGCCGAACCCCTTCACCCCGCGCACCGTTGCGGCGCGGCAGGCCACCTCGAGGGCATCGAGTGAATCAATCCCCAGGGCATCGACGAGCTGGCGGACCTTCTTTGGCCCGAGCCCGGGCACTCGCAGCAGATCGAACACCCCGACCGGGACCCGGGCCGACAGCTCCTCGAGGAGCGGAAGTTTGCCGGTGTCGAGGATCGTCTCGATCTTGGCAGCGAGATCCCTACCGATGCCGTCGAGGTCGGTGAGGGATCGTGCTTCGTTCCCACGGATCGATTCGAGGGAATCGACCTGATCGGCGATGGCCCGGGCCGCGGCGCGGTAGGCGCGGATCCGGAACGCGTTCTCCCCGTCATATTCGAGGAGGTCGGCGAGACGATCGAAGAGGGCGGCGACGTCGGCGTTGGTCACGGAGGATCCCGCTGGAACGGACCCCGCCGGCTCACTGCTGCGGACGCGACGGCAGGGCTGCGGTGGGATAGGGGGCCGAACGGGGCGCGACCGGCTGCCACGACGTGGTGTGGGCCGTCGGAGCGAGGAGTCGCGGGAAGGCCCCGGTGGTCGTTCCCGGCCCGGGCCCCGGGACCGTCGGCATGCCGGGAGGAGTTCCACGAGGGGCAGGGGCGGCCGGTGCGACCGGGATCGGAACGAGGCGCTGGGCCCCGGCCTGGGGGACGGCATCCCCGGTGATCGGCTTGTCGGTGGGGGACTGCACGGCGGCCGGTACGGGGGAGACCGATCCGTCCGCCGGGGCCGGGGCGCCGCTTCCCGACGCGGCCGGCGCCGCACCGGACAGGCCACCGCTCTTCGGCAATTCCGTGACCGGCCTCAACGAAGGGGCCGGGGTGAGCGAGGGTGGACTGGTCGGCTGGAGCAGCGGCGTCTGTTGCTGGGGCACCGGGAAGGCCCCACTCTGGGGAACAATCTGCGGTTGATAGGTCGGCGGCGCCACGGAGCCCCCCTGCTGGAGCACCGGAGCCGAGATGTTCGTCTGGCCGGGGAGGACCTGCTGCTGGATATCAGCGCCGGCGGCGCCCCACGCCTGCGGCGTCGTCTGCACTGGCGCGGCGAACGGGCTCGTCGCTGCTCCTGCCGGCCCCGGAGCGACGCCGGTCCCCGGAACCCACGCCGATGACGGCGCTGTGGCGGCCGGGGCCGCCACGGGCGCTCCCACCATCGGCTGGGCGGCGGCGGGCTGGCCATACGCCGGCTGGCCGTAGGCGGGCTGGCCATATCCCTGCTGGGGCTGCATCTGGACGTATTTCGTGGAATAGACGGCGCGGTACTGCGTGACCGGGACGTTGACCGCCTGCTGAACGTAGTTCGTCACCTGCTCCATGCAATCACGTGGGCAACCGGTGCAGGGATCAATCTCGCAGGAGGGCTTGTAACTGGTCACCGGCACCGAGCGGTATTCGGTTCGATACGTCGTCTCGGGGACGTAGCTCACCTGCTGAACGGGAACCGTCACGGGGGGTGGAGGGGCGATGGGCACCGGTGCCATGACTGGCGCCATGACCGGCGCCATCGCCGGTGCCGCCACCGGAGCCACGAGCGGCGCGACGGCGTAGGCTTGAGGGGCCTTGTAGAAGCAGGAATGGAAACCGGCAAACAGGTCATTGAGACAGCACTGCGCCGAGCCGACGCGAGGGGCTCCCAGCGCCAGGGCCCCAGCCAGGTTCAGTGTCACGATCAACCGCCGCACGTTCATGACTCACTCCTCGGAATCGCCCCGAATGCCATCCCACCGTTCGCCGCAGCGGCTGGCCAGCATGGGCATGGCCACCTCCACAATCCTGTCTAGCGTAGGTTGCCGACCCGGGGGGCTGGGTAAATTATCTGGGCGATAAAAACGTGAATTTCAGCGGCGGTCACCGCACAACCGGCACGGATCGCACGATCGGCACGACCGACCGGCACCGGCGCTTCTGCGGAGGGCCAGCCGACGGGAAATCCGCGGGCGCCCCTTCAGTGCGGCATCCTCAGCCGGCCCTCTTCGAAGCGGTCGTAGAGCCGGTCGAGGGCCTGCCGTACGTCTCCGTTGACTGCGTCAATCGCCGCTTCCAGATCGGCGGCGACGATCGTCGTGCCGAACCACTGGTCATGATCGGGGAGCTCGCCGACCAGTGCCCCGAGGAGCGCTCTGGTGCCCCGACAGGAGACCAGTGTCGGCAAGCCCGCCGGACCGTGGGATGTGACCAACAGGCCGACTCCGCGGGCCGTTGCCAGACCGCGCACGACGGCACGGCTGGCGAATCCGAGGAGCTCCCAACTGTCGATGCAGACCAGCCCGCCCCGGGAAGCATCGCGGACCGAGCGGACGGCGGTGGGGATGTCGCGCCGGCTCCGCAGCCTGACCCTGCCCACGGGCCGTTTCCCGGCCGCGATGGAGTCGCCCAGATGGGAGAGTATGGTCGACTTCCCCGTCCCGTGCGGACCGACGATCGCCCCCGATCCCCCGAGCGCATCAAGCCTGGCGACGAGCGACGCGAGATCGAGAATCCCGCCCTGCTCGTCCCGGGGCACGAGACGGGCCGACGCGACGTATCGCGTGGCGAATGGATTGGGACGGTGAATCGTGTGTCCGACATCCATGGAGCGACGTCCCGGGGATGGCTCACGGCAGGATCGATGGAGGAACGCGGCCGACGGTGAACACATGCTCCGAGACATGGTCGCGCCCCGAATCGAAGAAGATCCGCAGGCGGATGCACCAGCGGATCTTCACGATCACCCCTTCGTATGACAGCGGGCTCGGAGGCAGTTGGAGGGCGAAGGTACCCTCCGGCACAACGCGATCGATGGTCTCGGGCGTCGAGACACGTTCGAAGAAATAGACACCGAGATCCTCCTCCCCCTTGCCCTCGGTGTACCACAGGGCGGAGCGTTCCAGTGCGCGGGGTCGCTCTCCGTTGAGGCCGTCGATGGTGTACTCGGCCGTGACCCATTCCCCCGGCTCATACCTCCGGCCCGGATGACCGAAGCGGAGATCCATCCGCGGGAACGGCGGCGCCGAACCGGCGGGACCATGGGCGGCTCCATGGCTGTCGGCAGCGTTCATCCCATCGCCTCCACTGATTCGGGGACAGCCCCGACGTCCGCCGCCGTGACGGGGAGCACGACGACGGGAAAAACACGGATGAATTCCGGCCACCGGTCAGGCTGCGCACGGACCACGATCCGCCATTGAACGGCGTTGTTCTCGCTCGAGAAGGAGTGCATCGCATCGGCCGGGATTGTCAACGGCACGCGCGCTTCGAAGATCCCTCCGGGCACCGGTTGGACGCGTTGCCACCCCGAGACGGGGACTCGCCTCACGACGATCCGCTGGGTTCTCGTGTCGGTGCCCTGACGGAACGTCGCCGTCTCCTCCAATTCGAGCCCGAGTTCGATCGACCGGAAAAGGTGCGCGCCCCCCTGGCCGAGCCGGACGTCATACCGCCTGCCGGGGACGAGCGGGTGATCGGAGATCTCCACGTGCGTCGGCCCCACGGACGTTGAGAGCACGACCGATCTGACGAACAGCGCCACCCCACCCACACCGACGACGACAAACGGCACGAGGAGACCGATCAGCAACCAATCGGTCGTGCCGCCGATGAGATCAGCCCCAACGCCGACGGCAAGCACGACGACGACGGCGTTCCACAGGAGCGCGAACAATCCGAACCCGACCAACGACCAGTTCTCGGGACTCTCCAGGGGGAGTCGGTAGCGAAGGACGATGCCGGGGGAGTTTTCAAGATTGTCGCACGACGGGATCGCCGGACGCCCTGCCACCCCCGCCGAGGGACCGGCAATCCCCTCGAGGATCACCGCTCCTGAAGCCGCGGCGCGGCGTTCCTGGGATTTTCCCCACGTGCGCACGACTCGGACGAGACCAGACCCACCAAAGGCCAACAGCGCCACGGGCATCAGCAGCGTCAGCAGCCACATCCACCATTCGTAGCCCCGCTGGAGCACGACCGAGTCGGGGTCGGCAGGCGCGTAGGTCACCGCACCGGTCACGAGGAGGAGCCCGAAGACGACCCCGGCACCGACCAGCAACGCGTAAAAAAGCCCCTCGGCAAACGATCCCCAAGCTTGGGAATCGGTTCTCCGATGGCCCCGTTTCTTCGTGAAGAACCGCGGAAGTCTCATGACCGGTCATTCCGGACGTGCCCCGGCCAGCGGCTCAGACCGCCCTGCCCGATACTCCGGCTCGTTCGACCGGACTTCAGGTTTGCCCTTCGGCACCTGCCGGGCCATTTGTCCCCAGCGCCATTGACTGGGCGGACGACGGCAGGGCCGAGCGGTAAAAACCGATCTTCTCGAGGGCTCGATAGACCTCTTCGAGCGTTTTCTCGCCGAAGTTGGAGATCCCGAGGAGGTCGGCACGCGTGCACTTGAGAAGGTCGTGCACCGTGAAGATGCCCTTCTCCTCGAGGCAATTCGTCGTCCGAACTGAAAGTCCGATCTCGGCGGTGCTCATGTCGAGCTTCTCCGCCATTTCGTCCGACTGCGTCAGATTCTTGTATGGAACGCGTGGCATGGGTTCCCTCCCGTGCGGCGGACCGGTTTCCCGGCCCAGGGGCTCGATGTCCCGGGGATAGCCGGGAATCGGAAGCGTGCGTGACGAGACTCCATCGGACATCCCTGTTCCGACCTGATATCCAAGCGTCACGTCTGTCCACGATCACGTCGTGCTCTGATCGAGTCGGTCCGAGGGTCACCCCGCCCTGTCGATGAACCCGTCCCATGATCCTCTTGGCACCGTCTTCCGACGGGGAGGAAATATACTCGGGATCGCGCGATTCCGACTACCACCCGGCAGGCATCGACGCGGATCTTCCCAAACCACGCAGACAGCCGGGCTTCACCCACCCGGTGGCAGGCAGGACGACCGCATGCAACTCGACAGCCTCAATGCATCGCAGCGTCGGGCAGCCACCCACATGGACGGCCCGCTCCTGGTGCTTGCTGGGCCGGGCAGCGGCAAGACGCGTGTCGTCACCCATCGGATCGCCCACCTCATCTCGCAGGGTGTACCGGCCCACACCATCGTGGCACTGTCGTTCACCAACAAGGCCGCCGACGAGATGCGTCGCCGGGTGACGTCGCTCGTCGGCCCGCAGCCGGTCGAGATGGGAACGTTCCACCGTTTCTCGGCCCGGTTGCTCCGTACCCACGCCAGGATGGTCGGTTTGACGAGCGACTACTCGATCCTCGACACCGACGACGCCGGCGCGGTGATGAAGCGGGCGGCGAAACGACTCGGTCTGAACCTCACCCACACGCCGGTCGACCGTCTCGCAGGGATCATCAGCCGTGCCAAGAACGACCTCCGCACTCCGGAAACCTTCGAAGCACGCTGGGGCCGGCCGGCCGACGAAGTCGCCGTCAGGCTCTGGCCGGTCTATCAACAGATGATGCTCGAATGCAATGCAGTCGACTTCGATGACCTGCTCGTCCACGTGGCGCGGTTGATCCTCGACAACCCTGAACTCCGCAGCCAACTCGACGCCCGTCACCGCTGGATCCTCGTCGACGAGTACCAGGACACGAATGCCGCCCAGTATGCGATCCTCCGGGGCCTGTCGATCGATCACCCGAATCTCTCGGTGACCGGCGATCCCGACCAGGCGATCTACGGGTGGCGCGGTGCGAGCATCCGCAACATCCTCGAGTTCGAAAGGGACTACCCGACCGCGAGCGTCGTGAAGCTCGAGCACAACTACCGGAGCACGGCGAACATCCTCGGTACGGCCGACCGGCTCATCGGCCACAACACGCGCCGCAAGCCGAAGCAGCTCCTCACCGATGCTCCCGACGGTGTACCCGTGCGCATTGTCCTCGACGCAGACGGGCGCGAGGAGGCCGACCGGATCGCCGACGAGATCGCCGCGGCTGTCACGCGGTCCGGGCGTTCCCCACGGGATTTCGCGATCCTCTTCCGCACCAACGCCCTCTCTCGCTCCCTGGAGGTCGCACTCCGTTCCCGCGGCGTCCCCTACCAACTGCTCCGCGGGGTCGAGTTCTTCAAGCGACGTGAGATCCGTGACATCATCGCCTGGCTGCGATTGCTGCGGAATCCGCGCGATGACGAGGCGCTCCTCCGGGTCGTGAACGTTCCCGCGCGGGGCATCGGGCGGCAGTCGCTCGATCTCCTGTCGGCCTGGGCGACCGACCATGCGGTGCCGCTCCTCGCCGCCTGCCGACGGGCGAAATCCGTGACCGGCCTCCCGACCCGGGCTGCCACGTCGATCGGTCGGTTTGCCACACTCCATGCCACGCTCGCGGCCGTGGCGGCCGGCGATCCTTCGGTGGCCGGGATCCTCGAAGCGGTGCTCGAGCAGACCGGCTATCGCGTCATGCTCGCCGACGACGAGGAAGAGGAGGGGGACGACCGCCTCGCGAACGTGGAGGAACTGATCACGGCGGCCCGGCAATTCGATGCCGGATATGCCTCGGATGAACGACCTCGCGGGATCGACGAATCCCCGCTCGGCGCGTTCCTCGACACGACCGCGCTCGTGGCCGATACCGATGCCTGGGACTCCTCCGCCGATCGGGTCTCGCTGATGACGTTCCATGCCGCCAAGGGACTCGAATTCCCGGTGGTCTACCTCGTGGCCATGGAGGATGGGATTCTTCCCCACCAACGCAGCCTCGATCAGCCCGACCAACTCGAAGAGGAACGGCGCCTCGTGTTCGTGGGGATCACCCGCGGCATGGAGCAGGTTCACGCCAGCTGTGCCCGGATGCGCGATTACCGCGGGGCCCGGCGCATCGGCTGCCCCAGCTTGTTCCTCGCGGAGATGTCAGGCCCCGGTGCGGAGGTGACGGGCACCGAAGCCCCGCCGGCCGGCGGCCTGGGGGGGCGCCGAGCACGCGAGGATGACGAATCCCAGCTTCCTCCCGATGCCTGGGAGGAGGAGCAAGAATGGACGACGCCCCGCCCCGGCTCCCCGCCCCGGCCAACCAGGGACGACGGACTCGTGCTCGACACCGAAGACGATCTGCCTCCGCTCCCGGGGCGATCCAGAGCCAGTTCGAGGACGGCCCGCCCCGCGCCCCCAAAATTGGAGACTGCCGCCGAGCTCGCGCGACGGACCGGCGGCCGGCAGGCCCCGGCCCCCCTGGCAGCCGGGCAGAGGGTCCGGCACGCCGAGTATGGCGAAGGCACGATCGCCGGAGTGAGTGGCACCGGCGCACGGTCCGTCGTGACGGTGATCTTTGACGGCTCCGCCGGCACGCGACGCTTCATCCTCTCCCACGGGGCCCTCGAGCCGATAGCGGATTGATCGGCACCCACCGCAACTCATGTCCGCTCAACCCACCACCGGATCGTCTCCGCCAGCCCGTCATCAAAGTCGCGGACGGGTTGCCATCCGAGCATCGATCGGGCGCGCGAGATGTCAAGGCTGCGCCGGGGCTGGCCGTCCGGCTGCGATCGATCCCAGGTGATCCGCCCGCCGTACCGAGATCCTTCGGCCACCTTGGCCACGAGATCCCGGATCGCGATCTCCGCCCCACCGCCGAGATTGATCGGGATCGGGTCATCGATCAGCTCCGCCGCCCGGACCACCGCCTCGGCGGCATCCTCGACATGGAGGAACTCCCGCGTGGCGGTTCCCGAACCCCAGCAGACGATCTCGGGCAATCCGGCGCGGCGTGCCTCGTCGCACCTCCGGATCAGGGCGGGAATGACATGGCTCGTGGTGGGGTCGAAGTCGTCCCCGGGACCATAGAGATTCACCGGCACCACCACTGCCGATCGGAGGCCGTACTGCCGCCGGTAGGCATCGAGCATCACGAACAACGCCTTCTTGGCGATGCCGTACGGTGCGTTGCTGACTTCCGGGTAACCGTTCCAGAGGTCTTCCTCGCGGAACGGAACGGCACAATCCCTCGGATAGGCGCAGACGGTGCCGGTATGGACGAACTTCTCGAGCCCGATCCGGCGCGCATGCTCGATGAGGTGGAGCCCCATTGCCATGTTGGCGTAGAAGAAACGCCCCGGTGCCGCCCGGTTCGCACCGATGCCACCGACCTCCGCGGCCAGGTGGATGACGACGTCCGGACGGGCATCATCGTAGAGGCGTTCAACGGCCGATTCGTCGGTGAGGTCGCAGGACTCGCGTCGCGGCACGATCAGCTGGTCAGGCAACACACCGCGGGCGCGGAGAACCCGGCACACGGCCGTCCCCAGGAACCCGGCGCCCCCGGTGACAACGATCCGTTTCCTCGCGAGCTCCATGACCGACGCTCGAACCCTCGTGATCAGCACCGGGCAGCACTCCGGAGATACCGCGACCGACGCTCCAGGCAGGCCCGCGATTCACGCCCCGTTCGAGCCGATCGACGGAGGCGGGCCACCACCGGCCCTGCCCTGTGCCTCGTCCTTGGCGACAAAGATCGCCCGGTCAAACTCCGGGATCAGGTCGGCGAGGAACTGCAACCCAGTGCGGCTCCCTTCCCCCCGTGGCATCGCCGTTTCGTCGATGATAGCGTAGATCTTGAACACTACGGGACTGTTGGCCAGTTCGATACGGGCAATCTGCGGTGCGACCCACTTGCCGGTTACGGCATACGTCCAGAAGATCCGCAGGCTCTCCCCCTGCTTTTTGAACGAGCCAGAGAAGGCCTCGGCCGTCGCGCCATCCGGAAGCGAAATATTCTCACGGTGCTCCTGCTCGGCGATCTCGAAGCCGGCGCTTGGATAACAGCGATCGGGGGTGTGACCGGAGGCGTCGCTCGGCGTGGCACAGACCACGAAGACGCCGACTCTGGCGCCACTGTCGACATTCTGGTACTCGCGCGAAATGTGGCCCACCGCACCAGCCACCTTGAGCTGCGCTGGATCGGCCTCCGTCTCACCGACCATCTTCCAAGAGCCGAACTCCTTCGGGAAAGACGACTCCAGCCGAGCGGCATCCTCGCGGAGCTCCTCACTCACGTTCTTCCCGGACCACCGCCCCGTAATTTTCCCTTGGGCGACCGTGACACCGATCAAGGCCACCAATCCGAGGAGCAGCGGGGCCCATGTCGTGAAATAATTCGATTTCATCTGCTCTGGAATCCTGATGGGTCAATCGATCGACGGGCCGTCACGCCGGAAACCGCTTGGCGCTTCCCGACCCGGAATCACTCACACCGCTCAAGACACATCCCGCGACACGGACACCGGCCGATCGGAGCCGATCCACCGCCGCAACCGTCGCCGGGACACTGCTGACATCCCGCATGGTCGAGAGGATGGCGATGTCGCTCTGCCGCCCAATGATGAGGGTGTCGGCGTAGGCGAGCACCGGCCCGGCATCGATGATGACGTGATCAAACGAATCGCGAAATTCTTGGATGATGCGGGGGAAATCCTGCCGTGAAAGGGCCGTGATGGCGTCGTAGTCGACCGCCCCTGCCGTCACCGCGAACAATCCGTCGATCGCGGTCGGCTGGACGACTTCATTGTTCGTCGATTCACCGCGCAGCAGTTCCGCCATGCCCGGCGTCGCCGCGTCGATCTGGAGCGCCGTGTGCACCGAAGGATTCCGTAGGCTCCCTTCGATGAGGAGGGTGCGGTGATCCGAACGGGCGATGCTGGCGGCGAGATTGGCGGCCAGTGAAGACTTCGCCTCCCGCTCGCCGGCGCTCGTCACCATGATGACCCTGGCAGCCTCCCGATTTCCCTGGAGGATGAGGGTCCGGATACTGTCGACACTCTCCGCCAGTCGGTACTCGTTGGCACGGCCCCGCCTCGATTTTCCAACCCACGGAATCGTGCCGATTGCCCGTACCCCGATCCTTGACGGGATCTCCTCGACATCCCCGAGCCGGTTCCTCATGTATTCCAGCGCCACCACCAGCGCACCGCCACAGCCGCCGCTGGCGAAGGCGGCCATCAGCGCCAGCAGGAACCTCTTCACGGTATCGTTTCCACCCGGGACAACCGCCTCCTCGAGGAGCGTCACCCGCGGGGGAGCGGTGAGATCAAGCGATGTTGCCTCGAGTTGCAAACCGATCTGATCGGTGACCCGGGCAAGCTGATCGATTTCCGATTTGCGGTTCTCGAGATCGGCATTCGCATTCCCCAGATCGATGACCTTTTTCGAGATATCGTCGTAGACGCCCCGCGCTTTCTCGATCGCCTTGACGAGCGTCTGGCGACGGAGCTCGAACTCACGGGGGCTGACGACGCCCCCCCCCGCCGATGCCGAACTTCCGCCGGATCCCATGACTCCGAGGATCTGCGGCCGAAGCTTCGTTTTCACCGCCTCGATCTGGCGGAGAAGTTGCTGCCGGCGCCCGACCATGCGCCTCACGGCCGGCTCGTTCATCCCCCGAGCGCTCCGTTCCGCCTGGCCGAGGATGGAGTCGGTCAGGCCGGCGATCTGCGATTCGAGAGCGCGAATCTCCGGCTCGCGCGACAAGGCGGCCTCGATCATCTCCTCGGAGGCAAGCTGATCCTCTTCGTCGGCGTCATCGGCAGCCTCGCCGTCCTGTTCGTCAGCCCGTGCGCCTGCGACCTCCCCCTTGCGGAGCTCGACGATCGCGATCTCCGCTTCGATTCGCTCGAGATCGTTCTCTGCTTGGGTCATCCGACCCCTGGCCGTGCTGAGTTGGTCCATGAGCAGCCCACGCTGCGTGGCCACTTCCTGACTGTCACGACTGCCGAGCGTGCGGGCGAGATCGTTGAAAGTCTCCCGGCGGCTGCGCAACTCAGTCTGGTTCTCCTTGAACTTCTTCTCGAGTTGGTCTCGGCGGCTAAGTCGATCCTGACGGTCCTTGTTGACGATGTCGTCGAGGTAGCAGGAGGTGATTGCGTTGAGGACCTTCGCCGTCTCATCGGCGACCGACCCGCGGAACTTCAGTTGCATCACCTCGGAGTCACCCTGCAACACCGGTTCGATCGTTCGCGCCAGCCAGCCCTGCGGGTCGTCCTGCTCGGTGATCATCCGGAGTGAGGAGATGCCCGGCTTCCGCAGGGCCGCATTGAGCACCACGGGGCTGCGGAGCAACTGCAGTTGCGTCTTCCGGTAGGCGTCGTATTCGGCGCTGCGACCTTCGCTGAGGATCGTCCCACTGGCGCGGATTCTCAACCAGACGACCGCCTCGTAGCCACGGGGGAGGTAGAGCCACACAGGGACGGCGACGGCGAGCCCCGTCACCAGCGCCAGAGCCAGCGCCGGAAGCCAGCGCCGCCGCAGGGCGTGAAGAAGCCGCTTGGCGTCGAGCCCACCGTCCCCTCCGGCCTCCGGGGCGGCGACAGGGAAAGCCATTCCCTGCGGATTGGGAAACGCCACGGCCGTGTCCCGCACAGCGATGGCGCCGACCGACGGCAGAGGTGCCTTTGGCTCGGTCGCGACGGCAACGGCAGCAATTTCACTCATGGATAGCGCCACCTGGGATCAATCGAAGGGAAACGATTTCACCATCCAACCACCACGGCAGCCGGGCCTGAACCGGGGGGGCGACCCCAACCGAGGACGGACTCCAGTTCGGCGGGAACCGCCAAGCGTCAACTCTTCCTCGGTGGGAAGCCGATGACCGGCCCGACAACCCCCTTGGGCTTGCTGACCGCAGAGCTACCGGACTTAACACCGCCGACCGACCCCAGACCGAGAGCCGCCGGCGCGGCCGCCTTCGCCTTTCGGCCAGACGATTCCGCCACCGGGGTGGCCGAACGACCGAGGACGGCCGGACCCTCGAGCTCTGGCAAGAAAACGTTGGCGAGGACGTACTGCTCGGTATAGAGCATGGCCATGGCCAACGGCATCATCACCAGGCCCGCCCAGTCGTGGAACACTCGCTCGGCGAACTCACTATCGGCTACCTGATAGAGGACTCCCGTGACAGTGATTCGGATCGAATTGACCGCCAGGGCGATCGGGATGGCGCTGGCGAGGATGATGGCGTTCTCCCACCACGACCGCCGCCCAACCATCACCATACCGACCGACAACGCGACGAAGATCGTCAACATTCGCAGCCCGCTACAGGCGTCAACGACACCGAGGTGCATCTCGCCGAGGACGATCTGATTACCCTCCCGGTAGGCCTCGAGGCCCAGCGTCTGAAGGGCGAAGGTGCTGACCATCGTGGCGGTCGTCTGCAGCGGCCCGAGGAGGTAACGGGTCGCTTCGTCGGGGAGCGGATACATGAAGATCAGGAACATCAGCGGTGCCCACGCCCACCGGAACATGCTCCACCCGCCGACGAGGATGAACACGCCACAGATCGCCGGGACAAACGTGTACATGTCGATCGTCACGATCCGGTACCGGGCCACTAACATCCGCAGGCCGAGGGAGGCCGCGAGGACGAGCAGCCCAACCAACCGAGCGGAGAACTTGACAGGGGCCACCGGTTGCCGCCACCAGAAGAGGAGGGCCACCGAGAACAGCGGCACGATCCACCCGTGGGCGTACTGTGGGTTGGCCCAAGCGATGTAGGCGTTGAAGAGGCCGGGGAAGTAGCTGTAAATGAGCGCCACGGTGAAGATCGCGATCCAGATCAGCGTGACCCGCTGATAAGAATCTCGCATATCGGCAACAAAATCGGCCCATTTCCTCTTCAGCTGGACGAAGAACTCCTCGTCGTCAACGCTCTGCCGCGGTGGGCCGGACAACGGCCGGGGACCCGCGCCCGCCGCGCGGGAGGCGGTCGGCAGGGCCGACGCAGCCAGCGCCGGTTCCCCGTCGGTCGCCATGCCACCGTTCACGGCAGCCGCAGCCCCTTCGATAGACACGTTGTCGTCGCCAGCGATCAGCGACGGCGGAGCAGAATCAGCAGCGTCGCCCGCACCGAATACCGGGACGGGGGCTGGCTTGGGGCGGAAGTCTTCGGTGAGTGGATTCATGCATCACCCGCTGGAGTCGAGAAGCCCTGACCTTTCCTTCGGGAGTATACACGATCGCGGGGGCAAAACCGCGCCCCGGGGAAGAGGCGGCTGATGGCGGGGGAATACGTTGACTGGACGCTTTCCGCTGGTCATCCGAGGAGGGCCAAGGACCCCCGCCACAGCCATCGCCAGGCGAGGAGAACGACGGCCGTAGCCACGACCAAATCCCCCGCTGGCAGGCTTTTACGCTGGAAATGGCGAATGACCGGGATCGCCAGTCGGGCCACGAAAGGGCCCGGGATGCGGTTGTCGGCCGGGGGTGCGGCCGGCTCCGCCCCTGGCGGCAGGGCGGGGGATGATTCCGAATCGGTTGCCCCTGCCGAGGTTTCTGAAGGAGACGCCCACTCCGATTGGAACGATTCGGTCAACGGGTGGATGGCTCCGGCGGGCCCGGACGTGGCCGGAGAGCCCACAGGGGGGTCGGGGGGAATCAGCGACGCAAGCAAGCTCCGCAGCGTGCCGATCACCGGCAGCAGGAGCGCGGCGCCGCCTGCCGCCTGCCACCCGAGGGCGGCGCCGACGAGCATCAGACCCTGTTGCACCGCCGAAGGGGAGGAGCGCCCGAGCAAGGCGCCGCAGGCCATCCCAGCCATGGCGATCGAAAGTCCACGCCCCGGACCTTCCCCGATCCACGCCGGGAGTTGGATGCCGACACCCACCGGCAAGAGGGCCGACCAGCCAATCGCGGCGCCCAGGGTGATTCCCAGGGCGACGCGGCTCCAGCGGGTCGGTACGACCTGCCCGTCGGCCTCCACGGCCGCTCCGAGGAGGAGATTGAAGAGGAGCCATCCGTGGAGAACGGCGACGGCAATCAGGAGCGGATCGGGCCGCAGGAGGAGGTTGTCGGCACCGGGCCGTCCGCCACCGAAGGCGGCACCGGGGAGCGTCCGGCCACCCGACAGCAGTTCGGCGGCGCCGACCCCGCCGATGACGATCGCCCCGACGGCCTCTACGAGCGGATACCGCGCGGCGATCATCGCGCCGCAATCCCGACAACGGCCACCGAGAAGGAGCCACCCGAGGACGGGGACATTGTCGTGCCAGCGGATGGCCGATCCGCACGACGGGCAATGCGAGCCGCCATGGACGACCGACTCCCCTCGGGGCAGCCGGTGGACGACGACATTGAGAAAGCTGCCGAGATTCCCCCCGAGCACAAGGAGCAATCCGAACACCACCACATCCGTCAGCGGGACGATCCACTCGTACATGGCAACCGAATCCCTTGTGGCGTCTTCCCGGCCGACCAACGGGCCGGGATCGCGGGCTGCCCCGCGGCCGGAGGGGTCATGGATGAAGTTATCCGTGGACGACCAGCAGACTTTGGATAAGCTGTTTCGCCTCCAGATGCGGCGGCCGAAGCCCCCTGAAAAACTCTGGTTTTTTCGATAGTGTCCCAAGTGGAAAATGGTCTCCGCAGACTTTCTCCACGGCCAGCTAGATTAACCGGCCGTGAACGACGGAGCATGCAGGACGTCGATCCACGTGGATTCCCTCCCAGAGACGACATTGATGTCCCAGAGCCCCGGGCTGTTCGCCCCCCCCGCCGGGACTCCGAATCCTGATCTGCCATCGGAAGCGTCGCACCGTGGTTGGGCTCGACGGGCCGCCGGAATAATGCTCCGGATGGCAGGTACCCTCGCCCTGATGGCGCTGACCCTCCGCAACGTCGATTGGCAGCAACTCTGGCTTCTGCTCGAGACGGTCGACTGGCGCTGGTGGGGGGCGAGCCTGGGACTCGGTTTGGTCGTGCAGTGCCTGGCCGCGGTCCGCTGGGCGGCGCTGGCCCGGCCGGTCGGGTTCCAAGAACCGTTGACGGTGTTCATCCGCCGGTTCTTCGAGGGGCAGTTCTTCAGTCTCTGCCTGCCGACGTCGATCGGCGGTGACGTCGTCAAGGCGTACCGCATGGCGGCGACGACGCGCGGCCGCGTGCTCGCCGGCTGCACCATCCTCGCCGACCGACTCGCCGGACTCTCGGCGCTCGGGGTGATTGCCGTCACGGCGTTGATCCGCAATCAGGCGTCGCTCGCGCTCCTCCCCACGCTCCTCATCGGCAGCATGCTGCTGGCAGCGGTGCTCCTGCCGGCGACCATGATCATCAGCCGTCTCGATCGGATCGCGCAGTTCCTCCCGTCGCACCCCGGCGTGCAGGGAATCGTCGCCGGCCTTCTTCCCTACCAGCGGCGTCCGGAGCTTTTTGCCTCGGCGATCGCCTGGAGCCTGCTGGTGCAAATGGGGGGGGCGCTGGTGGTCGATGCCGTCGGCCGGTCGATCGGGACCGACCTCCCGGTCTCGGTCTGGCTCGCCGCCGTTCCGCTGGTCGCCCTGGCGATGGTCGTCCCCATCAGCATCGGTGGCGTCGGTATCCGGGAAGGGGGGCTGGTGGTCCTCCTCGCTCCCCACGGCGTGTCCAAAGAGAAGGCCGTGGCGATCGGACTGCTCTGGTTCCTGGTCACCATCGTCTGCGGCCTCGTCGGCGGCGTGATGTTCTTGGCCGATCGCCGGCCTGGCACCACCATCGGCCCCCGACCGGGAGCGGAGTGAGGCGCTCGCCGGGTCACCCGGAGCGGGGCCCCTGCGTCCGCAACCGCCGGCGGGCATCGACCAGCAGCAGGCCGGCGACGGTCTTCGCGTCGTCGATCGCGCCTTCGAGGCACATCGCGATCGCCTCCTCCCAGCGGACGATCCTGACACGGATCTGCTCCCCCGGCTCGAGGGCCTGGGGGCCCGGCTCGAGCCCCCCGGCGACGAACAGATGCATCCTTTCCCGGAGGATCCCCGGCGACATCCAAAACGCGCCGGCGGCCGTGAGTTGGCGCGACCTGTACCCGGTCTCCTCGGCGAGCTCCCGGGCCGCGGCGGCCTCGAGCGACTCGACCCGGTCGAGCGTGCCGGCGGGCAACTCGAGGAGCGTCCGTCCGACGGCGACGCGGACCACCTCGACGAGGCAGACGTCGACCGGCGAGAGGAGCGGCACGACGACGACACTCCCCGGATGCTCGATCACCTCGCGCACCCGTCCTGCGCCCGCCGGCCCCGGCTCGGTGCGGCGGACGACCCTGAAGCGCCGTGCCATGAGGAGCACGTCGGCGGCGGGAACCGCCCCGTCGGGATGCCCGTCGCCACCACCCGGCGCCGTTCCGGCCTCTGCCTCACTCATGCCACCGCTCCCTTCCCGCCGCGGTGCGGCGGCAGTTCCACCCAGCGTGCCGCGGCTCCGGCGATCGCCAATTCGACCCCGGCGGCGAGCGCCGAAGTCCGCACCAATCCGAGTCCCAGCCAACCATCGAACAGGGGCGTGGGGCCGGATGAAGTGATCATGCCCACCGCTTCACCGCTCCCCCGGATCGTCACTGTCGCCCCCGGCCCGGCCGGCACGTCGGCCGCGGCGACGATCCCCACGAAGCGACGATTGACATGCCCGAGGGCGTCGATGCGTGCCACCGTCTCCTGACCGAGATAACACCCCTTCGTGAACGAGATCGCCCCGCCGTCACGACCGAGCTCCTGGGGAAGTGCCCGCGGGGGTACATCGACCGCCGACAGACGACCCTCCTCGCGCCGCACCGCATCGACGGCGTTGGCGGAGGCCTCGACGATCCCGTCGTCCCGCCAGCGCTCGACGAGCCGCCCCCGGTCGTCGCGCGACACGACCACGAGACAGGTGCCTGGGCCCAGCCATTCCCCCCGCAGGACCGCCGCCGGGACTCCCCCCCAGACCGCCGGCAGGTTGCCGGCAGCGACGTCGGCAATCCTGCCGAACGGGCGCTCCAGCCGGACCGGAAGCAATGGCCCCCGAACGGTGTCCCCTGCGGGGATGGCCTCCCCGGGGAGCGGGGCGGCCGCCCAGCGCTCGATCCACGTGCCCGCCGCCGGGCCGGCGAGGAACAGCGCCGCGAAGTGATCGCTCCGATCGCTGATCTCAAGTCGTTCGCGGATGTGGTAGCGCTCGAGATGGGCCGCCAGCGACCACTCGCCCGCCCCACCCTCGGCCGTCACCGGCACCGGGGGAACGGCGTCGATCCACACGCCATCGAGGCCACGGAAGACGGTAGCCAGGACGAGCACCTGCCCGCGGGCATCGGGGAAAAATGCCTCGGTACCGTCACCGGGGGCGAGCGACGAGAGCGCCGCGGTGCAGAAACCATCGACGAATCGCACCGCATCCTCCCCCGACACCAGCACGGTCGAGCGCCGGCCGGCATCGGCCCAGGCGACATGATCGCGGAGGTCGCGGTAGCCATCGGGAAGCGGGCTGCAGGGGGCCATGGTGAAGTCTCGCTCGGTCAAGGGGAATCAACGGGGCGTGGCGAACGAAGCGGGCGCGGGGAGGGAAAAAAATTGTCGGCCGCGCGAACGGCCGCTGCTCCTGCGGCGTATTGGTTCCTGTCACGTCCCCCGCGGGCCGCGACAGTCAACGGCCGGCCGGCGTCGCCGTCTTGCCGTCGCTGCTAGAGTTATCCAGTCGGGTCCCCCTGGCAAGGCAGGATCCGGTTTTGGCGAGCGGCGTTCGCGCCGGCCCCATTCTTCAGGCTCGCTACACCCCCGTTCGAACGTCCGCGCTCCCGGTGCGCATCCGCGCCCCTGTCCAGGCCTAGCAGGAGGATTCCATCATGGCGACCGTCGACTACGAAACCCGGTTCCAGGATCGCCTTGACGATTCCGAGGACGGGATGCGGCACCCCTTTGCGGTCGCCGACAGCGGAATCTCGGACGCCGTCCGTGCCGAAGCCGACGCGCTCCTCACGCCCCCCCCCGTCCAGCCGCGGACGGCGCCGCGCCGGCAGCAGCGATTCCACCGTCTGGCGGATGTCCGCCAGCAGCAGGGGGTGACGCTGCGGAACGTTGCCCGCCGGCTCGGAGTCGAGATGTCGGTCGCCCGTCGTCAGGAGCAGGAGGACTGTGATCTGCGGATCTCCGATCTCCTCGGCTGGCAGGAGGTTCTCGAGGTGCCGATCGCCGAACTCCTCGTCGAAGCCGATGGCCAACTCTCCGGCCCGGTCCTCGAACGCTCGCGGATGGTGAAACTCATGAAGACGGCCGCGGCCATCCGCGAACAGACCGACGGCACCGCCACTCATCGCCTGGCCAACATGCTCATCGGCCAGATCCTCGAGATCATGCCCGAGCTCCAGGATGTCAGCCCGTGGCACCACTCCGTGCAACGGCGCCCGATCGAAGAAGTCGGACGGGCGGGCAGGAATGTCGTTTCCGATGAGTTTTTCGAGCATCCGACGACCTAAGCCCACAGGCCCCTGCGCGGCTCTGTGGAACGTCTTGTGAACGGCAGGAGCCATGCCTACGATAGCCACCAACGCGGCGTCGGCCCCAACCTTGGGATTCCGATCGGGGCTGAAACGCCCGCCGTAGATCCCGGAAAAGGTTTCCCGGAAAAGGTTTCCCGATACGGAGGGCTGACGTCGTGTTTTCCCTGCTCGGAGTGCTCGGGATTGCCCTGATCCTGTTCGTGGTGGTGGCGGCCACGGCCGGGGTCGTTCTCGGCAAGTGATCGGACGGGGTCAGACAAGCGGAGCCCCTGCAGATAAGCGGAGCCCCTGCAGATAAGCGGAGCCCC